>NZ_JACCEY010000040.1:0-1215 GCF_013591995.1 Rhizobium sp. WYCCWR 11146
AGCACAGGAATTGTCTCTCAAATCCATGCTTTAATGTTTGGGAAGCTGGGATCGAACCCCGGGATGGCCATCCCGGGGTTCGCGCGGCAAAGCGCCCGTACAGGAATAGGTGTCAACGACCGACCTCATGAAGGGACTTTGCCGCTCCAGCTTCGCATCGCTTGCTGACTTGAATGGGCTATCCGTCGGACACGCCCGCAGACAATTCGAAGCATGGAACCCGATTATGATGACAGAACCCGCCGAAATCCAGTGCGTCCTCGGCCTGGACGTCTCCCGCGACACCGTCACCCTGTGCGACGGCCACAGCCGCCACACCCAGACCATCGCCAATAATGCCGATGCTCTTCGCACCGCCCTGCAGCCGTACCAGGGCACTGCCACGCTCGCCGTGTGCGAGGCGACCGGCGGCCATGAGGACACCCTGCTCGGTGTGCTCCTGGAACTGGCCATTGCCGCCCACCGCGCCGATCCCGTCAAGGTCAAGGCCTATATCAAATCCTTCGGCAAGCGCGCCAAAAACGACCCGATCGACGCCCGCTGGCTGTCCCGCTATGGCCGCGACCGCGCCGCCACACTGCCCCGCTGGCAGCCGGCCGACCCCACCCAGCAGAAACTCGAGCTGCTTGTTGCCCGCCGTCTCGACCTCGTCGCCATGCGGGTGCAGGAGCAAAACCGCCTGAAAGCGCCGCGCAGCCGCCTCATAGCCGACAATATCCGCGATCATCTCGCCGAACTGGAGCGCCATATCGAAGCCTTCAATGCCGAAATCGACACCCTGATCGGTGAAAGCCGCGATCTGGCACTGCGGGCCGAACAGCTGCGTTCGGTGCCCGGTGTCGGACCAGTCCTGGCGCCGCTGCTCTTGGCCGTCATGCCCGAACTCGGCACCCTCAACCGCCGCCAGGTGGCAAGCCTTGCCGGTGTCGCCCCGCATCCCAAAGATAGCGGCAAAGCCAGTTGGCACCGCAGCACCACCGGCGGACGGCGCCAGATCAGACCGGCGCTATTCATCGCCGCACTTGCCGCCTGCCGCGGCGACAATCCGCTCGCTGTCGCCTACAAGGCGCTGCTCAAGGCCGCAAAACCCAAGCGCGTCGCCCTCACTGCCATCATGCGCAAGATCATCACTATCGCAAACGCCCGTGTCAGGGACGCCGTGCGACAGCAAAATGAAACAATGCAGATCAACGCATAAACTGACTTGGTGAGGGA
>NZ_JACCEY010000041.1:0-767 GCF_013591995.1 Rhizobium sp. WYCCWR 11146
ATCGGCCAGGCGCTGGAGATGATCGCCCGCGGCGACCTCACCGTTCGCTGCGCCGATCTCGGCCAGAAGTATGCCGCCCTTCGCGACAACTTCAACGATGCGCTGTCGCATCTCGAAGCCGCCATGGCCAAGGTCAGCGCCAAGGGCACCGACATCGGCACCAGCAAGGAAGAGATCCGCCGCGCTTCCAACGAGCTGTCACAGCGCACCGAGCGCCAGGCCGCCAGCCTGGAAGAAACCTCGGCCGCTCTCGACGAACTCACCGTCGCCGTCCGTCAGACGGCCGATGGCGCCCATGAAGCGAGCAAGCGCGTCCACGCGGTCAGCACCGAGGCAACGCATAGCGATGCGATCGTCACCCAGGCGATCGAGGCGATGAGCGGCATCGAGAAGTCGTCCTCGGAGATTACCAAGATCATCGGCGTTATCGACGAGATCGCCTTCCAGACCAATCTGCTGGCGCTGAACGCCGGCGTCGAGGCAGCGCGTGCCGGTGAATCCGGCAAGGGTTTTGCGGTCGTCGCCCAGGAAGTGCGCGAACTTGCCCAGCGTTCCGCCGCTGCGGCCAAGGAGATCAAGGACCAGATCGCCCGCTCCTCCAGCCAGGTGGATCACGGCGTCCGTCTGGTCGGCGAGGCCGGCGAGGCGCTGAAGCGCATCTCCGACCAGATCAAGGCTGCCAACGAGATCGTTGCCAAGATCGCCCACAGCGCCTCCGAGCAGGACACCACGCTGCGCTCGATCTCCTCGTCGATGAACCAGCTCGA
>NZ_JACCEY010000042.1:0-1104 GCF_013591995.1 Rhizobium sp. WYCCWR 11146
CGGCCAGCGAATAGGTCGCCAGGCTCGTTCTGATCGTGTCGGTGCCCTCGCCGGCATTCTCGGTCACCACGTCGCTGGCATTATCGACGACATAGGTATCGTCGCCCGTGCCGCCGATCAGCTTGTCGGCACCAACCCCGCCGTCGAGCGTGTCGTTGCCGGCCCCACCCGTCAGCGTGTCGGCGCCGGCACCGCCGGTGATCATGTTGTCGAGGCCATTGCCGGTCCCGGCAAAGGCTGCAGCACCAGTATAGATCAGGTTCTCGACATTGGCGGCCAGCGTGTAGCTGGCAAGCGAGGTCCTGACCGTGTCGATGCCCTCGCCTGTATTCTCCGTCACCACGTCGCCAGCATTGTCGACGACATAGGTGTCGTTGCCGAGGCCACCTGCCAGGTGATCGGCGCCGGTCCCACCGGTGATGAGGTTGTCGAGCGCATTGCCGGTGCCGGTGAAGGCCGCCGTGCCCGTATAGGTCAGGTTCTCGACATCGGCGCCGAGCGTATAGGTGGTCAGCGAGGTCTTGACCGTATCGGTGCCCTCGTCGGCATTCTCGGTGACGACATCGCCGGCATTGTCGACGATATAGGTGTCGTCACCGCTGCCACCGATCAGCGTGTCGGCACCTGCGCCGCCATCGAGCGTATCGTTGCCGGCTCCGCCCGCAAGCGTATCGGCACCAGCGCCACCCGTGATCGCATTGGCGAGCTCGTTGCCGGTGCCGGCAAAGGCTGACGATCCGGTATAGGTGAGGTTCTCGACATTGGCTGCCAGCGTATAGCTTGCAAGCACCGTCTTGACGATGTCGGTGCCGCCGCCCGCCGCTTCCACGACCACATCGCCCGCATCGTCGACAATGTAGGTGTCGTTGCCCGCTCCGCCGGTCAGCGTGTCGCCCCCCGCGCCGCCGTCGAGCGTATCGTTGCCCGAGCCGCCGGTAATGATATTGGCCACGGCATTGCCGGTGCCGGTGAAGGCAGCGGTCCCGGTGTAGGCCAGGTTCTCGACATTGGCGAGCGAGGCCAGCGAATAGGTCGCCAGGCTCGTTCTGATCGTGTCATTGCCTTCGCCGGCATTCTCCGTCACCACATCGCCGGCATTGTCGA
>NZ_JACCEY010000043.1:0-43544 GCF_013591995.1 Rhizobium sp. WYCCWR 11146
TCAGCGCCACCACGAGGTCGTAGGACTTGATCGCCATATGGGCGAGCACGATGAAGGCCGACAGAAAGATCGGCCGCAGCAGTGGAATGACGATGCGCCGATAGAGCTGGAAGGGCGAGGCGCCATCGATCTGGGCCGCCTTCATGATCTCACCGTCGATGCCGCGCAGACCCGCCAGGAACATCGCCATGACGAAGCCCGACGCCTGCCAGACGCCGGCGATGACGACGGTGTAGATGACGAAGTCCTTGTTCTTGATCCAGTCGAAGTGGAAGCTCGTCCAGCCGAAGTGGTGCAGCGTCTGTTCCAGCCCGAGGCCGGGATCGAGGAACCATTTCCAGGCAACGCCTGTCACAATGAAGGAGAGCGCCATCGGATAGAGGAAGATCGGCCGCAACACGCTCTCGCCGCGGATCTTCTGGTCGAGCAGGATGGCGAGGAAGAGACCGAGCACCAGGCAGATGCCGATATAGAGGAAGCCGAAGATCGCCATGTTGGTGATCGAGGTGTACCAGGAAGACGGCGGATCGCTCTCGAAGGTCCAGCGCCACAGCCGCTGATAGGCGCGTGCTCCGGTCAGCGCATAGGAGGGAAAGGTCTTGGAATTGGTGAAGGAGAGATAGGCCGTCCAGACGATGAAGCCGTAGACGAAGATGATGGTGATGACGAAGCTCGGCGCCAAGACGATCTTCGGCAGCGCATCCTGCAGCCGGCCACGAATGGATGCTCTTGTCCCGCGCGTTGTGATCGCGGGTTCTGTTGTCGCAACAGAACTCATTGGCTCATCTCCGGAAAGTCATCGGCATCGGGGCTCTCCCCGGTCGGCTTGACCGGGGAGAGCTTGCGATATCGCTTTATCGTGCGTCGTCGATCGCCTGGACCAGCTGGGTCACGGCCTCGTCGGAGGTCTTGATCTGGCCGTGGACGAACTTCGAGACGACATCCTTGTAGGCATTGGCGATGGCCGGAGGCGCGCCGTAGCCTTGCGCCAGCGAGCCGAACAGCGTGCCGCCTTCGTTGGCAGCCTTCAGGTCGGCGATGCCCTTCTTGCCGCAGGCGTCGAAGTCGGTATCGGGAACGTCGGTGCGAGCCGGCACCGAACCCTTGACGACGTTGAAGGCCGACTGGAAGCTCTTCGACAGCGTCGCGGTTGCCAGCGCCACCTGGGCGGCCTTGCGGTCATCAGGAACGTTGAACATGCCGAACATGTCGGAGTTGTAGACCACGCTGCCGTCGGTGCCGGGGAAGCGGTAGCACAGGAAGTCGGTATCCGGCGTCTTCTTGGCGGCGACGAATTCGCCCTTGGCCCAGTCGCCCATCACCTGCACCAGCGCATCACCCTTGATGACCATGGCGGTTGCCAGGTTCCAGTCGCGGCCCGAGAAGTTCGGGTCGACATACTTGATGATCGTCGCCAGATTATCGAACGACTTCTTCATCGTGTCGGACTTCAGCGATTCCTCGTCGAGGTCGTTGAAGGCCTTCTTGTAGAACTCCGGACCGCCGGTCGACAGCACGATGGAATCGAACATCGTCGCTTCCTGCCAGTTCTGGCCGCCGAGAGCCAGCGGGATGACGCCTGCGGCCTTCGCCTTGTCGAGCAGCGCGATCAGCTCGTCGAAGGTCTTCGGCTGGGTGCCGCCGATCTTGTCCATCACCGCCTTGTTGATCCACAGCCAGTTGACCGAGTGAACGTTGACCGGGGCTGCGACCCACTTGCCGTCATAGACCGAGAACTTCTGAAGGGCTGCCGGAACCGACTTGTCCCAGCCTTCCTTCTTCGCCGTCTCGGTCAGATCGCCCATGACGCCGGCCTGGGCATAATCGAGCACGGTATAGCCCAGCATCTGCGAGGCTGTCGGATAGGTGCCGGCCGCAACCATCGCCTTCAGCGCCGTCATCGCCGCATCGCCGCCACCGCCGGCAACCGGAACGTCCTTCCAGGCAAAACCTTCCTTGGAAAGATCCTGCTTCAAGACGTTCAGCGCCGCCGCCTCACCGCCCGACGTCCACCAGTGCAGCATCTGCACTTCCTTGACGTCGGCGGCGTGGGCGGCACTGAGGCCAGCCATCATCACGACAGCAACAGCTGCCGAGCTCAAAAACTTGTTCATCGAAGAACCTCCCAGTTCCAGTTTGGAAGATGCGGGACCCATTCCCGCACCAATCACCCGCCCTCCCCGGGCGTAGTTCGTCCGCCGGCTAAGCCGGCTTTTCCGTCTGCGGCATCCACCAGCTGGTGCGTTTGCCGATATGCATGTTGAGCGTCTTGGTCTCCGTGTAATCTTCAACCGCATGGCGGCCGAGCTCACGGCCGAGGCCGCTTTGCTTGTAACCGCCAAAGGGAAGTTCCGAGGCGCCGTCCATGAAGGTGTTCATCCAGACCGTGCCCGCCCGCACCGATCGGCCGATCGTCAGGCAGGTGTCGAAATCGCGGCTCCAGACACCGGCCGACAGGCCGTAGTCGATGGAATTCGCAATCCTGATCGCTTCAGCTGGCGTCTCGAATGTCAGGACCGAAAGCACCGGACCAAAGACTTCCTCGCGCGCCACGGCCATATCAGGGGTAACCTCTTCGAGGATCGTCGGCGACATGAACTGCCCCATGCCGAGATCGAGCGTCTCGCCGCCATGGGCAAGCCGGGCACCGCTGCTCCGCGCACCGGCGACGTATCCTGATATCTTCTCCAGATGCTCAGGCGTGATGATGGCGCCGACCTGCGTCGAAGGATCGAGCGGATCGCCGACCTTCACCGCCTTCGACAGCTCGGCAATCCGCTTGACGAGCTCGGAAGCGATTGATTTGTGAAGGATCAGCCGCGAGCCGGCATTGCAGCATTCGCCGGCATTGAAGTATGCGCCGAAGACCGCGGCATCGATGAACGCATCGAGATCGGCATCCGGAAACACGATCTGCGGGTTCTTCCCGCCCAATTCCAACGAGACCTTCTTCAGCGTCTGTGCGGCATTCGACATCGTCAGCTTTCCGACCCCGGTCGAGCCGGTGAAGGACACCATGTCGACGTCAGGATGGGAGGTCATGACCGCGCCGACCTCCGGTCCCGTACCGGTGACAATGTTGACGACGCCATCCGGAATGCCTGCTTCCTGCAGGATCTCTCCCAGCACCAGCGTCGATCCTGAGGTCAGTTCCGAGGGCTTGACGACGGTCGTGCAACCTGCGGCCAGAGCGAATGGCAGCTTCTGGCCGACGATCAGGAACGGGAAGTTCCAGGGCGTGATGATCGACACCACCCCGATCGCTTCGCGCAAGACGACACCCAGGGTGCCATCGCCGAGCGTGTTGTAGCTTTCACCATGGAGGTCGCGGGCAAGCGCCGCCGCGTAGCGCCATATGTCAACGGAGCCTACAATTTCCCCTCGCACCTGGGTGATCGGCTTTCCCGCCTCGATCGCATCGAGAAATGCCAGCTCCTCTGCGCGCGCTGCGATCAAATCGGCAGCCTTGAGCAGAATGGCGGAACGTTCGGAAGCGGTCATTCGGGGCCATGGCCCGAGGTCGAACGCCTTGCGTGCCGAAGCGATCGCACGCTCGGCGTCCCTCTTGCTGCCGGTCGGAAACCGGCTGACCACGACGCCATGGCTCGGCGCGACACGCTCGATCGGATCGGAGCTGCCTGCCTCCCATTTAGCATCGATGAGCATCTTGAAATCACGCGCTTTGTGGTCGCTGAGCGCGGTGGGGTTGACGAGAACCGTCATTACCATTCTCCCTTGAACGTTGCCGGGCGCTTCTCGCTGAATGACGCGACGCCCTCCTTCAGATCGCCGGTCTTCGCAGCGAGGATCGAGCCGAGGGCTTCGACCGCGGTTCCGTTGTCTTCGCCGTTCGCCGATGCGATCATCAACTTCGCGATCTCAGTCGCAGCCGGCCCCCTTGCGGCAATCCGCTGCGCATATTCCCTGGCGGCGGCGACCGCGTTTCCTGTGGGAACGACCGCGTCTACGATCCCGAGCAGGCGTGCCTCCTCGGCGGTGAATATCTCGCCGCCCAAGGCCATGCGCCGGACGGCCTGCGCCCCGAACCGGCGCACAAGACGCTGGGTCCCGGACCAGCCCGGCACCATTCCAAGGCCGGTCTCCGGCAGGCCGATCTTGATCTGTTCCTCGGCGAGGCGAATGTCCGCAACCCCTGCAAGTTCAAGCCCTCCTCCGAGGGCGTGGCCGTTCAGAGCCGCGACCAGCGGTATCCTGAGCGTCGCCAGTCTTTCGAAGATGCGATGGCCGTGTCGAACCCAGAGATGACCGAACTCCTGAGGCAACATTCCGCCCCAGGCCTTGATATCGCCTCCGGCGGAAAAGCCCTTTCCTTCGCCTGTGAGAATGGCAGCGCGCACATTGGCGTTGGCCTCCACTTCGTCGGCTGCATCCGCCAACGCCTTGAGCATGTCGAGGTCGAGCGCGTTCAACTTCTCCGGACGAGAAATCGTCAGCGTCGCAACATGTCCATCGACGTCAATTCTGACTGTACCGCTAGCCATGGAAGGTGCCCTCCAGCGTCCGTGCGCTTTTTTCTGGAAGCGACAGGCCGATGTTTGTCTCCCGGAAAAGCGCGGCGTCCATGACCTTCAGCTCGGGCGCCACGATCAGCGGAAACTCCGACTGATCGAGGATGTGGGACTGGAGATCGACGCCGGGGGCAATCTCGGTGAGGACGACGCCATCGGGCGTCAACTTCATCACGCACCGCTCGGTGACATAGGTGATCTCTTGCCCCTGCTCGATCGCGCGCCTGCCGCTGAAAGTGACATGTTCGACCTCGTTCACGAGCTTCTTCAGCTTGCCTTCCTTGTTGATGAGAAGAGCTCCATCGGCGATCGAAAGCCTCGCTCCGGCATTGAACATGCCGGAGAAGACGATCTTCTTTGCCCGCGCCGTGATGTCGACGAAGCCTCCGGCGCCAGCCGTCACATGCGGCCGGAAGGAAAGCTTGGAGACGTTGACCGAACCGTCTTTGCCGATCTCGAGGAAGGACAGCAGCGATGCATCAAAGCCTGCACCCTGGAAGTAGGTGAACTGATAGGGGGACGGCATGTAGGCGTCTGCATTGGAGGCGCAGCCAAAGGCGAAGTCGAGCAACGGCACGCCACCGACCGCGCCTTGCTCGATAACCCAGGTGACCGCGCCATGGAGCCCTTCCTCCAGCAGGATGCGCGGCACGTTGGCCGATATGCCGAAACCGAGATTGACGCAGCTTCCCGCTTGCAGTTCCTGCGCGACACGACGCGCGATGACTTTCTGAACATTGAACTCCGGAACGCTGAAACTATCGAGCGGGCGGAAGATCTCCCCCGAAATCGCCGGATCATATTGCGTCTGCGTCGTCTGCTTCTGTTCCGGATCGACGATCACATAGTCGACCAGCATTCCAGGCACCCGGACGTCATGGGGTTTCAGCGAGCCTTCCTTGGTGATCCGCTTGACCTGGGCGATGACGATGCCACCATTATTGCGTGCGGCAAGCGCCTGATCGAGGCCACCGAGATAGGCGCCTTCATGTTCGTATGTGAGGTTACCGCGCTCGTCGGCGGTGGTGGCGCGGATGATGGCGACCTCAGGGACGATCGAGGGAAAGAACAGCCAGTCGTCGCCCTCGAAGCGGACGCGCTTGACCACCGGATACTCCGAAGCCAGGCCGTTCATCGCGCAACCCTGCCGCTTGGGATCGACGAATGTATCGATGCCGATCTTGGTCAGGACGCCCGGCCGCTTCGCGGCGGCCTCGCGATGAATATCGAAAAGGATACCCGAGGGAATATTGTAGGCCGGGATTTCGTTGTTGGTGATCATTTGCCAGATCAGCGGCGGCTCAGACGACGATGGACCGGACGGATAGGAACCACCGATGATGCGCTTGAGCAGGCCCTTCTTGGCGATATGATCGACACCCTTGATGCCGCTCATGTCGCCGGCGGCGATGGGGTGAAGGGTCGTGATATCACGAGGGTGGCCGGTCGCATCGAAACGTTCGCCAATCGCCTTCAGCATGAGGTCCGGGCAACCGAGACCGCTCGAGGAAGACACCGTTACAACAGCGCCATCCGGGATCAGCGCGGCGGCTTCGGTTGGGGTGAGATGCTTCTTCATTGGCGTTACTCAGAGTCCTTTTTCGATTTCTACGCTCTTGCGGGCTCCGCAGCTCTCGCGAACAACCAGCCGAACCGCTGTTGTCACCGTCTCCGCCTCGGCCTTGCCTGCATTGATCTGCTTGAGAAGCAGTTGGGCGCCGCGGCGCCCGATGCCCTGCGGATCGACCGAGACGGTCGTCAGCGCCGGAACCGCTGCCTGAGCCTCGATGACGTCGTCGAAACCCACGACCGCGAAGTCGGAGCCGGGCTCCAGACGGCGCGCACGCAATCCGTCGCAAACACCGAAGGCTACGGCATCGTTGAAGCAGACGGCCGCCGTGGGTTTGTCGGCAAGAACGATTGCCTTCCCGATCGCCTCCACCCCACCGGCTCGCGAAGGCGCAGACGAGATGACAAGGTCTTGATAGTCGAGCCCGGCTGCCTCCATGCCGTTTCGGTAACCGGCAACGCGATCGTCGAAGACAGCGGTGTCGGGAAAGCCGCCGAGAAAGGCGATGCGCTTGTGACCGAGCTCCGCCAGGTGCTTGACTGCGGACATCATGCCAGCTCGGTTGTCGGAGACGACGGACGAGACTTTGGCGCCAGGCAGGTTTCTGACGACGACCACCACCGGAATCCCTGCGGCGACAAGCGGCTTGAAGTCTGCGGCATCGGTGGCGCGCGCCGGCGACACGATGAGCCCCGAAATGCCATGTTCCCGCATCGATGCGACAACCTCACGCTGCCTGTCGATGCTCTCGCTGGTGTTCGACAGGAACTGCACGAACCCGGCCGACTGAACGACCATATCGACGCCGACTGCCAGTTCCGCGAAGAAGCTGTTCGTCAGGTCGTTGACGACGACGCCGATGATCCTCGATTTGGCACCGGCCTGCCGAAGATTGGCTGCGCCACGATTGTAGACGTAGCCCAGCTCGCGCATCACCGTATTGACCTTGGCACGCGTTCCCTCATTGACCAGGGAAGAGCCCTGAAGCACCAGCGAAACCGTCGATTTCGAGACGCCTGCGGCCTTCGCAATGTCAATGACGGTTACCCGCGCCTTTGTCATTTCCCCTCCCCGACGCCAACGTCGACTGATCGATAGATATTTGGAACGTTCCAATTCTGTCAAGTGAAAATTCGCGCCGATTCAGTTCACGCTGACGTTTTACGCAAATTCCTGGCGCCTCAAAGGGGCGGTCAGCACTCGGAAAATTGGAACGTTCTAAATTTGGGCCGCAAGCAGGAAAACGTCCGCCAATATTCTCGGGCACGAGAAAGCTACGTTTTTCTGCGATAGCACGCGGCCAATCGGGGGGTGGCATTTTTCAAGACTTCGACTACAAGTCGAAATGAGGCGCTGCCAAAGAGCGATTGTGACCTGAGTATATTCGTCAAACCTACTGAGATTTTTTATGCAAATTTTTAAAGCTTTTCGCGCTCGCCGCCCCATTTGTGCAGCCACGCTGGGATTTCTATTCGGTCCAGATGTCGTAATGGCCTATCTCGGGCGCGGCTGGAAAGCGACTGCTTACTTTACGGGTGGCATCGTCATCTCGATCGCGCAACTCTGGTTGTTTGGCGTTCCTTCAGCCGCTGTTTTTGGATATTTCCTGATCTTGGCCTGGCGTCTGATCGGCCTATTGCATGGCTATCGTGCAGCAAAGAAGGTGCCAGCAGACACCGTGTTTCCGTGGTACTCGCGGTGGTATAGTCTTGCCCTGATCTTTTTGATTGCACCGTTCGCCTTGGCGATGCTGGTTCGAAGTTTCGCCTTTCAACCATTCACGATACCGTCGAGCTCGATGCTGCCCAATTTGCAGAGCGGCGACTACATGTTCGCGCAAAAATACGCCTACGGGTACAGCCGCTATTCGCTCCCGTACGGGCTTGGACCGGAGCGTCGTATATTTGGACATGGACCGGAGCGAGGAGACGTCGTCATGTTCCGGACGCCAATGGACCCGAGGGTCGATTACGTGAAACGCGTCGTCGGCCTGCCGGGTGACCGCATTCAGATGAAATCCGGTATTCTTTACCTGAATGGTACCGCCGTTGAGCGCGAACCGGCGGGTGAATTGACCTATCAATCAGTAACAGTGCAGGCGTTTAAGGAGACGCTGCCATCCGGCCGCAGCTATACGATCGTTGAGCAAGTGGACAACGCCCGTGGCGACAATACCAGGGAATTCGTTGTCCCCAACGGGCATTACTTCGTGCTGGGCGACAATCGTGACAACAGCCTGGATAGCCGCTTCGACATGGGATTTATCCCAGATGGCAACATATATGCGAAGGCAGCCATAGTGCTTTTCAATTCCCAGAATGGATCGCGGCAGATGTCGTGGATCCAATAACCTCGAGAGGCAGAAAATTTTGCGACCAGCCCGATAAAGAACATGAACAGATGAAACTGCGCGCTGAACTGATTGCTCTGCCGCCACGCCAGCAAGCACGGCGCTTGGCAGCCGTCGCCGCTTCTCTGGTCCTCCAAATCAAGCGTACCGAACCCCACGCGCCGGAGGCCGAGGCCGCCTTGGCGGCAATCCGCACCTGGGGTGATGGCGCAGGACTGCAGGACTGACCGGCCGATACGTCTCCGATCTCGTCTATAGCGACGAGGAGCGGGGACGCTTCGCCGACTCTCCGAGGCGGCCGGGAAGTCCAGCGAAGGCGCCTGGAATGCGCTCACGACGGCACTCATGTACGTTGCTTGGCTTGTTTATCAGGAGACCGGCGAACCCATGCCGGGTGACGTCAACGAGGTGGGCGAGGACATCCTTGATTTTCTGGACGAGCAACTGGCCCAACTCGGCTAAGTGACGCAGAATCGCGGCGCAGTTTTGCTGGAATTGCTCTCAAGGAACGCCCGCCCAGAGGCATTAGCGAAACTTTATCGTTTGTGACGAATGCTACGGATACGTGCAACGCGCCAGATCTGAAGCAGGGCCGGATGATGCCACACTCGTTTGAATCTATCCTGGAGAGCCTGCCTCAGGGCATTGTTCTGCTCGATCCTGCCGGTACGGTGACGGCTTTCAATTCACGCACGCTTGATATTCTCGGCCTTCCGCAAGGCGCCATCCGCAAAGGCATGAATATCGACGGATTGCCGGGCACCGCAAACTGCCGTGCAGTGGCATCCCGGCGGTCGATGGCCGGTGGAGCGCCCACGTCTCAGTTTGCCCTTTCCGACGGAGGGATGGTCTCATTGACCTGCGCCCCATCACGGGATGGAGGCTGGATCCTCAGTTACGAAGACATCTCGACTCTCATTCGCGTCGAAGACAGCCTGACCGAACAACATCGCCGGTTCGACGCAGCGCTCAGCAACATGCCGCATGGGCTGTGCATGTTCGATTCGACAAAGAACCTGATATTGTGCAACGCCTCCTACGCGCGGATGTACAATCTGCCGGACCTGCTAACGCAACCGGGGACACCACTTGTGGATATCCTGGCCTATCGCAGCCGGGAGGGAAATGGCCCGGCCGATACCACGACCTATTTTGATGTGGTCTTCGAAGCAACAACCCGCGGTGCGCCGGCCAGCCAAAACATCGTCCTGGCCGATGGGCGCGTTATCAAGATCACCCACAATCCGATGCAAAACGGTGGATACGTGGCCACCCATGAGGATGTCACCAAGACCGTCCGGTTGGCGGAAGAGCTGCGCCGGCATCACGATCAGCTCGAAGCGACGGTTAAGAGCCGCACGGCAGAAGTCGAGCGGCAGGCGCGGGAACTCGAGCGAATGCTGGCGCAGGAGAGGAACATCAACGAATTGCAACGGCAATTCGTGGCGATGGCATCCCATGAATTCAGGACCCCGCTGGCAATCATCGACGCTGCTGCCCAGCGGCTGCTGCGAAAAAAGGGGGCGGTCGAGCCCGAATTTCTCAGCGACAAGGTCGATCAAATCCGCGCATCGGTGACCCGGATTGTCGATCTCATGGAGAGCATCCTGTCAGCCGGACGCCTCGACACTGGCAAGATCGATATCAACTACGACGCCTGCGCATTGAGATCATTGATAAAAACCTGTTGCGAGCGGCAGTCGACGATCTCAAAATCGCACAGCTTTGTGTTGGATATCGATCGGCTGCCGGAGTTCATAGATGCCGATCCCCGCACTTTGGCACAGGTCTTTACCAACCTGCTTTCCAATGCCGTCAAGTACGCGCCCGGAACCTCAGAAATTCGCGTCACCGCATGGGCGGAGACGGGAAACGTCAAAGTTTCGATCAGCGATGATGGCGTGGGGATCGATGCCGAAGACGTGCCCCGGCTGTTCCAGCGCTATTTTCGGGCCCGGACGTCGACCGGGATTGCCGGAACGGGTATCGGCCTCAATCTGGTGAAGCAGATCATCGAACTGCACGACGGCTCGATAGAGGTTCGAAGTGCAAGAGGGTGCGGATCGACATTCACCGTAACGCTTCCAATCAAGAGAAGTGGTAACGCTTCTGCGAGCAGTGATGCTGCCTGACGTTTCAGGATTGCTGTCCTGCTTATCTACCCTATCCTTCTCCCAATAGAGGAGGATCATGCCATGGCTTTCATTCACACCCCCAACGCATCCGCCAGCGAGAAGACGACGTCGATGTATGCGTCGGCCGAGGCGAATTATGGTTATCTGCCGAACATGTATCGGGCCTTCGGCCATCGGCCGGAGGTGATGGAGAGCTGGGCGGCGCTGCTTTCGAGCATTCGCGGCCATATGAGCTTGCGGCGCTACGAACTGGTGACGCTGGCGGCGGCCAAGGAGCTCAAATCCTCCTATTGCATGCTGGCGCACGGCTCGGTGCTGCTGCGCGAGGGTTTCACCAGCGACGGGCTGACGGCTGTTGTCAACGAGACGGAGAAGGCGCCGATCGATGCCGGCGAACGCGCGATCATGGCTTTTGCCGCCAAGGTGGCGCGCGATGCGACGTCGGTGACGCAGCAGGATATCGACGGACTGAAGAAACACGGGCTGAGCGACGCCGATGTCTTCGACGTCACGGCTGCGGCAGCGGCCCGGTGTTTCTTCTCGAAAATGCTGGATGCGCTGGGCGCTGCACCCGACCACGCCTATATCGAGCGGCTGGAGCCGAATGTGCGAAAGACGCTCAGCGTCGGCCGAGAGGTCGAGCGGCCTCTGGCGCCCTCACCGTCCCGCGGCACATCGCAATGATGCAATGACGGAGGGCGTCCGGCATCTGCTCTTGCGACCCCTACTCTTGCGGTTTGTCCGCAAAATGCCGGATCGCAAACTCAGCGATATTCTGGCTCGACCGATCGGCATCGTCGAGCAGAGAGGGAAACAGCTGCCACTGATGCGGCATGCCCGGCCAGACCTCGGTAGTGACGTCCACTCCCGCCACGCGCGCCTTGTCGGCGAGCCGCAGCGTATCGTCCAGCAGGACTTCGCCGGAGCCGACCTGCAGCAACAGCGGCGGAAAGCCGGTCATGTCAGCATAAAGCGGCGATGCCTGGGGATCGGTCGGAGACCGGCTGCGGAGATAGGTCTTGCGCAAGGTCTCGATCCAGTCCTTGCCGACCAGCGGATCGCTTCCGGCGTTTGATGTCATAGATCCGCCTGTCGCGGCAAGATCGGTGATGGGGCTGAGCGCAATCACAGCCGCCGGCAACGGCTTTGCCGCCTGCATCTGCCTCAGCACCGTCTCGATCGCGATATTGCCGCCGGCGCCGTCTCCGGCCACGATCACATTCTCGCTCCGATAGCCGTTGTCGAGAAGCCAGCGATAGGCGGTCAGCGCGTCGTTGATCTGCGCGGGGTAGCCATATTCGGGCATCAGCCGATAATCAATGAGAAGAATGTCGCTGGATGCGGCCTTGGCGAGCGAGCCGGCAAGCAGACTATGTGTGCGAATGGAGCCGCTGGAAAAGCCGCCGCCATGAATATAGAGGATTACCCTTTGGCCGATCGGGTGATGAAGACGGGCAGGCCACATCAGCTCGGCGTCGACGCCGTCGGCATCGACCTGCCGCACCTGGATGCGCGTCGGCCCCGGCGTCGTCTCCATCAGCGTCCTGAAGGCCGTTCGCCGCTGCTGCAGGCTATCGGCGCCGGCAAAGTGATCTTTCCAGAGGCCGACGAGTTTTTCGACCTGTTCGCGCGAGGCCGGGCTTTGCGGCCCAATGTCCCGCCCGACCGCTGCCGAGGCGAGCAGCATCAGCGCAGCCAAAGCGGGGAACAGACATTTGAGCCGCTTTGGGGCTCTTCGAATACCAGCTGGCAAAATCCGACCGTTCATCAACCTCTCCCGACGATGTTGGCCAAGGCGGCATCTTTGGCCGGTTCGTCCACGGGAGTCAAAAGGGTGACAGGCGCGAACCTCAAGCTTTTTATTCCGCCTGCATCGCCTCGCCGCCTGAAACCCGCCGATCTCAGGCGGCGACTCGATGATGGAGATAGCGCAGCTCCTCCGGACGTCCCTCCGCTGTGTCGGGAATGAAGTCGACCGTTGCCCGTCCACTGCCGCCGCATCAGGCTGCTAGTAAAAAAATTGGACAATGCCTGCCGGTACGGCTTGCCATTTGCCGCGCTTCCGTCGGAAAAAGACGGCGTGCCTGGCTGTCCCACCCCGGCGCCTCGTCTTGTGAGTGAAGGATACCGATGACCACCATTTACCTTGCCGGCCCGGAAGTCTTTCTTCCGGATGCCATGCCCATCATGGCCGAAAAACGCCGATTGGCGCGCCAGTTCGGCTTCGAGCCGACCGGTCCCGGCAGCGACGAAAACCAGACGCCGGTGAAGCGGACGGCCGCAGAGATCTATGCACGCAACGACGACGCCATGCGTCGAGCCGAAATCTGCCTTGCCAACATCACTCCTTTTCGAGGCGTCAGCGCCGATCCGGGTACGGTCTACGAGATCGGCTTTATGATTGCGCTGGGAAAAGCGGTCTTCGCCTATACCAATCACCCCGACGACTATGGCCTGCGCGTTCGCTCGATCTGGTATGCGGGGCTCGATATCGACGAGACGAGCGGACGCCCCCGCGGACCGGATGGCATCGCGATCGAAAATCACGGCATGGCCGACAACCTGATGATCGACGGAGGGATCGAGGCGACGGGAGGCAAGGTGTTCCGTGCAACGACGCTCCCGGCAGATCCTGCCCGCGACCTAGCGGTTTATTTTGCGGCGCTTCAGACGATTGCCGGCACGCGGGCTTGATGGCCGCCGACTTGACATGGATCGCGCCAGCGACGCCAATTTCTTACCCGTCGGCGCTTTTCTCGCTGATATCGGAGCCTTGGTCCGCCACCGGCTGATCCCAGCTGTGCTGGGTGACCGCCGGCGGCGGGCAGGCATCCTGGCCTCTTTTACTCCGCCTTCATCGCGTCGATGACCGCCCTGAAGCCCGCCGACATATGGCGGCGGCTCGGATAGTAGAGATAGAGCGGTTCCTCCGGCTGGCACCAGTCGTCCAGCACCTGGATCAGCTCGCCGCCGGCGACCGCCTTTTCCACGCGGGGCTCCCAGATATAGGCAAGGCCGACGCCGCCGAGCGCTGCCTGCATCATTAGCTCGTGATCGTCGAGCGACAGCGGTCCGGTCGGCTGAAAGCTCACCGCCTGGCCGTCCTTCTCGAACTCCCAGGCATAACGCGCGCCTGACGGAAACATGTTCTGAATGCAGAGATGGCGCTTGAGCTCGTGCGGTGTCGCCGGCTTCGGCCGGGTCTCGAAATAGGCAGGCGAACCGACGACGACCAGGCGGATGCGCGGTTTTATGCGCAGCGCGATCATGCCCTCGGTGACGCGCTCGCCGAAGCGGATGCCGGCATCGAAACCCTCCTCGACGATATCGACCAGCCTGTCGGTCGCGTTGATCTCCAGCTGCAAGTTGGGGTTCTTTTTCAGCAACGGACCGATGATGCGACCGATGACGAAGGGGCCGATCGAATTCGGCACGTTGATCCTCACCTTGCCGAACGGCGTGTCGCGATAGCGGTTCAGCGCATCGAGTGCTGCCGCCATCTCGCCGAAGGCCGGGTCGAGATGCGAGATCAGCAGTTCGCCGGCCTCCGTCAGCGAGACGCTGCGCGTCGTGCGGTTAAGCAGGCGGATGCCGATCCGGTCTTCGAGATTGAGCACGGCATGGCTCACCGCAGAGGCGGTGACACCCCTCTCCTCGCCGGCCTTGCGAAAGCTCTTATGCCGCGCGACGGCGGCAAAGGCCGCGAGTTCGGACAGTTCGGTAGCGCGCATTACTGAATCAAACTCATCATAGTTTCAAAAATAACAAATCTTATACAGTAATGGATTTTCGGTCAAATTCACCTCGTCGGCACAGAGATGCCGCAACCGAACAGTTCGAAAGGAATTCGTTATGAAAGTCTGGTTCATTACTGGTGCATCCCGCGGCTTCGGCGCGCTGATGACCAAAGAAGCCCTTGCGTCAGGCGATGCCGTCATCGCCACCGCCCGCAACCCGAAGACCGTGATCGAGCAGTTCGGCGACCATCCGAACCTGCTTGCCGTCGCCCTCGACGTCACCAACGAGGCGCAGGCCAAGGAGGCAGCGGCTGCCGGCATCGCCCGCTTCGGCCGCATCGACGTCCTCGCCAACAATGCCGGCTACGGCCTGCTCGGCGCTGTCGAGGAAGCCACGGCCGAAGAGATCGAAAAGCTCTATGCCACGAACGTCTTCGGCCTGCTGAAGGTGACACGAGCCGTGCTGCCCTATATGCGCCGCCAGCGCTCCGGCCACATCCTGAACTTCTCGTCGATCGGCGGTTATTTCGGCTATCCCGGCTGGGGCGTCTACGGCTCGACGAAGTTCGCCGTCGAAGGCCTGTCCGAATCGATGGCCGCCGAACTCGAACCCTTCGGCATCAAGGTGACGATCGTCGAGCCGGGCTTCTTCCGCACCGACTTCCTCGCCGACACCTCGCTGGCGATCAGCCCGGCCTCCATCGCGGACTACGAGGGTACGCCGGCCGGCAACATGCGTAGTTTCGCTGCCGACGCAAACCATGCCCAGCCCGGCAATCCCGCCAAACTTGCCGCCGGCATCATGACGCTCGCCAATTCGCCCAATCCGCCGCTGCGCATGCCGTTCGGCAGCGATACGGTAGCCGTGATCGAGGAGCAGCATGCCAGCGTCGAAAAGGAACTTGCCGTCTGGCGCCAGCTCGCTTTGTCCACGGATTTTCCAAGCGAAGCAACGGCTGCCTGAAGACCAGGGTGGGTGCAGGAAAGTGCAGCATGCGGCAAATTGACGTTCGCCTTGAGCCTCTCATGGCCTAGATCTAGTTTCGATCACCACCATGAAGAGGCGAGCATGTCCATCAAGTCCATCTGCATCTATGGCGCCGGGGCGCTCGGCGGCGCTATCGCCGCCAAGCTTGCAAGCCAAGCCGGAAACGACGCCGCCATCTCCGTTATCGCGCGTGGCGCGCATCTCCACGCCATCCGCGACAACGGTCTCAGCCTGCGCGAAGCCGATGCGGAAAGGCCACTCAATGTCCGCCTTACCGCGACCGACGATCCCAGGACATTGCCGCCGCAGGATCTCGTCATCACCGGCCTCAAGGGGCATCAGCTGGCGCCCGCCGCCGAAGGCATTGCAGGCCTCCTCAAGGAGGGCACCCGCGTCGTCATGATCCTCAACGGCATTCCGTGGTGGTATTTTCACCGCGATACCCAGAGCCGGCATGCCGAGCTGCAGTTCGACGAGCTCGATCCCGGCGGCAGGCTGTGGCGGCTGATCGGGCCGGAACGCGTCATCGGCTGCGTCGCTTATCAGGGTGCCGAGGTGATCAACCCCGGCGAGATCCAGCTTTCCCACAACGGCCGCTTCGTGCTCGGCGAGCCCTCCGGCGACATCTCGCCCGATCTCGAGACGATCGCCGCGGCGCTGACCGGCGCCGGCCTCAGCATTACGACGACGCCTGATATCCGCGGCGAGATCTGGAGCAAGCTGATGGGCAACGCCGCCTTCAACCCGATCAGCGCGCTGACCAGGGCGCTGATGACCGACATCATGGCGGATCCCGCCCTTTCGGCTACGGTCGGTAGGGTGATGAGTGAGGTCCGCGCCGTCGGCGAGGCCTTGGGTGCGCGGTTCAGCATGACCGTCGAGCAGCGGTTGGAACAATCGCGCCATATCGGCGGCGTGCGCACATCGATGCTGCAGGATCTGATCGGCGGCAAGGCGCTCGAAATAACGCCGCTGGTCGGCATGGTGGTGGCGCTCGGACGCCTGAGCGCCGTGCCGACGCCGGTTTCGGAAACGATCCTGGCGCTGGTGACGAAGTTGGATCGGGAAAACCAGCGCGGCGGCTGATTGCGGAGGAAGGGCGGCCGGGAAAACCCGGCCGTCTTCGCTTACTTTCCAACCTGCTCGGCCCAGTTCGGCGCCTTGCCGCCGCCATCGAGGAAGGTCATCGCCATATTCGCCATCAGAGGCGAAGCGAAGGTCTCGTAGTGGGTGAGATCGGGCAGGATCGCCAGCCGGTTCTTCGACATGTTTTCCCGCATCCATCCGGCATCGCGCAGACCGCCGCCGAGCTTGTGGTAGAAGTCGATCATATGCTCGGGCCGGATCATGTCGGCATCGCCATAGATCAGCATGACCGGCATGGTGAGCTTGGCGACGGCATCGCTATAGTCGATGGGTTCGCGCATCAGCGCGCCCATGGCGTCGAGCAGCTTCGGAAATTCCGAAACGTCAGGCGCCACCGCCTTGTAGGAGAGGAACATCGGCGTGTCCTTCATCATGTCGGCCATACCGGCGCCGACGGCCGCCTGCTGCGGCAGCATCTCCGGGAAGAAGCCGTTCTGCGCATAGGGTGCCGAGAGGATCACCAGCCGGCGCACCTGGTCTGGCGCGTTCGCCGCCATGTTCAACGCCACCCCGCCGCCGAAGGAATAGCCGAAGACATCGAGCTTGTCGTAACCGAGCTGCTTCATCAGGATTGCGAGATCGGCGCCGATGGCCGGAAGCTCGATCGGCCGCTTGCCGAGGGGCGTGCGGCCATGGCCCTGCAGATCGACGGCGATCACCTGCCGGTGGTCGGTGAAAACAGGCATGACCGGCGCGAACATCTCGATCTGCCCGAGGCCGCCGTGAAGGAGCAGCAGCGGCTCGCCCTCGCCGCGGATCTCGTAATAATAATCGATGCCGTTGACCGGCAGACTTCCCTTCCTGACAATCGGCGCTGCAGCCTTCTTCTCCTCGATAACAGGCGTGCTGCTGTCGGCGCCTGATATATCGGGCGCCGCCAGGAATGCGGCAGCCGTTGCGATCATCGAAATCAGCGTCATCTTCGACATGTCCTTGCTCCCATGTTTGCGTCGATACCGCAAGGACGGTGGCGCTCATGTCTTTCCGACACAACGCTTCGAAATTTCTCGCATTGGTCTTTATGTCATCCCTATATTTTCGCGCCTCGCTCCGAATGGATTTCCTATCGCAAGCGGCAGTAGCCTTTCGTCATCACTGCAAAGGTCAAATGCCAAGCGAGATGTCATGTCTTCCGGTTTCCAGCCCCTTCGCCCGCACAGGATCACGCGCGGCAGCCGGCAGATGCGCGAGAAACGCGCCGCCCAGGCGCTGATCGTCTTCGGCGTGGTGCTCGCCTGCGTCGAGCTCTACGTCATTTTCGGCTGGCTCTGAGGCTGGCCCGTGGAAACGGCGAGAATGCCGCGCCTTGGCGGCGCGATCACCGCCCTCGTTACGCCGTTTCGTCATGACGGTCTCGACAGGCCGGCGCTTCGCGCACTTGCGGAATGGCAGATTCTCAGCGGCGTCGACGGGCTGACCGTCTGCTCGACGACGGGTGAAGGCTCGACGCTTTCGCCGCAGGAGCGCGCCAAAGTGATCGATCTCGTCATTCGGTCTGCGGCCGGCCGCGTGCCGGTCATCGCCGCCACCGGCACCAACTCCACCGACAGCACGATCGCGCTCACCCGTGAGGCGGAAGCGCTGGGCGCCGCTGCAGCACTCGTCACCGTGCCCTATTATTCCAAGCCCGGGCAGAAAGGCATCGTCCACCACTTCGAGCAGGTGGCGGCAGCCGGCGGACTGCCTGTCATCGTCGACCATGCGCCGGCGCAGACGGCGAGCGATCTTTCGACGGAAACGCTCGGCAGGCTGGCGGCCATACCAGGGATTTTTGGCATCCGCGACGCCACGGGCGATATCGCCCGCTTTACCGGCCTCTCGCCGTTCCTGCGGCAGCGCTTCCGCTTCTTTTCCGGGCATGATCCTTCCGCGCTCGCCTTCACCATCGCCGGCGGCGACGGCATGATCTCGTCGGGCGCCAATGTGGTGCCGCGGCTCTTCACCTCGATGCAGCAGGCGGCCCGGGCCGGGAACCTTTTGGCCGCGCATTCGCTGCAGGATCGGTTGCTGCCGCTGATATCAGCGCTCGGGCCGGAGGGCGATCCGGCGAGGATCAAGCACGCACTGCGGCTGATGCGCGGGCTGGAGGTCGAGCTTCGCCTGCCGCTTGTCGCCGTCGAGCCGGAACTGTGTTCGGCCATCGGCGAAGCGCTTGCGCCTTTCCTTGACGAAAGCAGCGCGAGGAAGGCGCTATCCCTATGAGATTTTTATATTTTCCTCTTTGGCGCCAAATGGAAACCCTATCCGCAGGCGCCTATCTTCCAAGGCGTGACACCGCCGCATCGTCAAGCGGCGGTTGAGTGAGATTTCGAAAGGACAAACGATGTCACGCCTGACTGAACCGAGTGCCGAGAGCGACCCGCTGCAACGCAGTCCCATCAGAGCACTCGCCGCCAATCCCTCCCATCCGATGCTCTCCGGCTTTGCCGCCATTGCGCCCCGCCTTGCGGCAGCGATGGCTTTTGCCGGGCTGGTGCAGATGACCTTCAACCTCATCTCCCGCTGAAGCATCAGGACCCCAAGGATCATCACAATGGCAAACGCACAGCAACGCCGCAGCCTGCCTTCTGCAGCGCCCTCGCCTTCTGCTCGCTTCACCGTCGGCCGCGACAGAAGCGGCCGCTGGATCGTCCACGACCGCGAAGGCCTCGTCGGCGGGCTCTTCATCAATGAGGCGGCCGCCCTCCACTTCGCCGCAGGGGAATGCAACTGCCCCTCCGCCGATATCCATAGGGCGGCCGCAGGCATGGTGCTTGAATTCGCGCCCTTTGCGCGCGGCACTGCGAAAATCCACTAAAACTTGCCGTACTCCCGCTGTTTTCATGCAGCGGGAGTACGAAGACATGAGCTGAACGGCCGATTTCCAACTTTTCCTTAACCCACATTCTGGTAAAATCCTGGCGCAGAGACTTCAGACGCCACGAGACCGATGCCGAAACCGAATTTCCGCTTCACCCATTACGATCTCAAGGAACAACGCGCCGGAACGATCATCGAGGTGTCGTTGAATGCGGTGAACAATGTCCGCCTGATGACGGCCCCGAATTTCCAGCGGTTCACCGAGGTTCTCGATTTCAAATATATCGGTGGCGTGGCACGCAAATCGCCGATCAAGATCGCCGTCCCGGAAAGCGGTCACTGGCATGTCATCGTCGATATGGAAGGTCATCACGGGCTTGCGGAATCGTCTGTCAAGGTGATCGCCGCGCCGGCAAATCAGAAGACGCCGCGCGCCTCCTGAGGTTCGCCAGGTTTCAGCGCGGATTGCGCTCCTTGCGAAGTTTTGCCCACCATTCCAGCCGCTTGCGGATATCACGCTCGAAGCCGCGCTCCGGCGGATCGTAGAAGATCTGGCGTCCCATCTTCTCCGGGAAATAGTCCTGGCCGGAAAAGGCATCCGGCTCGTCGTGGTCGTAGCGGTAGCCGTCGCCGTAACCCTCGCCCTTCATCAGCTTGGTCGGCGCATTGAGGATATGCTTCGGCGGCAGCAACGAGCCGTTCTGCTTTGCCGCCTGGCTTGCCGCCTTGAAGGCGGTGTAGACGGCATTCGATTTCGGGGCGGTGGCGAGATAGACGCAGGCCTGCGCCAGCGCCAGTTCGCCTTCCGGCGAACCGAGATACTCATAGGCATCCTTGGCGGCATTGCAGATCACCAGCGCCTGCGGATCGGCAAGACCGATATCCTCCACCGCCATGCGCACCAGCCGCCGGCCGAGGTAGAGCGGGTCCTCGCCGGCATCGAACATACGGGCGAGATAATAGAGCGCGGCATCGGGATCCGAGCCGCGCACGGATTTATGCAGCGCCGAGATCAGATTGTAGTGGCCGTCCTGCGCCTTGTCGTAGACCGGGGCACGGCGCTGGACGATGCGCGTCAGGCCTTCGGTATCGAAGCTCTCGCCTTCGCGCGCGGCGCGCCAGACTTCTTCGGCGAGCGTCAGCACCGCGCGGCCGTCGCCATCGGCCATGCGGATCAGGCTGGCGCGGGCATCCTCCGTCAGCGGCAGCGGCTTCTGCTCGATCGCCTCGGCACGCTTCAACAGTTCTTCGAGGCTCTCCTCGTCATGCGACTTGAAGGTGAGCACACGGGCCCGAGACAGCAGAGCGGCGTTGAGTTCGAAGGAAGGGTTCTCGGTGGTGGCGCCGACGAGGATGACGGTGCCATCCTCCATGACCGGCAGGAAACTGTCCTGCTGGGCGCGGTTGAAACGATGGATCTCATCGACGAAGAGCAGCGTCTGACGGCCGTCCATACGCCGCAGGCGGGCTGTCTCGAACACCTTCTTCAGATCGGCGACGCCGGAAAAGATCGCCGATATCTGCTCGAAGGCCAGTCCCGCCTCGCCCGAGAGCAGCCGTGCCACCGTCGTCTTGCCGGTGCCGGGCGGCCCCCAGAAGATCATCGAGCCGAGCGAGCCGCTTTCGATCATCCTTTTCAGCACGCCATCCTCACCGGTCAGGTGTTCCTGACCGGTGACATCGGCAAGCGTCTTCGGCCGCAGCCGGTCGGCAAGCGGCCGCCTGGCGGCGACCTCCTCCGGAACGCGCGGCGCGAAGAGATCGTTGCTCATCGGAAGAATTGCCGGATGCGCTGGCCGTCGCGCTCGATCTCGACCCGCCAGAAGCCGGGGTCGCTATCGGCGATCTCGGACAGTTCGCTGGTCGACTTCACATCGGTGCCGTTGATCGAGACGATGATATCCTTCGGTTCGAAACCGAGACGGGCGGCAGGCGAATCCTCCTTCACCTCGGAGACGACGACGCCCGCCGATTCCGGCGGCATGCGCAGCTCGTCAGCGACCCGCGGCGACAGGTTCTCGACGACGGCACCGCTAAACGGCGTGCGTCCGCCAATGATGCGCTGGTCGCGCGGCGAGGTTTCCGGGGCGCGGGCGAGCGTCAGCGGCAGTTGCTCCTCGCGGCCGTTCTCGATGACGGTGAGCTTGACCGAATTGCCGAGACCGGCCGTGGTCAGCCGGTAGAGCAGCGCATCCGGGTGCTCGACGGAAATTCCATCGACGGCGGTGACGATTTCGCCGGCCTTCAGCCCAGCCTTGGCCGCCGGCCCACCTTCCGAAACCTTGACGACGAGCGCGCCGCGGGCCTTGTTCAGCCCCAGCGCCTCGGCCACTTCCGAGGTCACAGCATCGAAGCTTGCGCCGACATAGGGCCGTTCGAAGGATTTGACACCGGCATCGGCCGACGCGAGGAAGACCTTGACCAGATTGGCGGGGATAGCGAAGCCAATGCCGTTCGAGCCGCCGCCGCGCGAGAAGATCGCCGTGTTGATGCCGATCAGCTCGCCCTTCATGTTCATCAAGGCGCCGCCGGAATTGCCGGGATTGATCGAGGCATCGGTCTGGATGAAAAAGCCGAACTCGTTCTTGATCACCTGGTTGCGGGCAAGCGCCGAGACGATACCGCTGGTCACTGTCTGGCCGACACCGAAGGGATTGCCGATCGCCAGCACGAGATCACCGACCTCGACCGTATCGGAATTGCCGATCGGCAATGTCGGAAAGCTTTCCTTGGTGTCGATCTTCAGCACGGCAAGATCGACACGGTCGTCGCGCAGCACCACCTTGCAGGGGAATTCGCGGCCGTCCGAGAGCGCCACCTTTATATCGTCGGCGCCCTCGATGACGTGATTGTTGGTCACGACAGTGCCGTTCGCCTCAACGATGACGCCGGAGCCGAGCGAAGACTGCTTCTCCGAACGGTTTGGCATCTGCTGGCCGAAAAATTGCTCGAAGAAAGGGTCGCCGGCAAAGGGCGACTGCCGCTGGACGGTCTTTTCCGCATAAACGTTGACGACGGCGCCTGACGTCTGTTTGACGAGCGGCGCGAAGGAGAGCTGCATCTGCATCTGGCTCTCGGGTACGGTCTTTGCCGTCTGCGCATGGGCAGCAAGCGGCAGAACGAGCATGAGAGCGAATAGCGAGACGGAGGCGCGCTTGAACAGGCCTTGCATGGGTATCCCTTTTGAATCCTCTTGAGGAACGTTTTAGAGCATGATGCCGAAAAGTGTGAGCGGTTTTCGGACGACATCATGCTCTAACTATTTAATTACGAACAGGATTCAGATTTTAGGCCGAACCGGCCTAAAATCATCCTGTTCTGCGGCCCGACGCTAGAAAGGAAAGAGGGCGGAAGCATGGAAGAACAATGCGAGAGGGCGTCTTGGAAACCGGTTGAAGTCATTGTGAATTTGATTCAGGAAGATTGGCCATGCAACTGATATCAAAAGCCAAAAACTGGACGAAGTCACTGAAGCGTGACATCGTGGCCCTCTGGCTTGCCGCCCGCGATCCCCGCGTACCGTGGCATGCCAAAGCGGTGGCCGGCGCCGTTGCCGCCTACGCGCTGTCGCCCATCGATCTCATCCCCGATTTCATCCCCATCCTCGGCTATCTCGACGATCTTCTCATCGTGCCGCTCGGTATCATGCTGGCGATCCGGCTCGTTCCGGCAGAGGTGATGAACGAGCTTCGTACGGAGGCGACAGGGCGCATCGAGCGTCCCTCCAGCCGGGTCGGACTGATCTTCATCCTTGCCGTCTGGCTCATCTGCATCATCTTCCTGGCTCTGGCACTGCGGAAGCTAGTCTGACCGGCATCAATAGGAACATATGAATGATCACGACAAGAACGACGACAGCGGCCCTCGGCTTTGCGATCCTGCTCAGTGGATCGAACCTGGCACAGGCAGCAAGCTTCGATTGCGATGCGAAAGAATTGAAGGCGGATGAAAAAGCGATCTGCGACAACCGCGCACTCAACGACGCCGATGTGAAGATGGTGACGACTTTCGAGCTGCTCTCCGGCCTGCTGGCGATGGGTTCGCGCGGAACATTGCAGGACGAACAGACGGCCTGGCTGAAAAAGCGGCAGGAATGCGGAGCGGATGCGGCGTGTATCAAGGCTGCCTATGACGAGCGGCTGAAGCAGTTCGGCGAGACCTATAAAAACATCAACCGGCCGCTTTGAAAGCGACCGGTTGGAAGAGCTGCTGACTTTTCATCAACGGTTCGTAAGCTGAGGCTGCTCAGCGGGCGTTCAGATCGCGCACGGCACCGCGGTCCGCACTCGTTGCGAAGGCCGCGTAGGCCTTCAGCGCGGTCGTGACATTGCGCTTGCGGACCTCTGTGGGATACCAGCCCTTGGCGTCCTGCTCGGCGCGGCGGGCGGCGAGTTCAGTCTCGCTGACACGCAGGCTGATCGTGCGGTTGGGGATGTCGATATCGATCATGTCGCCTTCGCGCACCAGGCCGATCGTGCCGCCATTTGCCGCTTCCGGCGAGGCGTGGCCGATCGAGAGGCCGGAGGTGCCGCCGGAGAAGCGGCCGTCGGTGATGAGCGCACAGGCCTTGCCGAGACCCTTCGACTTCAGATAGCTCGTCGGATAGAGCATTTCCTGCATGCCCGGGCCGCCCTTCGGACCTTCGTAGCGGATGATGACGACGTCGCCGGCCTTCACCTCGTTGGCAAGGATCGCCTTGACCGACGCATCCTGGCTTTCGAAGACGCGGGCGGGGCCGGAGAATTTCAGGATCGATTCATCGACGCCGGCGGTCTTGACGATGCAGCCGTCGATCGCAAGGTTGCCCTTGAGCACGGCAAGACCACCATCCTTGGAGAAGGGATGTTCGACCGAGCGGATAACGCCGTTCTCACGGTCGGTGTCGAGTTCGTCCCAGCGCGCTTCCTGGCTGAAGGCGACCTGGGTTGGGATGCCGCCAGGAGCGGCACGATAGAAGTTGCGAACGGTCTCGCTGTTGGTGCGGGTGATATCCCAGCGATCGATCGCGTCGCCCAGCGTCTCGGCATGAACGGTCGGGCAATCGCGATTCAGCAGGCCACCCTTGTCGAGTTCGCCGAGGATCGACATGATGCCGCCGGCGCGGTGGACGTCTTCCATATGAACATCGCTCTTGGCGGGGGCGACCTTCGACAGGCACGGCACGCGGCGCGACAGCGCATCGATATCGGCCATAGTGAAATCGATCTCGCCTTCATGGGCGGCGGCAAGAATGTGCAGGACCGTATTGGTCGAGCCGCCCATGGCGATGTCGAGCGTCATGGCATTCTCGAAGGCCTGCTTGGAGGCAATGGTGCGCGGCAGCGCCTTGACGTCATCCTGCTCGTAATAGCGGCGGGCGAGATCGACAATTAGATGACCGGCCTCGACGAAAAGCCGCTTGCGGTCGAGATGGGTGGCAAGCGTCGAGCCGTTGCCGGGCAGCGACAGGCCGAGGGCTTCCGTCAGGCAGTTCATCGAATTGGCAGTGAACATGCCGGAGCAGGAGCCGCAGGTCGGACAGGCGGAGCGTTCGATGGTCTGGACGTCCTCGTCGCTGATCTTGTCATCGGCTGCGGCGACCATGGCATCGACGAGGTCGAGCGCATGCGTCTTGCCGTGCAGCACGACCTTGCCGGCTTCCATCGGACCGCCCGAGACGAAGACGGTCGGGATATTGAGGCGCAGCGACGCCATCAGCATGCCGGGAGTGATCTTGTCGCAGTTGGAGATGCAAACCATGGCGTCGGCGCAATGGGCATTGACCATGTATTCGACGCTGTCAGCGATAAGCTCACGCGAGGGCAGCGAATAAAGCATGCCGTCATGGCCCATGGCGATACCGTCATCGACGGCGATCGTGTTGAATTCCTTGGCAACACCGCCGGCCGCTTCGATCTCGCGGGCAACGAGCTGGCCAAGGTCCTTCAGGTGCACATGGCCGGGCACGAACTGGGTGAAGGAATTCACCACCGCGATGATCGGCTTGCCGAAATCCGAATCCTTCATGCCCGTGGCGCGCCAAAGGCCGCGGGCGCCCGCCATGTTGCGGCCATGGGTCGTGGTTCTGGAACGGTAAACTGGCATCGGTGTCTTCCTCAACGTGTCGGAATTATCAGGCGAAGCCGGGCGGCGTGGAGCCTGCGGGCCGGGCAAACGCTGCTTTTTGGAATTGTCCTAATCCAATCGACGGGGGCTGTCACTACCGGGAAGCCCAAATCCGGTACGCCGGGGAGAAGCGCCATGAGACCCATCGATCATATACGGTTCGACGCGACTTTTTGTTACAGCCTATTCCATCACGGCCGAACACAAAAAATTGGCTTCCCGTCAGCAATATTCAAGGCTTAGACACTAATCTCAACATGCCGGCGGTTCGTTTAAGGGCTATATTTCAGGATATCCGCCGAGGAGGTTTCGACATGCCAAGCTATCGCCCACCGAAGATCGCGTCATCTGAGATCACGCCGCGCCAGATCTATGTGCGCCGTCGTGAATTCCTCGGTGCGGCAGCGCTTGGCGCCATGGCGCTCTACAGCGCCGGCAAGGCGAGTGCTGCGGCCCTCTCCGCCGTTGAGAGCCAGTACAAGGTCGACGAGAAGGCGACGCCGATCAAGGACGTCACGACCTACAATAATTTCTATGAGTTCGGTCTCGACAAGGGCGATCCCGCAGCTCTTTCCGGCGATTTCAAGCCGCTGCCCTGGACGGTCAAGGTCGACGGCATGGTCAACAAGCCAGGCACCTTCGACCTCGAGGCGCTGATGAAGGAATTCCCGATCGAGGAGCGCACCTACCGGATGCGCTGCGTCGAGGCCTGGTCGATGGTCATCCCCTGGGACGGCTTTCCGCTGGCATCGCTGCTCGACAAAGTCGAGCCACTCGGCAGCGCCAAGTACGTCGCCTTCGAAACCGTCGTGCGGCCGGAGGAGATGCCGGGTCAGAAGGGCTTCTTCCAGTCGCTTGACTGGCCCTATGTCGAGGGTCTGCGCCTCGACGAGGCGCGCCATCCGCTGACGCTGCTGGCCGTCGGGCTCTATGGCGAAACGCTGCCGAACCAGAACGGCGCGCCGATCCGCCTCGTCGTGCCGTGGAAATACGGTTTCAAGGGTATCAAGTCGATCGTCAGGATCACACTCACCGACCAGCAACCGAAGAATACCTGGCAGGTCACCAATCCGCAGGAATACGGCTTCTATGCCAACGTCAATCCAGCGGTCGACCATCCGCGCTGGAGCCAGGCGACCGAACGGCGCATCGGCGAAAGCGGCTTCTTCGGCGCGAGCCGCCATCCCACCCTGCCCTTCAACGGTTATGCCGACGAGGTGGCAAGCCTTTATGCCGGCATGGATCTGAAGGCGAATTTCTGATGGCGGAACTGTCGCTCGCCATCCCGAAGCGCTGGCTGCCCGCCTCCGTCTGGCTGCTTTATGTCGTCGGGCTCGTGCCCGCAGCCTGGACTTTCTATCTCGGCGCGACCGATCAGCTCGGCGCCGATCCGGTCAAGACCTTCGAACTTTTCCTCGGCATATGGACGATCCGTTTCCTGATCGCAACACTTGCCGTTTCCCCTGCCCGTGAGCTCTTCGGCTGGAACTATCTGCGCTATCGCCGCGCGCTTGGCCTGCTGACCTTCTACTACGCACTGATGCATTTCACAGTCTACATGGTGCTCGACCAGGCGATGGATATTCCCGCCGTCATCAACGACGTGCTGAAGCGCCCCTTCATCATGTTCGGCATGGCAGCCCTTGCGATGCTCATTCCGCTGGCGCTGACATCCAACAATTTCTCGATCCGCCGCCTCGGCAAGAACTGGATCTGGCTGCATCGCCTCGTCTACATCATCGCCGCCTGCGGGGCGCTGCACTTCGCGCTCTCGACCAAGATTCTCGACCTCGAGCAATATATCTATGTCGGGCTGATCATCGCACTGATCCTCTACCGCTCCTATCGGCCCATCGCACGCAACAGGCAGAAGGGCAAAGGGCGGACGCGCAATCGCGCAGTGGCGTCTGTTTCGTGAGACGGCAGGTTAGCGCATAACCCCGAAAATCGGAATCGATTTTCGGAAAGGATTATGGGCAGATTCAAAGTGATAGAGCGTCCTTAGCGCGTCTGAAAAGACGCGCGGCGCTCTAGCGAGGACGCAACGCAGTCCGGCGTGCCGGATCGAAGGCGCAGGCCGCGGCTATGCCGATTGCATAGGCCAGCATGTTCCAAAGCGAAAATACCCGGCCAAGCAGCAGGGCGCCTGCCGTGGTCAGCCGAAACGCGTCGAGCCAGGGCGTGTGATAAAGCCGGAACAATTCCACCGAGATCGCTATGAACAGCGCTGTAACAGCAATTGCTGCCGGCCGTGACCTTGCGACAAACGGCGCCACGAGCAGATAGACCATCGCTCCCCAGAGTGCCGATCCACCATATTTGACGACAATGAAGGGCAGATCGGCCGCATAGCCAAACCGTCTGAGCGCCAGCCCGAGCGCAATAACCGCAAGCAGGGCTATGAGACGGAGGAACTGCACTCGACGACGATTTTCAAAGACTTCGCGCAAATGACCCTGTCCTATCTGCACCTCAGCCGGTTCAACGGCTGATCTGAAAAGAAGCGCGGCGCTGTCGTGCACAAACAAAAACAGCCGGGCTTCGCAGCCCGGCTGTTTTGTTTCCGCCGGAGCGAAAGATTAAGCGGCGACGGCCTGCTCTTCGGCAGCGACGCGGGCCTTGTCGGCTGCGCCCTTGGCATAGGCATCGCGATCCACGAATTCGATTACAGCCATGGCGGCATTGTCGCCCTGGCGGAAGCCGGCCTTCATGATGCGCAGGTAGCCGCCGTTGCGGGTGGCGTAACGCGTTGCGATCGTGTCGAACAGCTTCGCGACGACAGCGGCATCGCGGATCTGCGAGATCGCCTGACGGCGAGCGTGCAGGTCGCCGCGCTTACCGAGCGTGACGAGCTTCTCGACGATCGGACGGATTTCCTTGGCCTTCGGCAGGGTCGTGACGATCTGCTCGTGGGTAATCAGCGAAGCCGCCATGTTGGCGAACATCGCCTTGCGGTGGCTTGCAGTTCTATTCAGCTTGCGGCCGGCTTTACCATGGCGCATTGCTATTCTCCTTTAATGCAGGTGCCCTTACGCTAAGTGGGCCTGCCGTTTCCTGGCACATGCAGGCGATCGGCCTGCTGTTTGACGGGGAAAGGCAGCCGAAAGAGCCTGCCTTTTGTTTTCTCAGTATTGATCTTCGTAACGCTTGGCGAGATCTTCGATGTTCTCGGGCGGCCATGCCGGCACTTCCATGCCGAGGTGCAGGCCCATGGAAGCGAGAACTTCCTTGATTTCGTTCAGCGACTTGCGACCAAAATTCGGTGTGCGGAGCATTTCTGCTTCGGTCTTCTGAATGAGGTCGCCGATGTAGACGATGTTGTCGTTCTTCAGGCAGTTTGCCGAACGGACCGACAGTTCGAGTTCGTCCACCTTCTTGAGGAGAGCCGGGTTGAAAGCGAGTTCGGTGACTGCTTCCTCTTCGGTTTCCTTCTGCGGCTCGTCGAAGTTGACGAAGACGCCAAGCTGATCCTGGAGAATGCGCGCCGCAAAAGCGACGGCGTCTTCGCCCGTGATCGAGCCATCGGTTTCGATGGTCATGTTCAGCTTGTCGTAGTCGAGAACCTGTCCTTCGCGGGTATTTTCAACCTTGTAGGACACCTTCTTGACCGGCGAATAGAGGCTGTCGACCGGGATGAGACCGATCGGAGCATCTTCCGCACGATTGCGTTCGGCCGGAACATAGCCCTTGCCGTTGTTGACGGTGAATTCCATGCGGATCTCGGCACCCTCGTCGAGCGTGCAGATGACATGCTCGGGATTGAGGATTTCGATATCGCCGACCGTCTGAATGTCGCCAGCCGTGACAACGCCAGGGCCCTGCTTCCGCACGACCATGCGTTTCGCATCGTCGCCATCCATCTTGATGGCGATTTCCTTGATGTTGAGCACGATGTCCGTCACGTCTTCGCGGACGCCCGGAATCGAGGAGAATTCATGCAGCACGCCATCGATCTGCACCGCCGTGACGGCAGCACCGCGCAGCGAGGAGAGCAGAACGCGGCGAAGCGCGTTGCCGAGGGTGAGGCCGAAGCCCCGCTCCAGCGGTTCGGCAACAAGCGTCGCCCTGGTGCGCGAGCTCGAAGAGAACTCCACCTTGTTCGGCTTGATCAGTTCCTGCCAGTTCTTCTGAATCATGAGTTTGCCTTCCGTTCGTTGCCACCATCCAATCGTGGCAACCGAGCTTGAAAACCACCGGGAGCGCGCAGGCGCTCACCGGTGACGAGAGCGATGATCAGACGCGGCGCTTCTTGCGCGGACGGCAGCCATTGTGCGGGATCGGGGTCACGTCGCGGATGGACGTGATCATGAAACCTGCAGCCTGGAGCGCGCGCAGAGCCGATTCACGACCCGAACCCGGACCGCAGACTTCGACTTCCAGCGACTTCATGCCGTGCTCCTGGGCCTTCTTGGCGCAGTCTTCGGCAGCGATCTGGGCAGCGAACGGGGTCGACTTGCGCGAGCCCTTGAAGCCCTTGGCGCCAGCCGACGACCAGGCGATCGCATTGCCCTGCGCATCGGTGATGGTGATCATCGTGTTGTTGAAGGTCGAGTTGACGTGAGCGACACCCGACGAGATGTTCTTGCGCTCGCGACGGCGAACGCGGACGGCTTCCTTAGCCATGGTATTCCTTTCGTTGATCTCTTCACCGCCGTAATGCCAGCGGCTACACCGGAACGGCGCCTATATGGTCCCGCTCCAAACTCAAAAGAGGCCGGCGCAGACCGCCAGCCTCCCCACCCCGGTTTCCCGGAAATTACTTCTTCTTGCCAGCGATTGCCTTTGCCGGGCCCTTGCGGGTGCGGGCATTGGTATGCGTGCGCTGACCGCGGACCGGAAGGCCGCGGCGATGACGCAGGCCGCGATAGCAGCCGAGGTCCATCAGGCGCTTGATGTTCATCGCAGTATCGCGACGAAGATCGCCTTCGACCTGATAGTCGCGGTCGATGGCTTCGCGGATCTGAAGGACTTCTGCGTCCGTCAGCTGATGCACACGACGTTCAGCCGGGATACCGACCTTCTCGACGATTTCCTGTGCGAATTTCGGACCGATCCCGTGAATGTAGGTCAGCGCAATAACAACGCGCTTCGCAGTCGGGATGTTGACGCCAGCGATACGTGCCACGCCTGTTCTCCTTGCATTCCAGTTGCCATCCGGCAAGTGGGCTTCGTTATGCGGCTCTTGAGAACCGCCCGTTCAGATTTACGTCCGTAACATGTCAAAACGACCGCACCCGGACTTCCCTGGGAAATCCGCGCCGATCGCATGGAATGTCGCGAGTTGGCGCGGTGTTTAGCGGAATCACTGCTGAAAAGCAACCGTTCCGCCAAGTTTATTTTCAAAGCCTTAAAGCTTGGAAAGAATGCTTTCGACCTCGGCCGTCACCTGATCGATTTCTGCCATGCCATCCACGGACTTGAGCTTGCCCTTGGCATGGTAATAGCCGATCAGCGGTGAGGTCTCCTTGTAGTAGACCTGCAGACGAGCCGTCATGGTCTCCGGAGTGTCATCAGGACGGCGCTTGAAGTGGGTGGAACCGCACTTGTCGCACACACCCTCGGCAGCCGGAACCTTATCGGTATCGTGATAGACGCTGCCGCACTGTGCACAGGAGTAGCGACCGGCAACGCGACGAACCAGCTCGTCGTCATTGACACGGAATTCGATGACGACCGAAAGGTCGAGACCCTTCGCCTTCAGCATCGCCTCGGTGGCGTCCGCCTGGACGAGCGTCCTGGGGAAGCCGTCGAGGATGAAGCCGTTGGCGCAATCGGGTTGATCGATACGCTCGGAAACGATGGCAATAACGATCTCATCCGAGACGAGCTTGCCGGCGTCCATGACCGCCTTCGCGCGCTTGCCGACATCGGTGCCGGCATTAACCGCTGCACGCAGCATGTCCCCCGTGGAAAGCTGCGGAATGCCGTGCTTTTCCACGATCCGCTGGGCCTGGGTTCCCTTACCCGCGCCCGGCGGCCCCAAAAGGATAAGTCTCATCGCCCCCTCTTTCCTCCACGCAACTTCGATTTCTTGATCAGGCCTTCGTATTGCTGCGCGATCAGGTGACCCTGGATCTGTGCAACCGTATCAAGAGTTACGCTAACCACGATCAAAAGCGAAGTCCCACCAAGGGCTAATGGAATGCCGGTTTGCGACACCAATATCTCCGGGAGGATGCAGACGAAGACCAGATAGAGTGCGCCGATCACCGTGATTCGGGTCAGCACGTAGTCGATATATTCGGCGGTGCGCTCGCCCGGACGGATGCCGGGAATGAAGCCGCCATGCTTCTTCAGATTATCAGCCGTGTCCTTCGGATTGAAGACGATGGCCGTATAGAAGAAGGCGAAGAAGGCGATCAGCGCCGCATAGAGCACCATATAGAGTGGCTGGCCATGACCGAGGGCCGCGACAATCGATGTCGCCCAGGAGGGCATCGCCGTGGTGCTGGCGAAACCCGCAATCGTTGCTGGCAGCAGCAGCAGTGACGATGCGAAGATTGCCGGAATGACACCTGATGTGTTGAGTTTCAACGGCAGGTGGGACGTATCGCCCTGGAACATCCGGTTGCCGACCTGGCGCTTCGGATACTGGATCAGCAGCCGGCGCTGGGCGCGCTCGACAAAGACGATGATGGCAATGACGGCGATCGCGACGATGATCACGAGCAGAATCAGCGGGGTCGACAGCGCGCCGGTGCGGCCGAGTTCGAGCGTTCCAGCAAGGGCTGTGGGAAGGCCGGCGGCGATGCCGGCGAAGATGATCAGCGAGATGCCGTTGCCGATGCCGCGGGAGGTGATCTGCTCGCCGAGCCACATCAGGAACATCGTGCCGCCGAGCAGCGTCAGAACGGTGGAGACGCGGAAGAACCAGCCCGGATCGACGACCAAGCCCTGGCCGCTCTCAAGGCCGGCGGCAATGCCATAGGCCTGCAGCGCGCCGAGGATAACGGTACCGTAGCGGGTATATTGGTTGATGATCTTACGGCCCTGCTCGCCTTCCTTCTTGAGGTTTTCGAGCGCCGGCACGACCGAGGTCATCAGCTGCACGATGATCGAGGCAGAGATATAGGGCATGATGCCGAGCGCGAAGATTGCCATGCGCTCAACGGCGCCGCCCGAAAACATGTTGAAAAGGCCGAGAATGCCGCCTGCCTGGCCGCGGAAAGCCTGGGCATAGGCTTCGGGATTGAGACCCGGAAGCGGAATATGCGTACCGAGTCGGTAGACGAGGAGAGCTGCCAGTGTGAACCACAAGCGCTTCTTCAAATCCTCGGCTTTGGCGAAGGTCGAAAAATTGAGGTTGGATGCCAATTGTTCCGCTGCAGAAGCCATGCGTTTCTCCGCGCTACCAATTCCGGCGTCTCTGGGGGACAGGCCGGACCCGGAATCAGTATGAAATTATTCAAAACCGGGCTCAGGACGGATTGCAACGCAACCCCATGCCTCACCCTTGTTTTCGAGTCTTACCGGCATGACGCGGGCGCGCCAGCCAAGTTTTTGTGAGGCCCACATATGGGAGCAAAATCGCCCGGTGTGAAGCACCCCGGGCGATATATCATCAGTTTATTATTCGGCTGCAGCCGGAGCCGAAAGCAGCGTCACGGTGCCGCCGGCCTTTTCGATCTTCTCGACGGCAGGCTTGGAGGCGCCTGCAACGACGATGGTGATCTTGGCCTTGATCTCGCCGTCGGCGAGAACGCGAACGCCGTCCTTGACGCGGCGGATGACACCGGCTGCCTTGAGGGCAGCCGCGTCAACGGTCGTCTTGGCATCGAGCTTGCCGGCGTCGATCGCCGTCTGGATACGGGCCAGCGACACGACAACAAAATCGGAAGCGAAAATGTTGTTGAAGCCGCGCTTCGGCAGGCGACGATAGATCGGCATCTGGCCGCCTTCGAAGCCGTTGATGGCAACGCCCGAACGGGACTTCTGACCCTTTACGCCGCGACCACCTGTTTTGCCCGAGCCCGAGCCGATACCGCGGCCGAGGCGCTTGCGGCTGTGGGTCGAGCCTTCGTTGTCCTTGATTTCATTGAGTTTCATGAGCGTTTCCTCCGTCTCACTTCTCGTCGACGACGCGAACGAGATGCTGGACAGCACGGATCATGCCACGAACCGAAGGAGTATCCTCCAGCGTGCGGCGACGGTGCATCTTGTTCAGTCCGAGACCGATCAGCGTGCGCTGCTGGACATCCGGACGGCGAATCGGGCTGCCGATCTGTTCGATCGTGACAGTCTTCGCTTCAGCCTTCTTGGTAGCCTTGGCCATCTGTCAAACTCCTCTTATTCTTCAGAGGCGTTGCCGGAGGCGCCACGACGAGCCTGCAGCGTTGCATACTTGATGCCGCGCTGAGCTGCGATGTCCTTCGGGTGAACCTGGTGCTTCAGAGCGTCGAAGGTGGCGCGAACCATGTTGTAGGGGTTCGACGAACCGGTCGACTTGGCGACGACGTCGTGCATGCCGAGCGTCTCGAATACGGCGCGCATCGGGCCGCCGGCGATGATGCCGGTACCAACCTTGGCCGAGCGCAGCAGAACCTTGCCGGCGCCGTGGCGGCCGTGAACGTCGTGATGCAGCGTACGGCCGTCACGCAGCGGTACGAAGATCAGTTCGCGCTTGGCGGCTTCGGTTGCCTTGCGGATGGCTTCCGGCACTTCACGTGCCTTGCCATGGCCGAAGCCAACGCGGCCCTTCTGGTCGCCGACGACGACGAGTGCTGCGAAACCGAAACGACGGCCGCCCTTGACGACCTTGGCGACGCGGTTGATCGCGACAAGCTTGTCGACGAATTCGCTATCGCGCTCTTCACGGCTCTGGCGGTCGTCCCGCTGCGGCCTTCTTTCCTGTGCCATTGTCCTCTTCCTTTTTCTTTTCCGGGTGCAATCGGCAAACAAATGTGGACCGCATCAGCCTCCCCTTTCGGAGAGTGCCTGCGGTCCGGCGAAAATCCGGCCGGCGCTTGAGGCGTCCGGCCGGAAACTGATCAGAAGGTGAGACCGCCTTCGCGGGCCGCTTCGGCGAGAGCCTTGATGCGGCCGTGATAGATGAAGGCGCCACGGTCGAACACGACTTCCGTAACACCGGCCTTGGAGGCGCGCTCTGCGAGGAGCTTGCCCACTACGGTAGCGGCGGCGGTATCGGCACCGGTCTTCAGAGAACCGCGCAGATCCTTCTCGAGGGTGGAGGCAGACGCAAGCGTCTTGCCGGCCACGTCATCGATGACCTGGGCGTAGATGTTCTTCGAGGAGCGATGAACCGACAGGCGCGGACGGCCGTTGGCCACCGACTTGAGATGACGGCGCACGCGGTTGGCACGACGTGCAAGTGCTTCTTTCCTGCTAGCCATTTCGCGTGATCCTTACTTCTTCTTGCCTTCTTTGCGGACGATCCGCTCGTCAGCGTACTTGACGCCCTTGCCCTTGTAGGGCTCGGGACCGCGATATTCGCGGATTTCGGCGGCAACCTGACCGACCTGCTGCTTGTTGATGCCGCTGACGACGATTTCCGTCGGCTTCGGAACAACGATCGAGATACCGACCGGCGGCTCGTAGATCACGTCATGGCTGAAACCGAGGGCCAGCTGCAGGTTCTTGCCCTGCATGGCGGCGCGGTAACCGACGCCGTTGATTTCAAGCTTGCGCTCGAAACCGTCCTTGACGCCCTTGAAGATGCCTTCGATCATCGTGCGGGACATGCCCCACTTTGAGCGCGCATCCTTGGTCTGATTCACCGGCGTCACGACGACGGCGTTATTTTCAAGCTTGAGGCTGATTTCGTCGTTAGCAACGAAAAACAGCTCGCCCTTCGGGCCCTTTGCAGTCACCTTCTGGCCATCGACCGTAGCCGTGATCCCAGCAGGCACCTGAACGGGCTTTTTACCGATACGAGACATGTTTCAATCCTGTCTGTTCGCTATGGAGATCCCTGCTCGATCTTAGAAGACCGAGCAAAGAACCTCGCCACCAACGTTCTGTTCGCGAGCCTGGTGATCGGCCATCACACCCTTCGGAGTCGAAAGGATGGTGATGCCGAGACCGTTCGCGACCTGCGGAATGGACTTGACCGAGACATAAACCCGGCGGCCCGGCTTGGACACACGGCCGATCTCACGGATCACCGATGCGCCTTCATAATATTTCAGCTCGATGCTGAGTTCCGACTTGCCATTGCCGAAATCGACAACGGAGTAGCCACGGATGTAGCCTTCGGACTGCAGAACATCGAGAACACGTGCACGGAGCTTCGAAGCAGGCGTCGAGACCGACGACTTGCGGCGGGAAGCGCCGTTACGGATGCGAGTGAGCATATCGCCCAACGGATCAGTCATTGTCATGTAACCTGCTCCTTACCAGCTCGACTTGACGATACCCGGCACCTTGCCGAGATTGCCGAGTTCACGCAGCGCAATACGCGACATGCGCAGTTTGCGGTAATATGCGCGCGGACGCCCCGAAACTTCGCAACGGTTGCGAATACGGGTCTTCGATCCATCACGCGGCAGGGATGCCAGCTTGATCGAGGCCTTGAACCGCTCTTCGATCGGAAGAGCCTGGTTCATGATGATCGCCTTCAACCCAGCCCGCTTAGCGGCCTGGTTAGCGACCGTAGTACGGCGGCGCTTGTTCTTTTCAACTGCGCTTGTCTTCGCCATGTCAGGTTCCTTTTCTACGCTCGTCGTTACGGTTATTGACGGAACGGGAAGCTGAACTCTTTCAGAAGAGCCCGTGCTTCGTCGTCGGTCGTCGCCGTCGTGCAAACGATGATGTCCATGCCCCACATCTGATCAACCTTGTCGTAGTTGATCTCAGGGAACACAATGTGCTCCTTGATGCCCATGGCGAAGTTGCCACGGCCGTCAAAGCTTTTCGGGTTCAGGCCGCGGAAGTCGCGAACGCGCGGGAGCGCGATGTTCACGAGACGGTCCATGAACTCGTACATGCGGGCGCCGCGCAGGGTGACCTTCGCGCCGATCGGCATCTGTTCGCGGACCTTGAAGCCTGCGATAGAGTTACGTGCGCGGGTGATGACCGGCTTCTGGCCGGCGATCGCTGCGAGGTCGGCGGCAGCTACCGTCGGCTTCTTCGAGTCAGCGGTCGCTTCGCCGACACCCATGTTGATCACGATCTTGTCGAGCTTCGGGATCATCATCTCGTTGGCGTAGGAGAACTGCTCCTGCATCGCCTTGCGGATGCGCTCGACATATTCCTTCTTGAGCCGCGGCTCATATTTTGCCTCAGCCATCGATCACTTCTCCAGAACGCTTGGCCACACGGACCTTCTTGCCGTCAACAACCTTGAAACCGACGCGGGTCGGCTTGCCGTCCTTGTCGATGATTGCAACGTTGGACAGGTGAACCGGGGCTTCCTTGTTGATGATGCCGGCTTCCTGGGTCTGCGTCTGGCGCTGGTGGCGCTTGACGACGTTGACGCCACGAACAACGGCACGATCTTCCTTCGGCATGACCTGGACAACTTCGCCGGTACGGCCCTTGTCCTTGCCAGCGAGCATGACGACCTTGTCGCCCTTACGAATCTTCTGCATCGCTTCGCTCCTTACAGTACTTCGGGAGCCAGCGAGATGATCTTCATGTGGTTCTTGGCGCGAAGTTCGCGCGGAACCGGTCCGAAGATACGGGTGCCGATCGGCTCTTTCTTGTTGTCGATGAGGACTGCTGCGTTGGTGTCGAAGCGGATGACGGAGCCATCCGGACGACGGATATCCTTAGCGGTGCGAACGACAACCGCCTTCATCACGTCACCCTTCTTCACACGGCCGCGCGGGATCGCTTCCTTGATCGAAACGACGATGACGTCGCCGATCGAGGCATACTTGCGCTTCGAGCCGCCCAGCACCTTGATGCACATGACACGACGTGCGCCGGAATTATCCGCGACGTCGAGGTTTGTTTGCATCTGAATCATATCAGGTCGCCTTCTTGGTTTACCGGAATGGTTGGGCTAGCCCCCTACTCCGGCTTATGAAAATTTTCGCCGGCCGAGCTGCCATGACGGCAGCACAGACGCGGCAATAGCTGAATAGCGCGGGATCGATCGTGCCAGGGTGGTTTCCCGAACGGGACCTTCCGTGCGCTCAAAGCAAAAGAACGCCCGGCATTCGAGCGTTCTGACGCTGCTTCATACAGATATTTCGGCGAGACGCAAGGCCTCGCGCAAAATTCTGTTACTTGCCCTGGGCGGAAATTACCGTCCAGCGCTTGTCCTTGGAGATCGGCGCGCATTCCTCGATGGATACGGTATCGCCAATCTTGTACTGATTGTTCTCGTCGTGGGCCTTGTACTTCTTGGAACGACGAACGGTCTTCTGGAGCAGCGGGTGAGCGAAACGACGCTCGACACGAACCACTACCGTCTTCTCGTTCTTGTCGCCAACGACGACGCCCTGCAGGATGCGCTTCGGCATATTTTTCTTCCTTTAGGCCTTAACTTCTGCCGCCTTCTGGCGGGCAATGGTTTTCACGCGGGCGATGTCCTTGCGGACTTCGTTGATGCGCGAGGACTTTTCGAGCTGGCCGGTCGCCTTCTGGAAGCGCAGGTTGAACTGCTCCTTCTTCAGCTTGGCAAGCTCGTCCTTGAGTTGGTCGGCGGTGAAACCGCGAACGTCTGAGGCTTTCATGAGCTCAATCCCTTACTCTGCAATGCGCTGAACGAAGCGCGTCTTGACCGAGAGCTTGGCAGAGCCGAGGCGAAGCGCCTCACGGGCGATTTCTTCGCTGACACCGTCGATCTCGAACATCATACGGCCAGGCTTGACCTTGCATGCCCAGTATTCAACGGAGCCCTTACCCTTACCCATACGGACTTCGGTCGGCTTTTTGGTTACCGGAACGTCCGGGAACACGCGGATCCATACACGGCCGGCGCGCTTCATATAACGCGTGATCGCGCGGCGGGCCGCTTCGATCTCGCGCGCGTTGACGCGGTTGGGTTCCTGTGCCTTCAGGCCGAATTCGCCGAATGCCAGGTCAGAACCGCCCTTGGCGACGCCCTTGATGCGGCCCTTGAACTGCTTGCGGTACTTGGTACGCTTTGGCTGCAACATTTTCTTATTCTCCGAACTTCTCTGCCACGCGCGCTATCAAGCGTTGTCGCGGCGACGGTCTCTGTCGCGGTCACGATCACGGCTTGCCGGACCCTGGGCGTCACCTTCCATCGCGCGGCGCTCGGAAGCCATCGGATCATGCTCAAGGATTTCGCCCTTGAAGATCCAGACCTTGATGCCGCAGATGCCGAACGCGGTTTCTGCTTCAGCCGTGCCGTAGTCGATGTCGGCGCGCAGCGTGTGCAACGGCACACGACCTTCGCGGTACCATTCCGTACGGGCGATTTCAGCGCCACCGAGACGGCCGGCGCAGGTGATCTTGATGCCTTCGGCGCCAAGACGCATCGCGGACTGAACGGCGCGCTTCATGGCGCGACGGAAAGCCACGCGACGCTCGAGCTGCTGGGCGATCGACTGAGCGACCAGCGTCGCATCGACTTCGGGCTTGCGCACTTCGACGATGTTGAGGTGCGTTTCCGAATTGGTCATCTCCGACAGCTTCTTGCGAAGCTTGTCGATGTCAGCGCCCTTGCGGCCGATGATCAGGCCCGGACGTGCCGAGTGGATCGTGACGCGGCACTTCTTGTGCGGACGCTCGATGACCACCTTGGAGATCCCGGCCTGCTTCAGCTCGCTCATGACGAACTTACGCATCTTCAGGTCTTCGTGCAGCAGCTGACCGTACTCGGCATTGTCCGCAAACCAGCGGCTATCCCAGGTACGGTTGATGCCGAGGCGGAAACCGATTGGATTGATTTTCTGACCCATTATGCGGCCTCCTCTGCTGCCTGCACTTCACGAACGACGATCGTCAGGTGCGCGAAGGGCTTTTCGATGCGCGACGCGCGACCGCGGCCACGAGCGTGGAAACGCTTCATGACGATCGACTTGCCGACATAGGCCTCGGCGACGACCAGCGAGTCGACGTCGAGATCGTGGTTGTTCTCGGCGTTGGCGATCGCAGATTCGAGCGTCTTCTTGACGGCGCCTGCGATGCGCTTGCGGGAGAACTCCAGCTCAGCGAGTGCGCGCTCGACCTTCTTGCCGCGGATAGCCGCAGCAACCAGGTTGAGCTTCTGGGGGCTGACGCGGAGCGTGCGGGCGACTGCTTGCGCCTCGTTGTCCTTCAGCCGGCGTTCGGCTTTTGCCTTGCCCATTGTTACTTCCTCTTCGCCTTCTTGTCCGCGCCGTGACCGTAGTAGGTGCGGGTCGGAGAGAATTCACCGAATTTGTGACCGACCATGTCTTCATTGACGCTGACCGGGATATGCTTGCTGCCGTTGTAGACGCCGAAGGTGAGACCGACGAACTGCGGCAGGATCGTGGAGCGTCGGCTCCAGATCTTGATCACTTCACTACGACCGCCTTCACGAACCTTCTCAGCCTTCTTGAGAAGATAGCCGTCAACGAACGGACCTTTCCATACTGAACGAGCCATTGGAGACTTCCTCTCTTACTTCTTACGCTGATGACGCGAGCGCATGATCATCTTGTCGGTCGACTTGTTCGACCGGGTGCGCTTGCCCTTGGTCGGCTTGCCCCACGGCGTCACCGGATGGCGACCACCGGAGGTGCGGCCTTCACCACCGCCGTGCGGATGGTCGACCGGGTTCATGACGACACCGCGGTTATGCGGACGCTTGCCGCGCCAAACGGTACGACCGGCCTTGCCGTCGTTGATGTTGGCGTGATCAGGGTTGGAGACCGCGCCGATCGAAGCAAGGCAGGAGCCATGAACGAGACGCTGTTCACCGGAGTTCAGGCGAAGGATCGCCATGCCCTGGTCGCGGCCGACGAGCTGTGCGTAGCCACCGGCGGAGCGAGCGATCTGACCACCCTTGCCCGGCTTCATTTCCACATTGTGGATGATGGAGCCGACCGGGATGAACTGCAGCGGCATGGTGTTGCCGGGCTTGACGTCGACAGCCTTCTCGGAAGCGATGACCTTGTCACCGGCAGCGAGACGCTGAGGAGCGAGAATATAAGCCTTCTCGCCGTCAGCATAGTTCACCAGCGCGATGAAAGCCGTGCGGTTCGGATCGTATTCGATACGCTCGACCGTGCCTTCGACGTCGAACTTGCGACGCTTGAAGTCGATCAGACGATAGGTGCGCTTGTGACCGCCGCCGATGAAGCGGGCGGTGATGCGGCCGAGGTTGTTACGACCGCCGCTCTTGGTCAGACCTTCCGTCAGCGCCTTGACCGGCTTGCCCTTGTAGAGGGCCGAACGGTCGACGATGACCAGCTGGCGCTGGCTCGGGGTGATCGGATTGAAAGTTTTCAATGCCATTTTCTTATACCTCAGAGACCGGTGGAGACGTCGATCGTCTGGCCTTCAGCCAGCGTCACAACAGCCTTCTTCACGTCCTTCTGCTTGCCGACGAAACCGCGGAACCGCTTGGTCTTGCCTTTGCGCAGCAGAGTGTTGACAGCCGTGACCTTGACGCCGAACAGCGCCTCGACCGCAGCCTTGATTTCCGGCTTCGTCGCCTGCTTGGCGACATTGAAAACAACCTGGTTGTTTTCGGATACCAGCGTGGACTTTTCGGTGATCGCCGGAGAGACGATCACATCGTAGTGGCGAAGATCGGTCACTTGAATCGCTCCTCTAGCGCTTCAACCGCAGCCTTGGAAAGCACGAGCTTGCCGCGGCGCACGATGTCGTAAACGTTGATGCCCTGGATCGGCAGAACATCGATGTTCGGGATGTTCTGAGCTGCGAGCTTGAAGTTGCCGTCAAGCTCTGCGCCGCCGATGAAGAGGGCGTTGGTCAGGCCGAGCGTCTCGAAAACAGACGCGAGCGACTTGGTCTTGGCTTCAGCGGCAACCAGGTTGTCGATGACGATGACGTCATCGGCCTTGATCTTGGCCGAAAGGGCGTGGCGAAGGCCGAGTGCACGAACCTTCTTCGGAAGATCGTGCTCGTGGCTGCGGACGACCGGGCCGTGAGCCTTACCGCCGCCGCGGAACTGCGGAGCGCGAGCCGAATGGTGGCGGGCGCGGCCCGTACCCTTCTGCTTGTACATCTTGGCGCCGGTGCGCGAAACTTCCGCGCGGCCCTTAGCCTTGTGCGTGCCCTGCTGCTTCTTGGCAAGCTGCCAGCGAATGACGCGGGCGAGAATGTCTTCACGGGGCTCGAGGCCGAAAATCGCGTCCGAAAGGGAAACCTTCCCGGCGTCTTTTCCCTCGAGGGTCTTGACGTTGAATTCCATTGATCTGGCTCCCTTACTTCGCGGCCGACTTGACGGCGTCGCGCACGATGATCCAAGCACCCTTGGAACCAGGAACAGCACCCTTGATCAGGATCAGACCACGATCTTCGTCGGTCGAAACCACTTCCAGGTTCTGCGTCGTGACGCGCGTCTGGCCCATGTGACCAGCCATCTTCTTGTTCTTGAAAACCTTGCCCGGATCCTGGCGCGAGCCGGTCGAACCGTGCGAACGGTGAGACACCGACACACCGTGCGTGGCACGCAGACCGCCGAAACCGTGGCGCTTCATGGCGCCGGCAAAACCCTTACCGATCGTCGTGCCCGTCACGTCGACGAGCTGACCGGCTGCAAAGTGACCCGCCTTGATCTCAGTGCCGACCTCAAGCAGCTGATCTTCCGACACGCGGAATTCCGTCAGCTTGGCCTTCGGCTCGACGTTGGCAATGGCAAAGTTGCCGCGCATCGCCTTCGACGTGTTCTTCACCTTCGCCTGGCCGGCACCGAGCTGAACTGCGGTATAGCCATTCTTTTCGACAGTGCGCGTGGCTACGACCTGGCAGCCTTCCATACGCAGTACCGTTACCGGGACATGCTCGCCGGCGTCGTTATAGACGCGGGTCATTCCCACCTTCTGTGCAATCACACCTGAACGCATCGGTTCAATCCTTCTCACTCAGCCCGAAGACCCGAGGTCTCAGAGCTTGATCTCAACATCGACACCGGCGGCGAGATCGAGCTTCATCAGCGCGTCTACCGTCTGCGGGGTCGGGTCAACGATATCGAGAAGGCGCTTATGCGTGCGCATCTCGAACTGTTCGCGGCTCTTCTTGTCGATGTGCGGGGACCGGTTGACCGTAAACTTCTCGATGCGGGTCGGAAGCGGAACGGGGCCCCGGACGCTTGCACCGGTGCGCTTAGCCGTCGATACGATCTCGCGCGTGGAGGCATCGAGAATCCGGTGATCGAACGCCTTCAGGCGGATGCGGATATTCTGGCCGTTCATTCGACTTTATCCTTGTGTCTGTTATCCGCGTGTCACCACTTAGGGACACGGCTTACCTTCAGTTACGTTAGCGGGCCACCGGTTTCAAAGATCGAGAGGGACACCGAGATCGGCGTCCCTATCCTTTCCTTGGGCCAGGTGGCCCAGCCGCTAATTACTCGACGATCGACGCGACGATACCGGCGCCGACGGTGCGGCCGCCTTCGCGGATGGCGAAGCGCAGCTTTTCTTCCATCGCGATCGGAACGATCAGCTCGACCGATACCGTGACGTTGTCGCCCGGCATGACCATCTCCGTGCCTTCCGGCAGCGTTACGATGCCGGTCACGTCGGTCGTGCGGAAGTAGAACTGCGGACGGTAGTTGGTGAAGAACGGCGTATGACGGCCACCCTCTTCCTTCGTCAGGATGTAGGCTTCTGCCATGAACTTCTTGTGCGGCTTGACCGAACCCGGCTTGCACAGAATCTGGCCACGCTCAACGCCGTCACGGGTAACGCCGCGGATCAGCGCACCGATGTTGTCGCCAGCCTGGCCCTGATCGAGCAGCTTGCGGAACATTTCAACGCCGGTCACCGTCGTCTTCGTCGTCGGGCGGATGCCGACGATCTCGACTTCTTCGCCAACCTTGACAATGCCACGCTCGACGCGGCCGGTCACAACCGTACCGCGGCCAGAGATCGAGAACACGTCTTCGATCGGCAGCAAGAACGGCAGGTTGATCGGACGCTCAGGCGTCGGGATGTAGGCGTCGACAGCAGCCATCAGCTCGCGGATCGAATCTTCGCCGATCTTCTTGTCCGAATCTTCAAGGGCAGCAAGTGCGGAACCCTTGACGATCGGGATATCGTCGCCCGGGAAGTCGTAGGACGACAGCAGTTCGCGAACTTCGAGCTCGACCAGTTCGA
>NZ_JACCEY010000043.1:43554-86341 GCF_013591995.1 Rhizobium sp. WYCCWR 11146
ACGAGCCAGCAGGATGTGTTCGCGCGTCTGCGGCATCGGGCCATCAGCGGCCGAGCACACCAAGATCGCGCCGTCCATCTGGGCAGCACCGGTGATCATGTTCTTGACGTAGTCGGCGTGGCCGGGGCAGTCGACGTGGGCGTAGTGGCGGGCCGGCGTCTCGTATTCAACGTGAGCCGTCGAAATCGTGATGCCACGCGCCTTTTCTTCCGGAGCCGCGTCGATCTGGTCGTACGCCTTGTACTCACCGAAGTACTTCGTGATCGCTGCCGTCAGAGACGTCTTGCCGTGGTCAACGTGGCCAATCGTGCCAATGTTGACGTGCGGCTTGTTGCGCTCAAACTTACTCTTTCCCATTTTCGGGTCTCCGTTTTGCTAGTCCCCGAAGGGATCTAATTCTTGTTATCGGTCAATTGGTATTCCGGTCACTTCTGACCGGAATACTTTGCCTGGATTTCAGTTGCGACGTTCGACGGGACCGGCGAATAGTGATCGAAGGTCATCGTGTACTGGGCGCGGCCCTGGGACATGGAGCGCAGGTTGTCGACGTATTTGAACATGTTCGCGAGCGGGACGTTCGCGTTGATGACGACGGCGATACCACGGCTTTCCTGGCCCTGGATCTGACCGCGACGGGAGTTCAGGTCGCCGATAACGTCGCCGACGTAATCTTCCGGGGTGACGACTTCGACCTTCATCATCGGCTCGAGCAGCTGAGCGCCGGCCTTCCTGGCTGCTTCACGGAAGCAGGCACGCGATGCGATTTCGAAGGCAAGAACCGAGGAGTCGACGTCGTGGAAGGCGCCGTCGATGAGGGTCGCCTTGACGCCGAGCATCGGGAAGCCTGCGAGCGGACCCGAAGACAGAACGCTTTCGATGCCCTTCTGGACGCCGGGGATATATTCCTTCGGAACGGAACCGCCGACGATCTTCGATTCGAACTTGAATTCGTCGCCGTCCGGGTTCGGTTCGAAGACGATCTTGACGCGCGCGAACTGGCCGGTACCACCGGACTGCTTCTTGTGCGTGTAGTCTTCTTCATGCGTCCGGGTGATGGTTTCGCGGTAGGCAACCTGCGGCGCGCCGACAGTTGCTTCGACCTTGAATTCACGACGCATGCGGTCGACGATGATGTCGAGATGCAGTTCGCCCATGCCGGCGATGATGGTCTGGCCTGATTCCTGGTCGGTCTTGACGCGGAAGGACGGATCTTCAGCAGCCAGGCGGTTGAGCGCGAGGCCCATCTTTTCCTGGTCGCCCTTGGTCTTCGGCTCGATGGCGATCTGGATGACCGGCTCCGGGAATTCCATGCGCTCGAGGATAACCGGCTTCAGCGGATCGCAGAGCGTGTCGCCCGTCGTGGTTTCCTTGAGGCCAGCGAGAGCAACGATGTCGCCTGCGAAGGCTTCTTCGATGTCTTCACGCGAGTTGGAGTGCATCTGCAGCATACGGCCGACGCGCTCGCGCTTGTCCTTGACCGTGTTGATGACCGACGTGCCCTTCTCGAGCTTGCCGGAGTAGATGCGGGCGAAGGTCAGCGAACCGACGAAGGGGTCGTTCATGATCTTGAAGGCGAGCATGGAAAGCGGCTCGCTGTCATCGGCATGACGCTCGATTTCGGCTTCCGTCTTGAAATCGATGCCCTTGATCGCCGGGATGTCCATCGGCGACGGCAGGTAGTCGACGACGGCGTCGAGCAGCGGCTGCACGCCCTTGTTCTTGAAGGCGGTGCCGCAGAACATCGGATGGAACTTGACGTCGATCGTGCCGCGGCGAACCAGCGCACGGATCTGATCGTTGTCGGGCAGAATGCCTTCGAGGTAAGCTTCGGTGGCGGCTTCGTCGATGTCGACGACCGTCTCGATCAGCTTTTCGCGATATTCTTCAGCCTTGGCCTTCATGTCCTCGGGGATCTCGACGACATCCCACTGGGCGCCGAGCGACTCGTCGCGCCAGATGAGTGCGTTCATCTCGACCAGGTCGATGACGCCCTTGAATTCGGTTTCTGCACCGATCGGCAGCTGCATGACGACAGCCGTTGCACCGAGACGGGTCTTGATCATCTCGACGGAGCGGTAGAAGTCCGCACCGGTCTTGTCCATCTTGTTGCAGAAGATCATCCGCGGGACATTGTACTTTTCAGCCTGACGCCAGACGGTTTCCGTCTGCGGCTCAACACCGGCGTTAGCGTCGAGCAGCGCGATGGCCCCGTCGAGAACGCGCAGCGAACGCTCGACTTCAATGGTGAAGTCGACGTGGCCGGGAGTGTCGATGATGTTGAAGCGGCGCGTTTTGCCGTCACGGCCCTTCCAGTAGGTCGTGGTGGCAGCAGAGGTGATCGTGATGCCACGCTCCTGCTCCTGCTCCATCCAGTCCATGGTGGCTGCGCCGTCGTGGACTTCGCCGATCTTGTGCGACTTGCCGGTGTAATAAAGAATACGCTCGGTGGTCGTGGTCTTGCCGGCGTCGATATGCGCCATGATACCGAAATTACGGTAGTCTTCGATCTTATATTCGCGAGCCATTGTGGACTGCCTTTCGATACCGTTCGGAATTACCAGCGATAGTGCGAGAACGCGCGGTTGGCGTCAGCCATCTTGTGCGTGTCTTCGCGCTTCTTGACGGCGGAGCCGCGGTTGTTGGACGCATCGAGCAGTTCGCCGGAAAGGCGGTCAACCATAGTCGTTTCATTGCGCTTGCGGGCAGCAGCGATCAGCCAGCGAATAGCAAGAGCCTGGCGGCGCTCCGGACGAACATCGACGGGGACCTGATAGGTCGCACCACCGACACGACGCGAGCGAACTTCAACGTGCGGGGCAATGTTCTCAAGCGCAGAATGGAAAACCGTGAGCGGCTCCTGCTTGGCCTTGCCCTGGACAACGTCGAACGCACCGTAGACGATGTTTTCAGCAACGGACTTCTTGCCGTCGAGCATAATGGCATTCATGAACTTGGTGACGACGAGATCGCCGAACTTCGGGTCCGGATTGATCTCGCGCTTTTCTGCTTTATGACGTCTGGACATATTTTGTCTCTTCAACCGTTAAGGCGCTTCATGACGCGGAGGACCTCGCGCAGCGCCGGATTATTCAAAAACCGAATTACTTCGGACGCTTCGCGCCGTACTTGGAGCGGCGCTGCTTGCGGTTCTTGACACCCTGGGTATCGAGAACGCCGCGGATGATGTGATAACGGACACCCGGAAGGTCCTTGACGCGGCCGCCACGGATCATGACGACGGAGTGTTCCTGAAGGTTGTGACCTTCGCCGGGGATGTAACCAATGACTTCGAAGCCGTTGGTCAGGCGGATCTTTGCGACCTTACGCAGAGCCGAGTTCGGCTTCTTCGGCGTCGTCGTGTAGACGCGCGTGCAAACGCCGCGCTTCTGCGGGTTCTCCTGGAGTGCGGGAACCTTGTTACGCTTTACGTTCGCCTGGCGAGGCTTGCGGATCAGCTGGTTTACGGTAGGCATTCAACCATCCCTTACGTTTTATCTCAGTACCCTTGCGGGCTTGAACTCGCGCCGTCTCCGGCAGTGACGCGCGCTTTCCGTCAATGCGCAAAATATGGCCCGATCCGCTTCCGCAGATGGACCACAAGGAGCAGAGGACGCATAGAATATGCGTCGTGCGTGCAGCATCATGACTTCAACGTGCGTTTAGAACCTTGTTTGAGGTGAACTTCAGGGCGAGTCGCCCCGAACAGCCAAGCCTCACATGGGATCTGATGGCCGGGGTACTACTGGTTTCCACCCGTCTCGTCAAGGCCGGTTAAGAAATAAACTCGCCGTATCGCCTTGATATGCCGGCCGAACGCCCTGTTTCATCCTTCTAGACGAATTCACGGCTGTGCCCCAAGATAAAAACTTGGGCATTGCAGCAAAAGCAGTTAAGGAATCAGCAATTGCGGCGTTCGGCCCTCCCAGCAGGATTCGAGCGAACGAATCGTCAAAGAGCCGAAGGACAGGCGATGATCACGACACCTGATAACGACAATAATTTCGACGGCCCGATGATCTTCATCATCATCGGCAAGGGCTACGAGTCCGACGCCAGCGAAGGCATCGACCTGCACATCATGCTGAAGGCGCCTGACGACGACACTGCCGTACGCGAGGCCTTGAACGCCCTTGCCGAGGAAGGCTTCATCGAAGCAGATCTCGACCAGATCGGCATGCTGACCGAGGTCCCGGCCGAAGAGCCGCACGCATCTGCCTACCAGGGCGCCGTCGAAGGCGAAGTCGCGATCATTCGGTTCAACTGAAGGGAGCCGCTGGTCACGCTGCCAAGGCAGCATAAGCGGAAGCAGCCCCTCCCCGCCAAATAATCAGAGCAGATAAAACAAAAACCGCCCGGATCGCTCCGGGCGGTTTTTCAATTTCATAGACTTCAGCTGCGGGTTATTCCGCAGCCGGAGCCTTTTCGGCCATGTCCTGCAGCATCGGCGTGGCAACGGCAGCACCCGTGCCCTTGCGGCGCTCTTCGAGGATCATCTCGTCGCGCGACGTGGCGATGCGGCGGATCTGGGTCATGGTGCCGCCGGTACCGGCCGGGATGAGGCGGCCGACGATGACGTTTTCTTTCAGACCCTGCAGGCCGTCGGTCTTGCCGGCGATCGCAGCTTCCGTCAGCACCTTGGTCGTTTCCTGGAAGGACGCGGCCGAGATGAAGGACGGGGTCTGCAGCGATGCCTTGGTGATGCCGAGAAGAACCGGATCGCCGTAGGCTGGCTTCTTGCCCTGCTCGATCAGGTGATCGTTGACGTCTTCGAGCTCTATCCGGTCGACATTGTCGCCGACGATATAGGTCGAGTCGCCTGCATCGGTGATTTCCACCTTCTGCAGCATCTGACGGACAATCACCTCGATGTGCTTGTCGTTGATGACGACGCCCTGCAGGCGGTAGACTTCCTGGATCTCGTTGACGAGGTAGGAGGCCAGAGCCTCCACGCCCTTGATCGCCAGGATGTCGTGCGGAGCCGGGTTACCGTCGAGGATGTAGTCACCCTTTTCGATATAGTCGCCTTCCTGAAGGTGGAAGGGCTTGCCCTTCGGGATCAGGTATTCGACAGGCTCGACACCGTCTTCCGCCGGCTCGATGATGACGCGACGCTTGTTCTTGTAGTCGCGGCCGAGACGGATCGTACCATCGATCTCTGCGATGATGGCGTGGTCCTTCGGACGGCGGGCTTCGAACAGCTCGGCAACACGCGGCAGACCGCCGGTGATATCCTTGGTCTTGGCGCTTTCGAGCGGCGAACGAGCGAGAACGTCACCCTGGGAGACCTTCGTGCCCGGCTCGACCGACAGGATCGCATCGACCGAGAGGAAGAAGCGGGCGTCACCACCGCGAGACAGCTTCGCGATATTGCCGCTGGCATCCTTGATGACGATCGCCGGCTTGAGGTCCGAGCCGCGCGGGGTCGAACGCCAGTCGATAACCTGACGCTTGGTGATGCCGGTCGATTCGTCGGTCGCTTCCAGAACGGAGAGACCGTCGACCAGATCTTCAAACTGAACGGTACCGGCCACTTCCGTCATCATCGGACGGGTGTAGGGGTCCCACTCTGCCAGGCGCTGGCCGCGCTTGACCTTGTCGCCTTCGTCGACATGCAGCTTCGAACCGTAGGCCACACGCTGCGACGACCGCTCGACACCACGTTCGTCCAGGATCTGGACGGTCATGTTGCGGCCCATGGCAACGAGGTTGCCATCGGAGTTGCGCAGGATGTTGCGATTCTTGATCTGCACCGTACCTTCGTACGAAGCTTCGAGGAACGACTGGTCGACCACGGTTGCCGTACCGCCAAGGTGGAAGGTACGCATGGTGAGCTGGGTGCCCGGCTCGCCGATCGACTGAGCAGCGATGACGCCGACGGCTTCGCCCATATTGACCGGCGTACCGCGCGCGAGGTCGCGGCCGTAGCAGACCGAGCAGACGCCCGTCTGGATTTCGCAGGTCAGTGCCGAGCGGATGCGGATCGACTGGATGCCGGCCTTCTCGATTTCGACGACGTCGGGCTCAAGGATCATCCTGCCGGCATCGACGATACGCTCACCCGTGACCGGATGGTCGATGTCGTCGAGCGCCGTGCGGCCGAGGATACGGGCGCCGATCGAGGCAACCACCTGGCCGGCATCGACGATGGCGGTCATGGTGAGGCCCGTCTGCGTTCCGCAATCGACGTGCGTGACGATGCAATCCTGCGCGACGTCGACGAGACGGCGGGTCAGGTAGCCGGAGTTGGCGGTCTTCAGGGCGGTGTCTGCCAGACCCTTACGGGCGCCGTGCGTCGAGTTGAAGTACTCGTTGACGGTCAGGCCTTCCTTGAAGTTCGAGATGATCGGGGTCTCGATGATTTCGCCCGACGGCTTGGCCATGAGGCCACGCATGCCGCCCAGCTGGCGCATCTGGTTCGGAGAACCGCGGGCACCGGAGTGGCTCATCATGTAGATCGAGTTCATCGGCTTCTGGCGACCGGTCTTCTCGTCGAATTCGACCGCCTTAATGCGGGCCATCATCTCTTCGGCGACCTTTTCGGTCGCCTTGCCCCAGGCGTCGACAACTTTGTTGTACTTCTCGCCCTGGGTGATGAGGCCGTCATTATACTGCTGCTCGTATTCCTTCACCAGGTTTTCGGTGTCGGCAACGATCTTGGCCTTGGCATCCGGAATGACCATGTCGTCCTTGCCGAACGAAATGCCGGCGCGGCAGGCGTGGGCGAAGCCGAGCTGCATGATGCGGTCGCAGAAAATGACCGTGTCCTTCTGGCCGCAATGGCGATAGACCGTGTCGATCATCTTCGAGATGTTCTTCTTGGTCATTTCCTGGTTGCAGATATCGAAGGGCACCTTGCCGTTCTTCGGCAGCAGTTCGCCGATGAGCAGACGGCCAGGCGTCGTCTCATAGATCTTCGAGTAAGGCTTGCCATCCTCGTCGACCGACTTGAAGCGGCCGCGGATCTTGGTGTGCAGCGTCACGACCTTGCTTTCGAGGGCGTGATGCAGCTCGCCGAGATCGGAGAAGGCCATGCCTTCGCCCGGCTCGTTCTGGTTGAGGATCGACAGATAGTAGAGGCCGAGAACCATGTCCTGCGAGGGAACGATGATCGGCGCGCCGTTGGCCGGATGCAAGATGTTATTGGTCGACATCATCAGCACGCGGGCTTCGAGCTGGGCTTCGAGCGACAGCGGCACGTGAACGGCCATCTGGTCGCCATCGAAGTCGGCGTTGAAGGCCGTGCAGACGAGCGGATGCAGCTGGATCGCCTTGCCTTCGACCAGGATAGGTTCGAAGGCCTGGATGCCCAGGCGGTGCAACGTCGGTGCGCGGTTCAAGAGAACCGGATGCTCGCGGATAACCTCGTCGAGGATATCCCAGACTTCCGGCTTTTCCTTCTCGACCAGCTTCTTGGCCTGCTTGACCGTCGAGGAGTAACCCTTGGCGTCGAGGCGGGCATAGATGAACGGCTTGAAGAGCTCGAGCGCCATCTTCTTCGGCAGGCCGCACTGGTGCAGCTTCAGTTCCGGACCGGTGACGATGACCGAACGGCCGGAATAGTCGACGCGCTTGCCGAGCAGGTTCTGGCGGAAGCGGCCCTGCTTGCCCTTCAGCATGTCGGAGAGCGACTTCAGCGGACGCTTGTTGGCGCCGGTGATGACACGGCCGCGACGGCCGTTGTCGAACAGCGCGTCAACGGATTCCTGCAGCATGCGCTTTTCGTTGCGGATGATGATGCCAGGCGCACGAAGCTCGATCAGGCGCTTCAGACGGTTGTTACGGTTGATGACGCGGCGGTAGAGATCGTTCAGATCCGACGTCGCGAAACGGCCGCCGTCGAGCGGAACCAGCGGACGCAGATCCGGCGGGATGACCGGAACGACCTTCATGATCATCCATTCCGGACGGTTGCCCGACTCCATGAAGTTCTCGACGATCTTCAAGCGCTTCATCAGCTTCTTCTGCTTGAGATCCGACGTGGTGTCGGCAAGCTCGGCACGCAGGTCGCCAGCGATCTTTTCGAGGTTCATCGAGGCCAGCATCTCGTAGATCGCCTCGGCGCCGATCATCGCGGTGAACTGGTCTTCGCCGTATTCGTCGACAGCGAGCATGTACTCTTCTTCCGAGAGGAGCTGGTGCTCCTTCAGGGCGGTCAGGCCCGGCTCGGTGACGATGTAGTTTTCGAAGTAGAGGACGCGCTCGACATCCTTCAGCGTCATGTCGAGCAGCGTCGAAATGCGTGATGGCAGCGACTTCAGGAACCAGATGTGGGCAACGGGAGCGGCGAGCTCGATATGGCCCATGCGCTCACGGCGAACGCGCGACAGCGTGACTTCGACGCCGCACTTTTCGCAGATGATGCCCTTGTACTTCATGCGCTTGTACTTGCCGCACAGGCATTCGTAGTCCTTGATCGGCCCGAAGATGCGCGCGCAGAACAGACCGTCGCGTTCCGGCTTGAACGTACGGTAGTTGATGGTTTCCGGCTTCTTGATCTCACCGTAAGACCAGGAGAGGATCTTCTCCGGAGACGCGATCGAAATCCGAATGGAATCGAAATTCTGTGCAGGCACCTGCGGATTGAAAAGATTCATGACCTCTTGGTTCATGCCTGTCTCCTTCATGGGCTAAAGCGCCCTCAAAATGCGATGGTCGGCGGCAAATTCCCGGGAGCCGCCTCCCTCGCTTAAACGAGAATAACCGCTGGATGCGGCGAAACTTCCCTTCCGGGCCGACACGGATACGGCGCCCGGTGGGACCGGCGTGCGCCGCGTTGGCAGCGCACGCCCTATCAAGTGCTTACTCGGCCGCGTCGGGCAGCTGAGCTGCCTGCGCCTCGTCAAGCTTGGTGTTCTCGAGCTCGACGCTGAGGCCCAGCGAGCGCATTTCCTTGACGAGAACGTTGAAGCTTTCCGGAATACCGGCTTCGAACGTGTCGTCTCCGCGGACGATGGCTTCGTAGACCTTGGTGCGGCCGGCGACGTCGTCCGACTTCACCGTCAGCATTTCCTGCAGCGTGTAGGCCGCGCCGTATGCTTCGAGCGCCCAGACTTCCATTTCGCCGAAGCGCTGGCCGCCGAACTGCGCCTTGCCGCCCAGCGGCTGCTGGGTCACGAGCGAGTAAGGACCGATCGAACGAGCGTGGATCTTGTCGTCGACCAAGTGGTTGAGCTTCAGCATGTAGATGTAGCCCACGGTCACCTGACGGTCGAACTGCTCACCGGTACGGCCATCATAGAGCGTCGACTGACCGCTATCCTTGAGACCTGCCAGACGCAGCATGTCGTTGACGTCGGCTTCGTTCGCGCCGTCGAAAACAGGCGTCGCAATCGAAACGCCGCGCTTCCACTGGTCGGCGAGACGCAGAACCGAGTCGTCGTCGAACTCATGAACCTGCTCGGCCTTCGGGCCGTCTCCGACGACATCGCCGATGGTCTTGCGCAGCGGCTCAATGTTGCCATTGGCCTTGTATGCGTCGATCAGTTCGCCGATCTGGCGACCCATGCCGGCGCAAGCCCAACCCAGATGCGTTTCCAGGATCTGGCCGACGTTCATGCGCGAAGGCACGCCGAGCGGGTTCAGAACGACGTCGACGTGCGTACCGTCTTCGAGGAAAGGCATGTCCTCCACCGGCACAATGCGCGAAACGACGCCCTTGTTCCCGTGACGGCCGGCCATCTTGTCGCCCGGCTGGATCTTGCGCTTTACGGCGACGAAGACCTTGACCATCTTCATGACGCCAGGAGGCATTTCATCGCCGCGCTGGACCTTTTCGACCTTGTCCATGAAGCGCTGTTCAAGGCGCGACTTGGATTCGTCGTACTGACCGCGGAGCGCTTCGAGTTCGCTCTGGACCTTTTCGTCTTCGACCGCAAACATCCACCACTGCGAGCGGGGATATTCGGAGACGACGGCGTTCGAAAGCTCGGCTCCCTTCTTGAAGCCCTTCGGGCCGGCGATGGAGGCCTGGCCACGCAGCATCTCGATCAGACGGCCGTAGACGTTACGGTCGAGGATCGCCTGCTCGTCGTCGCGGTCCTTTGCCAGACGCTCGATTTCTTCGCGCTCGATCGCCATCGCGCGCTCGTCCTTTTCAACGCCGTGGCGGTTGAAGACGCGGACTTCGACGATGGTGCCGTAGGTGCCGGGCGGCATGCGCATGGAGGTGTCGCGCACGTCGGAGGCCTTTTCGCCGAAGATGGCGCGCAGAAGCTTTTCTTCCGGCGTCATCGGGCTTTCGCCCTTCGGGGTGATCTTGCCGACGAGGATATCGCCCGGCTGAACTTCGGCGCCGATATAGACGATACCGGCTTCGTCGAGGTTCTTCAGCGCTTCTTCCGAAACGTTCGGAATATCGCGGGTGATTTCCTCAGGACCAAGCTTGGTGTCGCGCGCCATCACTTCGAATTCTTCGATGTGGATGGAGGTGAACACGTCGTCGGCAACGATACGCTCGGAGAGCAGGATCGAGTCTTCGTAGTTGTAGCCGTTCCAGGGCATGAACGCGACGAGCGCGTTGCGGCCGAGTGCCAGGTCGCCGAGATCGGTCGACGGGCCGTCGGCGAGGATGTCGCCGCGGTTGACCTCGTCACCGACGGTGACCAGCGGGCGCTGGTTGACGCAGGTGTTCTGGTTCGAACGCTGGAACTTCTGCAGGCGGTAGATATCGACGCCGGACTTGCCGGCTTCGAGGTCTTCCGTGGCGCGGATAACGATACGCGTCGCGTCGACCTGGTCGACCACGCCGCCGCGGCGGGCGCCGATGGCAGCGCCAGAGTCACGGGCGACGACCGGCTCCATGCCGGTACCGACGAACGGAGCTTCGGCACGCAGCAGCGGCACTGCCTGACGCTGCATGTTCGAGCCCATGAGCGCGCGGTTGGCGTCGTCGTTTTCCAGGAACGGGATAAGCGCGGCTGCGACCGAAACGACCTGCTTCGGCGAGACGTCCATCAGGTTCATGCTATCGCGCGGGGCGAGCATGACTTCGCCGGCATGACGGCAGACGACGAATTCGTCGACAAAGGAACCGTCAGCGTTCATCTCGGCGTTGGCCTGGGCGACGTAGTACTTCGCCTCTTCCATGGCGGAGAGGTAGAGCACGTCGCTCGTCACCTTGCCGTCGACGATGCGGCGGTACGGGCTTTCGATGAAGCCGTACTTGTTGACGCGGGCAAAGGTAGCAAGCGAGTTGATGAGACCGATGTTCGGGCCTTCCGGCGTTTCGATCGGGCAGATGCGGCCATAGTGGGTCGGATGCACGTCGCGGACTTCGAAGCCGGCGCGCTCACGGGTCAGACCGCCCGGGCCAAGAGCCGAAAGACGGCGCTTGTGGGTGATTTCCGAGAGCGGGTTGACCTGGTCCATGAACTGCGAAAGCTGCGAGGAACCGAAGAATTCACGCACGGCAGCAGCTGCCGGCTTGGCATTGATCAGATCCTGCGGCATGACCGTGTCGATCTCGATCGAGGACATGCGTTCCTTGATCGCGCGCTCCATGCGAAGCAGGCCGAGACGGTACTGGTTTTCCATCAGCTCGCCGACCGAACGGACGCGGCGGTTGCCGAGGTTGTCGATGTCGTCGATCTCGCCCTTGCCGTCGCGCAGTTCGACCAGCATCCTGACCACGGCCAGGATGTCGTCCTTGCGCAGGATGCGGACGGTGTCTTCGACGGTCAGGTCGAGGCGCATGTTCATCTTGACGCGGCCAACGGCGGAGAGGTCGTAACGCTCCGCATCGAAGAACAGCGAGTTGAACATGGCTTCGGCCGATTCCATGGTCGGCGGCTCACCCGGACGCATGACGCGGTAGATGTCGAACAGAGCGTCCTGACGGTTCTCGTTCTTGTCGGCTGTCAGCGTGTTGCGGATATAGGCGCCGACATTGATGTGATCGATGCCGAGAACCGGGATCTCGTCGAAGCCGTTCGCCAGGATGATACCAAGCGTCTTCTCGTCGATTTCGTCGCCGGCCTCGAGGTAGATTTCACCCGTCGAGTAGTTGACGATATCGCCGGCAAGGTAGTTGCCATACAGATCGTCGTCGGCGGCCTTGAGGGCCTTCAGACCCTTGTCGGACAGTGTGCGCAGCAGGCGCGGGGTCAGCTTCTTGCCGGCTTCGACGACGACTTCGCCGGTATCGGCGTCGACCATCTCGGTGATCGCCTTGGCACCCTTCAGCGTTTCCGGCTTGAAGGGAATGCGCCAGCCTTCGCCGTCGCGCTTGTAGAGCGACTTCGTGTAGAAGGTGTCGAGGATTTCCTCGCCGTCCATGCCGAGCGCCATCAGCAGCGACGTGACAGGGATCTTGCGGCGGCGGTCGATACGAGCATAGACGATGTCCTTGGCGTCGAATTCGATATCGAGCCAGGAACCGCGATAGGGGATGACGCGCGCAGCAAAGAGCAGCTTGCCGGACGAATGGCTCTTGCCCTTGTCGTGGTCGAAGAAGACGCCCGGCGAACGGTGCATCTGGGAGACGATGACGCGCTCGGTGCCGTTGACGATGAACGTGCCGTTGTTGGTCATGAGCGGCATGTCGCCCATGTAAACGGACTGTTCCTTGATGTCCTTGATCGACTTCGCGCCGGTATCCTCGTCGATATCGAACACGATGAGGCGCAGCGTCACCTTCAGCGGCGCTGCATAGGTCAGGTCGCGCTGACGGCATTCGTCAACGTCAAACTTCGGCGGTTCGAACTCGTAGGACACGAATTCCAGCATGGATGCGCCGGAGAAATCGGTGATCGGGAAAACCGACTTGAAAACGGCCTGAAGACCCTCGTCGGGTCGGCCGCCCTTCGGCTCTTCAACCATCAGAAACTGGTCGTAGGACGCCTTCTGAACCTCGATGAGGTTCGGCATTTCTGCGACTTCGGGGATCTTACCAAAAAACTTGCGTACGCGCCTACGACCGTTGAACGAAAGGGTCTGAGCCATCGTCGCTCCTTCAAAATCTTGCACCCGGGCCTGCAACGGACGGGAACCGATGGCCAGTCGATCCCGTCAATCAATGAGTAGTTCAATCTCGTCCGACCCCAGAAAACGCTCAGCTCGGATTGCTGTGCTGCCCTCGGTGCGAGACCATCCTTTTGAAGAACCCATTACCCAAAAGCCGTTTCGACGCGGCTTTTGGGTAATTCGTTCAGAAAAACGGCAAATGGGAGGCAGTAGAGATACTGCCTCCCAAAAGCAGTTCAAGATTACTTGACGTCGGCCTTGGCGCCAGCGTCTTCAAGCTTCTTCTTGATGTCAGCGGCTTCAGCCTTGTTGACGCCTTCCTTGACAGCCTTCGGAGCGGCTTCAACGAGATCCTTGGCTTCCTTGAGGCCGAGACCAGTGATGGCGCGGACTTCCTTGATGACGTTGATCTTGTTGGCACCAGCTTCGACGAGGATGACGTCGAATTCGGTCTTTTCTTCTTCAACGACAGCAGCAGCAGCACCGCCGGCAGCGGCAGCAACAGCTACCGGAGCAGCAGCGGAAACGCCCCACTTTTCTTCGAGAAGCTTCGACAGTTCTGCAGCTTCCAGAACGGTCAGCGAGGAGAGGTCGTCAACGATCTTTGCGAGATCAGCCATTTTACTAGTTCCTTTTGTTCGGTTCGAACCGGTTGATTATAAACAGCGAAAAACCGCCTTACGCGGCTTCGTCCTTCTTGGCGTAGGCCGCAAACACGCGGGCAAGCTGGCTTGCCGGTGCTGCAACAACCCCAGCGATGCGGGTAGCCGGTGTCTGGATCATGCCCAGCAGCTTCGCACGCAGCTCATCGAGCGAAGGCAGGGTCGCAAGCGACTTGACTGCATCGGCGTTGAGCGTGGTTGTTCCCATGGCGCCGCCCAGAACAATGATCTTGTCATTGGTCTTGGCGAAATCCATGACGACCTTCGGAGCGGTGATCGGATCGGTGCTGTATGCAATCAGCGTCTGACCCTTGAAGAGATTGGACATCCCTTCCGCTTCCGTACCCTGAAGGGCAATCTTGGCCAGGCGGTTCTTCGCGACTTTGACGGTACCGCCAGCTGCGCGCATCTTCGAACGAAAATCGTTCATCTGCGCGACTGTGGCACCAGCATAGTGGGCCACGACAACTGAGCCCGAAGCCTTGAAGACTTCGTTCAGTTCCGTGACGAATTCGCGTTTTTCCGCTCTTTCCACTGCCTATCTCCAGTTGGCGGGACCGAAAATGGGCCCGCCGGTTGCCTTTTGCCTCCTGGGATCATGAGAGATCCCAAGCGACGCTTGAGGATCCTGTCCCCCCGCGCTCTCGCGCCAATCAAGGCTAAAGAGGCACAAGGCATCCAAGGCTCGAACCGAGTTCCTAGAAGCGAACTTCTTGCAATTCGGGTCTTACCCGTCTCATGCAGGCACAGTGATTAAGGGAAAACCACCTGCAATCTCGGACAGGATTCCGGATTTCTCCGGAATATTCCGGCCCCTTGCGAGGCCGGAAATTCAGTCGCCGGACTTAAAGCCCGGTCATAAACTTACGCAGCCGGAGCACCGGTGACCGAGCCGGGCTCAATCTTGACGCCCGGGCCCATGGTCGAGGAAATCGCCACGCGCTTGACGTAGTTGCCCTTGGCGCCAGCCGGCTTCGCCTTGATGACGGCGTCAGCAAAGGCACGGATGTTTTCTTCCAGAGCCTTGGCGTCGAACGAAGCCTTGCCGATACCGGCATGGACGATGCCGGCCTTCTCGACGCGGAACTCGACAGCGCCGCCCTTGGAAGCCTTGACAGCTCCGGCGACGTCCATGGTGACGGTGCCCACCTTCGGGTTCGGCATCATGCCGCGGGGGCCTAGAACCTTACCGAGACGGCCGACGAGCGGCATCATGTCGGGGGTGGCGATGCAGCGATCGAATTCGATCTTGCCGCCCTGGACGATTTCGACGAGCTCTTCGGCGCCGACGATATCGGCACCGGCAGCCTTGGCTTCGTCAGCCTTGGCGCCACGAGCGAAGACGGCAACGCGAACCGTACGGCCGGTGCCGTTCGGCAGGTTGACGACGCCGCGAACCATCTGGTCCGCATGGCGCGGGTCAACGCCGAGGTTCATCGAGACTTCGATGGTTTCGTCGAACTTGGCGACAGCCCGTTCCTTGACCATGCCGATGGCCAGGGTCAGAGCGTAGAGCTTGGTGGGATCAACACCTTCGTTGATCTTCTGCGTGCGCTTACCAGCCATGATCTTAACCCACCACTTCCAGGCCCATGGCGCGGGCAGAGCCCTCGATCATCGCCATTGCACCTTCGATATCCGCTGCGTTCAGATCCTTCATCTTGGCTTCTGCGATCGACTTGATCTGAGCCTTGGTGAGGGAGCCGGCCTTGGCGCCCTTGCCGGGCGTCTTGGAACCGGACGTGATCTTCGCTTCCTTCTTCAGCCAGTAGCTGACCGGCGGCTGCTTCATCGCGAAGGTGAAGGACTTGTCCTGGTAATAGGTAATGACGACCGGAATCGGCATGCCCTTTTCCATTTCCTGCGTGGCGGCATTGAACGCCTTGCAGAATTCCATGATGTTAATGCCACGCTGACCAAGCGCCGGACCAATCGGCGGGGACGGGTTTGCCGATCCTGCCTTGACCTGAAGCTTGAGCTGGCCTGCAACTTTCTTAGCCATATCTCTCTGCCTTTCATGAACGGCCGGTCGCCCGGCCCGTGATGCCGAATCTCTCCGGCGGCTGCGGTTGCGTGGTGCGGATCCTTAGGGTCCGGCTAAGACCCCTCACCTTCCACGCGGGTGCGGACAAGGTCCGCAGGAAACAGGCCGCAAGGGCCAGCTTCCAGTTTCTGCAATCAGACCTTCTCGACCTGAGCGTATTCCAGCTCGACCGGCGTTGCGCGGCCGAAGATCGACACTTCCACCTTCAGGCGCGAACGTTCTTCGTCCACATCCTGAACCGTGCCGTTGAACGACGCGAACGGACCGTCGGAAACGCGGACCTGCTCGCCGATCTCGAAGGTAATGGAGGCCTTCGGCCGCTCGACACCTTCCTGAACCTGACCGAGAATGCGCTCGGCTTCATAATCCGGAATCGGAACGGGCTTATTGTCGGAGCCGAGGAAACCTGTGACCTTCGGCGTATTCTTGATCAGGTGGTAGGCTTCGTCCGTCAGATTGGCACGAACCATGACATAGCCCGGGAAAAACTTGCGCTCGGAATCGACCTTGCGGCCGCGACGCACTTCCACCACCTTTTCAGTCGGCACGAGGATCTTCTCGAACAGATGCTCAAGCCCCTTCTGGCGAGCCTTGTTCTCGATGTCTTCAGCCACCTTCTTTTCAAAATTTGAATATGCGTGGACGATGTACCAACGTGCCGCCATTTTCATTTCCACCCGTATCAGTTGCCGGTATTCAGCACGAAGCTCAGAGCCCAGCCGATCAGCTGGTCAGCGGCAAAGAAAAACAGCGCGGCGAAAACCACCATCACCAGCACCATGACCGTCGAGATCATGGTCTCGCGGCGCGACGGCCATGTAACTTTGGACGTCTCGGAGCGAACCTGCTGCAGAAACGCAAACGGATTGGATTTGGATGCCATCGACTGCCCACGCAATTACGGCGCGTAAAGCTGAAACTATCAGCCCCACGCACCGCGTGTCTGTTGAACCCTAAATAAACACCGATTTCCGAATACACAAGGGGGAAACCGAAGTTTAACGAAATTACTTACCACCAATCAATCCCCGACCGGAAATGCAGCGAGCATGTCCGCGCTGTCCCGCATCCAGGAAAATGGCAGGGGCAGTAGGGCTCGAACCTACGACCTGCGGTTTTGGAGACCGCCGCTCTACCAACTGAGCTATACCCCTTCATACCGATCATTCAGCGCCTGAGCCAAGGCCCGCAAATCGCTGCTGAAAAGCATGGCGCTCCCTTTAAGACGACGACACGGGATTGGCAAGCACGATTTTCGATTTTCAAAGCCATTCTCCTGATATGCGAGCGATCGGCCTTTCAATCGCGGAACGACGGTCCGTTCAGACCTTCACATATTTCCGCCAATCGTGCTCTTCCTTAAAACCCAGCACCTCGCGGATCTTGCGGTTGGAGAGCAGGCCCTCATATTCGCCGATCTCGCGGGTGAAGGGCACGTTCGGGAAGAATCGTTTCGCAAGCTCCTTCGATGGCGTATTGGCAGAGACGGTGTCGTTGGCAGCGTTGAAGACCTGGTAGCCGAGACCGTCCTTCTCGATGCAGAGATGGCAGATCTGCCCGAGGTCGCGGGCGTCGATATAGCTCCAGGCGATGCGCTTGCGCATCTCGGGATTGGCGAAATAGGTCGGAAACTTCTCGTACTCGTCAGGCTCGATGACGTTGCCGATGCGCAGCGCATAGATGTCGAAGCCCGAACGTTCGGCAAAGGCGCGCGCCGTCTTTTCGTTGACCACTTTGGAAAGGCCGTAGGAATCCATTGGATTGACGTCGTAATCCTCCTCCAGCGGGAACTGGTGGAAATCGCGATGGCCTTCGGCGAAGCAGACGCCGTAAGTCGTCTCGCTCGATGCGACGATGATCTTCCGGATGCCGAGCTTCACCGCCGCCTCGATGACATTATAGGTGCCCATCGTGTTGATGCGGAAGGTTTCGTTATCGGGCTTGATCAAGATGCGCGGGATGGCGGCGAAATGCACGACGGCGTCGAAGGGCTGCACGCCCCTGCCCGCGTCGAGATCGGGAAAATCGCGATGCATCGAGAGCGCGTTGAAGACCTGACCGCTATCGGTGATGTCGGCGATGAGATTGGTGACGCCGGGGCTATCCAGCGGCACGAGATCGAGGTTGTGAACCTCGTAACCGGCATTGACGAGCCACGGCACCGCATGGCGACCTGCCTTGCCCGAACCGCCGGTGAATAGAATACGTCTCTTCATGGAATATCCTCCGCGTCATGAAATCGGAGGCATAGATAGACGCTTCCGCGCGAAGAGCAAGCGAGCGTCCTGCAAGGGTTCACCCCCGCGTCGCCAGAAGCCCTATCCGGGAGCACCTGGCCGATCATTTCCGATCACCGCAGAACCCTGCGATGCTCGGCAAAGGTCATCACTTGACGACACTTACCTCGCCAATCTGCACGACGGCAGACTGAACAACTTCTTGCGGAATTGCAGCGATGAAAAACATCGTGAAAACATACATCGCGAATATCGTCGCAGCGAATGTGGCCTTTGGAATCATCCGGGCTCTCCTCTTTGCAAGGAGGAGTCTGGACTACAATGGTCCAATCACAAACCGGTTTCTGAACGTGAGATGAACAAAATACTGTGACAGGCCAACTTAACGATATTTTTACAACACCTGTTAAACCTACAGGAAGCCATGAAAATGAAAAACCCCGCTGTTTCCAGCGGGGTCTTCATAATTGCGGATAACTCGAAAGTTACTCGACGATCGACGCGACGATACCGGCGCCGACGGTGCGGCCGCCTTCGCGGATAGCGAAGCGCAGCTTTTCTTCCATCGCGATCGGAACGATCAGCTCGACCGATACCGTGACGTTGTCGCCCGGCATGACCATCTCCGTGCCTTCCGGCAGCGTTACGATGCCGGTCACGTCGGTCGTGCGGAAGTAGAACTGCGGACGGTAGTTGGTGAAGAACGGCGTATGACGGCCACCCTCTTCCTTCGTCAGGATGTAGGCTTCAGCCATGAACTTCTTGTGCGGCTTGACCGAACCCGGCTTGCACAGAATCTGGCCACGCTCAACGCCGTCACGGGTGACGCCGCGGATCAGCGCGCCGATGTTGTCGCCAGCCTGGCCCTGATCGAGCAGCTTGCGGAACATTTCAACGCCGGTCACCGTCGTCTTCGTCGTCGGGCGGATGCCGACGATCTCGACTTCTTCGCCAACCTTGACAATGCCACGCTCGACGCGGCCGGTCACAACCGTACCGCGGCCAGAGATCGAGAACACGTCTTCGATCGGCAGCAAGAACGGCAGGTTGATCGGACGCTCAGGCGTCGGGATGTAGGCGTCGACAGCAGCCATCAGTTCGCGGATCGCGTCTTCGCCGATCTTCTTGTCCGAATCTTCAAGGGCAGCAAGTGCCGAACCCTTGACGATCGGGATATCGTCGCCCGGGAAGTCGTAGGACGACAGCAGTTCGCGAACTTCGAGCTCGACCAGTTCGAGAAGCTCGGCGTCGTCAACCTGGTCGACCTTGTTCAGGAACACCACGATTGCCGGAACGCCGACCTGGCGAGCCAGCAGGATGTGTTCGCGCGTCTGCGGCATCGGGCCGTCAGCGGCCGAGCACACCAGGATCGCGCCGTCCATCTGGGCAGCACCGGTGATCATGTTCTTGACGTAGTCGGCGTGGCCGGGGCAGTCGACGTGGGCGTAGTGGCGGGCCGGCGTCTCGTATTCAACGTGAGCCGTCGAAATCGTGATGCCACGCGCCTTTTCTTCCGGAGCCGCGTCGATCTGATCGTACGCCTTGTACTCACCGAAGTACTTCGTGATCGCTGCCGTCAGAGACGTCTTGCCGTGGTCAACGTGGCCAATCGTGCCAATGTTGACGTGCGGCTTGTTGCGCTCAAACTTACTCTTTCCCATTTGAATGCTTCCTGTGAACGAAAATGGTGGCCCCGGCGAACCGGTTTAGTGCCGCCGTTTAAGGCTTTCAGCGACATTGCGCAAGACTTAATTGCAGACGCCAAACTTGGCCTGACAGCGCATATGGGAGACAATTCGCCGCCTGCAAGGCGATTCGCCAAAGCCCCCTCGAAAATCGCTGAAATCTTAGAGAAAATCGCATTGACCGCCGGAGACGCGCTATAGACGTTCGGCGTAGAGCGCCCTTCCCCACCAGTCGATAATCGCAATCGTCAGCTTCTTCGCCAGCGCCGGAGATATCTCGGGGACTATCACAGCAGCGGTCGAATAAAGTAGCGTAACGGAAACTGGAGCGGGTAGCGGGAATCGAACCCGCGTATTCAGCTTGGAAGGCTGCTGCTCTACCATTGAGCTATACCCGCGGGGTGGTCCGATCCGATGACGAATGGTGGAGAGAGTTGGATTTGAACCAACGTAGGCTGAGCCAACGGATTTACAGTCCGTCCCCTTTAACCACTCGGGCATCTCTCCAGTTTTCGTCCGGATCGCAAGACCAAGTTCGTCAGACTTCGAAGCGTTGCTGCCCGTCGTCTGCGCCGCGTATATGACCGGAGCATTTCAGTCTGTCAACACGATGACAACGGAAAAAACACGAAAAATTTCATTCACCACCGAAAGCCGGCATATGAAAGAAAGCCTATGCGGCAGCGAGCGCCATGGCTATAAAGCTGCATGAGCAAAGACAACAAATCCGGCGGCAAGACCGCGACAGACCCATCTGCCAAGGATACGCATTACGCCACTCTGCGGCGCGCCCACCGCGACGCCAAGCGCGAACGCGGGGAGATTCCGACACCTCAGCCGCAGAAGCGAAAGCGCGGCGGCGAAGACTGGAAGCCGCCGGCGCTTGCGCCCGACCAGGTGCATCTCTATGGCCTGCATACGGTGCGCGCAGCGCTCGACAATCCCGAGCGCAAGAAGATCAAGCTGTTCGTGACTCAGAATGCGCTGGCGCGCCTCGAAGTCGACCTCGAGGCGCTCGGCATTCCCTTCGAGATCGTTTCGCCGCAGGAGATCGACAAGGTGCTCGGCCCCGAGGCGATCCATCAGGGCGTCATGCTGGAAACACGGCCGCTTCCGGTACGCCGGCTCGAAGCACTGAAGGAAAGTCCTCTCCTGCTCGTCCTCGATCAGGTGACCGATCCGCACAATGTCGGCGCGATCATGCGCTCGGCCGTCGCCTTCAATGCCGGCGCGGTAATCACCACGCAGCGACACAGCCCGACCGAATCGGGCGTGCTCGCCAAGTCCGCCTCCGGCGCGCTGGAACTGATACCTTATATACAGGTCACCAATCTCGCCGATGCACTCGGTGAATTGCACAAGCTCGGTTTCTCCACCATCGGCCTTGATTCGGAAGGGCCGGCGCCACTCGAAGGCACCTTCTCGGGCCAGAAGGTGGCGCTCGTGCTCGGCTCCGAGGGCAAGGGACTTCGGCAGAAGACGCGGGAAACCGTCAACGCACTTGCCCGTCTCGACATGCCGGGCTCGATCAAATCGCTCAACGTCTCGAATGCGGCAGCAATCGCGCTTTATGCGGCGCGGCTTCACCTGAAGGCATAGGCTGGCCCGCAGCAAGGGCAGCCGGTCGATCCGTCCATCGGCCTGCGCGCCGTATCGCCTGCATAGGCCACTTCGACGGGATAGACGATCATCCGTGACGTACAGCGCCGCGCGTCTTTTCAGACGCGCTATCGATTCGGATTTAAGGAATTATGCAGGAGTTCGATGCGGCGCGACAAATGGAAAAGGACACGGACAACGCTCGTGCAACGCCCGACCGATGCCGGAAAAATCCACTTTTGCCTTGGAATGACGCCCTGGAGCACTATGATCGGGCGACGACCGGTTGTTGCGACCGGCTCACAAGCAAGAAGGAACGATCCCTATCATGGCCATTCGACCGCTGATTTTCGGTATCCTCTTCATCGCGGTCTTCGTCGTGATTATCATCAGCATCATTTGGGTGGACACGTCGCACCCCATCCACCAGCCCGATCCTCTCTCGCCGACGGCGCCTGGCCCCGCGACGCCGGGCCAGGTGCAATAATACTTGCAGGAACGCGGACGGAGATCATGCGTTAATCCCGGAATCGAACGAGGATTGAACGCTTATGCGCATAATGATCGCCGTCGTCGCCTTCATGATCGCCTCCGTACTCAGCATCGCGATGATGTCGCCCTCCGGCGCCGGACAGACCGGCAATGGCGACAGGATCGAGGCGAGCGTCAACGAACCCCTCACTCATTAGAACAGGATGACTTTAGGCCGGCTCGGCCTAAAATCTGAATCCTGTTCTAAAAATAAATAGTGGGAGCATGATGTCGTCCGAAAACCGATCACACTTTTCGGCATCATGCTCTAAAATAACGGCCCGGATGATCCGGGCCGTTATCGTCAGCTGCGGTAGAGCCAGAACGGCATGCCGCGATCGCGATGGCGCCAGTCGCGGCGTTCCTGCCAACGCTCGGCACGCCACCGCCGCCCGTGACGGCGATCATCGCGCCAGTCGGACCGGCGCCAATCGCGCCCATCGCGCCAGCCACGATCATCCCGGTCGCGATCACGTCGCCAGCCACGGTCGTCGTGGTCGCGATCACCTCGCCAGCCATCACGAATTTGAACGATGTCGCCCTGCGCCGTCACCGCCGGCCGCTCGGCCGGCATGGCGGCCGCCGGTGCGACGGACGCGAAAGCCGCGCCGACGGAAATGGTTGCGGCGAGAAAGAGATGTGCGAGCTTCATGGCTATTTCCTCATTGATGATGAGGCGAAGATAAGCGGGCGCGGCTGAATTGGCGGTGAAGCAGCCCTTCACGCGCGGTTCATCGAGCGATATGAACCTTCTGAAAAGTCTGCTGGTGCGATTGAGCGCAACAGCGTCGAACCCAGACTATGGACTAGCAAACGGTATCGCGCGGAAAAGAATGGTGCCCCCGGCAAGGTTCGAACTCGCGACCCCCTGATTACAAATCAGGTGCTCTACCAACTGAGCTACAAGGGCAATAATTGCCCAACTAACAGATTCTGTGATTCTGTAAAGGGAAAATCCGCGTCTGCGTGGACTGGTCGGCTGCGGCTCAAAACGCTTCGCGATAGAAAACGTCCTTGTCGCACAAGGCCTTTATCCTTTAGCTAGGGCAGCATCATAAAGGGCATTGCATGGGCCGTTCATTTCAGACGCTTTCCTTTCTCGCCTCACCAACGACGGAGGCGCTTGCCGCGCGCGAGGAGTTGATTGGTCTCTATGGTGACGTACCGGCTGACGAAGCCGACGTCATCGTCGCGCTTGGCGGCGACGGTTTCATGCTGCAAACGCTGCACAACACCATGAACTCCGGCAAGCTGGTTTACGGCATGAATCGCGGCTCGGTCGGCTTCCTGATGAACGATTATCGTACCGATCGGCTTCAGGAGCGCATCTGTGTCGCCGTCGAAAACGTCTTCCGGCCATTGCAGATGACGACGGCCAACGCCGACGGCACCAACTCGACGGCGCTCGCCATTAACGAGGTCTATCTTTTTCGCCAGTCCTACCAAGCCGCGAATCTGAGGGTCATGGTGGATGGGCGCGTGCGTCTGGAGGAACTGATCTGCGACGGGCTGATGGTCGCGACACCCGCCGGATCGACGGCTTATAATCTTTCCGCCCATGGCCCGATCCTGCCGCTCGAGGCGCCGCTGCTCGCCATGACGCCGGTCAGCGCTTTCAGGCCGCGGCGCTGGAGGGGCGCTCTGCTGCCGAACAAGGTAACCGTCGATATCGACATTCTCGAGCCGGAGAAGCGGCCGGTGAATGCGGTGGCCGACAATACCGAGGTCAAGTCGGTGCTGCATATTCGCATCGCCCAGTCGGAGCATGTCACGGCGCGCATTCTGTCTGATCCCGACCGCTCCTGGTCCGACCGTATTCTCGCCGAGCAGTTCAAGGATTGAGACGATGGCAATGCGACGGATATTGATGACCAGCCTCCTGCTTGCGGGATGGAGCGTCACAGCAGAGGCCGCGCCGGCGCAGGATGCCCTCCTGCCGGCATCGGTGATTTTCGCGACCAGCACCGGCTATTGGGAGGACGACGGCAACGCACCTGATGTCGAGCGGGCGCCGACGGGCGCCGAGAGCGTTGCCAATCCCGAGGGAGAGGCCGCGCAGCGCCGCGGCTATTACAAGCTCTTTGCCGTGCGCCAGCCGGACAGGACCTCGAAGGTCTATCTGCAGCAGATTGCCCAGACCGAGACCGGCCCGGCGATCGCCTCGACCATCGAGTTGCAGGAGTTCAGCGACCTGAAACCTTACGTGACCGATATACGCCCCGAGAATTCGAACGGCATCATCAAGCAGCCGGGGCTCTTCGCCACAGTCTATCTGAAGACCGACCCTGCGGCGGAGCCGGATGGCTGGACCGTGCTGATCGACGAATTCGGCGACATCACCGTCGAGAAGGCGACGAATTAACGGCTGGGACGTGTTCAAAGGGGCATCCAAGAGATGACACTGGGCTTTCGCGACGGCGTCCTCTACGACGAGAAGAGGTCGAACTGGGACGCCGCCGGCCCCAGACCCATCCGTTGGTCCCTCTGGTATCCCGCCGCCGATGACGCGCAAAGCGACGTCCCGGAAAGAAGCTGGTTCCAGAAGGCGGCCGTCGCCCGCAATGCACCCATCCGATCGGAGGCCGAGCCCTATCCTCTCTTGCTGTTGTCGCATGGCACCGGCGGATCCGCGGCCGGACTGGAGTGGCTGGCGCGACGCCTGGTCGATCGCGGATTTGCGGCGCTCGGCGTCAGCCACCACGGCAATACCGGCATCGAGCCCTATCGCGCCGAAGGCTTTGCCTGCCTTTGGGAGCGGGCGCCTGATCTAAGCTACATGCTCGACCACCGCGACGAGTGGCTCAGCGATCTCTCTGGCCATATCGATACGAACAGCGTCTTCGCAGCCGGGTTTTCGGCCGGAGCTTATAGCGTGATGCTGCTTCTTGGGGCTGTCGCCCAGTTCTCGCAGTTCGAACCGTCCAGGATGAAACCGGGTGGCGCGCGCGGACCAAGGGAGTTTCCCGACCTTGCCGATCATATCCCGGCATTGCTGCGCACCAGCGATGTGTTTCGCGATTCGTGGGGCCGCATGTCGAAGTCCTACCGAGATGACAGAATCAAGGCCGCCCTCATCTGCGCGCCGGGCCGGTCCGTTCTCGGCTTCAGCGAGGAAAGCCTGAAAGCTGTCGATGCGCCTGCCCTTGTCCTGGTCGGCGATGCCGACACGGCGGCACCGGCCGAAGAATGTTCATCATGGCTGCATGCGCGGCTCCGGCGCAGCGCTCTTAAAATCTTCGGCGGCGGCCTTGGGCATTATGTCTTCGTGCCAGAGGGTACGGCGCTGGGCCTTGCCTTTGCGGCAGAACTTTTTACCGATCCCCCGGGCATCAAGCGCACAGCAGTTCATGACGAGATTGCCGATCTGTCGGCAGCGCTGTTTCAAGACAGCAGCCTCATCGCGGAAAAGGTCACGAATTGAGGATGCCCTCGGAACGAAGACGTATTTGCACCGCGCAGGTAACCCTGCATGTGAATCCTGTCGCCGCTCCTACTCTTTCACCCTGTCGCCGGCGAAGGTTTCCTTCATCGCGCGCAGGATGATGACTGCCGAGGCCGCGCCTGGATCGATGTGTCCGAGCGACCTCTCGCCGAGCCGGGCCGCCCTCCCCCGAGTTGCAACCATCGAACGGGTCGAATTCGCGCCGGTTTCGGCCGCCGCCAATATGCTGGTCCACATTTCGAGGCTACCGGCCGCCCGCGCCCGTGCAGTGACGGCGGCTTCCGTCGCGGGAATCCAGGCATCGAGCATCGTCTTGTCGCCGCGCTGGCCCTTTCCACGCTCCCTGATGCCGGCCGTCATCGCTTCGACGATCGCCGCCTGATCGGCAGTTGAAAGGTGTTCGTCCTCTTTCAGGACCTGGGCGGCCCTGCGAAATGCCGTGGCGTAAAGCGGTCCCGTGGATGCACCGACGGCATTCAGAAAGGCTGTCGCCGCCGACGTGAACACCTCTGATGGAAGCATGTGGTCGAGGTCGAGTTTCGCGAGTTCCCCGTTCACCGCCGTGAAGCCGAGCACCATGGTAATTCCATGATCGGCGTCACCGATAGCCCCGTCCAGATCCGAGAGACGGTCCTTCTCCGCTGCGATCGCAACGGAGATGCGATGAAACATCCTGCTGAGGTGGCGCGCCGCGCTTTCCGACATCATGATCCTCCCAGTTCGAGCAGGATGCGGCCCGTGTCAGCCGGGCGCATCTCTTATACCTTCAGTTCGCGACCCGCAGGAACGCGGTATCGCAAGGATGATGCAACAATTCCGTCAATTCCTGATCGAGGTGCAAGATCGATATGGATGCACCGACCATATCGAGCGAGGTGCAATAGTGTCCCACCCAATTCGCTTCTATCGCGATGCCTTTCGCACTCAGCCGCTGCTCGACACGCCGGAAGAGAATATAAAGCTCCATCAGCGGCGTTGCGCCGAAGGAATTGACCAATACTGCGACGCGGTCGCCCGATGCCGGCTTCATTTCCGCGAATATGCGATCCATCACCCGATCGGTGATTTCATCGGCGGTCATCATCTTTTCGCGAATGACGCCAGGTTCACCATGGATGCCCATGCCGATCTCGATGTGGTCGGGGCCAATTTCAAAGTTGTGGCGACGGGTCTGGGGAAGCGAGCACGGTTCCAATGCAACGCCCATCGTAAATGTCCGTGCGTTGGCCTTGCGCGTCGCCGTTTCGCAGGCGGCAAGCGACAGGCCGCGGTCGCAGGCCGCTCCGGCGACCTTGAAGATGAAGAAATTGCCGGCGACGCCGCGCCGGCCCTCCCTGTCTTCCAGCGGCGATGAGGCGATGTCGTCCGTCGTCACGACCGTGCGGACCGCGATGTTTTCCTCCGCCGCCATCTCGGCTGCCATTTCGAAATTCATGACGTCGCCGGCGTAGTTGCCGTAGACGAAAAGCACACCCTCTCCGCCGGACGCCGCCCTGGTGCATTGAAGGATCGGGCCGGGAGGCGGCGACGAGAAGATATTGCCGACAGCAACGGCATCGGCAAGACCCTTCCCGACATAGCCGAAGAACGCAGGCTCGTGTCCCGTGCCGCCGCCGATCACAAGACCGACCTTGCCGGCGCGCGGTCCCGTCCGGGCAACGAGCGCACGGCGAGAACTGTCGACCGGCTCGAGATAGGCAGCGTGCGCCTTCACTGCCCCGTCGAGCATTTCCTCGACGACCTCGTCGGGATTGTTCAGAAATTTCTTGATGTGAGTGCGAAAACCGGTCGCTGGCGGCGGCGTGCCAATTTCGACCCTCGGGCGTTGCAAAAGCTTCTGGTCGACCTCCGTCACACCGTCCGCATGCAGGATGCCACGGCCCGTCGCGGCATCGGTGATCAGCACGTTGACGTAGCCGCCGCGAAGGGCTGCCAGGATTGCCGGTACCTTGTCGAAACCGCCGGCGACAGCGATACGCAGACCGATCCTCTTCAGCATGTCGAGTGATATTCCGATCGTGCGGTCGTCAAGCGGCCCGGCGACCGGGCGGCCCTGCCCGTCGATGAAACGTCCGGCGACGATGCCTGCGGCATCCTTCGCCAGATATTGCTGCAACGATACCGACTCGAAGAATCCGCTGGTATGGATGGTCGAATTCGGGCGCATGGAGGCGATACCGAAAATCACCTTGTTGGCGTGTGAAAGCGCCTCGAACTGACTTTCGATCAATGGCTCACGCAACAGGATATTACGGACATCCGGAGCGGATACGATCGCTGGAGATGCGATATTGATCAGCCGCGCGTCCACGGCATCGGCAAAGGCCGCTGCGCAAAGTTCGGGTGTATAGGCGAATGTCGCACTGGTTCCGCCGGTTGCCTGGACCACCGTGACGTCCTGCAGGCCGCTTATCGAGGTCTGCTCACCGACCGCCATGACCGTGCGGCCCCAGACGACGGCCAGCGTATCACCGGATTTCAAAAGCCTCTGCAGCGCCTGAGCGCCTGCGCGCCCGAGACGGTCGATGAGCGGGCGGGTATTGTCGTCGCTCGGAACGACGAGACAGTCCTGCAGACCGAAATGCCGTTTCAACTCCTGAGCAATCGTCAGCGAACTCAGGCGCGACGGCTCGATGGAGATATTGACGATACCGCGGGCGCGCGCATCGGCGAGATAACTGTTCACGGTTGCCCGCGAAATCCCCATGGTATCGGCAATGTCGCCCTGCGTCATGCCGTCCTCATAATAGAGCCAGCAGGCCCAGACATAGGGATCATCGCCAAACCGCAGCGGGATGGGCTCAGACGCATCGTCGGCGCTGTTTCGCACGCTACCGTTCTTCCGCGCTGATGATGTCTTGACGGTCATCCTGTCTGGCTTCCCTGCGAGGTTCAAATCGCCCGCGAAGATGAGCGTAAAGGCTCCGGTTTTCAACATTCTCCCGCACAATGATTTCCGACCGCCAAAGCGGCCGGAAGGTGATGCTCGGGAGGATCACGGGCTCTCACCAAAGCCCGTTGTTTTTATGCGGATGGCCGAAGCTTTGCCTCGACGCCAAGTGCGAGCGACTGGAGGATAAGCGCGCAGGAGGTGGCGCCAGCATCCAGAACGCCAAGCGAACGTTCGCCGAGCCTGCTTGCCCGGCCGATTCTGGCCACCAGGTCGCGGGTGCTGTCGCGGCCGGCCTCCGCGGCGGAAACGAGAATATTCAGCGATTCCGCAAACGACTTTCCATCGCTATTGGCCAGATCGAACGCCTCTATGGCGGGCACGAGCGTATCGAGAAGGGTCTTGTCGCCGACTTTCGCGGATCCGATCGCCTGAATACCTTCAAGACCATTGTGCAGCATTGCGCTGAACATCCCCGCATCGATCTGTACAGCCTTTTCAATCGTTTCAGCGAACTGAATGAACATGACGCCGTAGAGCGGTCCCATGGAGCCGCCGATTTCCGTCATCAGAACTGTGCCGAGCGTGTCGAGAGCTTCTGCGAGCGACATGTCTGCGCCCTTGATCCGTTCGGCTGCCATGCCAAATCCCTTGGCCATGTTAACCCCGTGATCGCCGTCGCCGATCTTGCCGTCGATCTCGCTCAAATAAGCGCGATTCTCGATGATCCGATCCGCGAGCGAGAAAACGATGTCGCCCGAGGACGCGTTGTCAAATTGCTGCATTCGCCTGTCTCCCATCAAGGCATTGCCGGGCAGTGGACATCGACGTCGAGTAGCGTCTTCAACTCATCGTCAAGCGCCATGACGGTCAGCGTCGCACCGACCATTTCCAACGAGGTGAAGTAATTTCCGATATAGGTCTTGCAGATTTTCAGTCCGCGCCCGGTAATCTCGGTTTCGATGGTGTCGTGAAGGATATAGAGCTCGTTCAAGGGCGTCGCGCCAAGGCCGGAGACGATGACGGCCACCTCGGTTCCGGATGCCAGGCCGTGATCGTCCAGAACGATCCTGGCCATTTCGCGTGCGACCTCGGCGGCAGGCTTCAGCGGCTCGACCCGGACCCCCGGCTCGCCGTGATGGCCAATGCCGACCTCCATCGTGCCCGGCGCAATCTGGAAGTTGGGATGCCCGACGGCGGGCAGCGTGCAGGGACCGAGGCCGATGCCGATGGAGCGGCAATTGTCGATCGCTCTTTGCGCTGTCGCCTGCACTTCCTCAATGCTCGCCCCCTGCTCAGCTTTGGCACCCGCGCACTTCCACATGAATATTTCGCCGGCGACGCCGCGTCGCTTCTCACGCTCATCCGGTCCGGCCGAACATACGTCGTCATTGGCGACGACGGTCGCGATCGTGATGCCTTCCTTGGCGGCGAGCTTGATCGCCATCTTCACATTCATGTTGTCACCGGCATAATTGCCGTAGAGGCAGACAACGCCGTTGCCGCCATTGGCTTCGCGCGCGGCATCGAGAAAACTCTTGGCCGTCGGCGACGAAAAGAGCTCACCCACCGCGACGGCATCCAGCATGTTGCGTCCGGTATAGCCGATAAAGGCAGGCTCATGGCCGGAACCGCCACCGGTGATGACGCCGACCTTGCCCGCGACGGGCGCATGGCGCGCAACGATGACGCGCGGATTGCCGTTGCCGAGCCTGACCATATCCGCATGCGCCTTGACGAAGCCCTTGACCGTATCCTCGACGACCTCGTCCGGATTGTTGATAAACCGCTGCATGGTTCCTCCTGTTTTCCGCGTGTCAGACAATGGTATAGCCGCCATCGACCAGAAGATCCGCGCCGTTGATCATCTCGGCGCCGCTCGATGCCAGAAACACCGCCGCCGCGGCGATCTCCTCGGGATAGGCGAAGCGTCCCGTCGGGATGCGCTTCTTCAGCTCCTCTCCGCGCGGATTATCCCAGGCCTTTCTTCCGAGCTCGGTCAGAACCACTGTCGGTGAAATCGTATTGACGGTTATGCCGTGTTTCCCCCACTCGGCGGCGAGCGTCTTGGAAAGGCCGATGACGCCGAATTTGGAAGCGCAATAAGCCACGTGCTGATCGATAGCGACCGTGCCGGCCTGCGAGGCGATATTGATGATCCTGCCGCCCTTGCCGGCCTTGAGCATGACCCGGCCGACAGCCTGAGAGACGAGGAACGTTCCCTTGAGATTGATGTCGATGGTTCTGTCCCAGGCCTCCAGGGTGAGATCCTCGGCGGGGGCGAGCATGGCGACACCGGCGCTGTTGACGACGATGTCGATATGGGCGAAGGCCGCCTGCGCCGCAGCGATGACGGCTTCCACCGATTGTGGGTTGGAAACGTCGCAGACGAAGGATTTCGCGCCATTTCCGAGGGCGTCGGCCTTGGATTTCGCGACCGTTTCATTGATGTCGATCACGCCGACGACCGCACCCTTGGCGGCAAATGCCGATGCGATGGCATCGCCGATGCCGGAAGCACCGCCCGTTACCAGGGCGACCTTTCCGCCCAGCGAAAAATTCAGATCAATCTGTTTTGAATCGGTCATGGATCTTTTCCCGGCCTGTCTGAGAAATGGGGCGGGCGAACCCGCCCCACCAAATGGATTATTTACGTGTCGCGAGCAGCTTGTCGACGTTGTCGGCCGTCACCGGCGTCCACGGCACATTGTAGTTCTTGTCCTTGCCGTCGTTCCACGGCATGTCCTTGTAGGTCGCCCAGATATCGGACTGCGGCTTGTAGTCGCCCTTCCTGGCGTGGAAGATGGCAAGGTCGAGAGCGCCCTGAGCCTGCGCACGTGCGTCCTGCAGGATCGACGTCATCTCGCCGGCCTTGACGGCGCGAAGAGCGTCGGTGATGCCGTCGATGCCCGCGATCGCAAAGCTCTTCTCGTCGAGCCCCGCAGCCTTGATCGCCTCGATGGCGCCGAGCGCCATCTCGTCGTTCTGGCCGATCACGCCGTTGATCTGTTTCGGGTGCGCGGTCAACCAGTTCTCCATCAGCGTCTGCGCTTCGGCACGTGACCAGTTCGCCGTCTGGTCTTCGAGGACCTTCACGTCAGGGCATTCGGCGAGCGCCTTCTTATTGCCTTCCAGGCGCGAGATCTGCGCGGACTGACCGACCGGGCCTTCGAGGATGACGACATTGCCCTTGCAGCCGAGCTTATCGAGGACGGTCTTGGCTTCCATGTAGCCCGAGATGGTGTCGTCGGAACCGACATAGGAGGTCAGCAGGTCGGAATTGACGCGGGTGTTCGAACCGATCACCGGAATGCCGGCATCCACCGCCGACTGTACGGCTGCTGCGCCCGCATCGACGTCGATCGGTGCAAAGATGATCGCATTGTATTTCTGCGTGACCATCGTCTTGAACTGATCCTGCTGAACCAGCGCGTCATAGCGACCGTCGAAAACGGTCAGCTCAACCTCGCCGCTCTTGACGGCCGGGTGCTCCTGCATCGCCGCCGCCCAGATCTGCATGAACTCCGCATTGAGGCCGTAAGGGGCTGCCCCGATCTTGATCTTTTCCTGGGCCACGGCCGACGAGGCCAGCAAGGCAGTCGCCGACGCAAGCGCAATCATAAGCTTTATCATTTCAATTTCCTCCACTTTAAGTTTTGGCGGCCGGCATGGCTCGCCTCTGCAACGGGCCAGCAAGGGCCGGCACGGTTTCCGATGGGGCTCAGGCCCCGTAAGTTCGCTTCTGGTCGAGCATCACAGCGCCGACGATCAGGGCACCTTTCAACACCTGCTGGTAGTAGGATTGGATCCCCATCAAATCGAGGCCGTTGTTCATGACGCCGATGATGAGCGCACCGATCAGCGTGCCCGTCACCCGGCCGACGCCGCCAGACAGACTTGTGCCGCCGATGACGACCGCCGCAATCGCGTCCAGCTCATAGGCAATGCCCGCCTGCGGCAAGGCCGACCCCGTACGGGCGCTGAGCAGCATGCCGGCAAGACCGGCAAGACCGCCGGAAATGACATAGACAGTGAAACGGATGCGGCCGATGTCGATACCGGAGGTCTTTGCCGCATGCGGATTGCCTCCGACGGCATAGATGTAGCGGCCGAAGCGCGTCCGGCTGAGGATCCACCAGGAAGCCGCGAAAACAACGGCGAGAATGATGACGGGGGCCGGAATGCCGAAGACATCGCCGGTGCCGATCCACCGGAAGGACGGCGTCAGCGCGGGAACCGGGCGACCGCCGCCATAGATCAGCGTCAAGCCGCGCGCGGCCGAAAGCATGCCAAGGGTGGCGACAAAGGCCGGAACGGAAAATCGCGAGACGATCGCCCCTGATATCGCGCCGCAGGCAACGCCGACCAGAATGCCGACCGCAAGTCCGATGGCCACCGGATAGGGCGCACCGGCAATCGCCGCCGTGGCAGAGGTCGTTGAGAAGCTGGCGCTGACAATGCCGGCAAGCGCCACGACGGAACCGACCGAAAGATCGATGCCGCGCGTCAGGATCACGAAAGTCATGCCGATGGCAAGCACGCCGTTGATCGAAGTCTGCAGCAGCACATTGGAAATATTGCCGCCGGTCAGGAAGAACTCGTTCGAGAACGAAAGGACCACCACGAGAAGCAGAAAAGCAAGAAAGATACCGTATTCCTGTATCAACAGCCGCCGCCGATCCGAACTGAACCAGCCGCCGGCATTGCTATCGTCGCTCTCTGACACTCTTGCTTGCTCCTCTGACGCCGTACGGATGACCTGATCCTGATCAGGTCGATAGGTGGACGAGTGATTGGGCATCCGTTTCCTCCCGGCTGTAAATTCCCGCGCTTCTGCCGGCGCGCATCACCATGATACGGTCCGCCATGCCCAGAACTTCGTCGATTTCCGATGAGATCATCACGACCGTTCCGCCAGCCGTGGCAAAATCACAGATGATGCGGTAGATTTCGCGCTTGGCGCCGACATCGACGCCACGTGTTGGCTCATCAAGGAGCAGCACCTTCGGATTGCGCAGAAACCATTTTCCGAGCACCACTTTCTGCTGATTGCCGCCTGACAGTCCCGAGACCGGCATGGTGTCCCGGGCGGCCTTGATCTGAAATTGCGCATGTATCCGGCGGCTGGCCTCGGCCTCGCGGCGGCGGCTCATGGCAAAGGAAGGGCTCATCTCCGGTAAGCTTGCCATGCAGATGTTGGCACGAACGGAGTCAGAGAGATTGAGGCCCGTGAGCTTGCGATCCTCCGTCACCAGCGCCAGGCCACTTGCCATCGCATCCGCCGGCTTCGACACCGAGATGCGGGCACCGTCGACGATGATCCTGCCGTCGGAAGATTTTTCGAGGCCAAAAAGGCAATTGAAGATCTCGGTTCGCCCCGAGCCCATCAGCCCGTAGATGCCGAAGATCTCGCCCTTGCGGGCGGAGAAGGAAATGTCCTCGATCTTGTTCGGGCAACTCAGCGCCGTAACCTCGAGGCCGGTTTCGGATGTCGGCGTGTTGGTCTTGACATATTCCTCGGCCAGTTCCCGGCCAACGATCATCCGGATGAGATCCGGACGGCTGATCTGCTTGAGATCTCCGCTGCCGACATAGGCGCCGTCGCGAAACACGGTATAGGAATCGGCGATCTGGAAGATTTCCGAAAGCCGGTGCGAGACATAGACGATGCCGCGTCCCTGCGCCTTCAGGCGCCGGATGGCCGCGAAGAGCTGCTGAGCCTCTTTCTCACCGATTGCCGAGGTTGGCTCATCCATGAAGATGACCTCAGCATCGTGGCTTAGCGCCTTGGCGATCTCGACGAGCTGCATCTGCGCAACGGAGAGGTTCATCATGTATTGGGTGGCGCGGATATCGAATTCGAGATCGTCGAGAAGCCCTTGGGCGGAGCGGTTCATCGTCCGGAAATCGATACCGCCGAAACGTGTCGAGGGCTCGCGGCCGAGATAGATGTTTTCCGCCACCGTCATGTGCGGAACCGGGCTCAGCTCCTGCTCGATGATGGCAATGCCGGAGGCGAGCGCGTCGGCGGGACCGGCAAAGTCGACGTCCTTGCCACGACGGCGGATCGAGCCAGCATCGCGATTATGGATACCCATGAGGATCTTGAGAAAGGTCGACTTGCCTGCGCCGTTACCGCCGCAAAGTGCGTGGACCGAGCCGGCGCGAAGTTCGAAGCGGCCGTCGCGCAATGCCGCGACACCACCAAAGGACTTCTTCAGCCCTTCCACATCCAGCAAAAGCTCCACCCTCTTCTCCTCCACACATGCACCGGCAACCGATTGGCGGGAGCCGATCGACATCGGTGATCTCCAGCCCCGATATCGACAATGACATTATTCGACATCGACTCGACAAATGTCAAGTCAGTGTCGAACATATAAATTCGAGGGCGGCTCAGCGGACCTTCCGCCGAAAACGTCAAGGCGATCGATCGTCTCGATGAGGTGAAATGATAAGTTCTTACGCCGAACCAGAGCTATGATCGCCTCGACGATCGAGCCGCTGAAGCGGGCAGGACTGCAGCCTTCCAAAACAAAAAAAGCCCCGTCTCCGGGGCTTTGTTATTTCAATCCATCGTCAATCCGATCAGTCGACATCCTCGACAACCGCGTCGGCGGCGCCGCTGATGCGGTGAGCGAGTGCTGCTTCCATGAACTCGTTCAGGTCGCCGTCGAGAACGTCGTCCGGCGCGCTGCTGGCGACGCCGGTGCGCAAGTCCTTGACCATCTGATAGGGCTGCAACACGTAGGAGCGGATCTGGTGACCCCAGCCGATCTCCGTCTTGGAAGCGGCTTCGGCACTGGCGGCGTCCTCACGCTTCTTCAATTCGGCTTCATACATGCGGGCACGCAGCATGTCCCAGGCCTTGGCGCGGTTCTTGTGCTGCGAGCGCTCCTGCTGGCACTGTACGACGATACCGGTCGGGATATGCGTGATGCGTACGGCCGAGTCGGTGGTGTTGACGTGCTGGCCGCCGGCGCCCGACGAACGGTAGGTATCGATACGGCAGTCGCTTTCGTTGATCTCGATCTGGATCGAGTCGTCGACAACCGGATAGACCCAGATCGACGAGAAGGAGGTGTGGCGACGCGCATTGCTGTCGTAGGGCGAGATGCGCACCAGGCGGTGCACGCCCGATTCCGTCTTCAGCCAGCCATAGGCATTGTGGCCCTTGACGAGCAGGGTCGCGGACTTGATGCCCGCCTCTTCGCCGTCATGGACTTCGAGAAGCTCGACCTTGAAGCGCTGGCGTTCGGCCCAGCGGGTGTACATGCGCAAAAGCATGTTCGCCCAGTCCTGGCTTTCGGTGCCGCCGGCGCCGGAATGGACTTCGAGATAGGTGTCGTTGCCGTCAGCTTCGCCGGAGAGCATGGCTTCCACCTGGCGGCGCGCGGCCTCGGCCTTCAAGGCCTTCAGCGTATCCTCGGCTTCCTTGACGACGCTCTGGTCGCCCTCTTCCTCGCCAAGCTCGATCAGCTCGATATTGTCGTTCAGCTGCTGCTCAAGCTGCTTGACGCCGTTGATGCCGTCATCGAGCTGCTGGCGCTCGCGCATCAGCTTCTGCGCTTCGGAAGCGTCGTTCCAGAGGTTCGGATCCTCTGCCTTGTTGTTCAACCAGTCCAGCCGTCTTATCGCCTGGTCCCAGTCAAAGATGCCTCCTCAGCAGGGTGATAGCCTGCTTGGTTTCATCGACCACGTTTTCGATTTCCGCTCGCATTTTCCTGCTTCTCTGTCTCGGTCTTCTTCAGGTGCTGGTGACATAGAGACGCCCGCCGCGGATGTAAAGGGCCGCGGCGGGCGTGCAAAATTCAAGCCTCGGTCAGAACAGGCCGGGCGTGCCGGTCTGGACGGCCTGGTTCGCCTGCGGCGAGGTCTTCAGGATTTCCTCCGGCGCCATGGTGCTGTCCATGCCGATCACGGAGAAGCTGTCGGCTGGGCCGGTGCCGGGCTTGAAGGCCTCGATGATGGTGTTCGGATCGCCTTCGCCAGCCGCCATGCCGGTCTTGCGGTCGATCGAAATCAGGTTCATTCCTGATGGAATGACGAATTTCGATTCCGGCGTGTCCTTGACGGCAGCCTGCATGAATTCGTTGAAGATCGGGGCGGAGAGACCGCCGCCGGTGCCGCCGCGGCCGAGCGGGCCCGGCGTATCGAAGCCCATATAGAGGCCGGCGACCAGATCCGGGGTGAAGCCAACGAACCAGGCATCCTTCTCGTCATTGGTGGTGCCGGTCTTTCCGGCGACGTCGCGACCGCCGAGATCGATCTTGCCGGCAGCGGTGCCGCGCTGGATGACGCCCTGCATCATCGAGGTGATCTGGTACGCGGTCATCGGATCGAGAACGGTTTCGCGATTGTCGACGACATTCGGCTCTTCCTGGTTCTGCCAGTCACCGGCATTGCAGCCCTCGCAGAGACGCTCCTCATGCTTGAAGATCGTCTTGCCGTAGCGATCCTGGATGCGGTCGATCAATGTCGGCTTGATCTGCTTGCCGCCATTGGCGATGACCGAATAGGCCGAAACCATGCGCAGCACCGTCGTGTCGCCAGCGCCGAGCGACATGGAGAGAACCGGCATCATGTGATCGTAAATGCCGAAGCGCTCGGCATATTCCGCGACGATGTTCATGCCGAGGTCGTTGGCGAGGCGCACCGTCATCAGGTTGCGCGAATGCTCGATGCCCGAACGCAATGTCGACGGGCCGCCGGATTCGCCGCCGTAGTTTTCCGGCCTCCAGACTTGGCCGCCCGAGACGATTTCGATCGGCGCGTCCATGATGACCGAAGCCGGCGTATAACCATTGTCCATCGCCGCCGCGTAGACGAAAGGCTTGAACGAGGAGCCCGGCTGGCGCATCGCCTGGGTGGCGCGGTTGAATTCGGACTGGGCGTAGGAGAAGCCGCCAACCATGGCGAGCACGCGGCCGGTCTTCGGATCCATGGCGACCAGGCCACCTTGCACCTTCGGCGGCTGCTGCAGGCGATAAGAGGTCGACGCGTCGTCACCGAGCTTTGCGACATAGACAACGTCACCGGGGGACACAGCGCCGACCGGCGATTTCGTGGTCTTGCGGGCGCCGTCGGCCGAACGGAAGGCCCACTGCATGTTCTTGGCGTCGATCGTGCCGCGTTGACGGTCGGCCGCAACCTTGCCGCTGCCATCCTTGGCCGGCTGCAGGCCGATGTCGACGGTGCTGTCTGACACGGCGAGTACCACGGCAAGCCGCCATTCCGGCACATCGGACAGTGCGGGAATATCGGCAAGCGCCTTGCCCCAATCACCGCTCGCATCGATCTGCTTGATCGGGCCGTGGAAACCGCGGCGCTCGTCGTAAGTGACCAGACCGTCCTGCAGCGCCTTGCGGGCAGCGATCTGCATCTGCGGATCGAGCGACGTGCGCACCGAAAGGCCGCCCTCATAGAGGACCTTTTCGCCGTACTGGTCGATCAGCTGGCGGCGCACGGCTTCGGCGAAATAATCCGAAGCAAAGAGCGAGGGGCCGGTGGTGCGGGCGGTGACGCCGAGCGGCTGCTTCTTGGCTTCCTCACCGTCAGGCTGGCTGACATAGCCGTTCTCGACCATCCGGTCGATCACCCAGTTGCGACGCTCGAGCGCAGCTTCCGGATGGCGGAAAGGATGGTAATTGGCGGGCCCCTTCGGCAGCGAGGCGAGATAGGCGGCCTCGGCGACGGTCAGTTCTGTTACGGATTTGTTGAAATAGGTGAGTGCGGCGCCGGCGATGCCGTAGGAATTCATGCCGAAGAAGATCTCGTTCAGATAGAGCTCGAGGATCTTGTCCTTGCTGTAGGCCTGCTCGATGCGGAAGGAGAGGATCGCTTCCTTGATCTTGCGGTCGATCGTCTGGTCCGAGCTCAAAAGGAAGTTCTTGGCCACCTGCTGGGTGATGGTCGAGGCGCCGACCGGGCGGCGGCCGGAACCGAAATTCTGCAGGTTGACGAGGATTGCGCGGCCGAGACCGGTGAGATCAACACCCGGATGATTGTAGAAATTCTTGTCTTCGGCCGACAGGAACGCGGCCTTGACGCGGTCGGGGACGGCCTGGATCGGCAGGAAGAGACGCTTTTCCTTGGCGTATTCGGCCATCAAAGCGCCGTTGCCGGCATGGACGCGGGTGGTCACCGGCGGCGCATAGCTGTTCAGAACGGCATAGTCCGGGAGATCCTTCGCGACGTTGGCGAGATAGATGGCAACACCCGCCGCCGCGACCAGAAACAGGACGCAGGCCATTCCGAAGAAATATCCAAAAAGTCTAACCATATTTCAGCTACCGGTCTTTTCGATCTTCAATCGGCGCAGCCGCAACGATTGCACAGATCAAGGCAATTTGCACGTTGCGCGGCTTACTCTATGAGCGCTACCGCCACAAGCCGATTCCGCGCTCAAGGCTTACGAAACATAAGCCGGAGTAACGGCGCGAATGTGAGCAAAATAGGGCTTCCTGCGCCGCATTCACCGCTGCGGCCGCGTTTCATTAGAACTGTCACATCCAAGCAACGCCCGTCGCCGCCGCCAATCTGAGGTATCTTGCTCAGAATCTGATTCATGCGGCGCACTTAAATATTTGTTTTTATGAATCTTTGTTTTTATGCGGCCGCCGTGCCGCAGCCGCTACAGATTTTTGGGCGGCCGTCAGCCGCCATTCGCCATGACGGCGGCGCGGTATCGCTTGACTGCGTCGGTCAAGAGACCGGCGATCTTGCCGCGCCAAGCCTCGTCGAGCAGCAGTTTCTCGTCCTCGGCATTCGAGAGGAACCCGATCTCGAGAAGGATCGACGGCACGTCGGGCGCCTGCAGCACGCGGAAGCCGGCATGACGGTGCGGATTGTTGATAGTGCCGACCTGATCCTTGAAAGAATTCAGCACACTCTCGGCCAGCGAGATAGAGAAGGCCTGGGTCTCGCGCCGCGTCAGATCGAGCAGGATGTCGGCAACCTCGGGCGGCTCGGCAACCGTCTCCTTGCCGGCGATCTGGTCGGAGAGGTTTTCGCGTTCGGCAAGGTCGGCGGCGAGCTTGTCGGATGCCTTGTCGGAGATCGTGTAGACGGTGGCGCCGCGGATATCCTTCTGCTTCAGCGTATCGGCATGCAGCGAAATGAAGAGGCCAGCATGGTTCTGGCGGGCGATCAGCACGCGCTGCGAAAGCGACAGGAACTCGTCGTCCTCGCGCGTCAGGAAAGCCTTGATGCCCGGTTCCTTGTTCAAGCGGTCGGTCAAAGCCTTGGCGAAGGCAAGCGTCACCTGCTTTTCCTCGGTCTTGGTGTCGACGCCGATCGCGCCGGTGTCGATGCCGCCATGGCCGGCGTCGACGGCGATGACGAAATCGCCGGGAGCAGCCTTTTGCGGTGCCGGAATGGCGCTCGTCGTCTGCGCTGCCTCGGTCCGATCGCTCCAGGATTGCGTCTTCACCAGTTCGGCAAAGGCCTTCTTGTCGATCATCTCCGCATCGAGCACCAGGCGATGGCCGTTGCCCGTCTCATCGGCCTGCACCTTGGCAAGCGCCAGCTTCACCGGCCCTGCCGTCGTCAGCACGATGCGGGCGCTCTCTTCGTCCATCTTGCCGTAGCGGATATCCTTGAACAGGCCGCGGGCGGCAAGATCTTTCGCCGGAAAACCGAAGGCTGTAGCCGGCAAGTCAACAACGATGCGTTCCGGATTGGCGATATAGTGGACTGAGAAACGCGGCTCTCGATCGAAATCGATGACGATGCGGGTCCTTGCGTCGTCGCCGACGATGCGCGCACCGTAGGCAAGCAGCGGATCCCTGGCTTCGACAGAGCTGGCAGCGGCCGGCAGCAGACTAGCAGCCAAAAGCGCCGCCAGAACCCGCCTTGCGAATGTCGATCGCCGCGCTGCGGATTTCGCCGCGATCCGAGCCCTCTTAAACAATAAACCGCCACACCCTATCTGTATTGCAATGGACCCGACGCGGCTGCGGCCAACGTCCTGTGACGAAACACCCGCTGCAGCCTGCCGAATCGCGATCACTTTATCCCCAGTTTGTATGCGTTGCGAAATCCATCAATATTATGGCACATTTGGCTTTTCCCTTGCTATTGTGACACAGAAAACATACAACGAATTTCAGGGTAAAGTGTTGACGGGATAGAGTCGCCGCAAAGGCTGCCAGCCAGATCAGGACCTGGCGCCACACCGGTCATCGTCCGCCGTCTCATGCGCTTAATCCCTAGAACTGGATCCTGATTTTCCGGCTTATTGTCGGAATTCATTGGTGGATCAGCCACCACGCTCTCAGGGAGCAAACTCATCGGACCCGAACGGGTCTTCGTATTTGTCGATCACGCTTGGTTGTTGATGGTTTCGCAGCAGGTTTTATCTGAAGTGTACAGGCCCCGGACCGAAATGGTTCCGGCTGCGGTCTGGCTGCTGCCCTCCCCCTCGCATCAGGCGCGACTTTCATTATCCGGCGCGGCCACAGTGGACCGCATTCTTTCTGTTTCAACAGCAGTCGGGAATGCGCTCTCGCGGCCACGCCGAGGAGCACAGCTTACATGGCAGACAAAATGCTTATCGATGCGTCTCACGAGGAAGAGACGCGCGTCGTTGTCGTTCGCGGGAACCGCATAGAAGAATTTGACTTCGAGTCCCAGCACAAGAAGCAGATCCGCGGCAACATCTATCTTGCAAAGGTAACGAGGGTCGAACCCTCGCTGCAGGCCGCCTTCGTCGATTACGGCGGCAACCGGCACGGCTTCCTGGCCTTCGCCGAAATCCATCCCGACTATTATCAGATACCGCTTGCCGACCGTCAGGCACTGCTTCGGGCCGAAGCCGAGGAGCATCGCCGCGACGAAGACGTCGAGCATGTCGAAACCGCGCCGATGGTCGATCTTTCCAAGCAGGATCAGCCGGATGTCGGCATCGTGCCGGCAGAGACCCCGGAAACGGCTGCCGTAACGGAAGAGACCGCAGCGGTAGAGGCCGCGGCATCACCCGAGGCCACCGAGGAAGCGCCGGCCAAGAAGGCCAGGCCGCGCCGCAGCCGCAAGAAGGTCGTAGAACCGGTTGCCGAGACGACCGCGACCGAGGACGCTGTTCCCACAGACGTCGAAGCCGAAGGCGCTTCGAGCGTCGACAATGAGGATGACGGTTCGACCGGCGGCGCGATGGCCGCGATGGTGGAAACTGACTCGATCTCCGAGGACGTCGATACCAGCAAGCGTCGCCACGATGACGACGACGACGATGACGATCACGGTGAAGAGGAAGTCATCGAATCCGTCGGCGCCGAAGACGCGATGGAAGAAGTGCCGGACCGCGTGCAGCGCAAGCCGCGCAAGCAGTACCGCATTCAGGAAGTCATCAAGCGCCGCCAGATCCTGCTCGTGCAGGTCGCCAAGGAAGAGCGCGGCAACAAGGGTGCAGCCCTTACCACCTATCTCTCGCTCGCCGGCCGCTATTCCGTGCTGATGCCGAACACGGCGCGCGGCGGCGGCATTTCCCGCAAGATCACCAATCCTGCCGACCGCAAGCGCCTGAAGGAAATTGCGCGCCTGCTCGAGGTGCCGCAGGGCATGGGCGTCATCCTTCGCACCGCCGGTGCCAACCGCACCAAGGTCGAGGTCAAGCGCGACTTCGAATATCTGATGCGCCTCTGGGAGAATGTGCGCACGCTGACGCTGGCGTCCACCGCTCCCTGCCTCGTCTATGAGGAAGGCTCGCTGATCAAGCGTTCGATCCGCGACCTCTACAACAAGGATATCAGCGAAGTCATCGTTTCCGGCGAAGAAGGCTATCGTGAAGCGAAAGACTTCATGAAGATGCTGATGCCGAGCCATGCCAAGGTGGTTCAGCCCTACCGCGACATCCATCCGATCTTTTCGCGTTCCGGCATCGAGGCTCAGCTCGACCGCATGCTGCAGCCGCAGGTGACGCTGAAATCTGGCGGCTACTTGATCATGAACCAGACCGAAGCGCTGGTCTCGATCGACGTCAACTCCGGCCGCTCGACCCGCGAACATTCGATCGAGGACACCGCGCTGCAGACGAACCTCGAGGCTGCAGACGAAGTCGCCCGCCAGCTTCGCCTTCGCGACCTTGCCGGCCTGATCGTCATCGACTTCATCGACATGGAAGAGAAGCGCAACAACCGCGCCGTCGAGAAGAAGCTGAAGGAATGCCTGAAGAACGACCGCGCCCGCATCCAGGTCGGCCGGATCTCGCATTTCGGCCTGCTCGAAATGTCGCGCCAGCGCATCCGCGCTTCAGTTCTCGAATCGACCACGCAGGTGTGCTCGCATTGCGGCGGCAGCGGCCATGTGCGTTCGCAGTCCTCCGTCGCGCTGCATGTCCTGCGCGGCATCGAGGAATATCTGCTCAAGAACACCACGCACAACATCACCGTGCGCACCACGCCTGACATCGCGCTCTACCTGCTCAACCACAAGCGCCAGACGATCGTCGATTATGAGAGCCGCTTCGGCGTCGCGATCATCATCGATGCGGACGGCTCGGTCGGCGCGCAACATTTCGCGATCGATCGCGGCGAGCCGGTGGAAAACCCGGTCAAGATTGAAACCCTCTTCAACTTCGCAGCCATTCCCGAGGATGACGACGACGATATCGTCATCGAAGTGGATGAGGAGGAAGACGAGGAACTCGAGGAAAAGCCGGCCGTTTCCGAGCGGCCCGTTGCGGCCCGCGCGGAAAGCGAAGCCGACGGAAATCGCAAGCGCAAGCGCCGCAGGCGCCGCC
>NZ_JACCEY010000043.1:86420-139399 GCF_013591995.1 Rhizobium sp. WYCCWR 11146
CAATGCCGAACAGCCGGTATCGGCAGGCGAAGCCGGCGACGAGGATGAGGACGGCGACGACGAGGGCGGCGAAGGTGATGAAAACACCGAAGCCACGCCCGAGACACGCGCTGAAAGCGAGGAATCGCAGCGCCGCAAGCGCCGCCGTCGCGGCAAGCGTGGCGGCCGTCGCAATCGCGCCGAGGATGGTTCCGAACTGACGGCTGGCGAAGCCGGTGAAGACAATGGTGGCGACGAGGACGAAGGCGACGACGTTTCGAACGACGGCGCTCCGGGCGAAGCCGTAGCGGTCGAAGCGATTGCCGAACAGGCCGACGAAGGCCAGGCCGCGATGGCAGCCGTGGAGAGCGCGCCTGTCATAACCGAAGAGGTGAAGCCCGCCCGTGCCCGCGGCCGCCGCAAACCGGCTGCAGCGCCGGTCGAGGAACCGGTTGCAGAGACGGCCCCTGCGGTCGAGCCCGAGCCGGAATTGGTGGAAGCCTCCGCCGATCTCGAAACGGCCGTTCAGGAAGAAGCAAAGCCGGTTCGCGCCAACCGCGAATCCAACATCTCCTCCTCCGAGCCGACGGTGAAATCCACCCGCGTCGAGAATGGCGAAGGCGATGACGGCAAGCCGAAGAAAGCCGGCTGGTGGCAGCGCCGTGGCTTCTTCTGAACGCTGATTTTCGGACGTAAACACTGAAATCCGGCCGCGGCGACGTGGCCGGATTTTCTTTTATGGGAACGATATCGTCAGTAGTCTTGAACCCCGTCGCGTTGATGTGTATATTTTACGAAGACTATACACATGGAGTAAAAATGCGGACTAATATCGATATCGATGATGCCTTGCTCAACGCGGCAATGACCGCCACGGGATTGGCGACGAAAAAGGCCACGGTCGAGCAGGCCTTGCGAAGCCTCGTTGAAAAGCATAGCCGGCGCAATGCGATCGCAAATCTTGCAGGAATAGGCTGGGAAGGTGACCTCGACGAGATGCGTAACGACCGGCCGGACGAAAAACGGTGATCGTTGTCGATAGTTCGGTCTGGATAGCGCATATGCGTGGGATAGAAAGCGCCGCCATGCGGCGTCTGCAGAACATCGAGGATCCATCAGATGTTATCGTCGGTGACCTGATCCTTCTGGAAGTGCTCCAAGGTGCGCGCAGCGAACGCCATGCAGCCATCATCGAACAGAGCCTGCGCAAGTTCACCATCCGCCCGATGCTTAACGATGACCTCGCGGTCCAGGCGGCTCGCAACTACCGCCTGCTGCGGGAGCGTGGCGTCACGGTGCGCAAGACCATCGATGTGATCATCGGCACCTTCTGCATCCATGAAGGCCATGCACTCCTGCATGACGATCGGGATTTCAATCCGATGGCCGAGCATCTCGGCCTCAGGATCGCCTGATCTCAAAGCGACCGGACGAACCAGACAGTCGTTTCGGATGGGGGAATGAGCGGCGGCTCCAAACGAACGCCCTCCGCGCCACCCAGGAGCGCAACCCACCCTGATTACCGCCTGCGATCAAGCCGCCGGCGGGTAGAGCAGGTCGACGATGTAGCTGGCGTCGAAGCGGGAATCGAGCATGCCGTAGGTGGAGCGCCAGCCGCCGGCAAGACGCGTCTCGATGAAGGCATCGGCAATGCGCCCTGCCCCAAGGCGATAGAGTTCGGCTGCACCGGCGGCGAGCGCCAGCTGCTCGACAAGCAGGCGCGCGGCGCCCTCATCCTGTTCGCACAGCGCGATTGCGGCGCGCAGCACGTCGATCGTCTTCTTGCCGGCGGGGCCAAGATCGCGGGCAAGGCCGGCAAAGACCGTTTCGAACAGATCCTTGCCGCGGTTGAGCACGCGCAGCACGTCGAGCGCCATGACGTTGCCCGAGCCTTCCCAGATGGCGTTGACGGGAGCCTCGCGGTAATGGCGGGCGATCGGGCGCTCTTCGATGTAGCCGTTGCCGCCGATGCATTCCATCGCCTCGTAGATCAGCGCGGGCGCGATCTTGCAGCACCAGTATTTGGCGACCGGCGTCATGACGCGGGCATAGGCCGCCTCCTCGGCGTTGCCGCGCGCCTTGTCGAAGGCGTCGGCTAGACGGAAGGACAGTGCCGTCGCGGCGGCGACATCGAGTGCCATGTCGGCGAGCACGCGCGTCATGATCGGCTGGTTGACGAGCATCTTGCCGAAGACGCTGCGGCCGCGGGTGTGGTGCACGGCTTCGGCGAGCGAGGCGCGCATCATGCCTGACGAGGCCAGCGCGCAGTCGAGCCGGGTCAGCGTCACCATGTCGAGGATGGTGCGGATGCCGGCATCCGGCCCACCGAGCAGGAAACCGAACGTGTCTGTAAACTCGACCTCGGAAGAGGCGTTAGAGCGGTTGCCGACTTTGTCCTTCAGCCGCTGGAATTGCAGGCCGTTGGCGGAACCATCCTCCAGAAGGCGCGGCACGAGAAAGCAGCCCATGCCCTCCTTCGTCTGCGCCAGCATGATGAAGGCATCGCTCATCGGCGCCGACATGAACCACTTGTGCCCGGACAGCCGGTAGATGCCCTCGCTGACCTTTTCGGCAGCGCTCCTGTTGGCGCGCACATCCGTGCCGCCCTGCTTTTCCGTCATGCCCATGCCGATGGTCACGGCGGATTTCTGCATGGCGGGCTTGTTCGACGAATCATATTTGCGTGAGAGGATTTTCGGCGCCCAGTCCTTCTGGACCGCGGGCGAAGCCGAGAGCGCCGCAACGGAGGCGCTCGTCATCGTCAGCGGGCAAAGATGGCCGGATTCCAGCTGCGACGTCAGATAAAACCGCGCGGCGCGAACCTTGTGGGCCTCGTCCTTGGCGTCGGTATCGGCCTGGGGATCCCAGACGGAGGAATGCAGGCCGACCGACATGGAACGGCGCATCAATGCATGCCAAGCAGGATGGAATTCGACGACGTCGAGGCGTTCACCGCGCGGACCGTGGGTGCGCAGCTGCGGCGCGCCCTGGTTTGCCATGCGCGCCATCTCCTGCGCCTCCGGCGAGGTGACGTAGCGGCCCATGTTTTCCAGGTCTTCGCGGATGCCGCGCGGCAGGGCCGCCGTCAGGTCGACGATCAGCGGATCGGACCGATAGGCGTTGATGCCGGACCACAGGCTCGGCTGGTTGAGTTCTGCGAGTTTGTCGTCAGTCCGGTTGGCGGAGGTCATAATTCGCTTCTAGTGTAAGAGCCCGGCAAAGGGAAACCGGAAGTTATGATTCGGTTCATTCTGCTCTATCGGAATTCGGGCGAAAATGCATGGGGACATAAGCCTTTGCCCACAGCACATGCTTGCCCCGGCGGGCAGCACTCTTTATAGACCCGCCAGAGACAGCAAGAGGCAGGGTCATGGTCTTTTTCCCCCACCGCCACCTCATCGGCATCAAGGGCCTCACCGAGCAGGATATCACCTATCTTCTCGACAAGGCGGACGAGGCCGTCAAGATCAGCCGCCAGAGAGAGAAGAAAACGTCGACGCTGCGCGGGCTGACGCAGATCAACCTCTTCTTCGAGGCATCAACCCGCACGCAGGCCTCCTTCGAGCTTGCCGGCAAGCGGCTCGGCGCCGACGTCATGAACATGTCGGTCGGCAACTCCTCTGTGAAGAAAGGCGAAACGCTGATCGATACGGCAATGACGCTGAATGCGATGCGCCCCGACGTGCTGGTGATCCGCCATTCGAGCGCCGGTGCGGCCGCCCTTCTTGCCCAGAAAGTCTCCTGCTCGGTCGTCAATGCCGGCGACGGGCAGCACGAACATCCGACCCAGGCACTGCTCGACGCGCTGACGATCCGCCGCGCCAAGGGCAAGCTGTCGCGCATCATCGTGGCGATCTGCGGCGACGTGCTGCATTCGCGGGTGGCGCGCTCCAATATCCTGCTGCTCAACGCCATGGGCGCCCGCGTGCGTGTCGTTGCGCCCGCGACTCTCCTGCCTGCGGGCATCGCCGAGATGGGCGTCGAGGTCTTCCATTCGATGAAGGAAGGGCTGAAGGACGCCGACGTGGTGATGATGCTGCGGCTGCAGCGCGAGCGCATGTCCGGCGCCTTCGTGCCTTCAGTGCGCGAATACTATCACTTCTACGGGCTCGACGCCGAAACGCTGAAGGCGGCCAAGGAGGATGCGCTGGTCATGCATCCCGGCCCGATGAACCGCGGCGTCGAAATCGCTTCGGAAGTGGCGGACGGGCCGCAGAGCGTGATCGCCGAACAGGTGGAGATGGGGGTCGCGGTGCGCATGGCCGTCATGGAGACGCTGCTCGTCTCGCAGAACCAGGGTCCCCGAAGCGATGGAATGATGGCATGAGCAACCCGATCGTCCTCAAGAACGTCCGCATCATCGACCCGTCGCGCAATCTCGACGAGGTCGGGACGATCATTGCCGAAAACGGCGTGATTCTCGCCGCGGGCCACAAGGCGCAAAACCAGGGTGCACCTGATGGAGCCGTCATCCGCGACTGCACGGGCCTTGTCGCGACGCCCGGCCTTGTCGATGCGCGCGTCCATGTCGGCGAACCCGGCGGCGAGCACCGTGAGACGATCGCCTCGGCGAGCCGGGCGGCGGCGGCCGGCGGCGTCACCTCGATCATCATGATGCCGGACACCGATCCCATCATCGATGACATCGCGCTCGTCGAATTCGTCAAGAAGACGGCGCGGGATACGGCCGACGTCAACGTCTATCCAGCAGCCGCCATCACCAAGGGCCTTGCCGGCGAGGAGATGACGGAGATCGGCCTGTTGATGCAGGCGGGCGCCGTTGCCTTCACCGATGCCCATTCCAGCGTCCACGACACGCAGGTGCTGCGCCGGATCATGACCTATGCGCGCGAATTCGGCGCCGTCGTCTCCTGCGAGACGCGCGACAAATATCTCGGCGCCAACGGCGTCATGCATGAGGGGCTTTTTGCCAGCTGGCTCGGGCTCTCCGGCATTCCAAAGGAAGCCGAGCTCATCCCGCTCGAACGCGATCTCAGGATCGCGCAGCTGACGCGCGGCCGTTATCACGCCGCGATGATCTCGGTGCCGGAATCGGTCGAGGCGATCGAGCGTGCCCGCAGCCGCGGCGCCAAGGTGACCTGCGGCATCTCGATCAACAATCTGGCGCTCAACGAAAACGACATCGGCGAATACCGCACCTTCTTCAAGCTCTATCCGCCGCTGCGCCCGGAAGACGACCGGGTGGCGATGGCCGACGCCGTTGCGAGCGGTGCGATCGATATCATCGTCTCCTCGCACGACCCGCAGGATGTCGATACGAAGCGCCTGCCCTTCGGCGAGGCAGAGGATGGCGCGATCGGCCTCGAAACCATGCTGGCGGCAGCGCTCAGACTTCATCATGGCGGCCAGGTGAGCCTAATGCGCCTGATCGACGCTATGTCGACCCGCCCCGCTCAGATTTTCGGCCTGAATGCCGGCACGCTGAAGCCGGGCGCTGCGGCCGATATCGCGCTGATCGATCTCGATGAGCCTTGGCTTGTCGCCAAAGACATGCTTCTCTCCCGCTCGAAGAATACGCCGTTCGAGGATGCGCGCTTCAGTGGGCGGGCGGTCGCGACATACGTCTCGGGAAAGCTTGTCCACGCAATTTAGAACCGACACGATCGCCGTCCATCCCGCAACGGGAGAAGGCTGACTCGAGGATAGGCCACGGAGAGGCTGAGGGGACATATGTTATCCAATCTCATGTCATGGCAGATCACGCTGCCGATCGCGCTTGCCGCCGCCGTTATCGGTTATCTCTTCGGCTCGATCCCGTTCGGCCTGATCCTCACGCGCGCCGCCGGCCTCGGCGACGTGCGCAGCATCGGCTCCGGCAATATCGGCGCGACCAATGTGCTGAGAACAGGAAACCGGACGCTCGCCGCGGCGACGCTGTTGCTCGATGCGCTGAAGGCATCGGCCGCGGCCTGGGTCGTCGGCTATTTCCTCGGTGAGGAAGCCGCGATCATCGCCGGCTTCTTCGCCTTTATCGGCCATCTTTTCCCGGTCTGGATCGGCTTCAAGGGCGGCAAAGGTGTCGCCACCTATATCGGCACCCTGCTCGGCGTCGCGCCGATCATGGTCGTGCTCTTCGCCGCCGTCTGGCTGGCGGTCGCCTTCACCACCCGCTACTCCTCACTGTCGGCGCTGGTTGCCATGCTTGTCATTCCAGTTGCCCTGTGGATATTGGGCAACGAAAAAGTTGCGGCAGTGATGGCAATCATGACCCTCATCTCCTACTGGAAGCACAAGGCAAATATTTCTCGCCTGATGGGCGGGACGGAAAGCAAGATCGGGGCGAAGGGATAATGGATGCGCTGAACGCCGAACCAAAAGGCGTCGTGCTGACCGAGCGGCAAAGAATTGCCTGGCTGCGCCTCATCCGTTCCGACAATATCGGCCCCGCCACCTTTCGTGACCTCATCAATCATTTCGGTTCGGCCGAGGCAGCACTTGCCGCACTGCCGGAGCTTTCGGCGCGTGGCGGCGCCACACGGGCAATCCGCATCGCCAGCGAGGCCGAGGCGCATCGGGAACTGGAAGCGGCGCGTCGCTTCGGGGCCCGCTTCGTCGGCATCGGTGAGCCGGACTATCCGCAAGCGCTGAAGCAGATCGACGGCGCGCCGCCGCTTCTGGCCGTCAAGGGCGCACTTGCCGCTGCCAAACGACCGGCCGTCGGCATCGTCGGCTCGCGCAATGCCTCGATCGCAGGCGCGAAATTCGCAGCGATGGTGGCGCGTGACTGCGGCCGGGCGGGTTACACCGTGGTCTCCGGCCTGGCACGCGGCATCGACACCGCCGCCCACCGGGCAAGCCTCGACACAGGCACGATCGCAGCACTCGCCGGCGGCCTCGACCAACCCTACCCGCCGGAGAATATCGGCCTGCTCGAAGAGATAACCGGCGGCAATGGCCTGGCGGTGAGCGAGATGCCCTTCGGCTGGGAACCCCGCGCCCGCGACTTCCCACGCCGAAACCGGCTGATCGCCGGCATCGGGCTCGGCCTCGTCGTCATTGAAGCGGCGACGCGTTCGGGCTCGCTGATCACGGCGCGGCTTGCCGGCGAGTTCGGCCGCCTGGTGTTTGCCGTGCCTGGCTCGCCACTCGATCCGCGCTGCCATGGCACCAACGGCCTGCTGAAGGACGGCGCTTCGATCGTCACCGCACCCGCCGATGTCATCGAGGCCCTGGCGCCGCTTGCGCAATTCGAGCTGTTCCCGTCATCGATGGCGGAGGAACTGGCACCTGACGGCAAGGCAATGTCGGTGCCACCAGGTGATTCCGATCGAAACCGCATCATCGATGCGCTCGGGCCGACGCCGGTCGAGATCGACGACGTCATCCGCCATACCGGCCTGTCGGCATCCGCGGTCTATCTCATCCTTCTGGAGCTTGATATCGCCGGCAGGCTGCACCGGCATCAGGGCGGCCTCGTCTCGCTTTCAGATTGAACCTGAGTACGACATCGGGTGGCGGCTTTCGAATTGCCAAACGCTGAGTCGAAAACCTTCGACAGCATATCTAAAATTGTATTTTACCGACAATCTCCCTTTGGCTGCAGCGAACACAAGAGGTAAAATTGTAGCAAACCCCTTGACCGCGGCGATTTCCCTGTCCATGTCGGAGGGCCGATATCCATGTTGCGGTGTGTGTCGCGCTGGCTTCAACGCTGGCGTCGTTTCCTTTTTAGAGAATCATCATGAATGTTGTAGTGGTGGAATCGCCTGCCAAGGCCAAGACGATCAATAAGTATCTGGGTCCGGGATACAAAGTGCTCGCCTCCTTCGGCCATGTGCGCGATCTGCCTGCCAAGGACGGCTCAGTTCTTCCTGATCAGGACTTCGAAATGCTTTGGGAGGTCGACAGCGCCTCCGCCAAGCGCATGAAGGACATTGCCGACGCGTTGAAATCCTCGGACGGCCTCATTCTCGCGACCGACCCGGATCGCGAAGGAGAGGCGATTTCCTGGCATGTTCTCGACATGCTGAACAAGAAGCGCGCGCTCACCGGCAAGTCGGTCAAGCGCGTCGTCTTCAACGCGATCACCAAAAAGGCAGTGCTCGACGCGATGGCTGCGCCACGCGATCTCGATGTGCCTCTGGTCGACGCTTATCTCGCTCGGCGCGCACTCGACTACCTCGTCGGCTTCAACCTTTCACCGGTTCTCTGGCGCAAGCTGCCCGGCGCGCGTTCGGCCGGCCGCGTCCAGTCGGTGGCACTGCGCCTCGTTTGCGACCGCGAATCCGAGATCGAGCGCTTCATCTCGGAAGAATACTGGAACATCTCGGCGCTGCTGAAGACGCCGCGCGGCGACGAGTTCGAGGCGAGGCTGGTTTCGGCGAACGGCAAACGGCTGCAGCCGCGCGCAATCGGCAACGGCGAAGATGCCGGCCGGCTGAAGGCATTGCTCGAAGGTGCGAGCTACGTCGTCGACTCAGTCGAGGCGAAGCCGGTCAAGCGTAATCCCGGACCGCCCTTCACGACCTCGACGCTGCAACAGGCCGCCTCCTCCAACCTCGGCTTCTCGGCCTCGCGCACCATGCAGGTTGCCCAGAAGCTCTATGAGGGCGTCGATATCGGCGGCGAGACGGTCGGTCTCATCACCTATATGCGAACCGACGGCGTGCAGATGGCGCCCGAGGCGATCGACGCGGCGCGCAGCGCCATCGTCGACCAGTTCGGCGAGCGCTATATGCCGGAAAAGCCGCGCTTCTACTCGACCAAGGCGAAGAACGCCCAGGAGGCGCACGAGGCGATCCGACCGACTGATTTCTATCGTTCGCCCGACCGTGTGCGCAAATTCCTCGATGCCGACCAGATCCGGCTCTACGAGCTGATCTGGAAACGCGGCATCGCCAGCCAAATGGCGTCGGCCGAGATCGAGCGCACGACGGCTGAAATCACCGCCGACAACAAGGGCGAGAAAGCCGGTCTGCGCGCCGTCGGTTCGGTCATCCGCTTCGATGGTTTCATCGCCGCCTATACCGACCAGAAGGAAGATGGCGAGCAGAGCGACGACGGCGACGAGGATGGCCGCCTGCCGGAGATCAATGCGCGCGAGGCGCTCGCCAAGCAGAAGATCAATTCGACGCAGCATTTCACCGAACCGCCGCCGCGCTATTCGGAGGCCTCGCTGATCAAGAAGATGGAAGAGCTCGGCATCGGCCGCCCCTCCACCTATGCCGCGACGCTCGCGACACTGCGCGACCGCGACTATGTGACGATCGACAAGCGCAAGCTGATCCCGCAGGCCAAGGGCCGGCTGGTGACCGCCTTCCTCGAGAGCTTCTTCACCAAATATGTCGAATACGACTTCACCGCCGATCTCGAAGAGAAGCTTGACCGGATTTCCGCCGGCGAGCTGAACTGGAAGCAGGTGCTGCGCGATTTCTGGAAGGATTTCTTCGCCCAGATCGAGGACACCAAGGAACTGCGCGTCACCAACGTGCTCGATTCGCTGAACGAGGCGCTGGCACCCCTCGTCTTCCCGAAACGGGAGGACGGTAGCGATCCGCGCATCTGTCAGGTCTGCGGCACCGGCAACCTGTCGCTGAAGCTCGGCAAATACGGCGCCTTCGTCGGCTGCTCGAACTATCCGGACTGCAACTACACCCGCCAGCTCTCTTCCGAAAACGGCGGAGAAGCGGACGGTGCGGCACTCAACGAGCCGAAGAACCTCGGCACCGATCCGACGACAGGCGAGGAGCTGACGCTGCGTTCCGGCCGCTTCGGCCCCTATATCCAGCGCGGCGACGGCAAGGAAGCCAAGCGCGCTTCGCTCCCGAAGGGCTGGAAGCCCGAGGACATCGATTATGAAAAGGCGATGGCGCTGATCTCGCTGCCGCGCGATATCGGCAAACATCCCGAATCGGGCAAGATGATCTCGTCCGGCATCGGCCGCTATGGGCCGTTCCTCCTGCATGACGGCTCCTATGCCAATCTGGAAACCGTCGAGGACGTGTTCTCGGTCGGCCTCAATCGCGCCGTGACTGTTATCGCCGAAAAGGCGAAACAGGCCCCGGGCCGGGGTGCGCGCGGCACGCCGGCAGCGCTGAAGACGCTCGGCGATCATCCTGATGGCGGCGCCATCACCGTTCGCGACGGCAAGTACGGCCCTTATGTCAATTGGGGCAAGGTCAACGCTACACTGCCGAAGGGCAAGGATCCCCAGGCGATCACCGTCGAGGAGGCGCTTGCGCTGATCGCCGAGAAGGCCGGCAAGGCCCCTGCGGGCAAGGCGGCCAAGGCGAAAGCCAAGCCGAAGGCGGCCGCCGCCGAAGCCAAGAGCACCAAGACGGCTGCCAAGCCGAAGACAACGAAGGCGAAAGCGCCCGCGAAATCGAAAAAGGGCTGACGTGAGCAGAATACCGCGCGAGAGAACGAACCCTGCGGGCAAGCGCCCGGGCAAGACCGGCCGCGCCGGCAAGGATGCTCCCGCCGTCGAGCCGCTGAACATCGTCCACGGCGCGCTGCCTTCGCGCGAGGTGATCCTGCGCTTCATCGCCGATCATCCGCAGAAAGCGTCCAAGCGTGAACTCGCCAAGGCTTTCGGCCTGAAGGGCGACAACCGCGTTGAGCTCAAGCACATGCTGCAGGAGCTCGAGCAGGAAGGCATGCTGCAGAAGAACCGCAAGTCGCTGATCCGGCCCGGTGCGCTGCCGCCTGTCACCGTCCTCGATATCACCACGCGCGACAAGGACGGCGATCTGATCGGCCGGCCGGCGGAATGGCCGGAGGACCAGGGCGTGGCACCCGCCGTTTCCATCCGCCAGCAATCGCCGGCAGGCCGCCAGGGCAAGGGCAAGGCGCCCGTCGCCGGGCTCGGCGACCGCATCCTGGCGAAGATCTTCCCGGCTGTCGATCGCGGCGGGCCGGCCTATACGGCGCGGATCATCAAGGTGATCGACAGGCGCCGCGGCGCCTCGATGGGCGTTTTCCGCACTGCACCCGGCGGCGGCGGCCGACTGCTGCCGATCGAACGGCGCGGCGAGGAGATGGTGATCGATCCCGACTTCACCGGCGGCGCCACGGACGGCGACCTGGTCGAAGTCGAAATCGCCCGTCTCGGCCGTTTCGGCCTGCCGCGCGCCAAGGTGCTTTCCGTCGTCGGTTCCGTCGGTTCGGAAAAGGCGATCTCGATGATCGCGATCCATGCGCACGGCATCCCGCATGTCTTCCCGCCGGCCGTTATCGCCGAGGCGGAGGCCGCAAAGCCCGCCAGCATGTCGCATCGCGAGGATTGGCGCGACGTGCCGCTGATCACCATCGACCCGGCCGACGCCAAGGACCATGACGACGCCGTCTATGCCGAGCTCGACCCCTCGCCCGACAATCCCGGCGGCGTCCTCGTCACCGTCGCGATCGCCGACGTCTCCTGGTATGTCCGACCCAATTCGCCGCTCGACCGCGAGGCGCTGAAGCGCGGCAACTCGGTCTATTTCCCTGATCGTGTCGTGCCGATGCTGCCGGAGCGCATCTCAAACGATCTCTGCTCGCTGAAAGAAGGCGTCGACCGCCCGGCGCTCGCCGTGCGCATGAGCTTTTCCGGGGAAGGCCGCAAGATCGGCCATACTTTCCATCGCATCATGATGAAGAGTGCCGCCAAGCTCTCCTACCAGCAGGCGCAGGCAGCCATCGACCGGAAACCGGACGATCAGACCGGACCGATGCTCGAGCCGATCCTGAAGCCGCTCTGGCACGCCTATGAGGTGATGAAGCGCGGACGCGACCGGCGCCAACCGCTGGAACTCGATATGCCGGAGCGCAAGATCCTGCTGAAGCCCGACGGCACGGTCGACCGGGTCGTCGTGCCGCCACGCCTCGATGCGCATAAGCTGATCGAAGAGATGATGATTCAGGCGAACGTCTGCGCCGCCGAGACCTTGGAAAAGAAGCGTCAGCCGCTGATCTACCGTATCCATGACGGCCCGACGCTTGCCAAGCAGGAGATCCTGCGCGAGTTCCTGGCCACGCTCGGCATCTCGCTTGCCAAGGGCGGCAACATGCGTGCCAACAACTTCAACGGCATCCTGGCGAAGGCGGACGGCACGCCGCATCAGACCATGGTGAGCGAGATGGTGCTGCGTTCGCAGAGCCAGGCGATCTACGGCCCGGAGAATATCGGCCATTTCGGCCTCAACCTGATGAAATACGCCCACTTCACCTCGCCGATCCGCCGTTATGCCGATCTCATCGTGCATCGCGCCCTCGTCGGCTCGCTCGGCTTCGGCGAAGGCGGCATCACGCCCGAAGAAGAGGCGGCACTCGACGATATCGCCGCCGAAATCTCGACCTTCGAGCGCCGGGCTATGGCAGCCGAGCGAGAGACCGTTGACCGGCTGATCGCGCATCACCTCAGCGGCCGTGTCGGTGAGGAATTTGCCGGGCGGGTCTCGGGCGTGACAAAATCGGGACTTTTTGTTTCCCTGCCGGACTATGGCGCCGACGGTTTCGTCCCTATATCTACGCTCGGCAGCGATTATTTCATCTATGACGAGGCGCATCAGGCACTCTCGGGTGAACGAACAGGGCTCGGCTATCGCCTGGGCGATAGCGTCACCGTGAAACTTGCCGAAGCGATCCCGCTTGCCGGTGCACTGCGTTTCGAGATGATTAGCGAGGGCCGAGAAATGCCGGCTGCGGTGCGTTCCTTCCACAAGGCGGGGCGCCGCGACAGGGGCCAGGTTCGTAAGAAGCCCGGAACGAGGCCGCCGCGCGGACGGCACTAAAGCGCGTCGCAATCTTTCAGATTGGCTCCCCCGCGCTGTAGGTCCTTGTTTTTACGCGTGTCGTTATCGCGAAACCGCTGCACAGTTTGCGCGACATGTTTTAGATCCGAAGAGGAACATGCGATGAGCACACCGACCGATCCGGCCGTCCGCTACGGCGATACGCCCGAGGTCGAGCGTCCGCTTGGGCGCTCCATCATGCGCGGGCTGATGAACCGCTGCCCGGCCTGCGGCAACGGCAAGCTCTTTCGTGCCTTCCTGAAGCCGGCCGATCATTGCGCGGCCTGCGGCGAGGCGATGCATCACCAACGCGCCGACGACCTGCCGCCCTATATCGTCATCCTGGTCCTCGGCCACGTCGTGGTCGGCGGCTATATGCTGACCGACCTAACTTTCGTGCTGCCGGTCTGGGTGCATCTCGCCATCTGGGCGCCGATCACCGTCATCACCGCGCTTGCCTCGATCCAGCCGATCAAGGGCGGCGTCATCGGCCTGCAATGGGCGCTGCGCATGCACGGCTTCGGTGGCGAGAGTGACGGTCCGGACGATTATGACATCCCCGGCCGGCCGAATTAGCGCCTTCACCTTCCAGACATATTTAACGTGTAGTGCCAGCCCTCCACCGACCACCACCCAAATGCGGGAGCCGACGATCCTCAAGACCTGACATGGTAAGCATTTCTTGCCCGAACGGGCTTTACATTCCGCAGATGGTCACTCACATCGGAAATACTGCGAAGCGGCATCCGTCACCTGGATTTGGCACGTCCGTGTCTATCTATCTGACGGGATCGGTCGATTCGTTCGCGCACCTCTCTAAGGATGGATAAATGTCTCAGCCGAGAACCGGCACACCGGGCGATGTCGAAGAAATCCATTGGCCTTCTCTGGTGGCAGCCATCTCGTCCATCTCAGCCGTTGGCATAGCAATCGGCCTCGGTCTGCCCCTCCTCAGCATCATCCTCGAAAAACGCGGTATCTCGTCCACCCTGATCGGGCTCAACACGGCGATGGCCGGGGTCGCGGCGATGGCCGCCGCACCGATCACCACCAAGCTCGCCCATAAATACGGCGTTGCGCCGACGATGATCTGGGCTGTGCTGATTTCGGCGCTGAGCGCGCTTGGTTTCTATTACGCCCAGGATTTCTGGATGTGGTTTCCGCTGCGTTTCGCCTTCCACGGCGCGACGACGACGCTGTTCATCCTCTCCGAATTCTGGATCAACGCCGCTTCGCCGCCTTCCAAGCGCGGCTTCGTACTCGGCATCTATGCGACGGTGCTTTCCCTTGGCTTCGCGGCCGGACCGCTGCTGTTTTCGATCCTCGGCAGCGACGGTATCTTCCCCTTCCTGATCGGCGCCGGCGCCATCCTGCTTGCCGCCATCCCGATCTACATCGCCCGCGACGAAAGCCCGGTGCTCGAGGAAAAACCGGAGCTGCATTTCATGCGCTACGTTTTCCTGGTGCCGACTGCGACGGCGGCGGTCTTCATCTTCGGCGCGGTCGAAGCCGGTGGGCTGTCGCTTTTTCCGATCTTTGCCGTGCGCGCCCATTTCACCGAATCGCAGGCAGCACTTCTGCTCACCATGATGGGCGTCGGCAACGTCATCTTTCAGATCCCGCTCGGCCTGCTTTCCGACCGCATCGCCGACAAGCGGCCGCTTCTGGCCGGCATGGCGCTGATGGGCTTCATCGGCTCGATGATGTTGCCGCTGTTGCTCGACAACTGGCTGCTGATGGCCGGGCTCCTGCTTTTCTGGGGCGGCTGCGTCTCAGGCCTCTATACGGTCGGCCTCAGCCATCTCGGCTCGCGGCTGACGGGCTCCGATCTTGCTGCGGCCAATGCTGCCTTTGTCTTCTGTTATGCGATGGGAACCGTGGCCGGGCCGCAGGCGATCGGCGCAGCGATCGATGTCGCTGGAAATAACGGTTTTGCCTGGGCGATTGCGGCTTTCTTCGGTCTTTACGCCCTACTTTCCGGCATCAGACTGATGTTCATTCGAAAACGGGCTTGACTTTTCGGGCGGGATTCGTAGTTTCGCGCCAGGATTTGCCGTGGAGCCCATCCGGCTTCCACGGCTTTCATTTTCTTAGAGGCAGGACGACCATGGCCAAGGCTACAACAATCAAGATCAAGCTGCTGTCGACGGCTGACACCGGTTTCTTCTACGTCACCACGAAGAACAGCCGCACGATGACGGACAAGATGACGAAGACGAAGTACGACCCGGTTGCGAAGAAGCATGTCGAGTTCAAGGAAACCAAGATCAAGTAATCACTTGGCCTGACGGATTTCAAAAAAGCGCGCGCCTTCGGGTTGCGCGTTTTTTATTGCCCGGATTAATCGTCTTTAAAAAATGATAGCGCAAACAGACAAAACGCCGCCCTTCCATCTTCGGGAAGTGGCGGCGTTTTCGTGAAAGGGGGTCGGCCAGCATGCAAAACGGCACGAGGAACCGCTATAACTTGCCTACTAGCCGACCGACCCCACGACCCAGGAGATGCGGCGGACCTGAGCATCATGGGGTATCGACAACTCCTCAACGGGAGCGCTTCTCTTATGAGCGATAATTTGCGCAAAAATGAAAGAAAATCAACAAATTCTTAATGATGAATTTTCTCATCTTGATTCTATGGTTAAAAGTCCAGATTTGGGACATACAAAGATTTGTCGCCTCTGCTTTGGATCGAAGCGTAGCGCCTGCTCTTTCCAAGAAATTCGACAATATAACTTAATAACTTACGCCACCCTTCCCCTTACGTGAGGTGACGCCGCCGCAATCTATTTGACCCCGTCGGCGATAGGCATTTTTTATAGTCTTCATTTCATATTGAGCTACGGCCTGCCGCTATCAAGACTATCGCGCGGCAACACATCCGCGGCAACGCGGCGAGTCCAATTTTGGGCTATTGGGCTGCAATTTTTTCGCCCCGCAGTGCACAGGCGGAGATTAAAAATCGGTAACAATTCGCTTACCGCAGTGGAAAACCCGCAAATGGCGCCTAATGGCGGAAAATGATTCGTCACGCGGCCGCGGCGACCACGCGGTTGCGGCCGGTATTCTTTGCCTCGTAAAGGGCCAGATCCGCCTGTTTCATCAGTTGGTCCGGGGTCAGCACCGACGTAATGCGCGAGGCGATGCCGAAGGAAGCAGTGACGTTCAGTGCTTCCCCGGCGTGTTTCAGCATGAAGGGAGCGTTTTCGATCGCCGCACGAAGGCGCTCGGCGACGGCGGCGGCAATTTCCGGCGAGGTGTCGGGCATCACGACAACGAATTCCTCTCCGCCGTAGCGGCAGGCGAGATCGGCACCGCGGATGGTCGACCGGACGCGATTTGAAAATTCCCGCAGCACCTCGTCGCCGCCGTCATGGCCGTAGGTGTCGTTCACATGCTTGAAGCGGTCGATATCGGTGATCAGCACCGAAAGTGGCCGGCCCCGCGCCATCGAACGGTTGAAGAGCACGTTCAGATGATTGTCGAGATAGCGCCGGTTATAAAGGCCGGTCAGCGGATCGGTCACGGCAAGCTCGATCGTCTGCTTGACGCTGGCGCGCAGGCGGTCGTTATAGCGCTTGCGGCGGATCTGCGTCAGGCTGCGGGCAACCAGTTCGTTGGGATCGACCGGGCGGATGATGTAGTCGTTGACGCCGAGATCGAGCGCGCGCACGACCATTTCGTCAGCGCCCTGCTCGGTGATGATCAGGATCGGCAGGAAGCGGGTGCGCTCCAGCGAGCGCAGCTGCGAGCAGAGGCGAAGCGGATCGTAATCGTCGAAGTTGGCGTTGACGATGACGAGATCGAACGCGCTTTCGGCCGCCTCGAAGAGGGCGGCCTGCGGATCGGAAAGGGCAAGCACGTCGGCGACGGGCTTCAGCGCCTTGATGATGCGCTCCTGCGAATTGGCGCGGCCGTCGACGAGCAACACTTGTGCGGTTTCGTCGGCGCGGCCCTCGCCTGCCCGTGTGAGGTCGTCAATGCCCATCGTATGGGCGGTGTCGGCGCGGATGCGCAGCTCATCGCTCAACGTCTTCAGCCGCAGCAGGCTCTTCACCCGGGAGATCAGTTGCAGATCGTTGACCGGCTTGGTGAGAAAATCGTCAGCGCCGGCCTTCAGGCCGCGCACGCGATCGGTCGGCTGGTCGAGCGCGGTGACCATGACGACTGGAATATGGGCGGTCTTCTGGCTGGCCTTCAGCCGCTCGCAGACCTCGAAACCGTCTATGCCGGGCATCATGATGTCGAGCAGGATGAGATCGACCTGGTTGCGCTCGCAGATCGCCAGTGCCGTGTAGCCGTCGGCTGCGGTCATCACGTCGAAATACTCCGCAAGCAGCCGCGCTTCGAGCAGCTTCACGTTGGCCGGAATATCGTCAACCACCAGTATTCGCGCAGTCATCAGCGTCTTTCCGATGCGTCAGGCATCGCCCAGATAGGTCTTGATCGTCTCGATGAATTTCGGAACCGAGATCGGCTTGGAAACATAGGCCTCGCAGCCGCCCTGGCGGATCCGCTCCTCGTCGCCCTTCATCGCGAAAGCCGTAACGGCGATGACGGGAATCACGTGCAACTCGTCGTCTTCCTTCAGCCATTTCGTGACTTCGAGGCCGGAGACTTCGGGAAGCTGAATATCCATCAGGATGAGGTCGGGGCGATGCTTGCGCGCCAGATCGAGCGCCTCCATACCGTTTCTGGTCTGGATCGTCGTATAACCGGACGCCTCGATGAGGTCGCGAAAGAGCTTCATGTTGAGCTCGTTATCTTCTACAATCATCACCTGTTTGGGCATGACAAGCTGTCCCTACGTCCGTTCGCGCAGCGGTTCGTCCCATGAGAAAGGCACATGCGGACAAATAGCTCGTGAAACCGATAGCGCACGCTACCGGTATTTGGTTGAAGAAAAGGTAACTTACCCAGCGAAATGCAAAGCAACTTCAAGACTTCGAAACAACAGGCCGCCGACCCGCACGAGACAGCGATCGCCGTGCTCGGCTGGCTTGCCGACGATCCCGACATGTTCGGCCGCTTTCTTTCCCTGACGGGTGTAGCGCCCGGCCAGGTGCGCAACGCCGTCAACGATCCCGGATTCCTCGCCGGCCTGATGGATTTCCTGATGAACCACGAACCGACGGCGATGGCCTTCTGCGCGGCGAGCGGGATCAGCCCGGAGACGGTGACCGCCGCCTGGCGGCATTTCTCGTCACCGGGCCTCGATTCCGGAGAATACTGACCGTGACCTCCGGGGAATTCGACATCTCGCATATCCGCCTCGGCGAACGGCCGTTGATCGTCTGCGACGTCGACGACGTCGTGCTGCAGTTCATCGGTCCCTTCCAGCTTTTCCTTCAGAGCCAGGGCCACGCGTTTCTGCCGCGATCGTTCCGGCTTCACGGCAACATCGTATCGCAAGCGGACGGCGTGGAGATCGAGGATCAAGAGGTCAACCGGCTGATCGAGGAATTCTTCGAGGCCCAAGAGCTGTGGCAGACGCCGCTCGACCGCGTGGTCGAAACGCTCGACCGACTTTCGGAAGAGGCCGATGTGCTTTTCCTGACAGCCATGCAGCCGCGGTTCCAGGACCAGCGCCGACGCCTGCTGGACAGGATGGGCCTCGTCTTTCCGCTGCTTGCCACCGAACAACCCAAGGGGCCGATCGTTCACGCATTGCATGCCAGCCGCTCCCTTCCCGTCGTCTTCATTGATGATATGGCGCGCAATCTGCATTCCGTTAGGGATCACGTCGCCGATTGCCTGCTGATTCACCTGATGCCGAACTCGCCCGTCCATCGTTTCGCACCGGCGGTTGCCGACGAGATCACCCGCGCCACCGACTGGACGCATGCGGCCGAGCTGATCGAGGCGCATTTTCTTTCCGGCACCTTCACGCACGCAGTTCCAGCCGCATGAGCGGCCGCCCGTCCTTGCGCCGTGCTATCGTCTCGAAACCGGCGGCATCGAAGATCGCCGTCGAGCCGATGCAGAGCGTCACGGATTTCGACTGCTTCACATGATCGATCGGACAGGCTTCGAGCAGCCGCGCTCCCTGGCGCCGCGCATGGTCGATCGCGCCGGCGAGCAGACGGTGGCTCATTCCCTTGCCGCGCAGTTTGGGCAGCAGGAAGAAGCAACTGACGGCCCAGATGGATGGATCATGCGCATCGCTCTCCTCCAGCGGCCGCGAGACGGTGCGCGGCGAATTGAACTGCGACACGTCGTGGCGCGGCCCGACCTGCACCCAGGCGACCGGCGCGCCGTCGGCATAACAGAGGATGCCAGGCGGCGGACCCGCCTTGATCCGCTCCCGCATATGCGCCTTGCGCTCGTTGGCCGCCATCTTGGTCCTCACCGCATGTGGCAGGCGCAACGCGACGCACCAGCAGTTATAGAAGCCACCCTGTGGCCCGAACACGATTTCGAAGTCATCCCAGCGTTCTGGCGTTACCGGCTCGAAACGAAGATCGTTATCCAAAGGCAAAGCTTCCACCCTATCTTGTGACTCGGAAGCTTAAGGCGTAACCTCACAATGTTCAATCTTTGTTCCCATGATGACGCCCACGCCTGACAAGACACCCGGCTTCTGTCGCGACTGCCTTGCCGAGCAGAAGGGCGAGGCGCGCCGTTGCGTTTCCTGCGGCAGCCCGCGCCTCGTGCGCCATCGCGAACTCTACGCGCTGACGCTCGCCCATATCGACTGCGACGCCTTCTACGCAGCCGTCGAGAAACGCGACAATCCCGAGCTTGCCGACAAGCCTGTCATTATCGGCGGCGGCAAACGCGGCGTCGTCTCCACCGCCTGCTATATCGCCCGTATCCATGGCGTGCGGTCGGCCATGCCGATGTTCAAGGCGCTGGAAGCATGCCCTCAAGCGATCGTCATCCGTCCCGACATGGAGAAATATGTCCGGGTCGGACGGCAGGTGCGCGCCATGATGCAGGATCTGACGCCGCTAGTGCAGCCGCTATCGATCGATGAGGCCTTCCTGGAGCTCGACGGCACCGAGAGGCTGCATCACGATCCGCCGGCACGCACGCTGGCCAAATTCGCCCGTCGCATCGAAACGGAGATCGGTATCACCGTTTCGGTCGGGCTTTCCTATTGCAAATTCCTCGCCAAGGTCGCCTCCGATCTGCAGAAGCCACGCGGCTTTTCCGTCATCGGCCGCGAGGAAGCGGTCGAGTTCCTGGCGCCGCGTCCCGTCACCACGATCTGGGGCGTCGGCAAGGCCTTTGCGGCGACGCTGGAGGCGGACGGCATCCGCACCATCAGCCAGTTGCAGCAGATGGAGGAAAACGACCTGATGCGCCGCTACGGCAGCATCGGCCAGCGGCTCGCACGGCTGTCGCGCGGCATCGACGACCGCGAGGTGCATCTCAATGATGCCGCCAAGAGCGTATCGGCCGAGACGACCTTCTTCGACGACATCTCGCGCTACGACGATCTGGTGCCGATCCTGCGCAACCTTTCCGAAAAGGTGTCCTGGCGGCTGAAGAAAAACGGCATTGCCGGCCATACCGTCGTCCTGAAGATGAAGACCGCCGATTTCAAATCGCGCACCCGCAACCGCAAGCTCGAAGACCCGACCCAACTTGCCGACAGGATCTTCCGCACCGGGCTCGAACTTCTCGAAAAGGAAACGGACGGCACGAAATTCCGCTTGCTTGGCATCGGCGTCACCGATCTCGGCGATGCCGGCCGCGCCGATCCGCCCGATCTCATCGACCAGCAATCGGGCCGGCGAGCGGCGGCCGAAGCGGCGATGGACAAGCTGCGTGACAAATTCGGCAAGAACACAGTGGAGACCGGCTATACGTTCGGCAGCGGCAAACGCGATCACTAAAGCGTGAGGCCTGCCAGCCATGCCGCCTATAAAATCTTCCTTAAACTTCGTCCCATAATGTGCCGGGCAAGTATTGCGTATGGTTGGGTATCATGTTCTCGCGTCTCGTCTTCGGCCTCGGCTTGCTGTCGGCCACCGCACTCGTGCACCCCGCTCTTGCCGCGGATGTGCGCACGCTGCAGATCATCGTCTCGAAGGACAAGCAGTCGCTTGCGGTCTATGATGGCACCGAGGTCGTCGCGACCTCGAAGGTCTCGACCGGCAAGGACGGCCACACGACGCCGAGCGGCATCTTTTCGGTGCTGGAAAAGCAGAAATACCACGAATCCAATCTCTATTCCAACGCCCCGATGCCGTTCATGCAAAGACTGACATGGTCAGGTATCGCGCTGCACGAATCCAATTCGGTGCCGCGTTATCCGGCCTCGCATGGCTGCGTGCGTATGCCCGGCGCCTTCGCAAAAATGCTCTATGGGATGACCGACCGCGGTGTCCCCGTCATTATCAGCGACGGTGAACTGGCGCCGCAGCCGATCGAGCATCCGACGCTTTTCCATCCGGATGCACCGGCGATGCCGCTGCTGTCAGACGTCGAACTGCGGCCCTCCATGCCCGACAGCCCCGAGAAGCCTGTGCAGGTGGCGATGAACGACACGGCTGCGATGCCGATGCCGGCAGCGCCGCCGATTGCAGCGCCCGAACCCGAGCCGCCGTCCGAGCCGATCAGCATGCTCGTTACGCGCCGGACCCTTCGCGAGACGGTGATCGACATCCAGACCCTCCTCAACCAGCTCGGCTTTTCCGCCGGCAATCCGGACGGCTTCCTCGGTCCGTCGACCGTGCAGGCGATCAAGGCTTTCAGGACATTGCGGCCGACGGAATTCGCCGCCGACAGGAGCCTGGTCTCCGACACACTCCTCAGGGAAGTCTATGCCGCAGCTGGCAAGGGCGAGCCGCCGAACGGCGTCATCATGGTGCGGCAGGCCTTCAAGCCCCTCTTCGAAGCGCCGCTGACGATCGCCGATCCGGGACTGGCGCTTGGCACGCATTTCTTCACGTTGCATGCCATCGATGCAAAGGCCGGCACAGCGGACTGGCTCGGTATCACCCTCGAGAACAATCTCTCCCGCGAAACGATGAAGCGGCTCGGCATCACCAATCAGGAAAGCTCGATCATCACAGGCAAGCCGATCGCCCGTTCGCTCAGCCGGATTACCATCCCAGATGAGACCCGTCACAGGATCGACGCCCTCATCGCGCCAGGCTCGACGCTGACGATCTCCGATACCGGCCTCGGCCGGGAGACCGGCGAAGGCACGGATTTCATCACAATCACCCGCGGGTGACGCGGGGCTGATCAAACCAGTTCGACGTCGACGACGCCGGGGGCGGCACGAAGGGCGGCGGCAATCTCCGGCGTGATGCGGTATTTCTCCGGCAGCACCACCTCCACCTCGCGTTTGCCCTCCTCCTTGATGACGATGAAGGAAACGAGGCCGTCGCCCTTGGCGTTCAGATGGCCGGCCACCATTCTCAGCGGTCCGGAATCGCGGACATAGACGCGCAGCGCCTTCTGCATCTGCAGCGACTTTTCCTCCAGCGATTGGATCGTCTGGATGCGCAGGCCGATGCCCTCCGGCCGTTCCTCGCCCGTCGCGGCCAGCACGAAGGATTTGCCTGACTCCAACACGTCGCGATACTGGTTCAGCATTTCCGAAAATAGCACCGCTTCGAACTGGCCCGAAGAATCCGAAAAGACGATGATGCCCATCTTGTTGCCGGTGCGGGTCTTGCGCTCCTGCTTCGAGATGACGGTACCGGCAAGGCGCGCATTGGCAGAGCCCTGTTTGATGGCGGCGGAAAATTCGGCAAAAGTCTGCACCCGCATCTTCTGCAGGATGTTGTTGTAGGAATCGAGCGGGTGGGCTGTCAGATAAAAGCCCAGCACCTGGAATTCCTTGAGCAGCCGCTCGGAGGGGAGCCAGGGCGAGAACGGCGGCAGGGAGATCTTCTCGGGCCCCGACGTCAGCGTGCTGCCGAAAATGTCTGACTGGCCGCTCAGCTTGTTCTCCTGGGCGCGCTGGGCATAACCGAGAACACGATCGAGGCCGGCTGCCAGCTGGGCGCGGTCCATGTCGAAACAATCGAAGGCGCCGGCATAGATCAGGCTTTCGAGCACGCGACGATTGACCTGACGCGGATCGATGCGCAGGCAGAAATCCTCAATGCTGGCAAAGGGCTTGTCGCCGCGCACCTCGACGATATGGTCGACGGCGGATTCGCCAACACCCTTAAGGGCGGCGAGCGCGTAATAGATACGGTTGTCGCCGGTCTCGAAATGGCGGAAGGAGGTCTGCACCGAGGGTGCGATCACCTCGATGCCGAGGCGCTTGGCATCCTGACGGAAATCATTGACCTTTTCCGTGTTGGACATGTCGAGCGTCATCGAAGCGGCGAGGAATTCGACCGGATAGTGCGCCTTCATGTAGGCCGTCTGGTAGGAGACGATGGCATAGGCGGCGGCATGCGACTTGTTGAAGCCGTAATTGGCGAACTTCGCCAGCAGTTCGAAGATATTGTCGGCCTGCGGTTTCGATACGCCGTTCTTGACCGCGCCAACGACGAAGCGTTCGCGCTGCTGGTCCATCTCGGCCTTGATCTTCTTACCCATGGCGCGGCGCAGAAGGTCGGCTTCGCCCAGCGAATAGCCTGATAGTACCTGGGCGATCTGCATCACCTGTTCCTGATAGACGATGACGCCTTGCGTTTCCTTGAGCAGGTGGTCGATCATCGGATGGATCGATTCCAGCTCTTCGTCACCGTGCTTACGGGCATTGTAGGTGGGGATGTTCTCCATCGGACCCGGACGATAGAGCGCCACCAGCGCGATGATGTCCTCGATGCAGTCCGGCTTCATGCCGATCAGCGCCTTGCGCATGCCGGCACTTTCCACCTGGAACACGCCGACCGTCTCGCCGCGCGACAGCATCTCGTAGGTCTTCTTGTCGTCGAGAGGAATGGCTGCGAGATCGACCTTGATACCGAGCTTGGCGACGAAATCGACCGCGACCTTCAGCACGGTCAGCGTCTTCAGGCCGAGGAAGTCGAACTTGACGAGGCCTGCCTGCTCGACCCATTTCATGTTGAACTGGGTGACCGGCATGTCCGAGCGCGGATCGCGATACATCGGCACCAGCTTGGAAAGCGGCCGGTCGCCGATTACGATGCCGGCGGCATGGGTCGAGGCGTGGCGGTAAAGCCCCTCGATCTTCTGGGCGATGTCGAGCAGGCGCGCGACAACAGGTTCTTTCGCCGCCTCCTCCTGCAGCTTCGGCTCCTCCTCGATCGCCTTGGACAGCGGCGTCGGATTGGCCGGGTTGTTCGGCACGAGTTTGCAGATCTTGTCGACCTGGCCGTAGGGCATTTCCAGCACGCGGCCGACGTCGCGAAGGGCGGCGCGCGCCTGCAGCGAACCGAAAGTGATGATCTGCGCCACCTGCTCGCGGCCATATTTGGCCTGGACGTAGCGGATCACTTCTTCGCGGCGGTCCTGGCAGAAGTCGATGTCGAAGTCGGGCATCGAGACGCGTTCCGGATTGAGGAAGCGCTCGAAGAGCAGCGAAAAACGTAAGGGATCGACGTCGGTGATCGTCAAGGCATAGGCGACCAGCGAACCAGCGCCCGAACCACGGCCGGGACCGACCGGAATGTCATGCTGCTTGGCCCATTTGATGAAGTCGGCAACGATCAGGAAGTAGCCGGGGAAACGCATGCGCTCGATGACGCTGAGTTCGAAATCCAGCCGTTCGCGATAATCCTTTTCCTCGTAACCCGGCGACATGCCGAGCGTTGCAAGCCGCATGTCCAGCCCTTCGACCGCCTGGCGGCGCAGCTCGCTCGCCTCGGCGCGTTCGGCCTCCTCGGCATCGTCGGTCGCACCGGTGAAGCGTGGCAGGATCGGCTTTCGCGTCTTCAGCACGAAGGAGCAGCGCGTGGCGATCTCGATCGTATTTTCCAGCGCTTCCGGCAGGTCGGCGAAGAGCTTGACCATCTCGGCCCGGCTCTTCAGATAGTGATCTGGCGTCAGGCGAAAGCGGCTGTCGTCGGAGACGATGGCGTTGTGCGCGACCGCCATTAGCGCATCATGGGCGTCGTAATCGTCGCGGGTCGGAAAGAAAGCCTCGTTGGTCGCAACCAGCGGCAGGTCGTGGGCATAGGCGAGCCCGATAATCTTCTGCTCGTGCCGCTTGTCGTAGGTGCCGTGGCGCTGCAGCTCGACATAGAGCCTGTCGCCGAAGAGACGCTTCAGCGTGAGCAGCCGGACTTCCGCCTGAGCGGGATGGCCTTCCTTGATCGCCACGTCGACCGGCCCGGTCAAGGCGCCGCTCAATGCGATCAGCCCTTCCGTGCCCGCCTCCTCCAGCCAGGAGGCGCTGATATGAACGGCCTGGTTGCTCTCGCCGCCGAGATAGGCCCGACTGACGAGATCGACCAGCCTTTCATAACCGGCATCCGTCGCGGCGAGAAGAACGATCGACGGCAGCTTGACCAGTGCCTGCTGGCCGCCGCGCTTCTCCGTTTCCAACCCATCTTCCATGTCGATCGAGACCTGGCAGCCGATGATCGGCTGCAGGCCGTCTTCCATCGCCTTCTGGGAGAATTCGAGGGCGACGAACAGATTGTTGGTGTCGGTAATCGCAATCGCCGGCTGACTGTCGCCGGTCGCCTTGTAGAGGATCTTCTTCAGTGGCAGGGCGCCCTCGAGAAGCGAATAGGCGGAATGGACCCTCAGGTGGATGAAGCCTGGCGTGCCGCCGGTCGCCTCACCCGTTGAACCCTTTGCCGTATCCGCCATGACATGCCTTCCCAATCACCCGAATGAATCGGACGCATTGTCGGCATAGAGGGCGATGATGTCCAGAAGAAGTCCCGCGTCCGGACCGCATGATTGCCATACGGTCCCCTGAAAACTTTAGAGCGCCATGACGATGAGCGAGAAGCTTGCAACGAACATTGCGATGGAGGTGAATGCTGCGATATCACGGATCATGTCAGTCATCGGGCTCTCCTTTACTCGTTATGTTTTCAATTTGTTCCATTTATGTTCCGTTGTCAACAGGAATCTTTTCCTTCTTTGTTGTGTTCGAAAAATGCCGGGATGTGCACCTGCGAATCGCTGGGAGCCAGTACCCGATGTGATGGGCAGCAGGTTGCCCCTTCTCGGCCTGTCCCAGATCGGTCACGGCGCCTAGACGGCCAACCTCCTCGGTGGCCCGTTTATTTCCAACCTACGTTCCCTTTTTGTTCTTTACACATCGCAGCATATTTGCCAGCATCAGGCTGAGAGGAGAAGGACATGTTGGATATTGCGATGCTGAACCAATTCGTCGTGGAGGCGAAGGCTGCGACCTATGTCGGCGGCGGCGTGGCGCGCGCGCCCTGCCGGCCGGGTGCCCACGATATCGGTTTCGAACGCGGCGACTGGCGCTATCTCGACAGCTATTTCGGCGGGACCGATTTCGCCGGACAGGAAGTGGTGTGGCTCGCCGACGAGCCCGTCTGGGCGATGAATTATTTCGGCTGCATCATTGCGCCTGAGCTTATCGACGGCGCAGCAGCCGGAACGGTGATCAAGGCTGCACTTTCTGCGATGTATCGCGAGGGCCGGTTTCTTGGCGGGATGGAATTCGACCATCCGTTCGGCCACTATATCGACAGCAGCGAAGGCGGCTGCGAGCGGTTCATCGGCCACGAATGCATCATGGTCGATGGCCAGAAGGCCTATATGCTCGACTATCGCGGCGGACTGGTCATCCCCTGATCGCGGCCCGCTGCACCTTCCCCGCTCGCGGGGCGAAGGGATATGCCGCACCGGCTTTCTCTAACCTCGACGCTGCGTTTGGCACGTTCCCTCGCCCCGCTTTTACGGGGGTCCGAAGGACGGGGCGAGACGAGTGGCTCGCCCCCGGTAGGTTAGGGTGAGGGGCAGCCATCGGCGCAAACCGGACATCCTGGACCGCAGTCTCAGAAATCGACGATCTTGCCGTCGGAGATCGTCACGCGCCGATCCATGCGGCGGGCGAGTTCGTGATTGTGGGTGGCGATGAGGGCAGCAAGGCCGGACTGGCGCACCAGCGCTTCCAGTGCGTCGAAGACGTAGCTTGCCGTTTCAGGGTCGAGATTGCCGGTCGGCTCGTCGGCAAGAAGCAGGGTCGGCGCATTGGCGACGGCGCGAGCAATCGCAACGCGCTGCTGCTCGCCGCCGGAAAGCTCGCCCGGGCGATGCGAGCCACGATGGCCGATGCGCATATAATCGAGAAGCTGGCCGGCCCGCTCTCCGGCTTCCTTCCAGGAAAGCCCGGCGATCAGCTGCGGCATCATGATATTTTCGAGCGCCGAGAATTCCGGCAGCAGGTGGTGGAACTGATAGACGAAGCCGATTTCGCTGCGGCGGATGGCGGTGCGTTTCTCGTCGCTCAGGCCGTCGCAGGCATGGCCGTTGATGTTGACCTCACCGCCGTCCGGATGCTCCAGGAGGCCGGCGACATGCAGCAGTGTCGACTTGCCGGTGCCGGAAGGGGCGACGAGAGCGACAATCTCCCCCTTCGATATCGAAAAATCCGCGCCCTTCAGGATCGAGAGCAGCGTACCGCCCTGCCCGTAATGGCGCTCGACGCCGGTAAGCTGGAGAACGACGTTGCGTTTCATGAAGGCGGCATTCCTTATTCGTAGCGCAGGGCCTGCACCGGATCGAGCCTGGAGGCACGCCAGGCCGGGAAGATGGTCGCGATGAAGGAGAGCGTCAGCGCCATGACGACGATCGAGATCGTTTCGCTCAGATCCATCTCGGCCGGCAGCTGGCTGAGGAAATAGACCTGCGGATTGAAGAGTACGGTGCCTGAAATCCAGGAGAAGAACTGGCGGACGGATTCGATGTTGACGCAGACGAGGACGCCGAGCAGCACACCGGCAATGGTGCCGACAATGCCGATCGCCGCCCCGGTCATGAAGAAGATGCGCATGATCGCGCCGGCGCTGGCGCCCATGGTGCGCAGGATGGCGATATCGCTGCCCTTGTCCTTCACCAGCATGATCAGGCCGGAGATGATGTTCAGCGCCGCGACAAGCACGATCAGAGTCAGGATCATGAACATGACGTTGCGCTCGACCTGCAGCGCGGAGAAGAAGGTCTGGTTGCGCTGGCGCCAGTCGGTGATGGCGATCTGGCGGCCGGCCGCTTCCTCCACCTTGGGCCTCAGATCGTCGATATCGTCGGGGTTGTCGACGAAGAGCTCGATCGACTGCACCAGTCCCTCGGCATTGAAATAGAGCTGCGCCTCCTCGAGCGGCATGAAGATGATCGAGGAGTCATATTCCGACATGCCGATCTCGAAGAGGCCGGAAATCTTGTAGGACTTGATACGCGGGCTGACGCCCATCGGCGTAATGTCACCATCTGGCGACGTCAGCGTAATGAGATCGCCAACACGCAGACCGAGTTGGTCGGCCATGCGGGTGCCGATCAGCACGCCGTCGCCGGAGGCATACCCCACCATATCGCCTGATTTGATGTTGTCGGAGACCGTTTTGAGCTTGGTCAGATCCTCGGCGCGGGCGCCGCGCACCAGAGCGCCGGTGCTGCCGCCGGCCTGGGCGGAGGCGAGCACCTGGCCTTCCACGAGCGGTAGCGCCATCTTGACGCCGGGCACGGCGGCGAGTTTGCTGCTGAGGACCGGATAATCGGTGAAGGGGCCGTCGACCGGCTGGACGATCATGTGGCCGTTGATGCCGAGGATGCGCGAGACGAGTTCGGTGCGGAAGCCGTTCATCACGGCCATGACGATGATCAGCGTCGCAACGCCGAGCATGATGCCGACAAAGGAGAAGCCGGCGATCACCGATATGAAGGCTTCCTTGCGGCGGGCACGCAGATAACGCCACGCCACGAGGCGTTCAAAGGTGGAAAATGGCTTGCCAGCCGGACCCAAGCCGGATTTCGAACTCCGGTCCACTGCTGCCTCTGCCATTTCGCCTCCGTTTCCTTAAGCCACGAACCGATTGATCGCCGCTTCGATGGTCATCGTTTCGCGGGCGCCGGTCTTGCGGTCCTTCACTTCCACCTCGCCGTTTGCGACCGCGCGCGGGCCGGCGATAATCTGGACGGGTACACCGATCAGGTCGGCGGTCGCGAATTTCGTGCCGGCCCGGTCGTCGGTATCGTCATAGAGCACATCCTTGCCGGCCTTGCTCAGCGCGGCATAGATCAACTCGCAGGTATCGTCACAGGCCTGATCGCCCGCCTTCATGTTGATCACAACGATATCGAAGGGTGCGACCGATGCCGGCCAGATGATTCCGTTATCATCATGCGATGCTTCGATGATGGCGGGAACAAGGCGTGTCGGGCCGATACCGTAGGAACCCATGTGAACGAAGTGTTCCTTGCCATCAGGTCCCTGCACTTTCGCGCCCATCGGCTCGGAATATTTCGTGCCGAAATAGAAGATGTGGCCGACCTCGATGCCGCGCGCCGACAGGCGGTCGCCTTCGGGAACGGCGTTGAAAGCCGCCTCGTCGTGCATTTCCGAGGTCGCAGCATAGAGCGAGGTCCACTTGTCGAAGATCGCCTGCAGGCCCTCGACGCTGTCGAAATCGGTATGTTCACCAGGAATATCGAAGTCGACGAAATCCTTGTGGCAGAAGACTTCGGATTCGCCGGTATCGGCGAGGATGATAAATTCATGGCTGAGCTTGCCGCCGATCGGGCCGGTATCGGCGCGCATCGGGATGGCGCGCAGGCCGAGTCGGTCGAAGGTTCTGAGATAGGCGGCGAACATCTTGTTATAGGAATGCTCCGCCGCTTCGCGCGTCAGATCGAAGGAATAGGCATCCTTCATCATGAATTCGCGCGAGCGCATGGTGCCGAAGCGCGGACGGATCTCGTCACGGAACTTCAGCTGGATATGATAGAGATTGAGCGGCAGGTCCTTGTAGGACTTGACGGAGGAGCGGAAAATATCCGTCACCATCTCCTCGTTGGTGGGGCCGTAGAGCATCGGCCGATCCTGACGGTCCTTGATGCGCAGCATCTCCTTGCCGTAGGCGTCGTAGCGGCCGCTTTCCTGCCAGAGCTCGGCCGATTGCAGGGTCGGCATCGACAGCTCGATGGCACCGGCGCGGTTCTGCTCGTCGCGGATAATGGCGTTGACCTTGTCGAGCACACGCTTGCCGAGCGGCAGCCAGGAATAAATGCCCTGCGACTGCTGGCGGATCATGCCGGCGCGCAGCATCAGCCGGTGGGAGACGATTTCCGCCTCCTTGGGGTTTTCCTTGAGGATGGGCATGAAATAGCGGGACAGACGCATGGCGGATTCCGGAGCAGTTGAGATCCCGCAGCAGGCGGAATCGAAAGACCATTGTTAATGTCGGGAGCGTTCATAGCCGCTTCGCGGCAGGAAGGAAACCCGCAACGGATGCCGGCAACCTCCCGGAAGCGCATGTTCGCACCCGCAAAATGAAATGGCATGAAAAAGCGCGTGTTTATAAGGGCTTGAACGAAAATCTTGTCAACAGAAAAATTTTGCTAGAGTGTAGCAAAAATGCAAAAAAAGCTGATGACAAAGCCCAATGTTTGAGCTAGTTTTAGCTCACAAAACAGGCAGGAAGTTAAATTCTTGCCGAATTCGCGGTCAAGTCTTGGGAGGATCAGATCTTAGGCGCGCTCGTCGCAGCCCCGGCAACGGTTACAGATCACGCGATACTTAAAACAAGGCTTTTAGCCTTGTTTTTTTTTGGCTTTTCGGCCTCCACCCCACCCAGAAATCCAACCGGCTTCCGTAAGGGGATGGCCATCATTCCGTTACGAGAGCTCTTTGCCGCAACAGTATGACGCTGGTATGACGAAATTCGCTTTCAATAGGGTTACATCTGCTCAAAGTTTGAGCAAAAGCCACACTCAATAGAAGCTGGGGCCGAGTTGCGGCAGGGCATCGAAGCCCCAGCCGAAATAGGTGTCGCAGAGGTACCAGAGGCCGTAGACCAGGGCCGAAATCAGCGTCGTCAGCGAAAACACGAAAGCGGCGCGAAACCGGGTGGGCGCGCTCGGAACGGTGCCGAGCACGACATCATTGTCGTCCGCCTGGGTGCGCAGGCCGATCGGCAGGACGGCGAAAAGCGTCATCCACCAGATGATGAAGTAGACGGCAAATCCCTGAAGAAAGATCTGGAGCATTCTGGTTCCCGTTGGTGTGGCGCTGCTGCATTCCTTAAATCGGAATCGATTTAAGGAATGCAGCAATTTAAATTGTTACAGCGTCCTTTGCGCGTCTTAGAAGACACGCGGCGCTGTAATATCGCGTCCTTATACGGTGGAATGGCGACCAACTCAAAGCGGACGAAAGGTTTTGCGGTCTTCGGGTCACTCTGCCGCAGCAGTGCTCAGGCCTGTTCGAGTTCGATCAGCGTGCCGAAGAAATCCTTGGGGTGCAGAAAGAGCACCGGCTTGCCGTGTGCTCCGGTCTTCGGCTGGCCATCGCCAAGCACCCTTGCGCCCGCCGTGACCAGCCGGTCACGGGCGAGAAGGATATCGTCCACCTCGTAGCAGATGTGATGCATGCCGCCGGATGGGTTCTTTTCGAGGAAGGCTGCGATCGGCGAAGTATCGCCGAGCGGTTGCAGCAATTCGACCTTGGTGTTCGGCAATTCGACGAAGACGACGGTGACGCCGTGTTCCGGCAGAGCCTGCGGCTGCGATACGGCAGCACCCAGCGTATCGCGATAGGCCGCCGTCGCTGCGGCCAGATCGGGCACGGCGATGGCGATATGGTTGACCCGGCCGAGCATGGTCAGACCTTGGTGACGAAGGCGGTGACAAGAGGTTTCTTGCCCCAGGTGTTGTTCGCGGCCGAGCGGATGGCGCGGCGCACGGCCTCCTGCAGCATGTCGATATCCTTGCGGCGGGCGCGCGGAATGCTCTCGATGGCGCTGACCGCCGCGTCGAAGAGCGTATCCTCCATATCCTCGCCCTCATCATCGTAGGTCGGCAGGCCGATCGAAATGAGGTCGGGTTCGCCGACGATGTCATAGCGGGCGTCGAGCAAGACGTTGACCGCGACATGGCCGACATAGGAGAGCTTCTTGCGCTCGCCGATACCCATCTCGTCGAAATCGCCGATCAGCGTACCGTCCTTATAAATCCGGCCATGCGGCGCCTCGCCGATCACCTCGACGGGACCGGGCGCCAGCCGCAGGATATCGCCGTTGCGCACCCGCGGCACCAGTGCGATGCCGGATTGCTCGGCAAGTTCCTTATGCGCCGTCAGATGTGTTGCCTCGCCATGCACCGGCACGACGATCTTCGGCCGTGTCCACTCATACATCCGCTGCAACTCGTTGCGGCGCGGATGGCCGGAAACGTGGACCAATGCCTCGGTATCCGTGATGATGTGCACACCCTGCTCGACGAGGCCGTTCTTGATGTCCTGGATCGCCTTCTCGTTGCCGGGAATGGCGCGCGAGGAAAAGACGACGATATCGCCTGCCGTAAACGCCACATTGCGCATCTCATCGCGCGAGAGTTTGGCAAGGGCTGCCCGCGCCTCGCCCTGGCTGCCGGTCAGGATGACGACGACCTTGTCGCGCGGGATATAGCCGTATTCGTCCTCGGAGATGAAGGGCTTCACACCTTCCATCAGGCCGATGTCCTGGGCAACGTTCACGACGCGCTTCAGCGAACTGCCGAGCAGCAGCACTTCGCGGCCTGCCGCCTCTGCAGCCTCGGCAACAGTACGGATGCGCCCGACATTCGACGAGAAGGTGGTGATCGCCACCCGGCCCTCGGCATTCTCGATGATCTTACGCAGGCTTTCGGACACATCCTTCTCGGAAGGCGAAACACCGTCGCGCAGCGCATTGGTGGAATCGCACATCAGCGCCAGCACGCCCTCGTCGCCGAGTTGGCGGAAACGTGTCTCGTCGGTCAGGGGCCCGAGCGAAGGCTCGTGGTCGATCTTCCAGTCGCCTGTATGGATGACATTGCCGACCGGCGTGCGGATCATCAGCGACATCGGCTCGGGGATCGAATGGTTGACGGCGACACCTTCGATACTGAACGGGCCGACATTGATCGTATCGCCGGCCTTGAACGGCGTCACCGGCACTTCGCCGATCGTCGCCTTCTCGAAATTGCGCTTGGCTTCGAGCAGACCTGCGGTAAAACCAGAGGCATAGACCGGCACGTTGAGGCCGGGCCAGAGATCGGCGAGCGCACCATAATGGTCTTCATGCGCATGGGTGATGATGATCGCCTTGAGGTTCTTTCGTTCGCTGGCGAGGAAGCGGATATCCGGCAGTACGAGGTCGACGCCCGGCAGGTCAGGCCCGGGAAAAGTGACGCCACAATCGACCATGACCCACTGGCGATGCTCGGGCGGGCCGTAGCCGTAGAGAGCGAGATTCATGCCAATCTCACCGACACCGCCCAGAGGCAGGAATACCAGTTCGTCCTGTTTCGCCATAATTTTCGTTTTTTCCGCTATCCAAAAAACACATCACCGGCAGCAATGGGCATTATCCTGCCAGCGCCGGTATCGAGCATCAACAAGCCATTATCATCAATTCCGGCGAATTGTCCGGAAATCGATCGGTCCGGCAAATTGACCGTAATCTTTTCGCCGATGCCGCAGGCGATGGCGCGCCAGAGCGTCGTGATCTCGCCGACGCCACGGCCCTGGTCCCATATTTCAAGCACTTCCGCCGTGGCGGCGAAGAGATGCGCGAAAAGTTCCTCCGGCGACGCCGCACTTCCCTGCTGACGCAGGCAGGTAACGGGGTAGAGCGGATTGTCGGGCATTATCGAGATATTGATGCCGATGCCGACGATCAGCGCGTAACGGCCGTCCGGCAGCCCCTCGCCTTCGACGAGAATGCCGCAGGTCTTCTTTCGGCCGATGAGGATATCGTTCGGCCATTTGACCTCGAGCGGTTCGGCGCCCAGTGGCAACACCCTGCGGATCGCCTGGTGCACGGCAACGGCGATTGCCAGCGGCAGCGAGCCCAGCCGCTCCATCGGCGCCGGGTCGATCAGGAGAAGGGAAGCGTAGAGATTGCCGCGCTCGGAAACCCAGAGCCTGCCGCGGCGGCCGCGACCGCCCGTCTGCCTCTCGGCGGTCACCCAGAGATTACCGCCATCGCCCGCCCGAGCCCGGGCGAGGCATTCGCTGTTGGTGGACGATGTTTCCGACAGAGCCTCGTGCCTGAAATCGCCGAGCGATATCCGGCGCCGTCCGTCGGAAGCCATCAAAAGAGCGTCGCAGCAGCTAGCTCTGCCGCACCGCCGATCGGGCCGCCGATGAGGACATAGGCGGTGACGAAGAGACCGGAGAGACCGAAGACCAGACGCAGAGAACCGGAGACACGGGCGAATTCGCCGGTCGCCTCATCGAACCACATCAGCTTGATGACACGCAGATAATAGTAAGCGCCGACGACCGAGGCGAGAACGCCGATGATGGCGAGCGCATAGAGCTTGGCCTCGATGGCGGCAACGAAGACGAAGTACTTCGCGAAGAAGCCGGCGAGCGGCGGGATGCCGGCGAGCGAGAACATCAGCGCCGTCAGCACCACGGCCATGAACGGGTTGGTTGTGGAGAGGCCGGCGAGATCGTCGACATTCTCGACGACGGTGCCGTCCTTGCGGCGCATCGACATGATGATCGCAAAGGTGCCGAGCGTCATGACCATGTAGATGACCATATAAAGCATGACGCCGGTGACGCCGGTCTGGTTGCCGGCGGCAAGGCCGACCAGCGCATAACCCATGTGGCCGATAGAGGAATAGGCCATCAGTCGCTTGATGTTCTTCTGGCCGATCGCGGCAAACGAACCGAGCAGCATCGAGGCGATCGAGATGAAGACGACGACCTGCTGCCAGTCCGCCAGAACCGGCTGGAAGGCGGTAATGACGATGCGGGTCATCATCGCCATGGCAGCAACCTTGGGTGCTGCGGCAAGGAAGGCGGTCACCGGCGTCGGCGCGCCCTCGTAAACATCCGGCGTCCACATATGGAAGGGAACAGCGGAGATCTTGAAGGCGATGCCCGCGAGGATGAAGACCAGGCCGAAGATCAAGCCGAGCGAACGCGCACCCTCAACGGACAGCGCCTGGGCGATTTCGGAGAAGTGGGTGTGGCCGGTGAAGCCGTAGACCAGCGACATGCCGTAGAGCAGCATGCCGGAGGAAAGCGCGCCGAGGACGAAATATTTCAGGCCGGCTTCGGTCGACTTCAGGCTGTCGCGGTTGATCGCGGCGACGACATAGAGCGCCAGCGACTGCAGTTCCAGCGCCAGATAGAGCGAGATCAGGTCATTGGCCGAAATCATCAGCAGGATGCCGAGGGTCGCAAGTACCAGGAGAACCGGGAACTCGAACTTGTCGAGCTGATTTTCGCGGGCGTGGCCAATCGACATGAACATGGCGACCAGCGAACCAATGAGCGCCACCAGCTTCATGAAGCGCGAGAAGCCGTCGGCCATGTAGACGCCGCCATAGGCAAGGCCTTCTGCGGGCACGAAGAGCAGCCACAGGCCGGAGGCCAGGAGCAGGACGATGGCCAAGCCGGTGACGACAAGGCCCGACCGCTCGCCTGAGAAGACGCCGACCATCAACAGGACAAGGGCGCCGACCGCGAGGATGAGCTCCGGCGCGGAAAGATGCAGACTGAGGAGAATTGTTTCAGCGGTCATGTCCAATAAGTCCCGTCATCATTTCATAGACAGCGCAACATTCTGCGCTGCGTGCACGGCGGCCGTGTAGTTGTTGACCAGCAGATCCACCGAGGCGGCCGTCGCATCGAAGACCGGAGCCGGATAAACGCCGAAGAAGATGGTCAGCGCGACCAGCGGGTAGAGGATCAGCTGTTCGCGTCTGGAAAGATCGAGCAGCGCCTTCAGCTTCTCCTTCTCCAGCGCACCGAAGATCACCCGGCGATAAAGCCAGAGCGCGTAGGCGGCCGAGAGGATGACGCCGGTGGCGGCAAAGAGCGCCACCCAGGTGTTGACCCGGAAGACACCGATCAGCGTCAGGAATTCGCCGACGAAGCCGGACGTGCCGGGAAGCCCGACATTGGCCATAGTGAAGACCATCATCGCCACGGCATATTTCGGCATGTTGTTGACGAGGCCGCCATAGGCGTTGATCTCGCGGGTGTGGGTGCGGTCGTAGACGACGCCGACGCAGAGGAAGAGCGCGCCGGAGACGATGCCGTGCGAGAGCATCTGGAAGATCGAGCCTTGGACGCCCTGCATATTGGCGGCAAAGATGCCCATGGTCACGTAGCCCATGTGGGCCACGGAGGAATAGGCGATCAGCTTCTTGATATCGTCCTGCATCATCGCCACCAGAGAAGTGTAGATGATGGCGATGACGGACATGGCAAAGACGAGCGGCGCGAAATAATCGGACGCGACCGGGAACATGCCGAGCGAGAAGCGGATGAGACCGTAGCCGCCGAGCTTCAGCAGTACGCCGGCCAGGATCACCGAGCCAGCCGTCGGCGCCTGAACGTGGGCATCGGGAAGCCAGGTATGGACCGGCCACATCGGCATCTTCACCGCAAAGGAGGCGAAGAAGGCAAGCCATAACCAGGTCTGCAGCGCCGGCGGGAACTTGTAGGCGAGCAGCGCGGTGATGTCGGTCGTGCCGGCCTGCCAGTACATCGCCATGATGGCGAGCAACATCAGCACCGAGCCGAGTAGCGTATAGAGGAAGAACTTGTAGCTCGCATAGACGCGGTCCTTGCCGCCCCAGACGCCGATGATCAGGAACATCGGAATAAGGCCCGCCTCGAAGAAGACGTAGAAGAGCACGATATCGAGCGAGACGAAGACGCCGATCATCATCGTTTCGAGGATGAGGAAGGCGATCATGTATTCCTTCAGGCGCTTTTCGATCGAGAGCCAGCTCGCCAGCACGCAGAAGGGCATAAGGAAAGTCGACAGGATGACGAACAGCATCGAGATGCCGTCGATGCCGACGTGGTAGCCGATGCCGGTGCCGAGCCAGTTATGCTTCTCGACCATCTGGAAGCCGGGATTGGCATTGTCGAAGCCGATCCAGATGAAGAGCGAGACGACGAAGGTGAAGACGGTGGTGATCAGCGAGATCCACAGCACGTTCTTCCGGCCGGTTTCGCTCTCGCCGTTCATCAATAGCAGGAGCACCACGCCGACGAGCGGCAGAAAGGTGACCGTTGAAAGAATAGGCCAATCGGTCATCAGAAGGAACTCCCGAGCATCATCCAGGTAACGAGCGCCGCAACGCCGATCAGCATGGCGAAGGCGTAGTGATAGAGGTAACCGGTCTGCAGGCGGACCACGCGATCGGTGACGGCGACGACGCGAGCGGCGACGCCGTTCGGGCCGTAGGTGTCGATGACGCCAACATCACCCTTCTTCCACAGGAAGCGGCCGAGCGCCTTGGCGGAGCGGACGAAGAGGAAGTCGTAGAGTTCGTCGAAATACCACTTGTTCAACAGGAACTGGTAGAGCACGCGGTGCTGCTGCGCGAGGATGCGCGGCGTCTGCGGCGAGCGGATATACATGTACCAGGCAGTGACGAAGCCGAGCACCATGGCGATGAACGGGCTCAAAGCCACGAGCGCCGGAACATGGTGAAACTCTTCGACCAGTTCGTTCTCGGTGCCGGTAAAGAGCGCACCCTTCCAGAACTCGGCATATTCCTCGCCATAGAACCGGCCTTCGAAGATCACGCCTGCAAGCACCGCGCCGATCGCCAGGAGATAGAGCGGCACCAGCATGACCTGCGGCGACTCGTGGACATGGTGCATCACCTCATGGGAAGCGCGCGGCTTGCCGAAGAAGGTCATGAAGATCAGGCGCCAGGAATAGAAGCTGGTGAACAGAGCCGCAATGACCAGCAGCGAGAAGGCGAAGCCGGCGACCGGCGAATGCGATGCATAGGTCGCCTCGATGATCACGTCCTTGGAGAAGAAGCCGGCAAAACCGATCGGCGTGAAGGGAATGCCAAAACCGGTGATCGCCAGCGTGCCGATGATCATCAGCACGGCAGTAACTTTAATGTGCGGCCACAGGCCGCCCATGTAGCGCATGTCCTGCTCACCATCGACGGAGTGGATGACCGAGCCCGCGCAGAGGAAGAGCAGAGCCTTGAAGAAGGCATGGGTGAAGAGATGGAAGATGGCTGCGCCATAAGCCCCGGCTCCGAGCGCCACGAACATGTAGCCGAGCTGTGAGCAGGTGGAATAGGCGATGACACGCTTGATGTCGTTCTGCACGAGAGCGACGGTTGCCGCGAAGAAGGCGGTGATCGCGCCGATCACGGTGACGACAACCAGCGCATCCGGCGACAGTTCGAAGAGCGGCGACATGCGGGCGACGAGGAAGACGCCGGCGGTGACCATGGTGGCGGCATGGATCAGGGCCGAGACCGGGGTCGGGCCTTCCATCGCGTCCGGCAGCCAGGTGTGCAGCAGGAACTGCGCCGACTTGCCCATCGCGCCCATGAAGAGCAGCAGGCAGATACCCGTCAGCGCATGCGCCTTGTCGAGCTGCATGCCGAAGAGATTGAGGATCACCTCGCCCGCTTCGCCGGCGCCTTCATGCGGGGCGAAGTTCGAGGCATTGGCGAAAATCGTGTCGAGGTTGATCGAGCCGAACAGCACGAAGACGCCGGCAATGCCGAGCACGAAGCCGAAGTCGCCGACGCGGTTGACGATGAAGGCCTTCATCGCCGCGGCCGTCGCCGACGGCTTCTTGAACCAGAAGCCGATCAGCAGATAGGAGGCGAGACCGACGCCTTCCCAGCCGAAGAACATCTGGGCAAGGTTGTCAGCGGTCACCAGCATCAGCATGGCGAAGGTGAAGAGCGAGAGATAGGCGAAGAATCGCGGACGATGCGGATCGGTATGCATGTAGCCGATCGAATAGACATGCACGAGCGTCGAGACCGTGTTGACGACGATCAGCATGACTGACGTCAGCGTATCCACGCGCAGCGACCAGGAGACGTCGATGCCGCCGGACTGAATCCAGCGCAGCACCTCGACCTTGATCGGACCGCCTTCGGCATGGCCCATGCCGACAGTGAAGAAGACGACCCAGGACAGGATGGCGGCGATGATCATCAGGCCGCTGGTGACATATTCCGAAGCCTTGGCGCCGATCGCGCGGCCGAAAAGGCCGGCGACGATCGCACCGATCAAGGGAAGAAAGACGATAGCCTTATAGAGGAACATGAGCCACTCAGCCCTTCATCATATTGACGTCTTCGACCGCGATCGAGCCGCGGTTGCGGTAGAAGACAACGAGAATTGCAAGACCGATCGCCGCTTCGGCAGCCGCGACCGTCAGGATGAACAGCGCGAAGACCTGGCCGACGATGTCGTTCAGGAAGGAGGAGAAGGCGACCATGTTGATATTGACGGCAAGCAAGATCAGCTCGATCGACATCAGGATGACGATGACGTTCTTCCGGTTCAGGAATATGCCGAAGACGCCAAGCGTGAAGAGGATGGCGCTGACCGTCAGGTAGTGGGAAAGTCCGATGACCATGTTCTTTGTTCCTTGACCTGCCTTTAGACGCCCTGCCCGGGCTTGACCGACACCACCTCGACGGCGGTGGCGGGCGTGCGGGCAACCTGCCTGGGAATATTCTGCCGCTTGATGTTGGTGCGGTGTCTCAACGTCAGCACGATCGCGCCGATCATGGCGACCAGGAGCACCAGACCAGCGATCTGGAAGAAATAGACGTAGTTGGTGTAGAGCACGTCGCCGAGGGCAGCCGTATTGGTGCGCTCGCTCAGCGCCGGGATCGGCATGGCGACGGATTTGGCGATCTCAGGCGAGATGACGCTGCCACCGATGACGACGATCAGCTCGGCCGCGAGGATCACCCCGATCAGCCCGCCGATCGGCGCATATTCGAGAACGCCGGCCCTCAATTCGGTGAAGTCGATATCGAGCATCATCACCACGAAGAGGAAGAGCACGGCGACGGCGCCGACATAGACGACAAGCAGGATCATCGCCAGGAATTCGGCACCGAGCAACAGGAAGAGGCCGGCGGCATTGAAGAACACCAGGATCAGGAAGAGAACCGAGTGAACCGGGTTCTTCGCCCAGATGACCATGAACGCCGACGCCACCGCGACAAAGGCGAAAAGATAGAAAAATAGAGCCTGCAGACCCATGTTGGTGCCTTTTTCATCTTCCCCCGGGCAGCCGGGAGTTTTTCTGCCCGATAGAACTTTGCGCGGCTGACCGGCAAAACTCCTGTGCATATTGACCGCGACCGAAGCGCTCAAGCTCCATTACGGCATTTCAAAAACTCGATCAGCGGTACGGCGAGTCGATCGCGATGTTGCGGGCGATTTCGCGCTCCCAGCGGTCTCCGTTATCCAGAAGCCGCGCCTTGTCGAAGTAGAGCTCTTCGCGGGTTTCCGTCGCAAATTCGAAATTCGGGCCTTCGACGATCGCGTCGACCGGGCAGGCTTCCTGGCAGAAGCCGCAATAGATGCACTTCACCATGTCGATGTCGTAGCGCACCGTGCGGCGCGTGCCGTCATTGCGGCGCGGACCGGCCTCGATGGTGATCGCCTGGGCAGGACAGATCGCCTCGCAGAGCTTGCAGGCGATGCAGCGTTCCTCGCCGTTAGGATAACGGCGCAGCGCATGCTCGCCGCGGAAACGCGGGGAGACCGGACCCTTTTCGAAGGGATAGTTGATCGTCGCCTTCTGGCGGAAGAAATAACGCATCGACAGAAAGAACGCGCCGACGAATTCCTTGAGAAACAGCGAGCTGATGGAGCCGGACAAGCTTGCCATCTTCAACCTCCAATTTTGCCGAAAACGAGAGTGGGCACCATCATGCCCAACCCATCAGTTTCAGCACGAATGCAACGATGACGACCATGGCGAGCGACAGCGGCAGGAAGACCTTCCAGCCGAGGCGCATGAGCTGGTCGTAGCGGTAGCGCGGAACGAAGGCCTTGACCATCGCGAACATGAAGAACACGAAGCAGGCCTTCAGCGTGAACCAGATGATGCCTGGGACCCAGTTGAGGATCCAGATATCGACCGGGGGCAGCCAGCCGCCGAGGAAGAGGATCGTCGTCAGCGCGCACATCAGGCAGACGGCCGCATATTCCCCGAGCATGAACATCATGTATGGCGAGGAGCCGTATTCGACCATGAAGCCGGCGACGAGTTCCGATTCGGCTTCCGGAAGGTCGAAGGGCGGACGGTTCGTCTCGGCAAGCGCCGAAATGAAGAAGATGATGAACATCGGGAACAGCGACAGCCAGTGCCAGTCGAGGAACGACGACGGCAGGCCGAGCATAGTGCCAAGGCCGGTATGCTGCGCATTGACGATATCGGTCAGGTTCAGCGAACCGACGCAGAGAAGCACGGTGACGATGACGAAGCCGATCGAGACTTCATAGGACACCATCTGTGCCGCCGAGCGCAGCGCGCCGAGGAACGGATACTTCGAGTTCGAAGCCCAGCCGCCCATGATGATGCCGTAAACCTCGAGCGAGGAGATCGCGAAAATGTAAAGGATGCCAACATTGATGTTGGCGATCACCCATCCGTCGGCCAGCGGCACCACCGCCCAGGTGGACAACGCCAGCAGCACCGTCACCAGCGGGGCAAGCAGGAACACCGCCTTGTTGGCGCCGGCCGGAATGATCGGCTCCTTGAAAACGAACTTCAAAAGATCGGCGAAGGACTGGAACAGGCCGAAGGGACCAACGACGTTCGGGCCGCGGCGCAACTGCACGGCCGCCCAGATCTTGCGGTCGGCGAGCAGCACGTAGGCGATGAAAACGAGCAGGCAGACGAGAAGCAGCAGCGACTGACCGATCATGATGATCGCCGGCCAGACATAGGTCGAAAAGAAAGAATCCATAGTCCCCTGCCCTTACTCTGCCGCGACTTTGAAGTTGTTGCGGGCCAATGCCGAGCACTCCGCCATGACAGCCGAGGCACGCGCTATCGGGTTCGTCAAATAGAAGTCTTTCACCGGCGACGCAAACCCGGATTTGTTCATCTTGCCGGCTTTTTTCGCAACTGCGGCAATTTGGGCGCTATCGGTTTCAGCGATCTCGTCGATGGCAGCGAAATGCGGGAAAGCGGCATAGAGCCGGACACGCAATTCGCTGAGCGAATCGAAGGGAAGCTTCTTGCCAAGCACGTCGGAAAGGGCACGGATGATCGCCCAGTCCTCGCGGGCGTCACCCGGCGCAAAACCTGCGCGGTTGCCCATCTGGACGCGGCCCTCGGTGTTGACCCAGGTTCCGGACTTCTCGGTATAGGCTGCGGCCGGCAGGATGACATCGGCATGATGCGCGCCGTTATCGCCATGCGAGCCGATATAGACGGTGAGCTTGGCCTTCTTCGCGGTGAAGTCGAGTTCGTCTGCGCCGAGCAGGAAGAGCACGTCCATCGCCGTCAGCATCTCGGCGGCATTGACGCCCTTGGCGCCCGGCACGAAGCCGAGGTCGAGTCCGCCGACGCGCGAGGCAGCGGTGTGGAGGACGGCAAAGCCGTTCCAGCCTTCGGAGACCGCGCCGACCGAGCCGGCGAGCTTGGCAGCGCTGGCGAGAACGCCGGCGCCATCGGTGCGCGACAGCGCGCCCTGGCCGATGATGATCATCGGCTTGGCGGCGTTCTTCAGGACTTCGGCGAAGGCATGGGTGCCGTCGACCAGATCCTTCAGCGTGTCGGGACCGCCGCCGAGGTAATCATAGCTGTAGCGCAGTTCACCCAGCTCGCCGATCACGCCGATCGGGAACTTGCCGCGGCGCCAGCGCTTGCGGATGCGGGCGTTGAGGATGGCTGCCTCAAAGCGCGGATTGGCGCCGATGATCAACAGCGCATCGGCCTGGTCGATGCCCGATATGGTCGGGTTGAAGAGATAGCTTGCACGGCCCAGCGACGGATCGAGTGCCGCCCCATCCTGGCGACAGTCGAGATTGGCCGATCCCAGCGACTTCACCAGTTCGGAGAGCGCATACATTTCCTCGACGGAAGCAAGGTCGCCAGCAATGGCGCCGATCTTGTCGCCCGAGGTGGCGCCGACGGCGGCCTTGATGGCGCCGAAGGCTTCGGCCCAAGTGGCCGGCTGCAGGCGGCCGTCGCGGCGGACGTAGGGCCGGTCGAGGCGCTGGGTCTTAAGGCCGTCCCAGATGAAGCGGCTCTTGTCGGAGATCCACTCTTCATTGATCGCCTCGTTGACACGCGGCAGGATGCGCATGACTTCGCGGCCGCGGGTATCGACGCGGATCGCCGAACCGACGGCATCCATGACGTCGATCGATTCGGTCTTGTTCAATTCCCAGGGGCGCGCGGTGAAGGCGAAAGGCTTCGAGGTCAGCGCGCCGACCGGGCAAAGGTCGACGACGTTGCCCTGCAGCTCGGAGGTCATCGCCTGTTCGAGATAGGTGGTGATCTCGGCATCCTCACCACGGCCAATCAGGCCGAGTTCGGAAATGCCGGCGACCTCGGTCGTGAAGCGGACGCAGCGCGTGCAGTGGATGCAGCGGTTCATCACCGTCTTGACGAGCGGGCCGATATACTTGTCCTCGACGGCGCGCTTGTCTTCCTGATAGCGCGAGGTGTCGATGCCGAAGGCCATCGCCTGGTCCTGCAGGTCGCATTCGCCGCCCTGGTCGCAGATCGGGCAATCGAGCGGATGGTTGATCAGCAGGAATTCCATCACACCTTCGCGGGCCTTCTTGACCATCGGGGTGTTGGTGAAGACCTCGGGCAGTTCGCCGTTCGGGCCGCCGCGGATATCGCGCACGCTCATGGCGCAGGAAGCCTGTGGCTTCGGCGGGCCGCCCTTCACCTCGACAAGGCACATGCGGCAATTGCCGGCAACCGACAGGCGCTCATGGAAGCAGAAGCGCGGAACCTCGGCACCGGCATCCTCGCACGCCTGCAATAGCGTGAAATGATCCGGAACTTCGATCTCGTTGCCGTCAATCCTCAGTTTTGCCATCGTCGCTCAGTCCTGTTTCCCGTTTGCCTGATGACGGCAAACAAACCTATTTTTGCAGCACTCTCATTGCCAAGCCGGATCTTTCGTCCTGCCGACATCTGATGTCGCCCAAATTCTCTATCGCGCGTTCCAGACCCGGAACCCGCACCGGCATCTTCGGGCCCCCGCCCGTCCGCCGACCTGCCCATCTTTCCGGCCGATCGACACGGCCGGACAGTTCATTTCTTTCTGCGGCCCCGCCCTGCCAGAACTTTCGCCTGGCCCGTCCAGTCGTCACGGCCGATGCGGCCATTGAAGCCGAGTTCAGCGTCGAACCGGGCGATTTCCTCGTCGGTCCAGGCAGCGATATCGGCGAAGCTGCGAATGCCTTTGGCGTTCAGCACCTGCTCCAGCTTCGGGCCGATGCCGGCGATCAGCTTGAGGTCGTCGGTCTTCCCCCGCGCAACCGGTTTTGCCTTCACGGCCGGCTCTGGCTGGCTGGCCTTCGCTTGGCTGGCTGGCTTGGCTTGGCCGGCTGGCGTCGGCTCGCTGACCGGCTTGACGACAGTCAGTGTCGGCTTTGCCTTCTTCTCGGCCGGCGGCTTGGTGAAAGCCTTGACCTCCGAGCGAATATTCTCCGGCCGGATATCGACATCGGGCTTCAGTTCGTCCGGAGGCGTGTCATCGAGGGCGGCCGCGACCTTGCCGGTGGTTTCCAGGGCGCTCTGCCAGGCACCGAAGAAAGCGCCGGCCATCTGGGTCGAGAAACCAAAGCCGATCGCCGTTGCGGCGGCAAAGGCTGCCGCGGGCTGCGCCATCAGCGGATGCACCGGCATCGCCCGTGCATTTTCCAGCATCTCGGCGGCTAGACGGCCGAAACCGGCCGCGAAATCGGCGACTTCTTCCTTCTTCCCACTCTTGGATGCGTTGTCCGCCATGATTATTCAGCCGCCTCCAGAACCGCACCGTGATCAAGCGCGCTCGCGGTATACTGGTCGATGCGCTTTTCGATCTCGGGACGGAAGTTACGGATCAGACCCTGCACCGGCCACGCGGCGGCGTCGCCGAGCGCACAGATGGTATGGCCTTCGATCTGCTTCGTTACCTGGAACAGCATGTCGATTTCGCGCTTCTGGGCATTGCCCTTGGCCATGCGTTCCATGACGCGCCACATCCAGCCCGTGCCTTCGCGGCAGGGCGTGCACTGGCCGCAGCTCTCATGCTTGAAGAAGGCGGAGATGCGGGCAATCGCCTTGATGACGTCGGTGGACTTGTCCATGACGATCGCGGCGGCCGTACCGAAGGAAGAGCCGACGCCGCGCAGGCCGTCGAAATCCATCGGGCAATCGATGATGTCCTTGGCCGGAACGATCGGGCAAGATGCTCCGCCTGGAATGACGGCAAGCAGGTTGTCCCAGCCACCGCGGATGCCGCCGGCATGGCGGTCGACCAGTTCGCGGAAGGTGATGCCCATTTCCTCTTCGACCGTGCACGGCTTGTTGACGTGGCCGGAGAGCATGAACAGCTTGGTGCCCACATTGTTCGGACGGCCGATGGCCGAGAACCAGCCGGCGCCGCGGCGCAGGATCGTCGGCGCGACAGCGATCGATTCGACGTTGTTGACCGTCGTCGGGCAGCCGTAAAGGCCCATATTGGCCGGGAACGGCGGCTTCAGGCGCGGCTGGCCCTTCTTGCCTTCGAGGCTTTCGAGCAGGGCAGTTTCCTCGCCGCAGATATAGGCACCGGCGCCGTGATGGACGAAGATGTCCATGTCCCAGCCGAGCTTGTTGTTCTTGCCGAGCAGGCCAAAATCATAGCATTCGTCGATCGCCGCCTGCAGCGCTTCGCGCTCGCGGATATATTCGCCGCGCACATAGATGTAGGCCGCATTGGCGCCCATCGCGAAGCTCGCGATGACACAGCCTTCGATCAGCGTATGCGGATCGTGGCGCATGATGTCGCGGTCTTTGCAGGTGCCGGGTTCCGATTCGTCGGCGTTGACGACGAGGTAATGCGGCCGCCCGTCGCTTTCCTTCGGCATGAAGGACCATTTGAGGCCGGTCGGGAAACCGGCGCCGCCGCGACCGCGAAGGCCAGACGCCTTCATCTCATTGATGATCCAGTCGCGGCCCTTTTCGAGGATCTGCTTGGTGCCGTCCCAGTGGCCGCGGCTCATCGCGCCCTTCAGGGATTTGTCCTTGAGGCCGTAGATGTTGGTAAAGATGCGGTCTTTATCTTGTAACATGCTTCACCTCTTACCGCGGCTTCTTGCCGAAGACCTTGATATATTCCGCTTCCCCGCCCTTGGCGAGCGCCTTGGCCTGCTTGACCCAGTCATCGCGCTCGATGCGGCCGCGGAAATTCAAATAGCCATCGACCCAATCGCGTTCGGTCTTCTTCCAGCCTGCGACCTGCGCGAAGGTGAAGATGCCGATTTCGTTCAACGTCGCCTCGATCTTCGGGCCGACACCCGAGATCATCTTCAGATCATCAGGTGCGGCAGGCTTTTCGATGCCGGCCGGCCGGTTCTTGTCGGTCAGAGCAGGCTTTGCCGCCGGGGCGGCTTCAGCCTTGACGGCAGCTTTCGGCGCCGGTTCGGCAGCCGCAGTGCCTGATATCGGCTGCTGCTCGGCTGCCTTTGCGTTTTTCGCAGCCGCCTTCGGCGCCGTCGCCGGCGTCTTCAGGGCAGCATTGGTCTCGGCATCGGTACTCTTCGGGCGGGCGGCCTCGGAGGGCGGAACCGGCGCGGCGTCGACCGGAGCCGACACGGTTTCGGCATCGGCCTTCTTGGCGCGCGTCCTTGCCTTCGGCTCTTCGGTCGTCAGCGAGGTCGGGCCGCCTTCGGGCGCCGAAAACACCCGGTCGATCTGGGTGCCGGGCTTGATGCTGGCGCCATTGCCGGCGGCAAAAACGTCGATAATCTCTTCGAGACGCTGGGGCGTTAGGTCCTCATAGGTGTCCTTGCCGATCATCACCATCGGGGCGTTGACGCAGGCCCCGAGACATTCGACCTCTTCCCAGGACAGAGTGCCTTCGGCATTGCGCTCGAAGGCATGGGCATGGATCTTGCTCTTGCAGACCGACATCAGCGCTTCCGAGCCGCGCAGCATGCAAGGCGTCGTGCCGCAGACCTGCACATGGGCGCGGGTGCCGACAGGATGCAGCTGAAACTGCGTATAGAAGGTCGCGACCTCGAGCACGCGGATATAGGCCATATCCAGCATGTCGGCGATCTTTTCGATCGCCGCGCGCGTGACCCAGCCGTCCTGCTCCTGCGCCCGCATCAACAGCGGAATGACCGCCGATTGCTGGCGGCCGGCGGGGTATTTCTGGATCGTCTTGTCCGCCCAGACCGCATTCTCATCGCTGAAGGCGAATGCGGCAGGCTGAAATTGATCTTCGGCTAATCGACGAACGGACATTCTTTCTCACGCCTTGTCAGTTTAGGGTTCCACACCGCGAAGCGGTCAAAGACTGCATTTCGCAGGCATAGGCCGACTGGTCTTTTTGCATAAACACTACGAATTTGCTGCCGTTCGGAATGGCAGCCTTGATCTGATAGCCCTTGGACAAAAGCTCACCCATGGACGATTGCTGCGCCGGCGGCGTCTCTTCCTTATGGCCGAGCGGCGTGCCGAGGCTATCGGACTCCTGAGCCGAAACCCCGGATGCCGAAAGAAGGATTGCGACGGCCAGCGGCAGAAGCTGCATCAGCGATCCACCTCGCCGAAGACGATGTCGAGCGAGCCGAGGACGGCCGCGACGTCGGCAAGCTGGTGGCCGCGGCACATGAAGTCCATCGCCTGCAGATGGGCATAACCGGGGGCGCGGATCTTGCAGCGATAGGGCTTGTTGGTGCCGTCGGAGACGAGATAGACGCCGAATTCGCCCTTCGGCGCCTCGACAGCGGCGTAAACCTCGCCGGCCGGCACATGGTAGCCTTCGGTATAGAGCTTGAAGTGGTGGATCAGCGCTTCCATCGAGCGCTTCATCTCGCCGCGCTTCGGCGGCACGACCTTGCCGTCGATCGACGAGAAAGGACCGGTCCTGGCATCCGAGAGCAGGCGGTTGACGCATTGCTTCATGATGCGGACCGATTCGCGCATCTCGATCATACGGATCAGATAGCGGTCGTAGTTGTCGCCATTCTTGCCGATCGGAATGTCGAATTCGAGATCGGAATAACATTCATAGGGCTGGGCGCGACGCAGATCCCAGGCCGCACCCGAACCGCGCACCATGACGCCGGAGAAGCCCCAGGCCCAGCATTCCTCCAGCGAGACGACGCCGATATCGACGTTGCGCTGCTTGAAGATGCGGTTGCCGGTCAACAGGTTGTCGATGTCATCGAGCGCCTTCAGGAACGGGTCGCACCAGGCGCCGATATCCTGCACGAGCTGTTCGGGCAGATCCTGGTGGACGCCGCCCGGACGGATATAAGCGGCATGCATGCGTGAGCCGCTGGCGCGCTCGTAGAACACCATCAGCTTTTCACGCTCTTCGAAGCCCCAGAGCGGCGGCGTCAGCGCGCCGACGTCCATGGCCTGCGTCGTGACGTTCAGAAGGTGCGACAGGATGCGGCCGATTTCAGAATAGAGAACGCGGATCAGCTGACCGCGAATCGGGATCTCGATGCCGAGCAGCTTTTCGACGGCCATCGCATAGGCATGTTCCTGGTTCATCGGCGCGACGTAGTCGAGGCGATCGAAATAGGGCACGGCCTGAAGATAGGTCTTGGTCTCGATCAGCTTCTCGGTGCCGCGATGCAAAAGGCCGATATGCGGATCGACACGCTCCACAATTTCGCCGTCAAGCTCCAGGACAAGACGAAGAACGCCGTGCGCCGCCGGATGCTGCGGTCCGAAATTGATATTGAAGTTGCGGACGTTATGTTCTGTCATGGCGATGGGCTCGCGTTCTCAGATAACCAGTGAATGGCGGGCTAAGCCCACCAGCCGCCTTGAATTTATTGCTTCGCTTTTTCGTCGCCGGGCAGCACATACTCCGTGCCTTCCCAGGGCGACATAAAATCGAAGTTGCGGAATTCCTGCTTCAGCTCGACCGGCTCGTAGACGACGCGCTTTGCCGCGTCGTCGTATCGAACCTCGACGAAGCCGGTGGTCGGGAAATCCTTGCGTAGCGGATGACCTTCGAAGCCGTAGTCGGTCAGGATACGGCGCAGGTCCGGATGGCCGGTGAAGAGCACGCCATACATGTCCCAGGTCTCGCGCTCGAACCAGTCGGCACCCGGATAGACGGGGCAGGCCGACGGAACCGGCGTATCCTCGTCGGTCGCGACCTTGACGCGGATGCGCAGGTTCTTCTTCGGCGACAGCAGGTGGTAGACGACGTCGAAACGCAGCTCGCGCTGCGGCCAGTCGACGCCGCAAATATCGATCAGATTGACGAAACCGCATTTGGCGTCGTCGCGCAGGAAGGTCAGAAGCGCGATCAGGTTTTCACCCGTCGTCGTCAGCGTCAGCTCGCCATACTTCATCTGCGATGCGGCGATCAGATTGCCGCGCGCTTCGCCAAGGTAGGACGCAAGCTCAGTCAGGGCTTCACTCATATGCCTTGTCCTTAACCCTTAGCGTTCGATCGTGCCGGTACGCCGGATCTTCTTCTGCAGCAGAAGCACGCCGTAAAGCAGCGCCTCTGCCGTGGGGGGACAGCCCGGCACGTAGATGTCGATCGGCACGATGCGGTCGCAGCCGCGCACCACCGAATAGGAATAGTGATAATAGCCGCCGCCATTGGCGCAGGAGCCCATCGAAATGACATAACGCGGCTCGGGCATCTGGTCATAGACCTTACGCAGCGCCGGCGCCATCTTGTTGGTCAGCGTGCCGGCGACGATCATTACGTCGGACTGGCGCGGCGAAGCGCGCGGCGCAAAACCGAAGCGCTCGACGTCGTAACGCGGCATCGACAGCTGCATCATTTCGACGGCGCAGCAGGCAAGACCGAAGGTCATCCACATCAGCGAGCCGGTACGGGCCCAGTTGATCAGCTCGTCGGTCGAGGTGACGAGAAAACCCTTGTCGGCGAGCTCATTGTTGATCTCACCGAAAAATGGGTCGTTGCTGCCGATCGGCTTGCCGGTCGAGGGATCGATGATCCCCTTTGACTGCTGTGCGACGAGCGGCTGATTGCTCACAGGGGCTACTCCCATTCCAGGGCTCCCTTCTTCCATTCATAGATAAAGCCGATGGTCAGCACGAGAAGGAAGACCATCATGGACCAGAAGCCGAACCAGCCGATGGCGCCGAAAGACACGGCCCAGGGAAAGAGGAAGGCGACTTCGAGGTCGAAGATGATGAAGAGAATCGACACGAGATAGAAGCGGATGTCGAACTTCATGCGGGCGTCGTCGAAAGCGTTGAAGCCGCATTCGTAAGCCGAGAGCTTTTCCGAATCAGGCGCTTTGAAAGCCACGGCGAACGGCGCAATGAGCAGCGCCAGGCCGATAACGAGCGCAATAGCAATGAAGATAGCGATCGGAATATAAGAACTGAGCAGTTCAGTCATCATGTTCATCCCTGCTTGCCGGAGACGCCAGGGGGCGCATTTGGGCAAATGCCCGGCAAGCGAACGTGCGTTGCAACAAGCCGTGGTTAGCGCAGCCGAGGCCCCGGCGCAAGACTTTTACAGAGGCAATTCGACGCGTGTCGCGCGGACATTATCAAGCAGATGCAACGATGTCGCGACAAATCCGTGCAGGCCGTTTGAACCTGCATGCCTGACCACTGGAAACTGCATGGCTTTCGGAAGAAATGGCGCGAGTGACGGGGCTCGAACCCGCGACCTCCGGCGTGACAGGCCGGCACTCTAACCGACTGAGCTACACCCGCGCATTGATCGGCCATTTTGCGGCCGCGAGGATGAAGTGAACCGGACAAACGACAAATCGCATTTGCGTTTTACAAGACTTGAAATGGCGCGAGTGACGGGGCTCGAACCCGCGACCTCCGGCGTGACAGGCCGGCACTCTAACCAACTGAGCTACACCCGCAATTCATTTCAAGCAGTCCGGATGCCTTCGCACCCTCTCCAAAACGGCTGCCCGTTTCGATGAGCGGCTAACTACGGGGTTCGCCTTTTAGTGTCAAGCAGGTTTGGAGACAAAACCATGACAGTTCGTGAATTGTTTCGGCGACTTGGGCCCCGGACGAACAAAAGCCGGCACTTCCGTCTTCCGCAGCGATGCTCAGGCGCAGACGCAGCGCCTTCGAAACGGAGATGCTCGCCACCCTCCCCTCACTTTTCCACAGCCGAGCCGAAGCTAAGCGGCATCGCAAGACACGGGACCACCACCAAAAAAATCAAAAAATCTTCACAAACACTCTTGCGGTTTTGCCGCGATCCGCATAGATCACGGCCACCAACGCGGCAGGCCGATCCGGCTTCGTTTGCGATGGGCGATTAGCTCAGTTGGTAGAGCGCCTCGTTTACACCGAGGATGTCGGCGGTTCGAGTCCGTCATCGCCCACCATTACCAAACTTTCCCGCAACTTGTTCATCAGAGTTAGGCTCCCGAATTAGCTCGCTAATCCGGTCACGATCTGCGCAAGGTGTTTTGTCAGGAGACACCTCATGAAAACCGTTGCCATCATCTCTGCGCTGCTTCTCGCCAGCGTGGCTGCGCCGCCGTGCATTGCCAGAGAGCCGGCGCAAGAGGTGTTCCTGTCTACCGGGGATCAGGCTATTACAACCTCGGGAGAAACCCCGGCGCGTCAAGCTAGGACCTATCTCCTGAGAATGCCGTCAGATCTGCCGATTGTCTTTTCGGTCGATGCCGACAATTCAGCCTGCAGCCTGGAAATCATGAAAACCAGCCAGCGCGGCGTCTTAAGCACAATCAGCCGATTCCCCGCATCTTTCAGAGACAGCGGTCAAAGCGGCGATGAATATACGTTTTCGTTTTTCCAAAACCGCGTTTCATTTATGAGCGGCGCCCGATGCGCCTTCTCATTTTCTCTCACTCAGATGTGACTGTGTGATTGGGGTAATGGGCACGCCTTGCCGTTTTGGAGGACGCCCATCGTCTGCCATTTCATGGTGATTACATCCACGCCGTAAACTCACCGCTGCCTATCGGTTCGTTACGACTCTTCGTATCCGGTGAACCGGCTGGCCGATGCCCCGTGCACCGGCACACCACGATCCGAGTTGTGGGCAGGTCTGCGTTCTCCAGGTGGCATTCGGCGAAACGTTCCGGCGCAGCAAGGCGTTGCGCCCGGCGGCTTCAGCTGCGCGCCGTCCGAAAGCCAGCGCTCCATAAAACGGACTACTCCCAATCGCCGCGCCACCTCCTATTGGGCGAATGGATAGGGGCCGGCAAAAGTGGGAATATTCGTCGCCCGGAAAGTCTCCGCGCTTGAAGGTTCATCACGCCTGGAGGTGTCCCATGAGGACCCTGCGCTCCACATTGACGCTGTGCATCGCGATTGCCCTTGGCACGCCAAGTGCCACATACATCGCCCTGCCCGGATATGCATTCAAGACGAATCCGCAATGCCAGCGCCACGAACCAAAGACGAAATTCGACAAGAGGTGCGACTGGCCGAGAGTGGGCTTCAAGGACTTTACGCCCCCGCTTGTGACCGTGCTTGGGATCTGAGGATCTTGGAACGGCGCCGGATGCGCTTTCTCATTTTCTCCGACTGAGATGTGAGAGCGTGATCGGGGTAATGAGCATCCCGCTGTCTGGTGGGTGCTCATCGCCCACCATTCATGCCTTCGCCAGTTCTTTATCCACAGCGGAAACCAGCCGCGAATCGTCCGCCGTCACATCCGGCGCGAAGCGGGCGGCGACTTTGCCGTCGCGGCCGATCAGGAATTTTTCGAAGTTCCAGAGGATATCGTCCTCATCGCCGCCTGTCATGCCATGGGATTTCAGGCGTTCGCGCATCGGGCCGTCACCCGTCGTCGCGACACCCGACTTGGTCAGTTGCCGGTAAAGCGGGTGTTGGGCCTCGCCCTTGACCGAGATCTTCGAGAAGATCGGGAAGGTGACGTCGTAGGTGCTGGTGCAGAAATCGAGGATTTCGGCGTCGGTGCCGGGCTCCTGGCCCTTGAAGTCGTTGGCGGGAAAGGCGGCGATGACGAAGCCGCGCTCGCGCTTTTCCCCGTAGAGCTTTTCCAGCCCCCCATATTGGACGGTGAGCCCACATTTCGAGGCGACATTGACGACCAGGAGCACCCTGCCCTTGTATTCGTTGAGCGTGGTCTCACGACCATCCACAGTCTTGACCGGGATATCCAGCACATTGCCCGTCACGGGAACCTCCAATTCGTAAGGATATGTTTCGCCAAGCTTAGCGATATCGCCGCTGTTGTCATCAGCGTCGGGATCAACTTGGCTTCCACAGGCACCGGTGCGGCTTCCGGCCGCACCGGGCCTCAGCACCTCAGG
>NZ_JACCEY010000043.1:139487-163302 GCF_013591995.1 Rhizobium sp. WYCCWR 11146
CGTCGAGCAGGAAGTGCACGACGAGATAATCCGTCTTGTAATGGCGGCCGCTGTCCGACTCGGAATCGACGCTGCCGCCGTCCTTCGGGTGCCAGGCGTGGTAATGGGGATTGGTGGTGATCAGCGTGATGGCCTTGCCATCTCTTTCGCCAAGCCGGAAGCGCATCTCGGCGAGCGGCCAGATCCGCTCGTAATCCTGCATGGTGATTCGCGCCTTCAGCGCCTTGCGCTGCAGCGGCGCTTCGCCGGCCTCGGCTGGTGTTTCCAACATCACCTCCTCAGCTCCGCTGATGATGGCGTTGAATTCTTCAGGCCACATGCGTCTCATGAAATCGCTCCTCCCGAGGCTTTTTCGTCAGTTCACAGATGGAACTTAGCGGTTTGTTCGAAAGAAGCAAATTCCTGTCATGCGGTTGTCATCGGTGCCGGCTGCTCCTACCTTCCCGTCAAACCGCATCAGGGCCGTCAGTCGCCTGCAATCCCGAGATCAGAGATGAAGACACGTGAAGAAAGGCAGGCGCTCCGGGCGAGCATGCCGCGCACCCCGCTCAGCGCCCACCACATGGAAAATGCCCGTCTGCTGCCGGATCGCGGCGAGCTGCTCTATCGGATTCCGAACGGCGGCATCGGCGTCGAGGTGGGAGCAGCCTTCGGCGAATATACGGCCGAGATCCTGGAAAAGAATCGCCCGGCGCAGCTCTACCTCATCGATCCCTGGTCGATGGATCGCTACAGCTCCGGGCTCGACTCGATCCACACGAATTTCGCGGCCGAGATCGAGGCCGGCCGGCTGCACCTGATGCAAGGGACCTCACTCGAAAAGCTTGCCGAATTCGAAGACGATTTCCTCGACTGGGCCTATATCGATACCGATCATTCCTTCGAGCTCACCTGGCAGGAACTGCTGCTCTGCGAAAAGAAGGTGAAGCGGACGGGGCGCATTGCCGGGCATGATTTCTGCACCGGCAATACGGTCAAGCCGATCGTCTATGGTGTCGTCGAAGCGGTTACCAAATTCTGCAAGGATTATGGCTGGCAATTCGAGTTCCTGACGGTCGAATCGCACGCGCATTTTTCCTATTGCCTGAAGCGGCTCTGATCAGTCTAAAGCGCGGCGCGATCTTTCAGATTCGCTTCACGCGCTTTAGGTCTTTGGTTTTGCGCATGTCTTTACCGCAAAACCGCTGCACACTTTTGCGTGACATGTTTTACGCTTGGCCGGAATATTGCTCGTCGCTGACCTTTTCCATCCAGTCGACGTGATTGCCGTCCAGCGCCTCATGAATGGCGATGTGCGTCATCGCTGTATCCGGGGCAGCACCATGCCAATGTTTTTCGCCCGGCGCGAACCAGACGGTATCGCCGGCGCGGATCTCACGGATGTCCTCTCCCCAGCTCTGGGCGAGACCCTTGCCTGATGTCACGATCAGCGTCTGGCCGAGCGGATGCGTATGCCAGGCCGTGCGGGCGCCGGGTTCGAAGGTGACGGAGACCGCCCTCGCCCGTGCCGGCGCCGGCGTTTCCATCAGCGGATCCTGGCGAACGGCGCCGGTGAAATAGTCGGCCGGTGGCTTCGTCGAGGGGCGAGAGCCGACGGGTTTGATCTCCATGATCTTTCCTTTTCCATCCATGCGGTTGAAGCCTTGTAGCAGAACGATATTTCATCGGGGCGACCAATCAAAGCTGGATCGACAATTGCCGCCAAGTCACCCGGCTGATAGTGCCAGTGTCTTTCATCAGCGCGTCGCATCTTGCTCGAATCATGCGACGCGCTTTGGCTCTTTGTTTTTATGCATGTCGTTGTCCCCGCACACGTCCGGGCGACATGCAGTAGGGAGGATTTTCATGAAACACCATGCTTTTGGCCGGATGCCCTTCACCGTCACCAATGTCGGCTTCGGCGCCTGGCAGATCGGCGGCTCTTGGGGCGATATCAGCGAGGCGGACGGACGCGCGGCGTTAAATGCCGCGCTCGATGCCGGCATGACATTCATCGATACGGCGGATGTCTATGGCGACGGCCGCTCGGAAAAGATCATTGCCGATGTGCTGAAGACGCGTGGGGCCAAGCGCCCGATGGTGGCCACCAAGGCCGGCCGCCGCCTCAACCCGCATGTCGCCGAAGGCTACACAAAGGCTAATCTCGAAGGCTTTATCGACCGCAGCCTGACGAATCTTGCCGTCGACAGTCTCGACCTCGTGCAGCTCCACTGCCCGCCGCGCGACGTGCTTTATCAGCCTCAGGTCTTCGAGGGCCTGAACGCGCTGCAGAAGGCCGGCAAGATCAAGGGTTACGGCGTCAGCGTCGAAAAGGTCGAAGACGGGCTGAAGGCGATCGAATATCCCGGCGTCGTTAGCATCCAGATCATCTACAACATCTTCCGCCAGCGCCCCGATCACCTGTTCTTCCAGGAAGCACGCCGCAGGAATGTGGCGATCATCGTCCGCGTACCGCTCGCCAGCGGTCTTCTCTCCGGCAAGATCACCCGGGACACGCATTTTGCCAGCGACGACCACCGCAATTTCAACCGCAACGGCGAAGCCTTCGATGTCGGCGAGACCTTTGCCGGGGTGCCGTTCGAAGTCGGCCTGCAGGCGGTGGAAGAGGTGCGCAAGCTGGTGCCCGAGGGCGCCACCATGGCCGCCTTCGCGCTCCGCTGGATCCTGATGAGCGATGCCGTCACCGTCGTCATCCCCGGCGCCCGCAATGCCGAGCAGGCCAAGGCCAACGCGGCCGCCGCCGACCTTGCGCCGCTTTCGGCCGATGTCATGGCGGCCACGCGCGAGATCTACGAGCGGCTGATCGCGCCGCATGTGCATCAGCGCTGGTAGGGATGGAACGCTGATTCTCCGTCCGACGCCGACCTTTCGCAGGGCACGTCCCCTCTCCCCGTTTTTACGGGGAGAGGGCTAGGGTGAGGGGCAGCTTTCAGTTTGTCGCGCTCAGCTCGACCGGGAAGAACAGGGTCTCGCCGGAGGAGTCGCTGACGCCGTCATTGTCGGTGACCGCGTAAGGCTTGCCCGATGCGTCGAAGGTGAAGCCTTCGAGCTTGTCCAGAACATAGCCGTTGGTGGCAGACTTCAGTTCACCGAGGAAGTCATGGGCTTCGGTTTTCTTGACGACCGGCAGCTCGGCCCCGAGCTTGGCGGGCTTCAGCTCCGAAATCGCGACCTTGTAGAGCTTCTTCAGCCTGGCGGCATCGCCGACAAGGTTGTCGCGCTCGATGATGTAGACGCTGTCGCCCTCGGCCGATATTTCCGACAGACCGACCCAGCCGCTTTCCGTCTTGTCGAGCGGATAGCGAACGGCACCCCATTCCTTCTTCTTCGGATTGTAGGAGACGAGCTTGACGAAGCCCTTCTCGTCGTCGCTCCACTCGCGCTGGACCGCCATCCAGAGCGTCGTGTCGTCGCCGGTGCCGACAATGGTCACGCCTTCGAAGCCGTAGCGGATTTCGTTGGCGACGAGCTCCTTCGGCAGGGCGATCTCGGCCTTGATGTCACCCTTGGCATTGACGTTGTAGAGGGCGTGCGGAACGAGACGCTCGCTATAGCCCTCCGAGGCGAGCCAGAAGGAGCCGTCAGCGGCAGCCGCAATGCCTTCGATGTCGAGCTTCTGCGCCGGAGCGCCGTCACGCTTGACGACGAGGGCGTCGGTGATGACGGCCGGCTTCTTGCTGGCATCGATCGTGTAGATCGTCGGCTGTGAACCCAGAACGCTGTCGCTGACGGCGTAGAGCATGCCCGGCTTGCCCGGAACGGCAGCGAGACCCGAAAGGGCTGCGAAGCCGATCGGATTGCCGTCCTTCTCGGCGGAGACGATCTGCGGATAGGCCTTCTCGCCTTCCGAGCGCTCGTAGATCATCACATGCGAGCGCGTGCCGCCGTCCTTGCCGAGATCGACCTCGTTGGCGGTCGCAAAGAGATTGCGGGCGGGAATGGCGATCGCGCCTTCCGGCGAAATGCCTGATGGCAGCAGTTGGACGAGTTCGGGATCGGCGCCGGTATCTTTGAAAACGCCGACCACCGAGGCGCGCTCGGCGAGCAGGAAGAAATATTGGTCGTCGCCGAACTTGGCGGCTTCGAGGCCTTCCGGCTCGACGCCCTTCGATCCCGAGCGGCTTTCCGGATAGTGGCCGATATGGGTGACGGCGCGTTCGAAGGAGGCGCCCGATTCGTAGAGAAGCTTGCCCGTCTTATCGAAGATGGTGAAGCCGCGCGAGCCGCCCTGGTAGTCGCCTTCATTGGCAACGACGAGGCGGTTGTCGTCCAGCCACTTCACGGCGTCGGGCTCGCGCAGCACACCTTTGGCTTCGCCTGAGAATTTCAGGGCGCCGTCACGCTTGGTGTCGATACCGGTGAGATCGACGCTGCCGGCGGAGAAATGCGTCTTCACTTCAGCCGTGTTGGCGTCGATGATGACGATCTCGTTGTTTTCCTGCAGCGTCAGGGCAATCTCGTTCAGGCCGTTGAAGGCGACGAATTCCGGCTCCGGATCCTCCGGGGCGACGCCGGTAAGCCCGGTCAGCGTCACGTGCTTGATGGTGCCGCAATCGACGGTGCCGTTCTTGACCTGGAAGACGACGAGATCGCCGGCCGGCATCTGCGGGATCTTGCCGTCATTGACGTCTTCGTCGCGCTCATTTTCGATTGCGATGGTGCCGAGCGTCTTGTCCTTGTTGAGGGCGATCGAATCCGGCTGACCACCGAGATCGCACGTGTTTTCGATCTTCTTGGTCGCCACGTCGACGATCGCCAGACGGCCCGAGGGCTTCGCCTTGCTTTCGGAGGTGTTGACGGCAACCAGCGCCTTGCCGGCGCTCGAGGTGACCGAAGTCGGCTCGCCGTCCATCATCAGCGCGCCGCCTGCCTTGGGGGCCTTGGCATCGGTAATGTCGATAAAGCCGATCGCGCCGAGCGGGCTGTCGCTATAGATCAGCGTGTTGCCGTCGTCGGTCGCGGTGATGATCTCGGCGGAGCTCACCGAAAGCTTGTCCTTGTCGGCCGGCAGGTTCTCTGCGACCGGGAAGGAAGCGATGCGGTTGAAAACCGGCTCGGCCGCGGCCGGAAAGGCTACCGATGCGAGAAGCACGGCAGCAAGCGCTGCGCTGCGCGATGAAATTGTCATGAAATCCCCCATGTGTCGAACATTCGAAACATGAGTTTTCTGCGGGAGCCGCATGACAGAGGCATGACAGATGCGGCATTTTGCGTCAAATCATGTCAGGCAAGTTTCCGCTCCCGGCGCATCTCGTTTCGCATGATGAACAGCGAAGCAGACAGGATGAGAGCCGCTCCCAGCCAGAGGTAACCCGCCGGCGCATAGCCGAAGAACAGCCAACCGGCCAGCACGTTCAACGGCAGCTTCAGATCGTCGAACGGCTGGACGTAGGCGGCATCCGCTGCGGCATAGGCAAGCGTCAGGAAATACTGCGCTACGGCAGTCAGCAGCCCCGCCAGCAGGAACAGAGCAAGGGTTGCGCCCGTCGGCACTGCAAAGCCTGCCGCAAGCGCCAGCCCGCCGTTTATCGGCGTCAGCAGAACGAGCAGCCAGACGGTGATCGTCTCCGGCCGTTCGATGCCTGTCAGGCTCTTGGTGATCAGCGACGAGGCGCCCCACAGCAGCGCCGAAAGCACAGGCAAGAGAGCCGCCCAGCCAAAACCATCAGACCATGGCTGCAGAATGATCATCGCTCCGGTGAAGCCCGCCGCCGTCGCTGCCCAGCGGGCCGGGCCGACGCGCTCACCCAGAAAAAGCCGGGCGCCCAGAATGATGAAGAAGGGCGAGGTCATCACCAGTGCGATCGCCTGCCAGATCGGCACCGCGGCAAGGCCGGCGACCCAAGCCTCGACGCCGAGCGCGGCAAGCACGACGCGCGCAAGGTGACGCCAGGGATAGCGCGTGCGCATCGCCGCAAGGCCGAGCCTCTTCAGGAACGGCAGCGAAAACAGGAAGGCGAAGCCATATTGCCAGAAGGCTGCCGACGCCGAGGGAAAGGCAAGCTTCATCGTCAGCCATTGGGTGACGACGTTGAGAAGCGAAAAGGCAATGCCGGCAAGGACCATCCAGAGTGCCCCGACAACGGCGCGGGATGGCTCGACGGCAACGGAAGTCTGATTCATGTCTTTCATCCATAAAAGGGACCAACATAAATCAGGACGCATGAACCCCGACAGGCGACACAGGGCAACCCCTGCCCTTCGCACGGCCGACGCTCATTCTCTTCCATCCGGACTTTAACCGTCGGCTCCGGAATCGCACCGGATCTGCTGACCCTTCCCCCGCTTGGACACGAGAGAAGGCGCTCGCGGGCTCAGGCCGAAACCCTTACCGCCGGTGGGGAGTTTCACCCCGCCCTGAGAACAGAAACGTCGTAGATTAAAGCCCGGGCGACAGCAAGGCCCGCCAAGCAAAAGGGGTCCGGCAAAGCCGAACCCCTCTTAAATCCTGCACAACCGGTCTCGTTTCCGGCTGGTGGGATAATCTCAGATCAGCCGTTGACGGCGTCCTTCAGGCCCTTGCCGGGCGTGAATTTCGGCACGTTGCGAGCCGGAATGTCGACTTCAGCGCCCGTCGACGGGTTACGGCCCTTCGATGCGGCACGATGAGAAACGGTGAAGCTGCCGAAACCCGCGAGGCGAATGTCGCCCTTGTTCTTGAGTTCAGCCTGGACAACGTCGAAAACCGCGTCAACAGCGGAAGCCGCGTCAGACTTCGTCAGTCCTGCCTTTTCGGCTACTGCGGACACGAGTTCATTCTTGTTCATGTTTCCACCCCTTTCTAAATGGTATGAAACGACTCAAAAGTAAGCTAGGCGCAGAATAGGTTTCATCAGGCCCGCCGAAAACCCAAAAGCCCTGCAAATCAAGGAAAAGCAAGCGTCTACATGACGTTTTCACAAAAAAGGCTGGCGTTTCCGCCAGCCTTTTTCCGTGTTTTGGGCCAATTGGGCATAAATGTGGCAAAGGCCACTCAATGCGCTATGGTTGCGCCTGTCTCATCGAGGCCTTCGACCGATGTGATGACCGGCGTTTCCACCGTGCCATCCCATTCGATCGGCTCCGGCCGCCGGATCAGCGCATGCTTGATCACCTCGCCCATGCGGGATACCGGGATGATCTCCATGTTGTTCTTCACGTTGTCAGGAATCTCCGCCAGGTCCTTGGCGTTTTCCTCCGGAATCAGCACCTTCTTGATGCCGCCGCGAAGCGCTGCGAGCAGCTTTTCCTTGAGACCACCGATCGGCAGCACACGGCCACGAAGGGTGATTTCGCCGGTCATGGCCACATGCCTGTCCACTGGAATGCCGGTCATGATCGAGACGATCGCGGTTGCCATGGCGACGCCTGCCGAGGGGCCATCCTTCGGCGTCGCGCCTTCCGGCACGTGCACGTGGATATCGCTCTTGTCGAAGCGCGGCGGCTCGATGCCGAAATCGACAGCGCGCGAGCGGACATAGGAGGCCGCTGCCGAGATCGATTCCTTCATGACTTCCTTCAGATTGCCGGTGACGGTCATGCGGCCCTTGCCCGGCATCATCACGCCTTCGATGGTCAGCAGTTCGCCACCGACTTCCGTCCAGGCAAGACCGGTCACGACGCCGACCTGATCCTCGCCCTCTGCTTCGCCATGGCGGAAGCGCGGGACGCCCAGATAGTCGGAGATGTTGGCAGCCGTCACGTGAACGGCCTTCGTCTTGCCCTTGATGATCTCGGTGACCGCCTTGCGGGCGAGTTTCATCAGCTCGCGCTCGAAGTTGCGGACGCCGGCTTCGCGGGTATACTGCTGGCTGATCGACATCAGGGCGTCGTCGCTGACCGAGAATTCTTCCGGCTGCAACGCATGTTCCTTGATGGCCTTCGGCAGCAGGTGCCGCTTGGCGATTTCGCGCTTTTCATCCTCGGTGTAGCCGGCGATACGGATAATCTCCATGCGATCCATCAGAGGCGCTGGAATATTCAGCGTATTTGCCGTCGTGATGAACATCACATCCGACAGGTCGTATTCGACTTCCAGATAGTGGTCCATAAAGGTCATGTTCTGGGCCGGATCGAGCACTTCGAGCAGGGCCGAGGACGGATCACCGCGATAGTCCTGGCCGAGTTTGTCGATCTCGTCGAGCAGGAAGAGCGGGTTGGACTTCTTCGCCTTCTTCATCGACTGGATGACCTTGCCGGGCATCGAGCCAATATAGGTGCGGCGGTGACCGCGGATTTCGGCTTCGTCGCGAACGCCGCCAAGCGCCATGCGGACATACTCACGGCCGGTCGCCTTGGCGATCGACTGGGCGAGCGAGGTCTTGCCGACGCCCGGAGGACCGACGAGGCAGAGGATCGGGCCCTTGATCTTGGTGGCACGGGCCTGCACGGCCAGATATTCGACGATGCGCTCCTTGACCTTGTCGAGACCGAAGTGATCGGCTTCGAGGATCTTCTCGGCATTGTTGAGATCGGCCTTGATCTTCGACTTCTTGCCCCAGGGAATGCCGAGCAGCCAGTCCAGATAATTGCGCACGACGGTGGCTTCCGCCGACATCGGGCTCATCTGGCGCAGCTTCTTCAGTTCCGCATCGGCCTTTTCACGGGCTTCCTTGGACAGCTTGGTCTTGGAGATGCGCTCTTCCAGTTCGCTCATCTCGTCGCGGCCTTCCTCGCCGTCGCCGAGTTCCTTCTGGATCGCCTTCATCTGTTCATTGAGGTAGTATTCGCGCTGGGTCTTCTCCATCTGGCGCTTGACGCGCGAGCGGATGCGCTTTTCGACCTGCAGGACCGAGATCTCGCCTTCCATGAAGCCGAGGGCCTTTTCGAGGCGCTGTTTGACGCTGGTGGTCTCCAGCATCTCCTGCTTCTCGGTGATCTTGATCGACAGATGCGAGGCGACCGTATCGGCGAGCTTGGAATAGTCGTCGATCTGGCTTGCGGCGCCGACCACTTCGGGCGAAATCTTCTTGTTGAGCTTCACGTAGCTCTCGAATTCGGAGACGACCGAACGCGACAGGGCTTCCAGTTCGACCGGATCGTCATGCGGCTCCTCGAGCACATGGCCGAGCGCCTCGTAAAAATCCTCGCGGCTGGTATAAGTGTCGATCTCGGCGCGGGCGCGGCCTTCGACCAGAACCTTCACGGTGCCGTCGGGCAGCTTCAGGAGCTGCAGCACGTTCGCCACGGTGCCTACATTGTGGATCGCGGAAGGATCCGGATCGTCGTCGCTGGCGTTGATCTGCGTCACCAGCATGATCTGCTTGTCGGAACCCATGACCTCTTCGAGCGCACGGATCGACTTTTCCCGTCCGACGAACAGCGGCACGATCATATGCGGGAAAACCACGATGTCGCGCAGGGGCAGAACAGGGTAGGCAGTGCTGCTCGCTACAGACGTTTTCTTCGTCATTTTATGTCCTTTCCATCGTCCCGTTGCCGGGCTCTCTGCACGGCCGCTTGGGACCGGCCGGCAATCTCACTTGTTGCTACAAGTGGAGGTTCTGACTACGCTTTTCAAGCCACGCTAACGCCCGCGTCCCTCGGATGTGACAGCTTTATTACAACGGAACGCCAACACTATGAAGCGCGTGGCTGGACCGGCGCTTACCACTTCCGACCCGGCTAAAATGCAAACGCCAGCAAGAGGCTTACGGATCATTGCATCATTGCCAAGCACTACCCCTTGCGCAACATCGGCAAAGGCAATTTCGGTTCCCACCGGCAAATACTAACAGCGCTTCGCATGGTTTTTCAAATAGAAAGGGGCCTGCCTATGGCAAGCCCCCAAAATAATCACACGAAAGCCTAAGCTCACGCCGAAGCGTTGGCCTTTTCTTCCTGGCGATCGGCATAGATGTAAAGCGGACGGGCCGAACCGCGCACCACTTCCTCGGAGATAACGACCTCGCGAACGCCTTCCAGCGTCGGCAGTTCGAACATCGTGTCGAGCAGGATCTTCTCCATGATCGAGCGAAGGCCGCGGGCGCCGGTCTTGCGCACGATCGCCTTGCGGGCGATTTCGCGAAGAGCGTCCTCGTGGAAATTCAGTTCCACATCCTCCATCTCGAACAGGCGCTGATACTGCTTGATCAGCGCATTCTTCGGCTCGGACAGGATCTGGATCAGCGCGTCCTCATCGAGGTCCTCGAGCGTCGCCAGAACCGGCAGACGGCCGATGAACTCGGGGATGAGGCCGAACTTGACCAGGTCTTCCGGCTCCAGTTCGCGCAGGACCTCGCCGACGCGGCGGTCATCCTGCGACTTGACGCTAGCGCCAAAGCCGATCGAGGTCTTCTCGCCACGGGCAGAGATGATCTTGTCGAGGCCGGCAAAAGCGCCGCCGCAGATGAACAGGATGTTCGTGGTGTCGACCTGCAGGAATTCCTGCTGCGGGTGCTTGCGGCCGCCCTGCGGCGGAACGGAAGCGACCGTGCCTTCCATGATCTTCAGCAGCGCCTGCTGCACGCCCTCGCCCGAGACGTCGCGGGTGATCGACGGGTTGTCGGACTTGCGCGAAATCTTGTCGACTTCGTCGATGTAGACGATGCCGCGTTGCGCACGCTCGACATTGTAGTCGGCCGACTGCAGCAGCTTCAGGATGATGTTTTCGACATCCTCGCCGACATAACCGGCCTCGGTCAGCGTCGTCGCATCGGCCATGGTGAAGGGAACGTCGATGATGCGGGCGAGCGTCTGGGCAAGATAGGTCTTGCCGCAGCCGGTCGGGCCGACGAGCATGATGTTCGACTTCGCCAGCTCGACTTCGCCGTTCTTGGAGGCGTGCGCCAGGCGCTTGTAGTGGTTGTGAACGGCAACCGACAGGATCTTCTTCGCCTGCCGCTGGCCGATGACGTATTCGTCGAGGACCTTGATGATGTCCTGGGGCGTCGGAACGCCGTCGCGGGACTTGACCATCGAGGACTTGTTCTCCTCGCGGATGATGTCCATGCACAATTCGACGCATTCATCGCAGATGAAGACGGTCGGTCCGGCAATCAGTTTCCGGACTTCGTGCTGGCTCTTTCCGCAGAACGAACAATACAGAGTGTTCTTGGAGTCGCCGCCGTTGCTGCCGCTGACCTTGCTCATATCACTTTCCTTCCAGCACGCCGCATTTCAAGGCGAAATCGCGGTCCACTCTATCAGCTCCTGGCGGCACTCCGTTTCCGGAGCCTTTGCCGAGAAGGGCTTCAGGGGCTACGAACCGGGCCCAACCAATCATGTCCTGGGCCCGGCGGCAACGAATTCCCCTTCGAATGCCGAATGCTATGTCACAAAAATTCAACATAGCATTAATAGTTACTATTAGCGTCTTCGTCGCCGGATGAAAGCCCTTGTTCAATCACAAATGGGATAGAACTGTGGCGAGGAAAACACCATCCCTATTAATTACTAGGCCTGTTCGCCTTCCATTTCGAGGCGCGACGTCAGAACCTTGTCGATCACGCCCCAGCTCTGGGCTTCGTCCGCATCCATGAAATGGTCACGATCGAGCGTCTTTTCAACTTCCTCGTAGGTGCGGCCGGTGTGCTTGACGTAGACCTCGTTCAGGCGGCGCTTCATCTTGAGGATGTCGCGGGCGTGGCGCTCGATGTCCGAAGCCTGGCCCTGGAAGCCGCCCGAGGGCTGGTGCACCATGATGCGGGAATTCGGCGTGGCAAAGCGCATGTCCTTGTGGCCGGCCGCGAGAAGCAGCGAGCCCATGGATGCGGCCTGGCCGATGCAGAGCGTCGAAACCGCGGGCTTGATGAACTGCATCGTATCGTAGATCGCCATGCCGGCGGTGACGACGCCACCGGGCGAATTGATGTAGAGGGCGATTTCCTTTTTCGGGTTTTCGGCCTCGAGGAAGAGCAGCTGGGCGCAGACGAGCGTCGCCATGTGGTCCTCGACAGCACCTGTCAGGAAGATGATGCGTTCCTTCAACAGGCGGGAATAGATGTCGTAGGAGCGTTCACCGCGGTTGGTCTGTTCCACGACCATCGGAACGAGGGCCATTGCGGTATCGACTGGGTTTCTCATGTGCGTCCTTTGTCAACGTCTCGCCGGCCGGCGCCGGGAATCAAAGAAAAATGTCTTACCCCTACATAGAGTGTCCCGGCCCTCCTCTTCAAGACACGCATGAGGATAACGTTAAGAAGGCGGGGCAAGGCGGCTCCTGGTAGCCTCTTTCCCCCAAATGCCTGTTAACGGCGAGCCCTTGGTACGGTCTCCCCCGGCTTTTCTCCATGACAGGATGAAGGAAGGCTTACTCTATTCGACTGTGCTCATACACGTTTACCCAACGGAAAGCCTACCGGCAGATATCGGCCTAAAACAATGCCGCAGCGCAGCGACATTAAGGAAGTGGCGAGCTTCCTCGGCAAGGATGCGAACGGACAGACAAGGGGTTGCTGCCGTGTTCAATTTCGCTACAGGTCTCGCCATCTGGTGTTCCGAGGCCATGACGCTCGCTTTGGTGCTGTTCGTCGCCTGGCGCCACAACGTCAGGAACGAGGCCTATCTCTATTGGGGCCTGGGCTTCCTGCTGACCGGCATCGGCTTTGCGATGGTCGCGCTGCGCGGCGAAATCCCCAGCGTGCTTTCAGTAGAGGCGGGCAATGCCATCGCCCTGCTCGGCCAGAGCGCCTGGGTGGCTGGTTTTCTGGCACTCGACCGCAAGCGGATCGAATGGTGGGCACTGCTGCCGCCGGCAATCTGGCTCGCCGGTGTCTTCCTGCCCTGGGTCAACAGCGATTATTCAAACCGGGTGGTGCTCTACAACCTTGCTTCGGCGACGGGTGCGACGGCACTCGCCATGGCGGTGGCCGCCGGCGACATGCGCCGTGAGCGTACCCGCGTCAAGCTGATGGGTGTGTTCATCCTCCAGGGCTGCCTGTGCTTCGGCTCGGCGCTGACGATGGCATTGACGATGCCAAGCGATATCGAGGCGACCAATCTCGGCGGTGCCTCCGCCATGGCCAGCGCCTTCCTGCTGACCATCGCCTTTGCGTTCACCTGCCGTCTGATCATGGAGCGCTCTGAACGGCACCTGCGTGCCCTCACCCTGACTGACTCGCTGACCGGCGTGCTCAACCGCCGCGGCCTGCTCGGCTATTTCGACGGCATCCAGGAACGTGCTCATAACGAGCAGCGCCAGGTCGCGGTGATCCTTTTCGATCTTGACCATTTCAAGCGCGTCAACGACCGTTTCGGCCACCAGTCCGGCGATGCCGTGCTGACCGCCTTCGCGCGCATGGCCCGCCAGTATATTCCGAACAACATCTTCGGCCGCATGGGCGGCGAGGAATTCGCCGCCTTCGCCGCCGTCGCGGACCAGACGGAAGCCGAGGCGATCGCCGAAGCGATCCGCACCGAATTCTGCCGTCTTCCCGTCAGCACCGGCGAAGCGATCGTTCCGGTCACCGTCAGCATCGGCATCGCGCTCGCCTCCTCGATCGAAGCCAATATCGACAAGCTGATCTCGGCCGCCGACCGGGCGCTCTATGCGGCGAAGGCCGCCGGCCGCAACTGCACGGTCACCTTCGGCGAAGCGGAGGCCGCAGCCCCTGCACCGGCCACGCCGAGCGGCAATGCCGGCGAACTCGTGCCGACGGTCGACGACCAGGTCGACGCGCTGCGACGCATGGGTACGCTGTCACGAGCCGGGTAGTCCGGGATCGCTTGCCCCGCATCTTCCCGAGGCCCGGCAAATCCGCTAAGCCTCGGGGCATGATGATCCCATCCTTTCTCTCGATCGACCGCGCCAACCGTCATGTCTCGCTGGACGGCCGCAACCCGGCCTTCTACGGCGACCCGAATGCCGTCTATGCCGCACTTCATGCCCATTGCCCGACCTTCTACTGGAGCGAGCAGAAGCAGTGGTTCTTTACGGGTTACGACCATGTGAACGGCCTGCTCCGCGACCGCCGCTTCGGCCGGCAGATCCTGCATATCGCCAGCCGCGAGGAGCTCGGCCTTGCCGAGCCGATGCCGCATCTTGCCAGTTTCGATCTCTCGGAACGTTATTCCCTGCTCGAACTCGAACCGCCGGAGCACACGCGGCTGCGCACGCTCGTCAACCGCGCCTTCGTTTCCCGCCATGTCGAGAAGATGAAACCTGAGCTTGCCGAACTCGCCAACCGGCTGATCGACGGCTTCGCGGAGAAGCGCGAGATCGAGCTGCTCTCGGCCTTTGCCGACATCATCCCGGTGACGATGATCGCCCGGATGATCGGCATTCCCGAAGAGATGGGGCCACAACTGCTCGCCTGGTCGCACGCCTATGTCCGCATGTACATGTTCGGCCGTACGCGCGAGCAGGAGGAAGAGGCCGAACGGGCGGCGAAGGAATTTTCCGACTACGTCAAGACGGTGATCGCCGAACGCCGTGCGACCCCACGCGACGACCTGCTCACCCACATGATCCATACCGAACACAAGGGCCAGTATCTGACCGAAGAGGAGCTGGTTTCGACGACGATCGTGCTGCTCAATGCCGGGCATGAGGCGACCGTGCACCAGATCGGCAACTCCGTGCGCACCATTCTCGACAGCGGCTGCGATCCGGCGGACCTCTTCCGGGACGAAGCGACGACGGGACGCACCGTCGAGGAAACCCTGCGCATCTGCGCGCCTGTCCACATCTTCCAGCGCTGGGCCCTGGAGCCTGCCGAAATCGACGGCGTCTCCTTCAAGCGCGGCGACAAGGTCAGTCTCATCCTCGCCGCCGCCAATCTCGATCCGGCGAAATTCGCCGATCCCCTCACCTTCAAGCCCGACCGCAACGAGGCGGCGAACCTCTCCTTCGGCGCCGGCATCCATTTCTGCATCGGCGCGCCACTGGCGCGGCTGGAGCTCAACGTCGTGCTGCCGATCCTGTTCGAGCGGCTGGCCGGCCTCAAGCTGGCAAAGACACCCGTGGTCAAGGATGTCTACCATTTCCACGGGCTGGACCGGCTGGATTTGCAGTGGTGATCCATTCCTCTCCGGCGTCGCAGATCAGCCGTAGCGGCCGGTGATGTAGTCTTCCGTGCGCTTGACCTTCGGCGACTGAAAAATCTCGGCTGTCGGGCCGTATTCGACCAGTTCGCCCAAATACATGAAGGCGGTGTTGTCGGAGATGCGGCTTGCCTGCTGCATGTTGTGGGTGACGATGACGATGGTGAAATCCGTCTTCAGCCGGGCGACCAGCTCTTCCACCTTGGCAGTCGAGATCGGGTCCAGGGCGGAGGTCGGCTCGTCGAGCAGAAGCACCTCGGGGCGAAGTGCTACGGCACGCGCGATGCAGAGACGTTGCTGCTGACCGCCGGAAAGGCCGAGGCCACTGCCCTTCAGCTTGTCCTTGACCTCTTCCCAGAGCGCTGCCGAGCGCAGCGCCTGCTCGACGCGGACATCCATCTCGGCCTTGGAGATGCGCTCGTGGTGACGGATACCGTAGGCGATGTTGTCGTAGATCGACATCGGGAACGGCACCGGCTTCTGGAAGACCATGCCGACCCGGGCGCGCAGTTCGTTCATCGAATAGCCGGGGTCAAGGATATTCTGGCCGTCGAGCGTGACGGAGCCGGTGGCACGCATCTTCGGGTAGAGCATGTAGATGCGGTTCAAGATGCGCAACAGCGTGGACTTGCCGCAGCCGGACGGACCGATGAGAGCCGAGACCTGGCGCTCGGGAAAGCTCAGGGTGACGTCGCGGATCGCGTGGGCATCGCCGTAGTAGAAGTTGACGCCGGTCAGCGCCATCTTGTCGACTGTTATGGCCGAGTGGGCCGGGCGAGGTTCGAAGGCTTTGTTCTCAAGCATCATTTCGCATTCCTGCGGTTGAGGATGGCGCGGGAGCCCACGCTGAGGAGAAGCACGATCGCCGTCATGACGAAGGCGCCGGCCCAGGCGAGATTCTGCCATTGCTCATAGGGGCTCATAGCGAACTGGAAGATGACGACGGGAATATTCGCCATCGGCTGCGACATGTCCAAGCTCCAATACTGGTTGTTCAGAGCCGTAAAAAGGAGTGGCGCGGTTTCGCCCGAAATGCGGGCGATCGCAAGCAGGATACCCGTCAAGATGCCTGCGGAGGCGGCGCGGTAGAGTATGTTGACCGTTACCTTCCAGCGCGGGATGCCCAGCGAAAGTGCTGCCTCCCGCATGACGTCCGGAACCAGCCGCAACATCTCGTCGGTGGTGCGCACGACGACCGGCAGGAAGATGAAGGCGAGCGCGATGCCGCCGGCAAAGCCGGAAAAGCGTGACGTCGGGCGGACGACCAGCTCATAGACAAACAAGCCGATGATGATCGACGGCGCCGAAAGCAGGATATCGTTGACGAAGCGGATTGCTTCGCCGATCTTCTTGCCGCGGCTGAACTCCGACAGGAAGGTGCCGGCCAGCACGCCGATCGGCGTGGCGATGATAACAGCCAGAACGACCATCAGCAGGCTGCCCATGAAGGCGTTAGCGAGACCGCCGCCATCTTCGCCGGGCGGCGGCGTCATTTCCGTGACGAGACTAGGGCTGAGCGCAGACAGGCCGTGTATCAGCGTCGTCCAGAGGATCCAAACCAGAAAGACCAGGCCGACCACGGTCGCGATGCCACAGAGCGACAGCGCGATCATGCTGCCGATCTGGCGGCGGCGGTAAATGGAACCCGAATGGGTGGCCATGACTACTCTCCCCTCTGTCTTGCCATGCGCACCAGCATGAGCTTGGCGGCCGCCAGAACGATGAAGGTGACAACGAAGAGGATGAGACCGAGCGCCGAGAGCGACGACCTGTAGAGATCATCTGAAGCTTCGGCAAACTCGTTGGCGAGCGTCGCAGCGATCGACGTGCCGGGCTCCATCAACGACACAGCGATGTTATGGGTGTTGCCGAGTACGAAGGTGACCGCCATGGTCTCTCCGAGCGCGCGGCCGAGACCAAGGAAGATGCCGCCGACGACAGCGGTGCGGGTGTGCGGAATGACGATGTCGCGCACCACTTCCCACTTGGTCGAACCAAGCGCATAGGCCGATTCCTTCAGCTGCGCGGGGACGACCAGGAAGACGTCGCGCATGACCGAGGAGACGAAGGGGATAATCATGATCGCCAGCACGATGCCTGACGTCAGCATGCCGATGCCGAGCGGGGCGCCGGTGAACAATGCGCCGATTATCGGGATCGGGCCTAGCCAGTCGATCAGCACCGGCTGAACGTAGTCCGACATGAAGGGAGCAAACGTGAAGAGACCCCACATGCCGTAGATGATCGAGGGAATACCGGCGAGAAGCTCGATGGCGCCGCCGATCGGACCGCGAATGGAGCGCGGCGCAACTTCGGTAATGAAAACGGCGATACCGAGGCTCACGGGAACGCCGATGATCATGGCGAGCGCCGAGGTGACCAGCGTGCCGTAAATCGGCACAAGGCCCGAGAACCGCTGGGCAACCGGATCCCATTCCATGCCGGTCAGGAAGCCAAAGCCGAAGGTCCGGAACGCGAGAAACCCGTCCCAGACCATGGAGAACGCCGCTGCGAACAGTGCGACCAGAACAAACAGGCCGCAGCCCAAAACTATCCAATAAAAAATACGATCGCCTGCCGCGCCGTCGCGGCGCTTGACGCCCGCGGTTGTGGCGGGCAGCGATGCCATTGCTTCGCTCATATCCGTCCGCTCTGCTGCTTTGAGGATGTCAAAGGATTCGGGGCGGAAAGCTTGGCTTGCCGCCCCGGCCGCAGTTTCGTCAGGATCAGCCCTTGAAGGAGGCCGTCCAGTAATCTTCGATCTGCTTCACCAGAGTTTCCGGAAGCGGAACGTAGTCGAGCGAGGAAGCTTCCTTCTGGCCGTTTTCGAGCGCCCATTTGAAGAAGGCGAAGGCGGCCTTGGAGCGCGCCGCATCCTTCGGCTCCTTGTACATGATCGCCCAGGTCGTGGCAGTCACCGGCCAGGCCTTTTCGCCCGGAGCATTGGTCATGATCAGGTAGAAGTCCTGAGCCTTGGTCCATTCGGCGCTCGCAGCTGCAGCCGAGAAGCTTTCGGCATTCGGCTTCGGATACTGGCCTGCGGCGTTCTGGATCAGCACGTAAGGCAGCTTGTTCTGCAGGGCGTAGGCGTATTCGACGTAACCGATCGAATCCTTGACGCGGGTGACGTATGCGGCAACGCCCTCATTGCCCTTGCCGCCGATGCCAACCGGCCAGTTGACGGCAGTGCCTTCGCCGACCTTGCTCTTCCAGTCTTCGTTGACCTTGGAGAAGTAGTTGGTCCAGTTGAAGGAGGTGCCCGAACCGTCCGAACGGTGGACGACGGCGATCTGGCTGTCGGGCAGTTTCAGGCCCGGGTTCAGATCGGCAATCGCCTTGTCGTTCCATTTGGTGACGTTGCCGAGGTAGATGTCGGCGAGAACCTTGCCGGTGAGCTTCAGTTCGCCCGACTTGATGCCCTTGACGTTGATGACCGGCACGATGCCGCCGACGACGAGCGGGAACTGGCCGAAGCCGCCGGTCGTCAGGTCTTCCGGCTTCATCGGGGCGTCGGACGCGCCGAAGTCAACCGTTGCAGCCTTGATCTGGGCGATGCCGCCGCCCGAACCGATCGACTGGTAGTTCAGCTTGTCGCCGGTCTGCTTGTTGTAGTCCGCAGACCACTTGGACAGGACGGGGTAGACGAAGGTGGAGCCGGCGCCGGTGATATCGGCGGCGGAGGCCGAAACCGCCAGCGCGGCGACCAGGCCCGCACCGAGGCAGGCCGAAAGAAGTTTCTTGGTGAGCATATGAGCGCTTCCCTAATGGATTTGAAAAACAACGAGGCCAGCGCCATGGAGGGGGTGTCCATTGTCGGGGCGCTGAAATTCTCGTCACATCAGGCGGGCTAGGCGCGTTTTATTACAGTTTGATGACGGTTTTTGACCGCCGAAACCGAATGCAGGGCCGTGCGTCAAATGCGGCAGTTACGGCCTTTCGATTGAATCGCGGATTTAACAAAGCCTTAGCAAAAACATTGGGATAGATTGACGCATGGCTGTGGTGGATTGCCGCAGCGATGCCTGGAAATGTCGTTTTCAGGATTTCGAAATGCCGGGGCCTGCTCGTGGCCGATACCGAATTCGTGCGATGGCCTTTACGAGATCATGCGGCCGACTCTTCTCGCAGCCTGCTGGATATGTCGCATGCCGACATGGGTTTTCCGAGCATATACCCTTGAAGCTGGTCGCAGCCGGCGTCTCGCAAGATCGCCGCCTGACGGGTATTCTCAATACCTTCGGCGGTCACGGGTATCTGCAGAGCAGTCGCCAAGGAGATGGTTGCCCGAAGAATATCGGCGCCATTTGCGGTTACATCGAGAGCGGACACGAGCGAGCGGTCGATCTTCATGCGATCAAACCCAAACTGCCGCAATGCACCGATGCTGGCGTAGCCGCAGCCAAAATCATCAAGAGCAAACTTTATGCCGACGCGCTTGAGTTGGTCTATCGACCGACGGGCCTGATCCGGATTTGTCATCAGAACGCCTTCGGTGATTTCCAGTGTCAGGCGGTTTGGATCGAAATCCAGCTCCTGCAGGATCGCGATCACTTGGGCAGCAAATTCCGGATTGCAGAGCTGGATCGGCGAAACGTTCACCGACAAAGTCAGACCGGGCCAGCTCTTGGCATGCCCGATCGACGTTCTCAGCAAATGGACGCCAAGGGCATCGATGAGGCCGCACCTTTCAGCAAGCGGGATGAATATTTCCGGGCTGACGTTTCCCGTTGCAGTTTTCCAGCGCGCCAGTGCTTCAAGACCGGTGACAGCGCCGGTCGAAGCAGCGACGAGAGGCTGGAAAACAGCTTCGATTGCGCCGCTGCCGATGGCGTTTTTCAAGAGACCTTCCAGCTCGGCGACCCGTATGCGTTCCCGGTCCAGTTCGGGATCGTATTCAACCGCCTGACCTTTACCATTTGCCTTGGCTCGATAGAGGGCCATGTCGGCTCTGCGAAGAAGCTCCAGAGGCGATATGTCTCCATCGTGCGCCGCAGCTCCGATGCTTGCGCCAACTTCGATCGTTCGCCCGTCAATTTTGAAGGGCTCGGCAAACAGCGCCAGAATCGCCTCTTCCATCTCTTCGCGTGCAGTGGCTCCAACGTGCACCAACGCGAATTCGTCGCCTCCCAGCCGGGCCGCGGCTAGGACTTCGGGATGACTGGTCATCAGCGCGTTCGAGACGATCCGGATCAAATCATCCCCAACCGCATGCCCCCAAGCATCGTTGACCGCCTTGAAGCCGTCGAGATCAACCAAGTAAAGCCGCGGTGACGAAGGTTCCGGGCTCTCCAGATCCTCCAGCAGGCGGAGAAGACCCTGTCTGTTCAACAAGCCACTCAAGCTGTCATGGCTCGCTTCGAAGCGAGCTGTTTGCGCCAGTTGGCGCAGGCGCCGCGCTTCGGATGCGCCAACCAACAGAACGCCGATCAAGAACAGCGAAAGAACGACGGTAGAAGCTGCAAGATAAGGATAGACCTGCTGAAACACGGCACTTCCGGGCGCTTTGCTCGGCCAAACGAGGTAGCCGATCACGCCTCCCTTGATGTCGGTGATCGGCGTGTTCAGGAATCCCGGCTTGGGCGTCGTCTCAAGGCTCAGCCCCTCGAGTTCATGTTCGTTGGAGAGAGTGTCGAGTACCTCCGACGTAAAGGCCTTGTAGAAACTCAGCACGCTGAACTTCGGAACCTCGGCGGCGGCCTCGAACGGCTGGATCGCCTGCGAGGCGATGAGTGCCATACCGCTATCGGTCTTGATGAAATTGACCACCGGCGCCTTGGCCGGAGCTGCAGCCGCATTGATCTGCTGATAAAAGGCTTCTCCGAAAAACGTGCCCGGCTGGAAGGGCTTGCCTTTGGCATAGGCCGAGACGATCGAAGACCCGTCAGGGCCGGTCACGATCGCGCCGTCATAAAGCGCATAATCCTCGCTGGTTTTTCCCCAATTCTCATAGGCCCAATCCGCAGCGGCCGGAGATGAGACAGCACTATAGGCATCGTCCCATATGGCATTGTCCGTCGTTGTCCCGCTCAAGCGAGCCACAAAGGCTGCGACCGCCGCGCGGGCGGCGCGACTGGCCCTGGCATCGTCGATCTCGTTCGCCGACCGGGTCATCGTGGCGACGACATGTGCCATAAGGCCGGTCAATACGAGAGCGACGACAAGGAAGCAGACGGTTGTCGCAATGATGGAAGACGTTTGAGTCCGAACGTGCCTGGCTGCAAGATTCGACGACATGCAAATTCCGCAAAGATTAATTGCAAGGCCATGTCTGGGGGACGGCAGGAGACATCATGTCCGCAATGCGCTGCAGATAAGGGTTTAGCATTTGCCGATGTAGGCACGATTAATGGGATTGGTTAAAAGCATTCAAATCCGGGATATGAGGCCACAAGCACCGTCTTTGCCCGCTTGCCGTTTCGGATCATCGCTGCGACTGCGAGGACAAAAGGCGAAGCCGAAAACGGGAAAGGCCCGGCTTCGTCGCGCCCCATTTGCCGGCCCGCTCAAACCTCGATCACGTAGTCCTTGCGAGTCGTTTCAACGACTTCCCACGTTCCCTTGAAGCCGGGTCTGAGGATCATCCGGTCACCTGCCTTCAGATGAACCGGCTCACCGCCGTCCTCCGTCACGATCGAATGGCCGGCCAGCAGGCTGAAATATTCCCATTCCTCGTAGACGATCCGCCACTTGCCGGGTGTCGCCTCCCAGATGCCGGAATAAAGGCCACCTTCTCTCTCCTCTAGGTTCCACGTACGGAATTGCGGATCGCCGGAGATGATCCGGCCGGGCTCCGGGGCGCCGAACTCGGGTTCGACGCCGTCGATGCTGAAGGTGATGAAATTTGCCATCGTCGTCATGGACCTCTCTGATGTCAGTCTCCTTCGCAGCCAATGCCTGCGTGGGATTATTTGAAATCATTAGCGATTTTGTATCCCGTCGCATAGATCTTCGTGCTGGTGTTGCCGTGCTCCCAAAATCCGCCTCCGACCGGTCCGGACGCGGACCCTATTTCCTCGAATTCGCAAAACGCGCGCGCTATGACTGCCAAGCCTCTTATGCTGACAGGCTGCTTCAAGGCGCGCGCTCAGGCCGAAGACGCTGTGGCAAGCGGTGCAGTCGACATCGTCGGCCTCGCACGTGCGCTCGTCCTTGAGCCTTCACTTCCCAATCTCTGGAAAGACGATCAGAAACCCGAGCCGTCTTTTCCAAGGTTCTCGCAAGCCCCCGAGGGTGGGATCACCGCGTGGTACACGATGCGGCTGGCAGAGATCGGCGCGGACGAGGACAGCCCCGTTTTCGGCGACCTCGCACAGGCAATTCACGACTACGCAGCACGCGACAAATTGCGGACGAAGGTCTGGCTATCTCACTTCGCTGGTAATGCCCTCATGCGTGACCGCACAGTCTCGTTTCAGACTAACCGCGATCCATCGTTGAAAGGAGCGCCGTTGCCATTCGTTTAGCCTGACCGGCAGGCTCCGCTGAGCGAACCATTTGGGCTACCGCCGTTGCTCCTTCATGGAGAAGATTGATTTCATCCGCCACACGCCGAGGGTCGCGGAATCGCACAGCATGAGCCAGTTCTTCGAAGTAGGCGAGCGCCAAGCGCTTGTGCATCTCCGCCGCTCGGAACACGGGATCAGCGATGTCCTTGTGTTCTCCAGCAGCAGCCATAAATCCACAGCCTCTAAAATCCTTGTCCTTGAACCAGAGTTCCAGAAAGTCGAACGTCGACAGAATTCGCTCCATCGGATCGGTCGCACGCTTCTCGACAAACTCGCGCATCTTACGGCGATCCTCTTCGTCGCGCCGCTCGAGCGCCTTGAGGATCAGGTCCTCCTTTGTCTCGAAGTGTCGGTATAAGGTCGTTTTCGCTACGCCACTTTCCGCGATAATCAAGTCAATGCCAGTCGCATGGTAACCATGCTCGTTGAACAGGCGCAAAGATGTTTCGAGCAGATGGTCCCTGATTTCCGATCGCCGCATTATCCCTCACCGAAAAATACTGATCTGTAGTGATACTTAATCACTCGTCGGATGGTAAGCAATGGCTTGTTGGCTGGGAACAGAATACGGCTGCAGCTGACAGTTACGCGCAAGTCGCCATGCTGCACCGTCAATCGGAAGCGACATGGATCGCGATTTCGTGATTTGAAAACGATACAGATCAGTAGTATTAATTCAACATCGATACAGATCTGTATCGTTCTGGATTTGGGTCGTCGAACTGACCGCAAAGTCCAGACATCAATGGGAGAAGGAAATGACCCAACTTATCGATCATGTCGGCATCCAGCCGAAATCGAAACGCATCGCAGGCATCCTGCATCTAGCAGAGACCTATGGCCGCACGGCAACCACCGGTGGCCTCTATGTATCAATCATCGTGATCTATGCCTGGTTTGGCGGCATGAAATTCACAGCCTACGAGGCCCAAGGACTGGTCGATCTGGTCAGCAACAACCCTCTTGTAAGCTGGATGTACTCCATCTTGAGCGTGCGAGGCTTTTCGAGCTTCCTGGGAGTCCTCGAACTCAGCATCGGCGCACTTATAGCCGCAAGACTTGTCAACCCGATTTATTCGCTTGTGGGAGGCGTCCTGTCGTCCGGACTGTTTGTCACCACCATCAGCTTCATGATTACGACCCCTGGCGTGATTGTTCCCGAACTCGGGTTCCCGGCCATCTCGGTCGCTCCTGGCCAGTTCCTGCTCAAAGACGTCGGCCTTCTGGCGCTATCACTCTGGATTGCAATGGATTCCCTTACCGCAATCCGCTTCACGAGAACCTAAATCCGGAAGCTCGGCACATCTGCCATTCGTGCGAACGCCCCGATCCAAGCCTGGATCGGGGCG
>NZ_JACCEY010000043.1:163399-194919 GCF_013591995.1 Rhizobium sp. WYCCWR 11146
ACTGAACGTACGGAGGATTGGTGCCGTGAACGGGTTGTCCCACGGCATTGGGGTGGCAGACTTCGAGACGTGGGCCAGTTTCGGTTTGATTGGAGGGCTGGGCTTCGTCCTCGGCTTCGCGATGAACCACGGGTCGATCTGCACCTTCATCGCTACGACGGAATTGATTTCCGAACGCAGACCCGCGCGATTTCTCGCTCTGGCCGAATGCGCAGTGTGGGCCGCGATCGCCTATATCATCCTCGACAAGTTGCCGACCATGAATGGTGGATGGTCGCCTTTGGTTCACATGGTCGGCGCAGCCATCCTTTTTGGTGTCGGCGTATATGTAAACGGTGCCTGCATTTTTGGATCGGTAGGGCACTTTGGTAACGGAGAGATGGATTTCGGTTTCACCTTCCTCGGGATTCTTGTGATCCTGTCCCTCGATTCTGTGTTCAATCTGCGCGCGGAGCCGATGCCAATCAGCGCTTCACCGCCGCTTGCGCTAGAAGCCTTGTTGGTGGTTTTGTTCGTGTTCCTACTCCTGAGACTCGGCGTCTCGATCAAATCGGAGACCAACTTCCGTCGGCTGACATTGGCAATGGGTACTATTGGCATAACTTCGGCCACCTTATCGGCGTTCGCCCCTCGCTTCTCAGTCACGACCTCGGTCGGATCGATGCTTTCGATCCCGGTGACGAGTTCACTCATCTTTGTCTGCATGTTTAGCGGCAGTCTCGTCTCGGCGAGAATTCGCCGGCATCAGTTTTCACTGAGCTGGCCGCCGACATGGAAGAGCGTGTCGCGAAGAACAATTGGAGGCTTGCTGATGGGCTTTGGGGCGCTCCTTATCCCAGGTGGAAATGACACTCTCCTGCTTGTCGGTCTCCCAATGGGAGCGTGGCAGGCCTTCGTCGCCTATCTTATCATGGTGGCAGCGCTTGCCGTGCTGATCGCTAGATTTGGTTCAACAGCGCGATCGTGGTCTTGAACCCTTCCCCAAAGTCCGAGCGCGCTCACGCTTGATCGTTACGACCGTATGGCTGCGCGATCGTCGCCTCGGCGCTGATTTTATGGCTGTATGCCGACAAACATCATCTGCGAAATTAAAAACGTTTGTTGCGAACCACATCAGATCTTCGAGAGTGCCTGTTCGAGATCGGCGATGATGTCCTTGACGTCCTCGATGCCGACGGAGAGGCGCACCACGTCAGGGCCTGCGCCGGCAGCGATCCTCTGCTCGTCTGTCAACTGCCGGTGCGTCGTCGAGGCCGGATGGATGACGAGCGAACGGGTGTCGCCGATATTGGCAAGATGGGAGAAGAGCTCCAGCCCCCCGACCAGCGTCTTGCCCGCCTCATAGCCGCCCTTGACGCCGAAGGTGAAGACGGAGCCGGCGCCCTTCGGCGAGTAGCGCTGCTGCAGGGCGTGGTTCGGGTCGTCGTCGAGGCCGGCATAGTTCACCCAGGCAATCTTGCTGTGCGCCTTCAGCCACTTCGCGACGGCGATCGCATTGTCGCTGTGGCGCTGCATCCTGAGCGGCAGCGTCTCGATGCCGGTCAGGATCAGGAAAGCGTTGAAGGGCGAGATCGCCGGCCCGAGGTCGCGCAGGCCGAGCACACGGGCAGCGATCGCAAAGGCGAAATTGCCGAAAGTCGCATGCAGCACCATGCCGTTATATTCCGGCCGCGGGCTCGACAGCATCGGATAATTGCCGGATTTCGACCAGTCGAAGGTGCCGCCGTCGACGATGAGGCCGCCCATGGAATTGCCGTGGCCGCCGAGAAACTTCGTCAGTGAATGCACGACGATGTCGGCGCCGTGCTCGATCGGACGGATGAAATAAGGCGTTGCCATCGTATTGTCGACGATCAGCGGCAGGCCGTTGCGATGCGCGACGTCGGCGATGGCGGCGATATCGACGAAAGTGCCGCCGGGATTGGCGAGGCTCTCGATGAAGATGCCGCGCGTCTTGTCGTCGATCTGGCTTTCGAAGCTTGCCGGATCGGCGGCATCGGCCCAGCGCACCTGCCAGCCAAAATTCTCGAAGGCATGGCCGAACTGGTTGATCGAGCCGCCGTAGAGCTGGCGGGCAGCGATGAAATTCTCGCCGGGGCGCATAATATTGTGGAAGACGATCACCTGCGCCGCATGGCCGGAGGCGACGGCAAGGGCTGCGGTGCCGCCCTCGAGCGCTGCGACACGCTCCTCGAGCACGGCCTGCGTCGGGTTCATGATGCGGGTGTAGATGTTGCCGAAGGCCTGCAGGCCGAAAAGGGCGGCGGCATGATCGGAATCATTGAAGACGAAAGCGGTCGTCTGGTAGATCGGCGTTACCCGCGCGCCAGTCGTCGGGTCGGGCTGCGCACCGGCATGGATCGCCAACGTGTTGAATCCCGGATCGTTCTTGGCCATGTCGTCCTCCAGTTGTTGCTGACGGGCAGGATCATAGCCGGTCGCTTGCGAAAGTTAATCGCGATCCGTTTCAACCCGTGGGCGTTCGGTGGAAAATCCGTCTCCGAGGACCGCAACTCAGGCAATAAGACGGGGATACTCGATCGCCGGGCAGCGATTCATCACCACCTGGATGCCGGCGGCCTCCGCCTTTGCCGCAGCCGCATCGTCGCGGACACCAAGCTGAGACCAGATGATCTTCGGCAGCGGCCTCAGCGCCAGCGCCTCCTCGACGACCCCGTCCAGATATTCGGAGGCGCGAAAGACGTCGACCATGTCGATCGGCACGGGAATGTCGGCGAGCCGGGCATACACGGTACGGCCCTGGATCTGTTTGCCCGCCTGCCCCGGATTGACAGGAATGACCTCGTAGCCGCGCGACAGCAGATAGCCCATGACGCCGTTGCTCGGCCGGGCCGGATTGGGCGAAGCGCCGGTCAGCGCGATGGTCTTTACAGAATGCAGGATTCCGGCGAGGTAATCATCCGTGTAGGCGTCGTGATTCATGTCCATTTCTCCACTCCCGAAAGCCCTTCGGCGCGGCCGGCATATTTTTTTGCGTGTCCGTGAAACCGACTGGGCATCTTTTCCGTATATATGAATTGGATACTCCCTGAGGATGATTCGATGAAAAAAGTTGCTCTTGCCCTCATGCTCGTGCTGGCCACATCGCCGGCGCTGGCGATCTCGCGCTACAATCCGCTAACCATGAGCTGTGCCAGCGTGCGTGCCGCCATCCACAATCAGGGCGCGGTCATCTTCCGCTACCAGTCTCCCCGTGGCTTGCCGCTCTACGATCGCTATGTCCGCAACAGCAATTATTGCGACGCGACCGATTATGCGGAATGGACATATATCCCTTCAAAAGACACTCCCCGCTGCCAAGTGCTGAACTGCCAGAACATCGACAACCTTGACGGGATGCTCTTCGTTCCGCATCATCAGCTATGATGTTTTTCGCCGTCATGTCGGGCGCAGGAACAGTACGCCTTTCGCGGTTGCGAAAGGTTTGAGATCAATCCCGCGCTGCGATTTCGCGATGATTACACAATCACAAGCTTTAATTTTCCCTTATGTCAAAGTTATAGAATAATATCTATATTTCAGCACCATAGAATAATCAGTTGTCGAATTCCTGCAGGTATTTTCTCTTTTTGTTCTCGATAAAGCCACTCTTTGTTCCCCCATCCATTAGAAACATCTCATAGTTGAAAGGATCGCGTGGATTGAACGCATGTCGCGCGCACGTAAAAATTGCTCCAATGGGTCGCCATTGTTCACCTCCTGAAAGGATGCTATTCGTCATATGGACACGTAAGCGACCGCCGCCATGCAATTTCGTGCAAATCCCAGTTGTCTTTTCACGAATTTGAAACGCCGAAGGCGAGGCGTGTTCCGCTTCCTCTCATCCTTTCCGGATTACTCCCTTGCCTCTCGACGTCATCCTGCTCGTTCTCTTCGGCGCACTGCTGCACGCGACATGGAACGCCATCATCAAGGCGGGGAGCGATAAGTCCCTCGATGCGGCGCTGATCTCGGCCGGCGGCGCGGTTTCGGCATTGCCGTTCCTGCCATTCCTGCCGTTGCCGCACGCCTCGGCCTGGCCGTTCATCGGCGCCTCTGCCATCCTGCAGTTCGCCTATTTCCAGCTGGTCGCCGCCGCCTACCGGGCCGGCGATATCGGCCTTGTCTATCCGCTGATGCGTGGCTGCGCGCCGCTGCTGATCGCTGCGACAAGCGGTTTCATCCTGAAGGAAAATCTTTCCGGCGGCGCCCTTGCGGGCACGATGACGATCTCGGCCGGCGTGCTGACACTTGCCCTCGAGGCGCGGCGCGGCAGCAGCCGCGCCGTCATCCTCTCGCTTGCCAATGCCTGCGTCATCGCCAGCTACACCTATGTCGACGGAATCGGCGCGCGCATCTCCGGCAATGCGGTTTCCTACACTTTGTGGATGTCGCTGCTGCCGCCGCTGCTGCTGTTTTCCTGGGCAGCATCCCAGCGCGGCGCTTTCGCGGTCGTGCGTCACGTTCGCCGCAACTGGTGGCGCGGCCTTATCGGCGGCGCCGGCTCGATCGCTTCCTACGGGCTGGCACTTTGGGCGATGACGAAAGCCCCGGTCGCGACCGTCGCAGCCTTGCGCGAAACCGCAATCCTGTTTGCACTGGTGATCTCGATCACCGTCTTCAAGGAAAAAGCCAGCATCTGGCGCTACGTCGCCGGCGTCGTCATCGCGATCGGCGGGCTGCTTCTGAAACTGGCGTGATCACTCACCTGTCCATTCGGCCTTGCGCTTGCCGAGGAAGGCGCCGATCCCTTCCTGCGCATCCTCAGTCAGCATGTTCTCGACCATCACCCTGGCGGCATAATCATATGCCGCCTCCACCGGCAGTTCGAGCTGCCGGTTGAAGGCTTCCTTGCCGATCTTCAGTGTCAGTGGCGACTTGCTGGCGATCACAGCCGCATATTTGGAAACCACCTGCGCCAGATACTGCTTTGGCACGATACGGTTGACGAGGCCGAAGTCCTTGGCGGTCGAGGCGTCGATCGTCTCGCCGGTCAGCAGCATCTCCATCGCCTGCTTGCGGTGCGCGGCACGGGAAACGGCCACCATCGGCGTCGAACAGAACAGGCCGATGTTGACGCCCGGCGTACAGAATGTCGAATTGTCCGTGCAGATCGCCAGATCGCAGGAGGCAACGAGCTGGCAGCCCGCAGCCGTTGCAAGCCCGTCGATCTCGGCGATGACAGGCTTCGGCAGATGCGCGATCTTCAGCATCAGATCGGCGCAGAGCCGGAAGGACCTTTCGAAGAAACCGCCCCCCTGATCTTCATCGGCGCGATGGGCGGTGAGTTCCTTGAGATCATGCCCGGCGGAAAAGACATTGCCGGTCGAGGCGATGACGACGACGCGCACATCCGGCTCCGCCCCGGCCGTCTCGAGTTCTTGCATCAGCGCTTCGAGAAGCGCGATCGAAAGCACATTGGCCGGTGGGTTGTTGAGCACGAGCCGCAGCACGCCGTCGCGCAGCGAGCGGGTCAGCATGCCGCCCTCTTCCGCTCCGGCGGCGTCCTTCCGGAAGGATACGATTTCGGCCATGATGCTGCTCCCTGCGCTCGATTCCAGGCAGACGTTTTGCCACAAGGCGCCGGAAATTTCGAGCAGGATCCACACTCCCCGCAGAGACCGTTGCCGTCAGGACCAGAACCACGACTTCGATGTTTCTGCGCTCGCCTGCGCACGGGTCAGACCGACATCGCACAGCTCGTCGTCGGTGAGTTCCAAAAGCGTGCGGCGGCTGCGGCGCTTTTCGAGGTGATGTTCGATCGTCATCAGCAGCCGCAGGCTCCAGCGCGCCATGCCGCGAAGTCTCGACCGAACGATATCGCGAGGTGTGTCAAGGATCCCGCTTAATTCCAGGGCCATCTCTTCTTCCTTTCTTCAACGGATGAAAGATGCGCTGGAAGATGCCGCGAAAGAAGCTTATGGATATTATGATATGCATAAGGATCTCTTTTGTATGCCTCTCCACCTCGATCAGCTTGCCGCCTTTGTCAACGTCGCCGAGCTCGGAAGCTTTACGGCTGCGGCCGACAAGGAAGGCCTGACGCAGCCGGCCGTCAGCCTGCAGGTGAAGGGGCTCGAGCAGCGGCTCGGCGTCCGGCTGATCGAGCGTGTCGGGCGGCGGGCGCAGCCGACCGCGGCTGGCCTCGACCTGCTCGTGCATGCAAGGCGACTGCTTCAGGAATCGGCCGCCGCGGAAGAAGCGATGATGCCGTATAGAGATGGCGCCAGCGGCCGTGTGCGCATCGGCAGCGGCGGCACGGCGTCGATCCATCTGCTTCCTCCCGCCATCGCCGTCGCCAGAAAATCCATGCCCGGCCTCGAAATCACCGTGCGCATCGGCGATGCCGATGACATTCTGCGCGATCTGGAGGCCAACAGCCTCGATATCGCCGTCGTCGCCCTGCCGGCATCGGGACGGAACTTCGAGATCGAGCCGTTCTACGAGGAGGAATTGCTGGCCGTCGCGCCTGCGGGCAGCCTCATGCCCGAAGGCGGACCGGACGCCGCCTTCATGCGCGACAGGACGCTGCTGCTTTATGAGGGTGGCAATACCAGGCGCGCAATCGACGCGTGGCTGGCTGCACCGGATACCAGGATCCGGCCTGCGATGGAGTTCGGCAGCATCGAGGCCATCAAGGAGCTGGTGGCCGTGGGGCTCGGCTGGTCGATCCTGCCGGGTCTGGCGCTGAAGCGCGACCGCGCCGGCCTCGTGACGACTGCATCGCTGAACCCGCGGCTCACGCGCCGCCTCGGCATGGTTCTGCGCCGGGACAAACATCTGACACGCGGCCTTCGCGAAATGATGAAATGCCTGCGCGCGTTCAAAGGGTGAGTGCCGCTTTCGACCGGGGACGCGATTTCAAACCGGCAGAGACGACGTGAAAAACGTCAGACGCAGCAGTTCGCGGCTGCAGAAATATGAGGTATCAAAATACCACATATCTAAGTATTTGTTTTTACTTCAAAATTTTTCCAAACCTTCGGGACGTCGATATTGACCCAATGTCATATTGCCTTTATACACCGCGCCAGAACGCAGCCTGTCCGGGCTGCTTTCTTTTTGGCATGCCTAAAGCCTGCCAATCCAAGCAACAAGAAACGCCCTTCAAGCCCTCGGGCCAAGGGTCCCAAAAGAGAGTATTCACTATGGCAACCTTCTCCCAGAAGCCTGCAGAGGTGGAGAAGAAGTGGGTGATCATCGACGCCGAAGGGCTGGTCGTTGGCCGTCTCGCTTCCATCATCGCTATGCGCCTGCGCGGCAAGCACAAGGCAACCTTCACGCCTCACGTTGACGACGGCGACAACGTCATCGTCATCAATGCCGAAAAGGTCGTTTTCACCGGCAAGAAGTATTCCGACAAGGTCTACTACTGGCACACCGGTTATGCCGGCGGCATCAAGGAACGCAGCGCACGCCAGATCATCGAAGGCCGCTTCCCGGAGCGCGTCCTCGAAAAGGCCGTCGAACGCATGGTTCCGCGTGGCCCGCTCGGCCGTCGCCAGATGAAGAACCTGCGCGTTTACGCCGGCTCCAACCATCCCCATGAAGCCCAGCAGCCGGTCGCCCTCGACGTTGCCGCGCTCAACAAAAAGAACGTAAGGAGCGCCTGATATGGCTGACCTCTCCTCCCTGAAGGATCTCGGCACGGTTTCCGAAGCTGCTGCTCCGGCCCACGTCCGCAAGGTCGACTCGCTCGGCCGCTCCTACGCGACCGGCAAGCGCAAGAACGCCGTCGCCCGCGTCTGGGTCAAGCCGGGCTCCGGCAAGATCACCGTCAACGGCAAGGAATTCGCGGAATATTTCGCCCGTCCGGTGCTGCAGATGATCCTGCGCCAGCCGATCGTTGCGGCTGCCCGTGACGGCCAGTTTGACATCGTCGCAACCGTTGCCGGCGGCGGCCTCTCCGGCCAGGCCGGTGCCGTTCGCCATGGCGTGTCCAAGGCGCTTACCTACTTCGAACCGGGCCTGCGCGCGGTACTGAAGAAGGGCGGCTTCCTGACCCGCGACAGCCGCGTCGTCGAACGCAAGAAGTACGGCAAGGCAAAGGCCCGCCGCTCGTTCCAGTTCTCCAAGCGTTAATCGCTTCGGACAGATGGAATTTACGAAGGCCGGGGCAACCCGGCCTTTTTTGCGCTGTTTAAACCAATCGGAAGCGTGCCGGTATGCCATTGTCGCATTCCCGCTCTGCTGGTAGAAACTTGGCAAAGCGCTTCGGAAATGAGCAAAGCCGCAGTCAGGGTCGAATCATGGGAACAACCAAGTCCGCAGACAAATAAGCCGCAACAACTCTGCCCTGTTGTTGCGGCGTCTGTCCGGTCAATCCCGATACTGATGAAGAGACAGATCGCCGCCGAATGAAATCATTTGAGCGGGTTCTTTCCCATGTCTTATCCCAAAATCCAGCAATGGACCTATCCCCTGCCGGCAGCCTTGCTGCTGATGGCACCGTTCGACATCCTGGCCTCGCTCGCCATGGATATCTATCTGCCGATCGTGCCGGTCATGCCGGAGGCGCTCGGCACTTCGCCGGCGGTCATCCAACTGACCCTCAGCCTCTACATGCTCGTGCTCGGTGTCGGCCAGATCGTCTTCGGCCCAATTTCCGATACTGCCGGACGACGGCCTGTCCTGCTTGGAGGTGCTGCACTCTTTGCCGCTTCATCCTTCCTGCTTGCCGGCTCCTCGTCGGCGCCGATCTTCGTGGTCTTGAGATTGCTGCAGGCAGTCGGCGCGTCGGCGACCCTCGTTGCAACTTTCGCAACCGTGCGTGACGTCTACGCCGGGCGTCCCGAAAGCAGCACGATCTATAGCCTTCTCGGATCCATCCTCTCCTTCGTGCCCGCACTCGGCCCGATCATCGGAGCCTTGATCGCGGATCGCTTCGGCTGGCGCGCCATCTTCCTCGTCATCGGCCTCCTTGCGGTTGCCGCCCTTTTCAACGCCGGCATGCGATGGCACGAAACCCGCCCTGCCGTTACCGCGAAGATCGCTCTCCGCCCGATCCTTACAAGCCTTCCCTTCTGGGTTTATACGGGCGGCTTCAGCACGGCGATGGGCGCCTTCTTCGTCTTCTTCTCGACGGCACCCCGTATCCTGATCGACAAAGCCGGTTTTTCCGGCATCGCCTTCAGCTTCATCTTTGCCACGGTGGCGCTGGTGATGATCGTGACGGCGCGTTTCGCCAAGCGTTTCGTCATGCGCTGGGGCATTGCAGGCAGCCTTGCCAGAGGCATGGCAATGCTGCTTCTCGGCGCCGTGCTGCTTACCTTTGGACAGCTGTTTCTGCAGCCTTCCCTCGTCAGCTTCGTCGTGCCGATGTGGATCATCGCGATCGGTATCGTCGTTGCGACGGCGGTCACCGCCAACGGCGCGCTCGACGCCTTTGGCGATACGGCCGGGACGGCGGTCGCGCTCTATTCCTGCGTCGCGAGCATCATCGTCGGCTTTGCCGGAACCTTCTTCGTGATTCTGCTCGGCAGTGACAGCGCCTGGCCGCTCGCGGGCTATGTCTCAGCGACCGCGCTGACAACGCTGGCTGGATTGTGGTGCCTGCGGGAGCTGGCCGGATAGGCAGCGGACAAATGACGGTCGCTCGACGATAACGAGCGGCCGTCGTCCGAACGATTGCTTGAAATCCGTCCGCACCTCGCCTACCCCTTTCTGCGCGCGGGGGATCGGCCAATTCCTTCGCGAGAGACCCGCCGCCCGACGCTCTGGCGTCGTGCGGAGATCCTACAATGCAGCGTCCGTATCGAACGCGACTATGATTTTGCGACCGAAAAAGGAGCATGATTTGGCGAACAGATCGATTGACCACGCCTTCACGGCGACCAGCCTCACCTCCGCTGCCAGCGATCCGACCTTTGCCGGCGCGCTGTCTTTCATGCGCCGCCGCTTCACCAAGGAGCTCGCCGGCGTCGACGTCGCCGTCTGGGGCATTCCCTTCGATGCTGCGACATCGAACAGGCCGGGCACACGCTTCGGGCCGCAGGCGATCCGGCGCGCTTCGGCGATCTTCGACAATGATGCGCAATATCCCTTCAACCGCGAACTCTTCGCCGAAATGGCGGTGATCGACTACGGCGATTGCCTGCTCGACTATGGCAATCATCAGGACACGCCAGCAGCTATCGAACGCCAGGCGAATGTCATCCTCGACAGCGGCGCCTTCCTGTTGACGCTCGGCGGCGATCATTACGTCACCTGGCCACTGCTGAAAGCCCATGTGGCAAAACATGGCCCCCTCGCGCTCGTGCAGTTCGACGCGCACCAGGATACCTGGTTCGACGAGGAACGCCGCATCGACCACGGTTCTTTCGTGGCGCGGGCAGCGCGCGAAGGTATCATCGATCCCGACCGCTCCATTCAGATCGGCATCCGCACCCATGCGCCTGAGGATTGCGGCGTCAATATTCTCTACGGTCATCAGGTCGAGGAGATGAACGCCAGCGATATCGCCTCGGCGATCATCTCCCATACGCGCGGGGCGCCGGCCTATCTCACCTTCGATATCGATTGCCTCGATCCAGCCTTTGCGCCGGGCACCGGCACGCCGGTTTCAGGCGGACCATCGAGCGCCAAGATCCTCTCGGTGCTGCAGCGTCTGCACCAGCTCGATATCCGCGGCGCCGACGTCGTCGAGGTATCGCCGCCCTACGATCATGCCGATATCACCGCCATTGCGGGGGCAACGGTGGCGATGTATATGCTGGGGCTTCATGCCGAGCGACGCGCCATCGCCGTGTCACAAGGCTGACCTATCATCCTCAAACTGAATCCGGAAACCTTCAGAACCCATTGAAAGCGCAGGTTTAACATGGCACCGAAAATCTTCATCGACGGCGAACACGGCACGACGGGTCTGCAGATCCGCACGCGCATGGCAGGCCGCCGCGATGTCGAACTTCTGTCCATACCCGAAGCCGAGCGGCGCAACGCCGCCATGCGCGAGGACATGCTGAACGGCGCCGACATCGCCATTCTCTGCCTGCCCGACGATGCGTCGAAGGAAGCGGTGCAGATGGTTTCGGCCAACAACAATGTGCGCGTCATCGACACCTCGACCGCCTTCCGCGTCAATCCCGGCTGGGCCTATGGTTTTGCCGAAATGGACAAACAGCAGGCCGACAAGATCGCTGCCACCCGTTTCGTCGCCAATCCCGGCTGCTATCCCACCGGAGCGATCGGCCTCATCCGGCCGCTGCGCGCCGCCGGCATTCTGCCGGACGGCTATCCGATTACGGTCAACGCGGTCTCCGGCTATACCGGCGGCGGCAAGCAGATGATCGCGCAGATGGAGAACCCGGATCATCCGGATGCGATCACCGCGCCGCATTTCCTCTACGGCCTGCCGCTCACCCACAAACATGTGCCCGAGATGACCGTGCACGGCCTGCTCGACCGCGCGCCGATCTTCTCGCCGTCCGTCGGCAAGTTTGCTCAAGGCATGATCGTGCAGGTGCCGCTGCATCTCGACGATCTCGCCGAGGGCACGACGATGGAGAGCATCCATGCCGCCCTCGTCGCCCATTATGCCGGCCAGGATATCGTCGGTGTCGTGCCGTTGGCCGAAAGTAAGGCCCTGCCCCGCGTCAATGCCATCGAGCTCGAAGGCAAGGACACGATGAAGCTCTTCGTCTTCGGCACCCCGGGCGCTTCGCAGATCAATTTGGTGGCGCTGCTCGACAATCTCGGCAAGGGGGCGTCGGGCGCCGCCGTCCAGAACATGGACCTGATGCTCGCCTCGTAAGGCGTGAGCGGCGGCATCGACCTGATGCCGCTCAAGCTTCGTGTCGATCTCATCATCATGATCTCGCGGCCGCTTGCATCGGCGGCCGCAGCATCGCTTTCGCGCTCGATCATCGATGACGATTGGGCTATGAAACCGCATCCTTCCTCGCTGCCCATCCCGAATCACGGAGCCGATGTCATGACGCTGGATGCGCTTATCGCTGGCGTCGGCGCATGGTTTGCCGCAGCCTTGCCCGATCATGGCATCTATGCGTTGATGGCATTTGCCTTCATCGCCGGGCTTGCCCGCGGCTTTTCAGGTTTCGGCGCCGCATTGATCTTCATTCCGCTCGGCGGCGCGATCGTCGGGCCGAAGCTGATCTCACCGATCCTGCTCGTCATTGACGGCATTGCCACACTCGGGATGATTCCGCCGGCCTGGCGCGGCGCCAATCGACCCGAGGTTTTCGTCATGGCGGCGGGTGCCGCGCTCGGCGTCCCGGCCGGCACGGCGATGCTGGCGCTGCTCGACCCGCTGCTGTTGCGCTGGAGCATCACGATCATCGCTATCTCCTTGCTTGCGCTGCTGGTATCGGGATGGCGCTATCACGGGGAGGCGTCCGCACCGCTCACCAGCGGAGTCGGGCTGATTGCCGGGCTTTTCAGCGGCGCTGCGCAGCTCGGCGGGCCGCCGGTCGTCGCCTACTGGCTCGGCGGCAAGAGCGACTTCATCCGTGTCCGGGCGAATGTGGTGCTCTATTTCTCGATTTCGTCCGTCTTCAGCGCTATCAGCTACTATTTCGGCGGACTGTTCGTGCCTGCCGTCTTTGCGCTCACAGTCGTCATCCTGCCGAGTTATGCGGTCGGGCTCTATGGCGGCTCGAAACTGTTCGGGCTTGCCGAGGAGCGGACCTTCCGCATCGCCTGCTACGTCCTGATCGCCGCCGCCGCGATCATCGGCATGCCGCTGCTCGATGGGGTGTTGCGCTAGTTCCGTCCCGAAGCCTCGGCCGCTCGCTTCAATCGCGTTCCGCGATCATCGTCCCGTGCGGATATTCGCCGTAAAAGCCGCGCCAGTTGGCGACGGCGAAGCCGAAAACCACCAGCGCGCCGGCCTGATGCAGCAGGCCCCAGTGAAGCGGCACCTGCATCAACAGCGTCGCTATGCCGATCGCCGCCTGCAGCGTCACCAGCACGAAAAGCAGGATCGCGCGACGTGCATGGGTGGTCCAAGGTGCTGCGCGAAGGGCGATCACCATGTTGATCAGCGTCAATGCGAAGAGCGTATAGGCGCCGATGCGGTGAATGAACTGCACCGTCTTCGGGTTCTCGAAGGCATTGATCCAGAAGGGCTGCTGGATCAGCAGATCGGAGGGAATGACGGCGCCATCCATCAGCGGCCAAGTATTGTAGGAAAAACCAGCGTCGAGCCCCGCCACCAGCGCGCCGAGATAGATCTGGAACAGTGAGAAAATGGCGATCGCGGCGGCAAAACCGCGCGAGGTTCTTGTCGGCGCCGGATCGTCGGAATGTCTGGAGAGACCGCGCATGATCCACATGCAGCCGGCAAAGATCAGACAGGCCATGACAAGATGCGTCGCCAGCCTGTACTGGCTGACGTCGGTGCGGACGGAAAGGCCCGAGGACACCATCCACCAACCGATAAACCCCTGCAGGCCGCCGAGCGCCAGGATGCCGACGAGCGGCCAGCGCAGACGCTTCTCGATCCGCCCCGTCAGCCAGAAATAGATAAGCGGCAGCGCGAAGATCACGCCAATGGCACGCGCGATCAGCCGGTGCGCCCATTCCCACCAGAAGATGCCCTTGAACTCATCGACGGTCATGGAACTGTTCAGTTGCTGAAATTCAGGAATGCGCTGGTAGAGGCGGAATTCCTCCTCCCATTCGGCGGCCGACAGCGGTGGGATGACGCCGTGGATCGGCTTCCACTCTGTGATCGACAGGCCGGAATTGGTCAGCCGCGTGGCGCCGCCGACGAGCACGAGACAGAAAAGCGCCAAAAGCACGAAGCCGAGCCAGAAGCGCAAGGCGCGGCGGTCGCGATTCTGCTTGCGCATTTCGCTCAGGATCGCCTGTTCCGTGGTCGGGTTTGCGACGGCCATGATGTCTCCTTCTATCCGGCAGTTGATTTGCCCCACCGGCTCATGCAAAACAAGCCCCGAACCTTTGCGGCATGCCGTCGCGCCGGTTCGTCCCCTCCATGCCGAGAGATAACCGATGCCCGTCCGCCTCCGCAAATTCATCGGCACGATCCTCATCATCGTGCTCGTGGTCGTCTATGCGCTGGTGGCCAATACGATCGCGGTGGCAACGCTCGGCAACGCGCCCTGGTGGGGACATCTGCTCTATTTCCTGCTCACCGGCCTGCTCTGGGTATTGCCGGCGATGGTGATCATCAAATGGATGGCCGGGCCACCGCAGCGCTAAAGCGCGTCGCGATCTTTCAGATACGCTTGTCGCGCTTTAGGTCTTTGTTTTTACGCATGTCGTTGTCGCAAAAACCGCGGCACACTTTTGCGCGACATGCTTTAGGCCCATTAACGGCCGAATAACCGTGATCTGCGGAAAACCTCGCCCATCGCCTGCGGTTAAACCAAATATACGTCCGGCATACCTACCCTCCCGTTCAGCATTCTTGACCGGAGAAGACCGTGCAGACGCAACAGCTCGATGTCCATGAACAGCCGTCCGACGACGTGGCGCTGGCCGATACGGCCATTTCGCGCCTGCGCCAGCTGAGCATGAAACTCGCCATGACCCAACTCGACATCGAAGTCTTCGACGCGATGCAGCCGCTGGAGGATGACTGGCGGGCGCTGGAGCGCGACAACCTCCAGTCCCTGCATCAGAGCTACGACTGGTGCGCCGCCTGGGTGAGCGCCTTCCAGCGGCCGCTTGCGATCCTTAAAGCCACTCATGCGGGTCAGACCGCCTTCATTCTGCCGATCGAGATCGTCAAGTCTCGCGGCCTCAGGACGGCGAAATTCATTGCCGCCGATCACAGCAATATCAATACCGGCCTGTTCGCAGAGAGCTTTGCCGAAGCCGGCAGGACCATCGCCCCCCATGAGTTCGCCGGCCAGCTCCGGCATGCGCTGAAGGGCCGCGCCGATCTGCTGCTGCTGCAGAACATTCCGCTGGAATGGCGCGGGCGAGAGAGCCCGCTCGCCGGGCTGCCGATGGTGCAGAACCAGAATCACGCCTATCAGCTGCCGTTCCTCCCCGCTTTCGAGGACACGCTGAAGCAGCTCAACGCCAAGAACCGGCGCAAGAAATTCCGTGTTCAGTCGAAGCGTCTCGAGGCGGCCGGCGGCTTCGAATACGTCATCCCCGAGACATCGGCAGAACAGCACGGCCTGCTCGATATCTTCTTCCGCCTGAAAAGCGCCCGCTTCGCCAGCCTCGGCCTGCCCGACGTCTTTGCCGACAGGGAAACGCAGACCTTCCTGCACGGTCTCATCGACAAGCAGGACGACACCAGGCAGTACTTCGGGCTGCAGATGCATATGCTCCGGCTCAAGGGCGAGCAAGAGGGTAAGGTCGCCGCGATTTCAGGGATTTCGCGCAAGGGCGACCATATCATCTGCCAGTTCGGCGCGATCGATGAAGAGCTCGTGCCGGATACGAGCCCCGGCGAATTCCTCTATTGGCAGACCATCTCGGGATTGCATGGCAAGGGTGTCGCGCTGTTCGATTTCGGCCTCGGCGACCAGACCTACAAGCGTTCCTGGGCGCCGGTCGAGACCGCGCATTACGACGTGGTGTTGCCGGTATCGCCGTTCGGCGTGGTCGCCGGCGCCGCTCACCGGCTCGTCACCCGCGGCAAGGCGCATATCAAGGTGCGCCCGAAGCTTTATAAATTCGCCCAGGGCATCCGGGCACGGATCGGCTAACCGGCAAAAAACTAGGCGGCCCGGCCGAGTGCCTGCTCGGCCCCTTCGCCGCCCGACATCAGCACCACGCGCTCATAGCCGGCAGCCTGGAATTCCGTCATTAATGCAACGAAAATGGCCTCCTCGACCTCAGGCAGCGAGAGGATGATCTCGACGTCCCGGCTGTGCGTCAGCCGCGATACGCCGGCGACATCGGCCGAACCGCATTCGACCACCACGAGATCGTAGGCGGCGGCGAGCGCATCGAGCAGCAACGACAGCCGGTCGACACCGCGCATGGCGCGGCGAACGTCGCTCTGGCCCTGGGGAATGAGATGGGCATCGGAGAGGCGGTCGCCGTGGATCGTGTCGCCGAAGGCGGCCTCGCCGCAAAGCAGGTCGGTGACGCCAAGGGCGGCCGGGTCTTCGGCCATCAGTTCCGTGGGGTAGCCGGAGCCGGTCATATCGATCAGAATGACGCGGTGGCCGGCATCGGCGAGCATGCGGGTCAGCGAAACCGTCGCCGCCGAGCCATTGTCACCGGTCGGAGATATGGCGATTGCCAGCGGCGCGCGGCTGCCAGTGAGATAATCCGCAACTGAGGCGACGGAGAATTCATTGTCATCCTCCGGCTCGTCCTCTGGCGCCTCATCGGCAACCTTCACGTCCTCGATCGTATCCTCTTCGTCCGCGACGACGGCGAGCATGCTCGGCCGAACGGGCTTTCCGGCGGCAGCCGCGATCGGAGCGGCCTGCGGCACATGTTTCTCCTCGACGACTGCTTCTGCCTCGACTGCCTCTGAAGCCGCATCTGTCGGGCGGAGTGCCCGGCCACTGAAGAGTTCGGCCAGCATGATCACGATGGCGCTCATGATCAGCGTTGCGACGGCAGCGACGACGACGATCGGCACCACCTTCGGGAAATAGGGATCGACCGGCTCGACGGCCTTGGAAACGATCCGGGCATCGGCTGGGCTCGAATTGCTGTCGGCGCGGGAGGCGGCCTCGCGGTAGCGCACCAGATAGGTTTCGAGCAGTTGGCGCTGGGCGTTCGCCTCGCGCTCCAGCGCATTGAGACCGACCTCGTCCTCACCGGCGCGGGCGCTGTTTGCCTGCACCGTGTCCGACTGGCGCTCGAGCTCGCTCGCGCGGAGATCCGCGACCTTCGACTCGTTCTCGATGCTCGCCAGGATCTTCTGCGTCTCCTGGCGAATCTGGCTACGGATATCGGAGAGCTGGGCGCGCAGGCTTTTCAGCCGCGGATGGTTGTTGAGAAGGCTGGTCTGCAGATCGGAGATCTGCGACTGCAGGCCGGATTCCGTCCCCTTCAGCCGCTGGATCGCCTGGGAGGACATGATGTCAGGCAGCGTATCGGAGGCTTCGCCCGAAGACAGTGCGTTGCGCACCGCCTGCGCCCTCGCCTCGGCATTGGCCTTGTCGCCCCGCACGCGGGTCAGCTCAGCGGAAATATCGTTCAGTTGCTGGGCCGGAAAAGTGGTTGTGCCGTTCGTCTGCAGCAGCCCGTGCGAGGTGCGGTATTCAGCGACCTTCTTCTCGGCTTCGCTGACCTTCTGGCGCAGGCCTTCGATCTCAGGCTCCAGCCAGCGGGTCGCCTCGGAGTTGGAATCGAGCTTGGCGCCGCTCTGGGTCGAAAGATAGACATTCGCCATCGCGTTCGGGATGGCGGCAGCGAGCTTCGGGTCCTTGGAAGTGAAATTGATGCCGATGACGCGTGAACCCGGCACCTGATAGACCTGCAGGCGTTCGACGAAGGCGTCGATGACGCGCTCTTCCGGCGGATTTTCCAGCGGGTTCTTCTTCAGGTGAAGCTTCACCAGGATACTGCTCATCGCCGAACCGCTGGCGGCATCGTCGAATTCAGGCAGGTTATAAAGCTTGAGGTCGTTGATGACCTTCTTGAGGAGATCGGCCGATTGCAGGAGCTGCACCTGGCTGGCGATGTTCAGTTCATCCATCAGCGGGCCGGCGCTGGCGTCATTGATCTGCTGCGTACTGGCGAAGGCCGGCGCCCGGGGTTCGATGAGGATGCGTGTTTCGGTGCGATATTGCGGCGACATGATCTTGGCGCCGGCAAAGGCGACGCCCGCCCCCACGAGGGTGATTGTCAAAATCCGCAGACGGCGCGCCCAGACCGCACGGACCAACTGGCCGAGGTCGATGTCCACATCCTGATCACGAGCTACGCCGGACATGCTCTTACTCCACAACAAAGGTGCCGTAAGCGTAAACGACCATGGTAACTCAACGGTTAATGGTGATCTCGCCGGGAAGAGCGATGATCGATGAAGGAAACCGGGAAATTGCAGACGTCCTTTACCGGGCATTAACCCTAACGGATCGATAACGACTGCACCGAGTTCATTTTTGTGAGCACAAGCGGATGTCTGTCGTCCAGCCCAAGATCCTTTTGGCCCTGAGCCTTGCAGCCATGACGGCAGCATTGGGCGGCTGCACGACGTACAAGCCGGCGCCGAAGGCCTTCAACGAGGCCACCATCCAGCCCTATACGCTGGACAGCGGCGATCGGCTGCGCATCACCGTCTTCGACCAGCAGAGCCTGACCAATACCTATACGGTGGATCAGGCCGGCTATGTCGCTTTCCCGCTCATCGGCCAGGTCCCTGCCCGCGGCCGAACCCTGCAGCAACTCTCGGGACAGATCGCCCAGAAATTGCAGCAGGGATATCTTCGCGATCCCGACGTCACCATCGATGTCGATCGCTACCGTTCGGTCTTCATCATGGGTGAAGTCGGCCAGCCCGGCCAGTATGCCTATGTTCCCGGCATGACGGTGCAAAATGCCATCGCGGTTGCCGGCGGCTTCACCAGCCGCGCCAACCAGCGCATGGTCGATGTCACCCGCAAGATCAATGGACAGGTACTGACCGGCCGCATCAACATATCGGGGCCGATCATCGCAGGTGACACGATCTACGTTCGCGAACGGCTTTTCTGAGCGATGGCAAAACAGCAGCCGCTCCGCATCCTCCATTGCTTCAGATCGCCGATCGGCGGGATTTTCCGCCATGTCCGCGATCTCGTCGAGGAGCACAGCAAAGCCGGCCATGAAATCGGCATCCTCTGCGACAGCTCGACCGGCGGCGAGTACGAGGACAGCCTGTTCGACGATATCCGTCCCTATCTCTCGCTCGGCCTGACGCGCGTGCCGATCCGGCGCTCGATCAGCCCGTCCGATATTGCGACGATGTGGGATACTTACAAGAAAATCAAAAGTTTGCGGCCGGATGTGCTGCACGGACACGGCGCCAAAGGCGGCGTGCTCGCGCGACTTGCCGGCTCAGCGTTGCGGGTGAACAGGTATCGCGTAGCCCGCCTCTATACCGCGCATGGCGGAAGCCTGCATTATTCGCGCTCCTCGCTCGGCGGACAGTTTGTCCTCAAGATGGAACGCCTGCAGGAATATTTCACCGATGCGCTGGTCTTCATCTGCGAATATGAGCGCGATACCTACGCGCGCAAGGTCGGGCGACCGCGGACGAAGACGAGACTGATCTACAACGGCATCGGCGAGCGCGATTTCGAGCCGATCCCGACCCGCTCGGATGCCGTGCATTTCATCTATGTGGGAATGCTACGGGACCTCAAGGGTCCCGATCTGTTTGTCGATGCCTTCGCCAAGACCGAACGGCTGCTCGGCAGGCCACTGTCGGCGCTGATGATCGGCGACGGGCCGGATCGCGACCGCTACCGCGAGATGATGGTCGAACGCGGCCTTGGCAAACGCATCGGCATGCTGCCGGCAATGCGAGTCCATGAAGCCTTCTCCATGGCGCAGAACCTCGTCGTTCCCTCACGCGCCGAAGCCATGCCCTATATCGTGCTCGAGGGACTCGGCGCCGGCAAGACGATCATCGCAAGCCGTGTCGGCGGCATTCCAGAGGTGCTCGGCGCGGACAGCGCAGCACTGGTGGAGCCCGGCAATTCCGACGATCTCGCCCGCGTCATGGCGGAAACGCTGAGCACACCCGACTGGCACGCCAGGACGATGCCTAAGCCCGAAGCGGTGAAGGCGGTGTTTTCCTCCGCCGTCATGGCGCGTGATGTCCTGAAATTGTACCAAGAACTCGTCAATCCCGCTGCCGGCCAAGTATTGCCTGTCGCCTCGTAAATGTTTCTTAGGGGCTTTCTGCTATTTCGCTTGGGTAACAACGAGCGATGAAACCCCATGAACAAGCTGGAAAAAGGCGATCAATTCGACGTGGACGCACTGCGCAAGCAGGTTTCCGACATCGAGGTGCGCGGCGAAGCGGGTCAGGAGAAGCCTTCCGATCCGACTGAGATCAACCCCTATGCCCGGCAGATCGCCGAACAGTACCGTGACGGAACCCGTTCGCCAACGATCATCATCGGGCAATTGCGGCTGCTCGAATTCCTGGCGCTCTTTGCGATAGCTCTGATCACCTATTATTTCAGCCCCGGCGACGGCGGCGATTCCCCCTTGATGCGGGCGGGCATGGCGGCGATTGCCTCGGCCTTGACCGTCATCAGCCTGCAGCTTGCCGATACCTATACAATTCCGGCACTTCGCTCCAAGCTGCGGCTGATACCGCGCATCCTCGTTGCGTGGACGATCGCGTTTGTCCTCACCACCGGCCTGTTCACACTGCTTCGCGGCACGACATCGGCGATGGTCGATGCCTATATCGTCTGGTTCGCTGCGGGCGCGCTCTTCCTTGCGGCCGAGCGCTTCCTCGTCGCCTACGGCATCCGCAACTGGGCGCGGAACGGCATCATGGAACGCCGCGCCGTCATCGTCGGCGGCGGCGAGCCGGCCAAAGACCTGATCCGCATCCTCGAACAGCAGGCCGACAACGACATCCGCATCTGCGGCATCTTCGACGACCGCGGCGAGAAACGCTCGCCGATCATGGTCGCCGGTTATCCGAAGCTCGGCACTGTCGCCGAACTCGTCGAATTCGTGCGGTTGACGCGCATCGACATGCTGATCATCGCCCTGCCGCTGTCGGCCGAAGCCCGTATCTACGACCTTTTGAAGAAGCTCTGGGTTCTGCCGGTCGATATCCGCCTTGCCGCGCATGCCAACCGGCTGCGCTTCCGGCCGCGCGCCTATTCGCATGTCGGCTCGGTGCCGATGCTCGATATTTTCAAGAAGCCGATCCGCGACTGGGATTCCGTCGCCAAGCGCGGCTTCGACCTGTTCTTCACTTTGGTTGCGCTCGCGCTGCTCTGGCCGCTGATGATCGCGACCGCGATCGCCATCAAGGCGACTTCAGAAGGCCCGGTCTTCTTCATGCAGAAGCGCCACGGCTTCAACAACGAAATCATCAACGTCTTCAAGTTCCGCTCGATGTACACCAACATGGCCGACCCCACCGGCAAGGCCGCGGTGACCAAGGGCGATCCGCGCGTCACCCGCGTCGGCCGCTTCATCCGAAAGACCTCGATCGACGAATTGCCGCAGCTTTTCAACGTTTTGAGGGGCGAGCTCTCGCTGGTCGGCCCACGTCCGCATGCCGTTCTCGCCCAGGCGCGCGATCGCGCCTTCGGCGATGTCGTCGAGGGTTATTTCGCCCGCCACCGCGTCAAGCCCGGTGTCACCGGCTGGGCGCAGATCAACGGCTGGCGCGGCGAAGTCGACAATGACGAGAAGATCAAGTTCCGCACGGCCTACGACCTCTACTACATCGAGAACTGGTCGCTCTGGTTCGATCTCAAGATCCTGTTCCTGACGCCGATCCGGCTGCTCAACACGGAAAACGCCTATTGAGCGCGATCGAGGCGACATATCCCCGTGTCGCCCAACCGCAGCGGATGACGCTGCGCCTGATCGGCTCGGCCTTCGTCGCCTTCGGCGTCTTTCTTTCCGGTTTCGTGATCGACGAGCCGGCGCCCTATGAACTCTGGATGGCGGGGTTGATCGGCCTCTGGTTCATTCTGGGCCTCAGGATTTCGCGCAGCGTGGCGCCGCTGCTTGCCCTGCTGCTGACCTTCAATATCGGCGGCATGCTGTCGCTGACGCAGATGAAGGACCTGGCAACGGCGCCGATGTATATCGCGGTGTCGACCTTCCTGGCGCTGACGGCGGTCTTCTACGCGGCAATCATCGAGGACAGCCACAAGCGACTGCCGCTGATCTTCAATGCCTGGGCCTTCGCCGCCGTCGCCACCTCCGCGCTCGGCATACTCGGTTATTTCCACGCCTTCCCGGGCGCGGAAATCTTCACGCTCTACGACCGCGCCAAGGGCGCCTTCCAGGATCCGAATGTTTTCGGCCCCTTCCTGGTGCCGCCATCGCTCTATCTGGTCCACGGTATCCTGGTCGGCGACCTGAAGAAATCGCCGCTGAAGGCCGCCGCCCTGCTCGTGCTAGCGCTCGGCATTTTCCTCTCCTTTTCCCGCGCCGCCTGGGGGCTCTTTGCGCTCGGCGTGGTGCTGCTGATCTTCATCATGCTGCTGAAGGAGCGCAGCGGCGCCTTTCGCTTGCGCGTCCTGGTCCTGTCGCTGGCGGCGATCATCATGCTGATCGCGTCGCTGCTGGTGGCGCTGCAGATCCCGAAGGTCGCCGAACTGTTTTCGGCGCGCGCCCAGCTGGTACAGCAATATGACGGCGAACATCTCGGCCGCTTCGAGCGCCACCGGATCGGTTTCACTATGATGATGGAGCGTCCACTCGGCATCGGCCCGCTGGTGTTCGGCACGATGTTTCCCGAGGACGAGCACAATATCTGGCTGAAATCGCTCACCTCCTATGGCTGGCTCGGCTTTGTCAGCTATGTCGGCATGCTTCTCTGGACGCTGGCTCTCGGTTTCCGAAACCTGCTGCTCGACCGGCCGTGGCAGCCCTTCCTGATGATCGCCTGGATCTCGGTTCTCGGCCATGCGACAATCGGAAACGTCATCGACATCGACCACTGGCGCCATGTCTATCTGCTGCTCGGCACGGTCTGGGGCTGCGCGGCGCTGGAAGTGCGCCACAAGCGCGAGCGAAGACTGAGGCGCGCGGCGTGAGGTCTTGCCGCCGACCGCATCGGCTGTCTATTTCGTCGCTCCTGCCGTCAAGCCAGCAATAAACCGCCGCTGGAAAATGAGATAGGTCACGATGAGCGGGAAAATGACAATCACCGCGCCGGCGGTCAAAACGGGCGTGTTGACGGTATAGCGCCCTTGGAAAAACAGCATGCCGAGGGGCAGCGTCCGATAGTCGTCGTCGTTGACCAGGATGAACGGAATCAGAAACTCGTTCCAGGTCCATATGAACAGGAACAGCGCCAGTGTCGACATTGCCGGCACCATGAGCGGGATAACGATCTTGCGCAGGATATAGAAGCGTCCGGCACCATCGAGAACCGCCGCTTCGAGAACTTCTTCCGGCAGTTGCTGCATCGCGCTGGCGAGGAAGATCGTCGAGAATGGTATCGACATGGCGATCTGCGGCAGAATGAGAGCCGCATAGGTGTTGATCAACCCCAGATATCGCATTTCATAATAAAGCGGGATGATGAAGGCTTCGGCCGGCACCATCATGCCGAGCGTCAGGATAGCGAACAGCGTGCGCCGGAACGGAAACGACAGGTAGGCGAAGGCAAAACCGGTCAGCAGGCCTAAAAAGACGCTTGCAGCAACGACGGGTATGACAACGATGATCGAATTCCAGAAGTAAATGTTGAAATGCCCGGCATTCCAAGCATCGATGTAATTTTCGAAATGCGGATATGCCGGCAGCGCGAATGCACCCTTGAGAACGTCGGCCTTGCTCTTTATCGAGGTCAGAAGCAGAAGCAGGAACGGCGTGATCGTTACGAAAGCAAGAAGCCAGAGGACAATGCGAAGGAATAGCGTACCGGCCGAGATTTTAGACCAACGGCTCATCAAGCCCGTCCTTTGTTCTGCGATCCCACAAATCGGTGAATTGCATAGTTGATGACGAAGGTAAGTACCGCGCCGACAATGGCGATGGCCGCTGCGGCGCCGAACCGATTAAGCTCGAAGCCGAGCTGATACATGTAGATGTTCGGCACGAGCGTCGCGTTGGCGGGTCCGCCCCTGGTCATTGTAAAAATCAGGTCGAAGCTTTTGATTGACGCTATGACCGTCAGGAGCAAAACCACCCTTATTTCAGGCAAGAGAAGCGGCAGCGTTATCCAGAAAAAGGTCTTTCGCCCCGAAGCGCCATCGACCTTGGCAGCGTCGAAAAGAGACGGGTCGATGCGCTGAATCCCGGTCAGGAAAATGACCATGCAAAAACCGAAGAAATACCAGGTGGCAACGATCCCGACCGCGGGAAGCACAAAATTGAAATCTCCCAGCCACGGGAGTGCGAAGGCGCCCAACCCTACCGCTCTCAGAAACTGATTGAACGGGCCAAATGCAGGATTGTAGAGCCATGCCCAGATGATGCCCAACACGGCGGTCGGCATGATATAAGGCAGGAACAGGAAGGTCCGGAGCGCAAGTTGTTCGCGTTGCTTCAGATTCCAGACGCAAGCAGCAAGAGTTATGCCGAGCACGAGCGGCAGGACACAGTAGAAGATCATGAGCTCGGCATTGTTACGCAAGGCAATATAAAAACGGCTGTCAGAAAAGAGATCGACGTAATTGCCGAGACCAACCCACTTGGGCATGCTCAGGCCGTCCCAGCTGGTCAGGCTCAAACCCAAAGCCGCGACGATCGGTCCAAAGACAAAAGCCGCGTAGAACAGCAATCCAGGCAATAAATAGATAAAATTGGTCTGTTGCGAGCCATCAAGTGCGGAGCGTTTCATCCATTACTCCATAAAGCTAAAGCTGTGGTCGTCGCGCAGCAAGCCGATCGCAGTGCTCATTTATTTGGATCGACGAGACTGAGGTCACGGCCGCAGGGGACGGCCGTGACCAGCGCCTGCAGTCTTTATTTCTTATCCTTCAGGTACGCCTGATAATCCTTGTCCATAGCATCGACAAAGGCTTCGGGCGTGATATTGCCGGACAGAAGAAGCGGCGTGTTGTCGTCTATTGTCTTCAGCATCGTCGGGCTCGACCAGTCGGGGTAATGGCCGAGAGCGTCGTTTGCGTTGAGTGTCTTCCACATTTCGATGCCGGAGCTGAGGAGCGGCGTGAGCTTTGGCTTTGCGTCAGCCGCGAGCGAAGTTGCCGGAAGATAGCCGGCATTGGCCCAGGTTTCAGCAGCCTTTTCCGAGACCATATAATCGATATATGCGCCGGCTACGTCCTGTGTCGGCTTCGTTTTGGCAAGGCTCGTTATCGCCCAGGCAAGATCCACGCCCCCGACACTCATGGGCTTGGAAATACCTTTCGGGGCGGGAATTGCCATGAAGCCGATATCTGGATTGTGTTGCATGTCACCGAAATACCAGGTCCCGGAGATCAGGAACGCGCCCTGCCCGGAAATGAAAAGCTGAACGGCGTCGTCACCCGAGATGCCTTCGTAACCGGGGAAAAAATAACCGCCCTGTGCCCACTGCTGCACGAGTTTGGCGGATTCGATGTTCCCCTTGGTGTTCCAGGAGCCGCCCCGGCCGTAGATCAGATCGTCAAGCTCGGCACGATTGCTCGCGTCGATATGAGCCTGCTCGATGGCGCCGATCATGTGCAGGGCCAGATGCTGTTTTGCCGAGCCCATCATGAAGGGCGGGACGCCCTTTTCCTTCAGCTTGTCGAGATCGGCTAGAAGCTCCTCGAAGGTTTGCGGCAGCGCTACTCCTGCATCGCTGAGGATCTTTTTATTGTAGAAGAGGCCAACGATCTCGCCGAGGCCGGATATGCCGTAGGTCTTACCGACCCCAAATTTTCCATCCTCCCAGCGGTCTCGAGCAAGCACGGAATCCGACTGGCGCTTCTCCCAGCCATATTGTTTGATGTAGTCGTCGACCGGCAGGAGCAATCCTTCCTTGACCATCGCCCCCATGTCACCGGCACCCTGATTGACTTTCGTGATGACAGGGCCATCACCTGCCGAAACCGCAAGCTTCAGCGTCAGCTTCATGTCATCAAAAGTGCGGGCGGTGCGTTTGATCGTGACGCCGGGATGGGCAGCTTCGAAGTCCTTGTTGAGCTGCTCTATGACCGCACTCTGGCCTTCATAGGTTTGGTCATCCCACACAGCCAGGTCGTCGGCGCGCGCGGCTGCCGAAAAGCCAAAACAAAAAAGCGCCGCGCCAGCAAACGCGACAGCTGCTTTCAATACGTATGCCGGCAGTATGCTGATCGATTTCATAGTTCTTGTCATCTGCTCCACCTCATCTGGTTTATTCTCCACTCCCCGCTCAGGCCATGCGCCAAGCACCGGCCGAACGTTTTCTTCCCCCAGAGCTTTGCCTGGCTGGCGAATCTGAGGTAATCGTCAATGCATCCGCTCCTCTCGCGACCTAAAAAGACAAAGCGCCACGCTGGAGGTGGCAAAGTGATGGACACCAGCTGCTTCATCCGCCCCGCGATTGAAGCGGATATCGACGCCCTTTTCGACATCTGCCTGAAAACCGCAAATGGCGGTGAGGATGCCAGCGCGCTTTATAGCGACCCGCATCTGCCCGGCTACATCTGGTCGGTACCCTACCTCAAATTCGCCAAAGACTTTGCCTTTGTTCTCGTTCAGGACGACCGGCCGGTCGGCTACGTTGTAGGGGTGCCGGACACCGGCGGGTTCGACAGAGACTTGCAGATGAACTGGTGGCCGTTCGTCCGCCAGCAGATTGCAGGACTGGCACCCAGCCGCCCGCGCGACGCCGACGTGATGGAACGAATTCAAAATCCGCGCAGCGGAACGGGGTGGCTTCAAGACCAGTACCCGGCGCATCTCCACATCAACATCCTTCCCGGACTTCAGGCAAGCGGTTGGGGACGCAGGATGATCGGCACGGAGCTTCAGGCGCTTCGAAATCACGGGGTCGGCGGCGTGCATCTCGGGGTTGACCCAAACAACGAACGCGCCAAGGGTTTCTACCGTCACCTTGGCTTTTCCGAATTCGAGCAGGATGGCTCCGTCGCCTTCGCAATGCGGATCCATGCGGGATTGGGTTGAAGCATTTCCTGGCTTCTCCGAGGCAGGGAAAGGCCTTGCCTCATCGGTATAAGAACCCTTGATTGGAGAAAATCTCACACGCCCAGAGCTGCCTGCTCCCCACGAGGCGAGATCAGCGTGCCCATCCGGATGAACGTCCGCCTGAAGGCGTAGTGCTATTGTCGGCAGTAAAACAGATTGCTCGGCGGAAAGCTGTCCATCAATCGAGGGCTTCATCATGAGCAAATCCTCGGCAGCCAGGTTCAAGGGATCGGCGGGGCGCAAAAAAGGAAATAGCCAGGGAAGCCTAGGCCGGTTCCTCTTTGGGCGATCTTGGCGAGCGCACGGCTAACCAGACGATACGTATGGCGCATACTTCTACTCGACCCTCTTTATTTCATCGCGCATTTTTATCGCGCGTTGATCCAAAGCCTACAGCTGGCCTCCCATTTGTCAAGGACATAGACAAATTGCGTGCTTCAATGTATTGAATTCCAGTTAGTCGCGATAGTTGTGAACCCAATATCGCCCTATTAAGTATGCGCTCCGAACTAATTGACTGAGCTCGCCGGATGGCAATGACATCTTCTGTCGCACAGACTCCGATCGCACGAAAAATTTCAACCAATGCCGTCATTCGAACCGTGTTCGCGAATGGATCAATCTCTCGCGCCGATATTGCCAAGCTAACCGGCTTGTCAAAGCAGACGATTTCCGATGTCGTGCGCGACCTTGAGGATGACGGATGGCTGAAACCAGTCGGGCAGACCGATGGTCGCCCGGGCCGGAATGCGATCACCTATGAAATCAATGCCAAGGCGGGACTGGCCGTCTCCATCGATCTCGGGAGCACCAAGATTGCTGCGGCTATCTGCGATCTGTTAGGGAACGTGGTTGCTGAAACCAAAGTATCCACCGATCCGCGCGGCGGAATGCATCTCGTCAATCAGTTCAGTGATCTTATCGTGGAACTCGCGCTTGCGGCCGGGACGACTGCCGACAAACTCCGTCTGGTCGTTCTGGGCAGTCCCGGTGTGCTCGATCCGGCCACCGGACATATCAACGTAGCGCCAAGCATCCCCGGCATCGACGCAATAAATCTGCGGCAAGTCTTCAGCGACAGAATGGGGATACCGGTGATCGTTGAAAATGACGTCAACCTGGCCGCCCAAGGGGAGAGATGGCGGGGACACGGTGTCGAAACCAGCAATTTTGCTTTCGTTGCTCTCGGCACGGGCGTCGGCATGGGCATCATCGCCAACGGAACTCTGTTGCGCGGCGCGCGTGGGGCGGCCGGCGAAATCGCCTATCTGCCGATCGGCGGAGATGCTTTTGATCCTGGCGGATTTACGCTTGGAACCTTTGAGAGTGCGGTCGGCAGCGTCGCGATGTTGCGCCGCTACGTCGGTTTCGGCGGCCGCAACGCATCCACCGTGGCCGATCTCTTCGCCGCGTTTAATGCAGGAGAAACAAGTGCTGCGGCTGCCATCGAAGAGACGGCAAGGCTGGTCGCAGTCGCTATCGCTGCAATCGGAGCGGCTCTCGATCCTGAACTGGTGATCACCGGCGGCAGCATCGGCGCAAGACCGGAACTCGTAAACGCCATCCGTGGTTTCCTGCCGCGTTGTACGCCTTACCCGCCACGCATCGAGATCAGTCGCTTTGGGAACCGGGCCGCCTTGATGGGAGGAATGGGGATCGCGGTCGAGCGCATGCATGACGATCTATTTGGTGTCAAATTGAGGGAAGTTTGAAGAGCGCATACCATAGGGCGAACGTGCAGCGTCGCCACTTGAGAAGCGCTGGAAATGCGCTAGATTTTCCATCATGATAACAGCAACGCAGATCCGCGGCGCGCGCGCCATGATTGGAATGAGCATCGAAGAGCTCGCCGCCGCCAGCGGCCTGCCGGTCGAGACCCTGATGGCGCTGGAAAATGGCGAATTCGCCGGCGAGCCGCACGCGCTGTTCGACGTACGCAGCACGCTCGAGGCGAACGGCATCATCTTCCTGTCCAGCGGCAATCAGGATGAAGGCGGCCCCGGCATCCGGTTACGCGCACGCACCTCCAGCGATGACGGCATCCGGCCGGAAAACCTCAACGCCGCCAACGACGACTGACGGAACCAATCGCTCGCCCGGGCGTTTCGCTGTCCCAGAACATATCGGGGCCTATAACATATCGGGGGCAGTCTCTTGAACCGCAGCAATGGTCTCTACGTTATCATCGGCGTTCTTGTCGTCGCCGTCATCGGCCTCGGCGCCTATATCTTCCACGAGGAAAGCAAGCCGCAAGGCATCGAGATGAGCATCGGTAAGAACGGTGTCTCGATCGAGCAGAACTGATCTTTATAAATAGGTTTTTGCAAGGTCGGCGAGTTTGCCGCCGTCCTTCACGCCCTGTCTGTAGAGCTGAATGATGACCGCACCGATCCGTTCGGCCTCCGGCGTCGTCCTGGCGAGGCCGCGTTCGTCGCAGACCTTGTCGAGGACCTGCGAAAGCAGATCGAGATCTTCCGAAAATAACGGCAAATCATGCGGATGAATTGATGATCGTAACATCACGCCGCATCTCCTCCGAGGGCAAACGCATCCACGCTTGCATCGCCGGCCGCCCTCCGCAACCGACCATAAAGTGATTATGCGCGAGGGTCTGAACTTTAGCAACTACGCAAATTCTTGTGGAACAAAATTATGGAACAAAATTTTATCCCGCGCGTTCTGGCCGCGTTTGGTAGCAGGAATCAGTGAGTGCAGACGTGAGAAAAACGCTTTCCCTCCCCCGTTCGGGTCGTTTCTCCAAACAGCAGCCTGATCGTTTCCACCGTCTGGGAGGCCGTCGAATATCTGAAGCGGTGGCCGAGCAAGCGTGGGCGCGATTATCGCGTTGCGCGCCAGCACTGCCTGGATGCGCTCGATGGACTGCGCAGCCCGCGTGCAGCACAGGCTTCCTTCATCACGGCAGCGAAAACGGCGGGATTGCTGGTGTAAGATCGTCAGCTGTTGCGTCCACCGCCGGCAGCGATGAGCTGAGGATGGACGGAGCCTTCCATGATCACCTTGGCGGTAACCTCGATCACCTGCTCCTCGGCGAGCTCGGCAAGCGCGAGAGCGACATCGCCTTCCGACCAGCCGGCTTTGACGGCCTCGTCCGACAGAGCCTGGAACGCGCTGGCGAGACTCTGCCTGCAAGTTAGATTGTGCTTCATATCCGCCATGCTCGACTAGGCTATCTGTGACAGGGATAATGTTAATCTACACATATTCACGAGAATGCGAAGAGGCTTCAGGTTTTTTTCAATCCAAATTTGGGTTGTTAACTTCCAAACTGGGTATAACCTTAACAAAAGACAACAAACACCACCTCTCCCAACTGAGGCAGTACCAAAAAGAACTAAAGGATTTATTTGCGATGCACCTTCAAAGGGTATTTCATCGCGTTATTTAGTTTAAATGGTCGAACCGGTCGGAGCCGGATGCAGCGGCCCTTTGAACCACGAGAATGCGGCAAACCTGAACGCGGGCCGTTTTCAGCATCTTCAGGGCACCCTGTCAATCAGCTTCGGGATCCGGCGGGCGAGCGTCGGGCGTGCTGGAGAATGTCTCGCGCTGTCGGTACTGCCAATCGGCAGTGACGCTTAGTCGCCACGAACGCCTTCGGCGTTAATCACCGTAATACCACAACGACACCACACTCCCGTCAAAGTCCGCCGTACCATTGGCGGCTCACTTCTTCAGGTTTTCAGGAGGTAAAATGTCTATCGAACTGGACGCTACTACATATATACACGCCAAATCGGCGACCGCCCATTCCTATATTCTGCCGGCCGTTGTCGATGTTCTCGAGAACAGTTTCCAGGAGGCAAAAGAAACGGCGGTCTTCGACCTCGGTTGCGGCACCGGCGGTGCTGCCGCCGTGCTTGCCGAAAAAGGGTATGACGTCGTCGGCGTCGATCCCTCGAAGGACGGCATCGCCAAAGCGAGAACGGCCCACCCCGATCTTCCACTGGAAATCGGTTCCGGTTACGAAGATCTTTCCAGTCGGTACGGGACCTTCGATGCGGTGATCAGCCTTGAAGTGGTGGAACATGTCTATGATCCCAAGGCTTTCTCGACGACTATTTTCGACCTGGTGAAGCCTGGCGGCATCGCGGTCGTATCGACGCCTTTCCACGGCTACTGGAAAAATCTGGCTTTGGCCGTGAGCGGAAAGATGGACGACCATTTTATGCCTCTGAAGGACCATGGTCATATCAAATTCTGGTCTCCCGGAACGCTCAGCACGCTCCTGGTCGAAACAGGCTTCGAAGACGTCGACTTCGAATATGTCGGGAGAATTCCGCTGCTGGCAAAATCGATGATCGCAATCGCTCAGAAACCGCACTGAAAGCGGTCGAAGGCCCGCCGCCGTTTTGCAATGGGGGGTTACGCCTCACCTGCGACATGAACAAATGACATTTTCGTTCGGGACGTTCGGCTCCCGCTTCAGCATTTCTGCCTATGTCTCGTTCCGCTTTCCGCCGCCAGCGGGACGAAGAAAGTGACATTCTGACTGGGATTTCAAGGGGATAAATGGTCGGGGCGACTGGACTCGAACCAGCGACCCCTTGACCCCCAGTCAAGTGCGCTACCGGGCTGCGCTACGCCCCGACCTGCCGAAACGGCTTGTTTCGTTTAGTTTTTCAGCGCGTGCAATGCAAGCGGAAAAACCTTACCTTCAACAAAAAGGAGGCGGTTTGCGCGAATGGTCAGATCGCCGCGAGCGTCAACCGGCCTTCGGCGGTTTGACTCGGCTGCCAGGCCTGGTAGTTGGCGATCGAAAAATGCGGTGTTTCGAAGGGTGTGTTGTGGGTTTCGGTGATGACGGTAACGCCGGCGCCGGCGGGCTCGCCCGC
>NZ_JACCEY010000043.1:195033-203981 GCF_013591995.1 Rhizobium sp. WYCCWR 11146
ACGGCTTGCGCCGAGCAGATAGCCTTCGGGGCTGGGCTTGCCTGATTTGACCTCTTGGCCGCTGACGATGACCTTCGGCATCGGGATGCCGGCGGCAGCCATGCGGCGCCTGGCGAGCTCGATCGGCGCCGAGGTGACGATTGCCCATCGGCCCTCAGCGATGGCCGAGAGGAAGCGGACGGCGCCGGGGATCTCGATGATGCCGGAGACATCCTCCATTTCTTCGGCGAGCAGCAGATCCGCCTCATGGGCAGGATCGACGCCGGGCAGGCCGAGCCCGCGGATCACATCCGATGCGCGGATGCCGTGGATCGTCTTCAGGAAGACCTCCGGCTCGAAGCCGTGGCGTCTTGCCCATTCACTCCAGACGCGTTCGACGACCGCAATGGAATTCAGCAGCGTTCCGTCCATGTCGAAAAGGAAGGCGTCATAGGTTCTGTCGAGGATGTCATGGAGAGCGGGCACGGGCTTTTCCTTGCAAGCATCAGGCCGGGGCGGCCTTTGCGCAGGCGAGTAGCGGAGAGCGGAAGCGGCGTCAACGTCAGTTGTTGGTGTCTGGGTGCGTGACGTTACGGACGTCGGCAAGACCGCGGGCTGCGTCGCGGCTGCCGGTTGCGGCAGCGGCTTCGAAGATGCGGGTCGCATCGCCGTACATTTTGAGATTGAGGTAGCAGTAGCCGCGCAGAACCATCAGGTCGATGCGTTCCTGCTGCAGCTGGGCGCGCTGATCGAGATAGATCAGGGTTTCGCGATAACGCCCGGCATCGAAGGCTGAAAGCGCGCGGTCGGCGAGGATCGCCACCTGAAGCTCGGCGGCCCGCTGGCGGTTCTGCGGCGCCTTGGTGGCCGCGACGGCGGCATTGCCGGAGAGGCCGGCGCGCAGATAGGCAAGGCTCTGGCCGTAGGCTGCGTCTTCACGGACTTTGCGGGCGGGGCTTTGCAATGCCGCCTCGAAGGCCGAGATCGCCTCCATCGGCCGGTTGATATCCATCAGGCACCAGCCGCGCGACAGCGCGTCGGCCGGCTTAAGCTGCCCGGCGTCGATGGTCGTCGAGCAGCCGCGCGTCTGGCGCGGGCCGCGCGGGACGGTCACCGTGTCCATCGCCGGCCTCGCCGCGCGAACGACCACTTCCGCACCCGGCTGCAGGGTCACGCGGCGTTCTGCCGGAAGCGGCTCGGCCGGGGGACGCTGCGTCGGCTGAGCCGCCGGTTGCGGTGCGGTAAGCGCCCCCTTCTCCGGCGGCGGCGTAACGGCATTCGGTATCAGGGAGGACGTGTCTTCGAGATTGGTGATTCGGCTCGACCGGCCGGCCCAGGCGCGCTGGAGGTCGAGCACGCTCTTGCGGTCGCTCAGTTGCTCGCGGGTGATGACAAGGCCATAGGCGGACGGTTCGTCGTCGGGTTTCCAGGCAAGCGCCGTCTCGAACCAGCGCGCGGCGGTCTGGAACTGGTTGAGGGAGCGGGCATACCAGCCGAATTGCTGCGCCGTCGGCACATATTTCCGGGCGATGACCTCGCCAGCGATGCGGTGCAGTACGTCTTCGGCCAGATCGGCCGGCGGCTGCAGCGCCATCAGGTTGGCGGTGGCGGCGAGATAGGTTGATGTCGCATCCTCGGAATCTGTGCGCCAGCGAAACATCACCTCTTCGGCTTCCTCAGGCGCCTTGCGGGCGATCAGCGCCAGCGCCAGCCCCTGCGAGGCGGCCGCCGAATCTTGCTTGGCTCGGGCGGCGCGGAACCATTTCTCGGCATCGGCATCATTGTTGCGGCGAAGCTGGTACCAGCCGAGCAGCAGCGCATCGGAGGCAAGCCCTTCCGTCTCGGCGAGTTTTTCGAGGCGGGCGAGATAATCTGGCGCGATGGCGAGATTCGGATCGTCATCGCCCTCGGCCATGAAGCGTCGGGCGAGGTTGTCGCGGATCGCGTCGAATTCCTTGCTGCCGTCTGCGGCAGGCCTTTCCAGCGCGAGCAGCGCCTGCATCGGCTGGTAGGCAAGCAGCGTCGAAGCCTTCTCGACCGTCGCCTGCCGCTCGGCCGGATTGGTGCAGTTCTTCAGGATATAAGTGTAGGCGTCCTGGCCGCGCTGCGCCCTCTCCGTCTGGATGAAGGCTTCGGCGACGCGCCAGAGAACATCGACCTCGCTGCAGGTCAGCAGGCTCGGTGTTGCAGCAGCGATATCGACCACAGTCGCATATTGCTTGAGGTCCGAAGCATTGACGAGGCGGGCACGGCCCTCGGCGACGTCAAGCCGGTCGAGCAGATCGGCCGGCGGCTGCCATCCGGCATCGGCTGCCTGGCGGTCGGCGACAACCTTGCGCAGTTCCGCATAGCGGCCATCGGAATAGAGCTGCCACATGGCCTCGAGCTGCTTGTCGCCATTCTGCGGCACGGCGAGCGGATCGGCCGGGGGAACCCAGTTAGGATAGAGCGCCTGAAGGCGGGAGATCTCGGCCTGCAGGCGCACCTTGTCGCCGCGGCTGGCGAAATAACGAAGCGCACTTTCATCGACGGCAGGCTGCGGCGCCGCGGCCGCCTGTTGTGGTGCCGGCGGCTCGGAAACGATGGGGGGTGTGACTGGTGCCGGCTGAGCGACCGTCTGAGCCGGCGGAGCAGCCGTCTGAGGTGCCGCAAGCTGCGGTGCTGCAGGCTGCGATGCAGCGGCATCCGGCTCGGACGTGTCCGGTGTTGGCGGCGGCGGGGAAGTGATCGCCTCTATCTTGTCGGCGACGAGTTGCGCATTGAATTCGGGATTGCCGGTAGGAGCATCGGCCGGCTTGATGCGGCCCATCATCATCAGCTCCGGCGCCGGCTTGCCGGCGGCCCCAAGGCCGAACTTTTCCTGCAGAGCGGCGCGATCTTTCAGCCCGGTGACGAGGGTCGCCACCACGACTGCCGCTGAAACCGCCACGAGAGAAGACTTCACAGACACTCCGGATGCTTCTCCCCGATATAGGCCAGCCCCAGCAGCTGGAGCGTGGACGGATAATAGAGTGCGGGCGCAAATTGCAGGGCCGAGCCCGGCAGCTTGGTCCCATCGACAACACAGGCCACAACATCGTTAACAATTCGATAACCGGGATCCTGCAACACAGTCTTCGGCCGGCCGGTGGTCAGATCGATGGTGGCGGGAACACCGTCTTGCGACATCCCTTGTTGCAGGCGGGTCAACAGCGCCTTGTCGGTGACGCCGCCACGAGCGAGATAGAGCGGGATACGGATGGCGTTGTAGGCAAACTCGGCGTCGAAACCCCGCGCCGGCTGCGGCTGGCCGCTAAGACTCACCCATTCGGCGGGAAGCTTGCGCGGGCCGAACTGCATCGTCTTCAACAGCGTTAGGCCATCGTCCGACAGTTTTTGCCAGGCATCCGACGGAGCGAGCGCAGCCATCACCGGGATCGCCTCATAAATCCAGTAGGACGGGTTGACGACGGGACCGTCCTCACGGTCGCCAGCGGCAAAACCCTGGCTCCCCGGCAACAGGAGCGTGTGGCCGGCCGAGTGCACAACGGTTTCGGCAAGCAGCGCCTGCGCCATGCGGGAGGCGGCGAGGATATAGTCGTTGCGTTTCCACGCCGTGCCGGCAAGCGCCAGCGCATAGGCGATCAGCATGTCGCCATCCGAGGCGTTGTTGGTGTCCGTGACGTGCGGCTTGCCGTTCGGATCCCACTTCCAGACGGCCAGGCCATCGTCGCGCAGCAGCAGCTCGGTGCGGGTAAAATACCAGATCTGTTCGAAGTCGGCGGGGCTGGCTGCGAGATAGGCGAGCAGCATGCCATAGCCCTGCCCTTCGCTGTGGCTGATATTGCCGTTGCCGTTATCGATGATGCGGCCGGTCCCATCGAGAAACTTCGCCTTGTAGGCACTCCATGCGCCGGCATTGATCATCGGCTGCTGCGCAACGGCGGGCGCTCCCCCGGGAGCGAGCGCGACCGATGCCGCAAGCAGGAGTGCGCGCCACCGCCTCATTTCGACCGACCCAGTCTTCTGAGCATGCTTGACGTGGTGACCCCGATCAGCAGCACGAAGACGACCAGCAGGGAGGCATAGGAGAGGATATTCGTCGACAGCCAGTTGGCGGCGATCAGGCGGTAATTGGAGATCGACCAGGGTGTGGACGGCACAAAATCGAAACGGGTGACGGGCACGGTCTCGATCTTGCCTGTCTTGCTCGAATAGGTGGTGATGTGGCCTGATATCTGTGGCCAGTTCAGCTGCGTGGTCAGAACCTCCAGCCCTTCGCGCAAATCCTTTGCCGACGGCGCCGTCACCACCGTCCATGCACCGGCTCCCGCAGGGCTGGAGCCCTGGGCAACCAAGATCGTGTCGACATTGGACGGCGTGAAAACCTCCTCCGCGCCGGGCACGAATTGCAGCGAACTGCGGGAGATATCGAAATTGCGCGACACCCACTCGCGGAAGGCAGTGATCCGGTTGCGCAAGACACCGCCGCTGACCTTGGAATTCCACTCCTCGAAGGCCGTACCGGTATCGACGACGCCCGCCTGCGTATCCGCAACGGGACGCCACGAGGCCTGGCTCGCCGTGGCGATATTGGTCTGCGTCAACGCGGTTGCCGGCATCTGCGAGACGGAGCCGATGAAGATGGCATCGCGATCGCCGATCATATTCGGCGAGGCGACGGTTTCGACGTCGATCGGATGGCCGGCGGTGATCGCCATCTGGCCGAGCAGCGTGGCGGCGGCTGAAAGCGTATCGGCATCGACGCGGTCGATGAAGAGCGGCGTCGGCTCCGTGGCCCGGCCATAGGGATAGGCGGTGCCGGCCATTGCCGCCAGGTTCGGACGCTGACCGACGCGGGCGAAATCCGGAATCTGCAATTCGGACGTATCGAACAGGGCAAAGCGCGGGGTCGCGCCGGCGGTCGCGCCCGGCGCGCAAGCCGCATCATCCTTGGTCATCAGGATCGCCTCGATCGCCACCGAATTGAGACCGGGCTTGAAGTGCCGCATCGTCACGCGGATCGGCAGATGACGGAGAATGCCGCCTGATGTCGTGGTGATCGGCACGGTGGAGGCGATGTTGTCGTTGACGTAGATATCGATGTGGCTGCCGGGCATCACGTTATCGGTATAGGCGGCGTCGAGCAGCACCTTCGCCTCGCCATAGGCATTGGCATAAAAATCGGCCGGCACGGCGATATTGAAACTGGTCCGCAGCCGCCGGCCGGAGAATTCGGTGGTCTTCACGCCGAGTTGAGACAAGGCGATGTTGGTATCGGAAAAGACCAGCGGCGCGTTCGGCGCGCTCCAGCGCTCGGTGGTCAACACGTCGCGGCGGATATCTGAGGACCGGTCTGTCGGCGAGACGATGGTATCGATCGCCGAGGAGACCGCCTGCCAGGAGGGGCCGCTGATCAGAAGCACCGGCGAGCCGCTGCGCGGATCGGTGGCGAAAGCGGCGAATGCCGCGCTTTCGGCACCGGGCGGCAGGCCGGGAAAGAGCGGCCGCAATTCCGCTGCGGTACCGACGAGCACGCTGAGCTTGCCGGGCCTGACGGCCGGAAGCGAGGTGGTGCTGAAGGCAAAGATCTGGTTCGGCATACTGCTCAGCACCGACAGGCCCTGCGCCAGTCGCAACAGCGGCTTGGTGGTTCCCGGCTGCTCCAGCGCCGGGACGACGATGTCGAACTCGGTCTTGCCAGCGCCGTCAACGCCGATGGCGCGGATTGCATCGGCGCTCGACAGCTGCGCGGCATCGCTGCCGGCAAAGCTCAGATAGGTTCCGGCCGGATCAATGTTCGACCACAGCTCATAAGTGGACTGGATGCTGCAATCGGTGCGGTGGCGCTGGTTGGCTTCAAAGGTGACAAGATTGGCGCCGGGCTGCAGCAAACCGGACGGAACCTCGAAGGTGACGGTCGATGGGCCATCCGGCGAGCCGACACGCTGCTGGCCGATCGGGCGGTTGTTGAGATAGACGGTCAGCGCCGAGGCCTCAGGCGCGACGACGATCGCATTCTGGTAGGCGAAGGTAAAGCTTGCCTTGGCCGCCGCCTGTTCCGGCGTCAGATAGACCGACCATGACCGGCGATCGTATTCGCCGCCGAGACCAAGTTTCGAAAAGGGCACGACATAGCGACGGACATCGCCGGAGCGCGGCGGCGCAGCGGTATTTGCCGCCGCGGCTGGCTGGAGCGCGGGCGCCGCCGGTTGCGGCTGGACGGCGATCGTCGGAGGAACAGGAGCAGCCGGAGCTGCAGGTGCGGGTTTGACGGAAACCGGAGGCGTGATGGGAGCCGGCGCAGGGGCTGTCGGCGGCGTCGGTGGTGTCAACCTCGGGGTAACGGATGCCCCGGGCGGCCGCTCGCCGGACATGTCGAAGGGCGCCGTCTGCGCCTGGGCGAAGGCGGAGGCATTCAACAGGAGAAGCGAGGCAGCGACGATCTTTCTCATCCGGCGTTGACCTTTGCCGCCTTCTGCTGGGCTTCCCTCTCCGGCCGCATGCTGCGGAAGAAGTAAATGAGGCCGCGGCTCGTCTGGTAGAGCGACAGGCCGAGGAACCAGATGGTGCCGCGGATCAGGCCCGGATTGCGACGGCGCGAGGCCTGGAACTCTGTCCACTGATCGGAATTGGCAAACATCAGGTCGGCGATCAGGCGATGGTCGAGCGCGCTTTTCGGCACGTACTGGCAGCCGACATTGCTGATGTCGCCCGACGGCTCGATGTTGCGGACGATGAGCGGCAGGGTTTCCAGTTCCGCGCCGCTATAGGGCCGGAAGCGGATCTCTCCGAGTGCGCCAACCAGCATCTCGTCGAGCTGCTTGTTGAAGATGTGAAGCCTCGCACCGTGGACGGAAACGTCCTCGATCGAGGCCGCGTACCACTTGCCGCTGACGCCGAATTCGCAGCGCCGGTTGACGCGGACGCGGCGGGACAAGGCGCGCTCGCCGCGCTCCGACACGACGCCCAGCGCGCAACCGGCCATGATCAGGTTGATGACATTCCATCCGCCGACGACGAGCGTGACGTCGGCCTTATAGGGCTCTGCATAGATCTTGTAGATGGTGATGATGAGCGCGACGATCTGCACTGCAAAGATGACGAAGAACGGACGGCTGATTTCCGACAGACGGCTGACGGCGATCGATTCGTCCTTGGCGGTGACCTTGAAGGTCGGTTTCCTCGGATTGAGCATGACGGAGACGACGGCCGGCAGCAGATGCACGGTCTGGACATATTCGTAGAGCTCGGAAATCCAGGGCCAGCGGAACGACCCGTAGAGGTAGTTCTGCATCATCAGATTCACCAGCATATAGGCCAGCGTATAAGCGAGGAACTCACCGCCCGAGGCGGTGAAGATTTCCAGATCGAAGAACAGGTAGAAGAGCGGCGCAAACAGGAAGATCGTGCGCGGGAATGGGAAGAGCCAGAAAAGCGTGGAGGACATGTAGCAAAAGCGCTGCGGGATCGTCAGGCCGCGCTTGAGAAGCGGAAAGCGGAAGCGCAGGATCTGCATCATGCCCTGCGCCCAGCGGCTGCGCTGGCCGATGAAGCTTGCGAAAGTGGCTGGCTGCAGGCCGGCGATCAGCGGCTTGTCGACATAGATGCTGTTCCAGCCGCTGCCGTGGAGCGCCAGCGCCGTCTCGCAATCCTCGGTGATGCTGATGCCGGAAAAGCCGTTCTGCGATTCGAGCGCCTTGCGGCTCAAAACTGCGGCCGAGCCGCAGAAGAAGGCGGCGTTCCATTTATCGAGGCCGCGCTGGATGATGCCGTAGAACATCTCGTTCTCGCTCGGCATCTTGTCGAAGGTGCGCAGGTTGCGCTCCAGCGGATCGGGATTGATGAAGAAATGCGGCGTCTGGACGAGGAAGAGCTTCGGATCGTCTTCGAAGTAACCGACGGTCTCCAGCAGGAAATCGCGGGCCGGCGCGTGGTCGGCATCGAAGACGGCGATGAGTTCGCCGGTCGAATGTTTCATGCCGTTGTTGAGATTGCCGGCCTTGGCGTGCTCGTTGCGGTCGCGCGTGAGGTAGTGGACATCGAGATCGTCGCAGAGCTGCTTCAGCTCGATATGGCGGGCAGCCGCCGCCTGGGCTTCGAGCAGCTTGCCGGAATTGCGCTTCTGCAAGGTGCCGCCGTCGTCGAGCAGCCAGACATGCAGCTTCTCGGCCGGATAATCCATGGCCTTGGCGGCGGCCAGCGTGTTTCCCAGCAGGCCGGCATCCTCGTTGTAGGATGGGACGAAGACATCGACATGAGGAAGGCGCCCGGGATTGGCGGCACGCGAGGGGCGCGACGGCAACGGTGTGGCGACGATGAACAGGCTGAGCGCCAGCATCGCGACGCTATACATTTCGGCAAGATAGAGCAGCAGGCCGGGAATGAAGTTTTCCAACTGATTCAGAGGCGGCAGCGTATTGGTGGTGCGCCAGTAAACATAGCGCAGCACGATCGACGTGCCGAAGGCGAGCGCCACCAGGCGCCAGGTCCCCTCGCCCTTCAGAATCTTGATCAGCGCCATGACAGTCACGACCGTGATGCTGGTGATGAGCTGAGTCTGCAGGTTAACCGGCAGCGTGATCAGCACGATCATGCAGAGCGAAACCACGGCCCATATGATGACACTGCGGGCTTTGCGCATCGACGTTCCTTCGAAATTGCTCAACCGGTGCCAATCAGGCCCCGGGTATGCTCACTAGAACAGGATGATTTTAGGCCGGGTCGGCCTAAAATCTGAATCCTGTTCTAAATTAAAGAGTTAAAGCATGATGTCGTCCGAAAACCGCTCACACTTTTCGGCATCATGCTCTATCTCCGGCAGGCGGCCGTCATGGCCGCGTCGCCTACGCAGTCGGGCGAAGGCACGGTGACGCCGATCGCCCTTACCGATTGTTCGATTGGCGCAGCGGCCACAGCCGGCCTTGCGCTCGTCTGTGGCGCCTCACCCGGCAGCGGCACGCGCGGGCCGATGGGTGCCGGCACCGCTG
>NZ_JACCEY010000043.1:204008-265189 GCF_013591995.1 Rhizobium sp. WYCCWR 11146
ACACCTTGAGCCGGTTGCGCGGCCGAGGCGCTGCGAACGGCAGCGGCCCGCGGCCGGCTGACAATGGCAGGCGCCGGCTCGTAGCCGATCGGCATCGGGCTGGCGCGGTAACCGCCCTCGTCGGGATAGATCGGCACACCGGTGCGCCCGAGTGCAGCATCGGCGGGCGGCGGATTGCCGTAAGGGTTCCAGATCTCGCCGTCGAAGGTGCCGGTGACGGTGTAGCCATAGACGATGCCGAGCAGTTGGCGCTCGCTCGCTCTCGCATCGCAAAGGCGCAGGCGCAGCTGGATCATGCCGAAATTACGCGCCTGGGTATTGGCGTTGGTGCTCGAGCGGATCTGCTGCCAGGCATAGAGGCAGGTGTCGCCGGCACGGCTGCGGCCGGAGGCATAGCCGAAGGGGCCATAGGCGTTCTGCAGGAAGGTCGCCGAGGTCGCCATCGGCACGCCCGGGGCCGAACGGGCCACCTCGCGGGCAATACCGCTCTCGTTGATCATGCTGAAGCCGGCATTGCCGGCGCCGGGATTGGCTCCGGAACCGCCGAAGAACTGGACCTTCAGCGAATTCTGACCGGGCACGGAGGATGAGGTAAACAGCGAGATCGTCTGCTCGACGCCGTTGCCACGTTTGCGCTCGACGACGCTGACGATCGACGGGCCGCCCGGCGGCGGCAGGACCAGCGCCTTTTCAGGTGCCACGGTTTCCGGCGCGGAAGGCTGGCGCACACCGCCTGTCGATGTGCAGCCGGCCATCATGCCCGCCACGGCCACCAGCAATATCGTCTTTCGCAAGCGCATGTATCGAGCCGCCGCAATCGTCTTTCTAGAGATCCATTCGCAAGCCGAAACGCGACGGATCGTCGAATCAACGACCGGTTGGTCGTCCGTTCAGAATAAACGTCCAACATGGTTAGCGAAAAGTAAACAAGCGAGCTCTAACATCACCATCTGCACTCTTTTCGAACGCTGTTCAGACAGCTCAACCGTATGATGCAAAAATTAATTTAGTAACAACTTAAATGCTCTCATTGCGTCTGTTACTGCTGTCGCGAAAAGCCCGCGGGGAACTATGCCGCATGGCCAGCGTTGCCTTGATGTCTCAGGTAGGAAAAGGAGAAATCCCATGCGCAAAACCATGCTGGCTGCGGCCGCCATGCTGACCATCAGCTCCGCCGCCTTCGCGCAGAGCACTGTCATCATCACCGATCCCGCACCGACCGGCTCCGTCGTATTGCCGGGCGAGGTGCGCACCTATGTGATGGAGCAAACCACGCCTTCCATCGTCTATGACGGCGATATCGCAGTCGGCGCGACGCTGCCCGATACCGTCGAAGTGCATACCGTGCCTGATATCGACGGCTACGGTTATACCGTCGTCAATGAGCGACGCGTGATCGTCGAACCGAAAACCCATCGCATAATCCAGGTCCTGGAATAACCCGATCGTGAATGGACGTGCGGCCGTATTTCGGCTTCACGTCCTCTCATCTTCCATCCTCGCCGCGACATTCAGAAGTTCGCGGATCTTATGAGCAAGCTGCTCCAGGCTGAAGGGCTTGGCGAGCAGGGAAACGCCGTGATCGAGCACACCATTGTGGACGATGGCATTGCGGGTGTAGCCCGTCGTATAGAGGATTCGGATCGCCGGCCATTTTTCCTGGACGATATCGGCAAGCTGACGTCCGCTCATCTGCGGCATGACGATATCGGTGAAGATCAGGTCGACTGCCGCATTCTGCTCCAGAAGCATAAGCGCCTCCATGCCGCTAGCCGCCTGCAACACTGTGTAACCGAGTTCATGCAGGCTTTCGGCGGTCATGGTGCGGACGTTCTCATCGTCCTCCACTACCAGGATCGTATCTTTGACGCTGCCCTGAGGAAGCGGCTGGGCGCCGGCGACGTTCAACCGCGCGTCCGCCATGCCGACATGACGGGGGAGATAGATCTTCAACGTCGTGCCCCTGTCGATCTCTGAATAGATCTTGATGTGGCCGCCGCTCTGCTTGATGTAGCCGTAGACCTGGCTGAGGCCGAGACCTGTGCCTTTGCCGGGTCCCTTGGTCGTGTAGAACGGGTCGAAGGCGCGTTCGATCACCTCCGGCGACATGCCGGTGCCGGTGTCCGTCATGCTGATCATCACATATTGACCTGCCTCGACCTCCGAATGCATGCGCGAATATCGCTCGTCGAGTTCGGTATTGGCGGTCTCGATCGTCAGATTTCCGCCGCCCGGCATGGCATCGCGAGCGTTGACGGCAAGGTTCAGGATGGCATTCTCGAGCTGGCTCAAATCGGCAAAGCTCGGCCAGAGACCGCCGGCAAGCACGGTCTCGATCCGGATGTGCTCGCCGAGCGTGCGCCGCAGCAGCTCCGACATACCGCCGACCAGTTTGTTGAGGTCGACCACCTCCGGGGCGAGCGGCTGCTGGCGCGAGAAGGCGAGAAGACGCGCAGTCAGCACCGCCGCTCTCTGCGCACCATCTCTGGCGTTCTGGATGGAGTATAGCAGGCGAGGATCCTCGCTGCCGGTCAGGCGCCGCTGGGCGAGATCGAGATTGCCGATGATGATTGCCAGCATGTTGTTGAAATCATGGGCGACGCCGCCGGTCAGCTGGCCGATCGTCTCCATCTTTTGCAACTGGCGGACCTGCGCCTGAGCGGCGGCATTCTCTTCCATCTCGTGCCTGAGCTCGGCAGTGCGCTGGACCACTGTCTGTTCGAGGCGCGTGTTGAAGCTGTTCAGCTCGCTGCGAAGGCGGCTCTGTCTGCCATGGGCGATGATGATCATCTCCATCAGGCCGACGATGATCACGGCATTGATAACATAGGTGGAAAGGCCGACCCATTGGCCGGCGCTGGCCGGCCAGAAAACATTGTGCGGCTCGACAAAAAACTGCTGGACAATGAAACCGGCAACCAAGGTCGCGACAAATCCCGGCCCGGCGCCGCCTATGAAACTCGCGAGCAATATCGCCGGAAGGAAGCTCAGGAAGGGAAATCCGGAGAGAGTGTCGCTGGCGGCAAGCCTCAGAAGAAACGTCAGGCCAACGAAGGCAATGGCCAGCGGATATGTATAACCCGGCCTGTGACGCAGCCAATCCGTGGCACTCAGCAAATCCATTCGACACCCCTTCTGACAGCGCCGCGCGTCTTTCGAGAGCCGCAAAAGACGCTGCAACACTTTGAATTGCTGCATAATTTTTTCCATAAATCGATTCCGATTTAAGGAATTATCCAGGAGCCGTTGCAAAGACGGCATTCCAGCTTTTGCACATCGAATTTCAACCGGCAATATGCTGTTTCTCGCACTGCCGACCACGACGTCTTGACGAGCCGTGCAAGCAGTCCACATAAACCTCCATGCCTAAAGCGTATCGCAATCTTTCAGATTCGCTCCTTGCGCTTTAGGTCTTTGTTTTTACGCATGTCGTTATCGCAAAACCGCGGCACATTTTTGCGCGACGTGCTTTAGCAAGGGGGCAATGGGTGAACCGGATCATGAAAGACATATTCATCGTCGAAGACGACGCGCTGATTGCCATGCTGCTCGAGGACATGCTCGCCGATCTGGGCTACCGGGTCTGCGCCAGCGCGCCCGACCTGGAACGGGCGCTGAAAGCCGCCAGGGATACGGAGTTCGATGCTGCCATACTCGATGTCTCGCTTGCCGGGCAGAGTTCGCTGCCGGTCGCAAAGCTGCTCGACGAACGCGGAAAACCCTATCTCTATGCGACGGGATACGGTACCGCACCTGATGGCAGCAGCCCAAGCACGCTGCCCGTGCTGCAAAAACCCTTCCAGCTCAGTGAACTTGAACAGGCGATGAAGCGGCTTACCGAAGCCTGATTTTCTTATTCAGCGCACCTGATCGAGCAGACGCTTGCATTCCAGGAGGTCGTAGAGCGCCTCCTGCAGCAGCGCCCTGTCTTCCTTGCCAACGCTCGATTTGCCGATCGAGACTTCCTGCTCGTCGTCTCCGGCGACAAAATTGAAGAACCGGCGGGTGATCGGCGGCTTGGCGCGGCCGACGATCTGGTCTTCATCGGCCATGCCGACGCGCGGTTCCCCGGCACCCATGTCCTGCACGCCCGACGCAAGCGCCTCGACGCTGGCGAGATCGCCATGACCGACCGATATGACGAACTTGTTGCCGTTGGTCTTCAGAAGCTTCTGCACACCCTTGATCGTATAGCCATGATCATAGAGCAAATGCCGGATTCCCTTGAGGAGATCCACATCCTCCGGCCGATAGTAGCGACGGCCGCCGCCGCGCTTCATCGGCTTTATCTGGGGAAAACGCGTCTCCCAGAAGCGCAGCACATGCTGCGGCAGATCAAGATCGTCTGCGACTTCGCTGATGGTGCGAAAGGCATCGGGGCTCTTGTCCAACGTCATACTGCTACGCGACCTCGCGGCTCGATCCTACGGCGACTCATCATATTTCAACGGTTTGGCGCCGACAATTCAAGTCATGTCTTGACGTTGCGCACAAGGATGGAGAGCGCGAGGGAGAAAAAAAGCCGTTTCCGAAACGGGAAGCCGATTATCAGGGAGCCGGATTCAGCGGCTTCAGCTTGATCTTGCGAGCGACATGCGACTTGAGGATGCGTGTCTTCAACACGTTCGACGCCTTGAAGGTCATGACCCGGCGGGGGGAAATCGGAACCTCCTCGCCGGTCTTCGGGTTGCGGCCGATCCGCTCGTTCTTGTCGCGCACCTGGAAGGTGGCGAAGGAGGAAAGCTTGACGGTTTCGCCACGCACGATGGCGTTGCAGATCTCGTCGATGACGGTTTCGACCAGTTCCGCAGATTCGGTCCGGGAAAGCCCAACCTTTCGGAAAACGGATTCCGCCAGGTCTGCTCGCGTCACTGTTTTTCCGGTCATGGTTTCCCCGCCCATACAAAATATTTTGTGAAATCGCACGAAGAGTATTTGTCTTGCGCCTTACGGTCAAGCTCTTGTTCGCCGCCAGTTTTTTAGGATTCGTGCCTACCAGCGCAGCAGAACCGCACCCCAGGTAAAGCCGCCGCCCATCGCTTCGAGCATCACTAGGTCGCCCTTCTTGATGCGGCCGTCACCGGCAGCGGTCGCAAGTGCCAACGGGATCGAGGCAGCCGACGTATTGCCGTGCAGGTCGACGGTGATGACGACTTTCGCGGCATCGATGTTCAGCTTCTTCGCCGAACCGTCGATGATGCGGCGATTGGCCTGGTGCGGTACCAGCCAGTCGAGGTCATCGGCTGTAGTGCCGGTCGAATCGAAAGCCGCCTGAATGACATCGGTGATCATGCCGACGGCATATTTGAAGACCTCGCGGCCTTCCATGCGCAGCTTGCCGACAGTGCCCGTCGTCGACGGCCCGCCATCGACATAAAGCTTTTCCTTGTGCGAGCCGTCGGAACGCAGATGTGCGGTCAGCACGCCGCGATCGGCAGTGGTGCCCTCGCCTTCGGTCGCTTCGAGTATGATCGCGCCGGCGCCGTCGCCGAAAAGCACGCAGGTGGTGCGGTCGTTCCAGTCGAGAATGCGCGAAAAAGTTTCGGCGCCGATGACGAGAACGCGATTGGCAAGCCCGCCGCGGATATAGGCATCCGCGGTCGTCACCGCATAGACGAAACCGGTGCAGACAGCCTGGACGTCGAAGGCGAAGCCGTGGCTCATGCCGAGCCGGTTCTGGATGTTGACCGACGTCGCCGGAAACGTGTTGTCAGGCGTCGAGGTGGCACAGATGACAAGATCGATATCGGCAGGCGTCAGGCCGCCATTGGCAAGCGCTGCGCGCGCGGCCGCCTCGCCCAGCGACGCCGTCGTTTCATCATCACCGGCGACATAACGCTGGCGGATACCGGTGCGCTGGACGATCCATTCGTCTGATGTGTCGACGATGGCCTCCATGTCACGATTGGTCATCACGCGCTTCGGAAGTGCGGCTCCGAACCCGCGAACCACTGAACGGATCATCTTTGATTGAACCCCATCGCTCATGCTGCTTCCGGGCCCATCGGGGGCAGCCGCTTGGCATGATATTTCTTAAGATCGTTTTCTATTTTCTGATTGAGGCCGTTCTTGGCCATGTCGTAGCCGACCTCGATGGCGGCTGCGATGCCTTCGGCATTCGCCCCGCCATGGCTCTTGATGACGATGCCGTTCAGGCCGAGAAACACGCCGCCATTGACCTTGCTCGGATCGAGCTTCTCGCGAAGCATGTCGAAGGCGCTTTTGGCGAAGAGGTAGCCGATACGGGCGAGCAGCGTGCGCGACATGGCGGCACGCAGATATTCGCCGATCTGCTTGGCGGTGCCTTCGGCGGTCTTGAGCGCGATATTGCCGGAAAATCCCTCGGTGACGACGACGTCGACCGTGCCCTTGCCAAGGTCGTTGCCCTCGACGAAGCCGGAATATTCGAGCGAATCGATGTTCGCCTCGCGCAACAGACGGCCCGCCTCCTTGACCTCCTCCTGGCCTTTCATCTCCTCGACGCCGACGTTGAGAAGGCCGACCGTCGGACGTTCGACCTCGAAAAGCGCGCGCGCCATGGCGCCGCCCATCAGGGCAAAATCCATCAACTGCTGCGCATCGGCGCCGATCGTTGCCCCGACATCGAGCACGATGCTTTCACCCTTCAGCGTCGGCCAGATCGCGGCGATCGCCGGACGCTCGATATTGGCCATGGTCCGCAGACAGAATTTCGCCATCGCCATCAGCGCGCCGGTATTGCCGGCCGAGACCGCGACATCGGCGTCACCCGTCTTCACCGCCGCGATCGAGCGCCACATGGTGGAGATGTAGCGGCCACGGCGTAGCGCCTGGCTCGGCTTCTCATCCATGGCGACGGCAAGCTCGCAGTCGTGAAAGATCGATTTTTCCCTGAGCTTCGGAAACTTGGCGAGAACCGGATCGCACTGTTCCTTGAGACCGTAGAGAACGAAGGAAATATCCGGATGCCGATCCAACGCCTTGGCGGCGCCGGGGATGACAACCTGGGGACCAAAGTCGCCACCCATGAGGTCGAGAGATATTCTGATCACGCGTCCCTGATCCTTCTTTTCGCCGAGGGCGAAATTTCGGCCAAAATACCGGTTTTGGCGTCGCTTACAACTGAATTGTGTCAAATGCCAGAGGGGCTTCAGTCCTTTTTCCAGTCCTTGAGGGCTGCGAAAGCGGAGGGCTTTTTGTCGTCCTCGCCGCTGTCTTCGACATGGCCTGAGAATTCGATACCCTGCTTGCGCGGATAGGGATCGATCGCCAGAGCGGCGAATTCGGCAACCACCTCGCCGGCGTCGATCGTATCGCCGACAAAGTTCTCGGGCAGATCAGGACCGTCGGGATCGAGCAGCATCTCGCCGGCGTCGTTGCCGGCCTGGCGGGCAAGCTTGGAGCCTTCCGGCACGAAGATCTGCTCGAAGCTCTCGTCGATGGCGGATTCGACCGGTTCCAGCGTCACGACGCAGGACTGGACGATCTTCGCCTGCACGCGGCCCTTGATGCGCACGCCGTCGCGCTTCCAGCGGGCAATCTGCAGATCGGCGCTGAGATCATCGACGGAGACGACGTTCCAGGTCCGGGCCAACGCCTTCAGTTCGCTGGCGTCGGCCTCGACATGGACCTCGACGGGGTTGGCCGAGATGTGGCCGACCTTGACGTGATAGGAGAAGGGAACATCGTCCCGATCATTCTGCATCGTTTCCTCCTTCAGATGACCGGTGGGCAGGCGACCGGCGGGAGCGTTGCCGAACCGGTGGCGATTACCTCTTCGGCAACGGCGGATAGATGCGATTCTGCGGCCATCATCCATCCGGCGAGACCGGACATATCGGCCGGCGTCGCGGTTTCGGGGTAAATATTGCGCTGAAGGGCAAGAGCGAGGGCTTCGGCATCGCCCGTGTCCATCGCCTTCGAATAGGCTTCGAGCCGGCCGTAAAACATACCGGCGAGCTTTTTCATGCGCTTTGGCACGCTGTTGTCGCCGATGCCGAGTTCACGGATCGAATAGTCGATATCCTGGAAGAAAGCGTCGACGATCTCCTGGGCGATTTCCTGGCCGCTGGTGGCGGAAGCACGGGTGCGGCGAAAAAACAGAATCATGGCGATCGAGAGCATCTCGAAACGGCCCATGACCGTATCCGGCACATTGAGCCGCTCGTAGAGTTCCGGCATGCGCGCAGCCGCCGCCAACGCCGCATATTGCCTGTCGACGATCGCCTGATTGTTGTTTTTCTTGCGGAAGAGCCCGAGGATCATTGTTTTTTCCGGAAATGCCTCATTCTTCATGCCGGCTGGCGTATGGCCTTGTTGCATGATTTCGAAAGCTGGTTTACCGAAGCAGGCGCGAATTGCAATGCCGATCATGGCCAGTTTCGGGACGACGCCTTCGATGCGTCAGCGAAGCGAATTCGGGAAATTCGACCCGGAATGGCCACAATGGTTTTGCAGGAGGAAAGCGTGCAAGGCCCAGAATGGCTGCTATCGACACTCACAGGGAGTAGATGTCGTTGAAGAAACGGTATTTCAAGTCTGACATGAAATTCTTCAGCAGTGCGGCCATTGCCCTCATAATTGCCTCCACTACCGCTCTCTCCGGTTGCCAGACCAGCACCGTTCTCAACGGCGGCTACGTCGCCGACCAGCAGTCGCTGAACCTCGTTCCGGAAGGCTCCAGCCGCGAGCAGGTGCTGCTTTCGCTCGGCACCCCGTCGACGACGGCGACCTTCGACGGCGAAGTCTTCTATTACATCTCGCAGCGGCGCACGCGTGCCGTCGCCTTCCAGAAACTGAAGGTCGTCGATCAGAGCGTTCTGGCGATCTATTTCGACAAGGACGGCGTCGTCAGCCGCCGCGCCAACTATGCGCTGCAGGACGGCAAGGTGTTCGACACGATCGGACGCGTCACGCCGACCGGCGGCAAGGAACTCACCTTCCTGCAACAGATGCTTTCCGGCGGCAGCGCCGCGAGTGCTGCCCGCAGCCTGTTCGGCGGCGGCGCCGGCGGCACGCCGCAGAACCCAAGCAGCCTACGCTGATCGGACACGCCTTATACGAAGAACCCGCCGGATCGCTCCGGCGGGTTTTTTAATGGTCGCTGCGTCAGCTTGAAGTGTGCCAAGCCGGCGCCGTTGTTTATCCGGCGAGAACGGCCAGCAGCAGCAGCGCGACGATGTTGGTGATCTTGATCGCCGGGTTGACGGCGGGGCCGGCGGTATCCTTGTAGGGATCGCCGACGGTATCGCCGGTGACGGAGGCCTTGTGCGCATCCGAACCCTTCATGTGACGCACGCCGTCCTTGTCGACAAAACCGTCCTCGAAGCTCTTCTTGGCATTGTCCCATGCGCCACCGCCCGATGTCATCGAGATGGCGACGAAGAGGCCGTTGATGATGACGCCGAGCAGCGATGCGCCGAGGGCGGCAAAGGCGGAGGCCTTGGAGCCGGAGATGAGAAGCACGCCGAAATAGACGACGATCGGCGCCAGCACCGGCAGCAGCGACGGCACGATCATCTCGCGGATGGCGGCCTTGGTCAGAAGGTCGACCGCCCTGCCGTAATCCGGCTTTTCCGTGCCCTGCATGATGCCGGGCTTTTCCTTGAACTGACGGCGGACTTCCTCGACGATCGCGCCGGCCGCACGGCCGACGGCGGTCATCGCGATGCCGCCGAAGAGGTAGGGAATGAGACCTCCGAAGATCAATCCCGCCACTACGTAAGGGTTGGAAAGATCGAAGGAAATTTCGCCGATACCGGCGAAATAAGGGAACTTGTCGCCATTCGCCGCAAAATATTTGAGGTCGTAGGAGTAGGCAGCGAAGAGAACCAGTGCGCCGAGACCGGCAGAACCGATGGCGTAGCCCTTGGTCACGGCCTTGGTCGTATTGCCGACGGCATCGAGCGCATCGGTGGATTTGCGCACCTCCGGCGGCAGATGCGCCATTTCGGCGATACCGCCGGCATTGTCCGTCACCGGTCCGAACGCGTCGAGCGCGACGATCATTCCGGCGATGCCGAGCATGGCCGTGACCGCAATACCGGTGCCGAACAGGCCGCCGAGCTGGTAGGTGGCGAGAATGCCGCCAACGATGACGATCGCCGGCAGTGCCGTCGATTCCAGTGAAACGGCCAGGCCCTGGATGACGTTGGTGCCGTGACCGGTGACCGAGGCCTGAGCGATCGAGACGACCGGGCGCTTGCCCGTGCCGGTATAATATTCAGTGATCACGACGATCAGTGCGGTGACGACGAGGCCGATGATGCCGCAGAAGAAGAGGTTCGCGCCTGATATGTCGGCGCCTCCGACGGAGCCGATCGATCCCCAGCCGATGGTGAGCGAGGTGGCAGCGCCAAGACCGACGATCGACAGCAGGCCGGTGACGATGAGGCCCTTGTAGAGAGCGCCCATGATCGAGCCGTTCGAGCCGAGCTTGACGAAGAAGGTGCCGATGATCGAGGTGATGATGCAGGCACCGCAGATTGCCAGCGGATAGACCATCGCAGACTGGAGGATCGGCGCGCCGGCAAAGAAGATCGCGGCGAGAACCATGGTGGCGACGACCGAGACCGCATAGGTCTCGAAAAGGTCGGCCGCCATACCGGCGCAGTCGCCGACATTGTCGCCGACATTATCGGCGATCGTTGCCGGGTTGCGCGGATCGTCTTCGGGAATGCCGGCTTCCACCTTGCCGACGAGATCGCCGCCGACATCGGCGCCCTTGGTGAAGATGCCGCCGCCCAGACGGGCGAAGATCGAGATCAGCGAAGCGCCGAAGCCGAGCGCCACCAGCGCATCGATGACTTCGCGCGAGCCGCTCTCATGGCCGAGCCCGACGGTCAAGATCGTATAATAGATGGAGACGCCGAGCAGCGCCAGGCCAGCCACCAGCATGCCGGTGATCGCACCCGACTTGAAGGCGATGTCGAGGCCGGCGGAAAGGCTGACGGAAGCCGCCTGAGCGGTGCGCACATTGGCGCGGACGGAGACGTGCATGCCGATGAAACCAGCAGCACCGGAAAGCACGGCGCCAATCAGGAAGCCGATCGCGGCCTCGCCGGAAAGAAGCAGCCAGGCTAAAATGAAAACAACAACGCCGACAATGGCAATGGTTCTGTACTGGCGCGTCAGATAGGCTTGCGCACCCTCGCGGATATAGCCCGCGATCTCCTGCATGCGGCTGTTGCCCTGATCGGCGGCAAGCACCGACCGGGTTGCCCAGGCGGCATAAACCACCGAGAGCAGACCGCATGCGATTACGCATAAAAGAATCGTCATTTCGCTCTTTCCTCCCATAGGCCGGAGCTCACTCCTTCTCCGGCAGATATGCCGCCGAATCGCCTTCCTCTCCACAGAAATGCCACAGCTAAGCGGTGCGGAGATTGCTTGGTCGATCACGTGGCGTCAAGACCGCAACGGGCGAAAACCATTGCGGTACGAAGAAAGACGTAGGGGGATTGTTTGGCGGCTAAAGACTTATTTCTTCGCCTCGCCGCGAACCTGCTTTGCGATGCGGTCGAGCACGGCGTTGACGAGCTTCGGCTCGTCGTCATCGAAGAACGCCTGGGCGATCTCGACATATTCGGTGACGATGACCGCCACCGGGACGTCCTTGCGGTCGGTGATCTCGAAAACGCCGGCGCGCAGGATGGCGCGCACTGTGCTGTCGAGGCGCGACAAGGCCCAATCATCCTGCAGAGCTGCGGCAATCAGCGGATCGAGGCGGACCTGATCGCGCACGACACCGGAGACGATGGAACGGAACCAGGCGGCATCGGCTTTCAGATAAGTCTCGCCATCGATTTCCTGACCAAGACGGTGCGCCTCGTATTCAGCCACGATCTCCAGAACGCCCGTGCCGCCGACATCCATCTGATACAGTGCCTGAACGGCAGCAAGACGGGCAGCGCCCCGCTGGTTCGCAGTCTTGACCGGCCGTTCCGTCTTGTCGTCGTTCATTCGTTATGCACCCAGTTTCTGCTTCAGCTCGATCATGGTCAGAGCTGCACGAGCGGCAAATCCGCCCTTGTCCTTTTCCGAGCGGCGCACGCGCGCCCAAGCCTGCTCGTCGTTTTCGACGGTCAGGATGCCATTGCCGATGGCAAGGGACTCGCTGACCGCAAGATCCATCAAGGCACGCGAGGATTCGTTCGACACGATATCGAAGTGATAGGTCTCGCCGCGAATGACCATGCCAAGGGCGACATAGCCGTCATAATGCGTTCCGCCATTGTCGTCTCCATCGAGCGACATGGCAATCGCCGCCGGAATTTCCAGTGCGCCGGGAACGGTGACGACCTCGAAGGTGGCGCCGGCCTCCGTCAATGCGAAGGTCGCGCCTTCGAGCAGGGCGTCGGCCATGTCGTCGTAGAAGCGGGCCTCAACGATCAAAATATGGGGAGCGGTCTCTCTCGACATGGTTCACCTTCGGTTGGCGGGACATTTACCCGCTCGGCAGCCCGCGGTCAAAACATGCCTTCGTCCGAATGGCAAGCAATTTCGCCCGATGCCGCAATGGGAAAGAGGAAATATCTGCAAGGGGATAGCCGCGCCCTGTATGCACGGCTGGGCAGGCCTCTGAAATCAGCTTTCCCGGACGCCTGGAAAGCGGCAATTCGAAGGCAGTTTTCATGAACAATTCTTAATGGATTTTCAGTGGCTTAACCCATTGAATCGCGAATGGGAGAACGCCAATTCCATGTCGTGACGCAGACGATCCCCTGCAACGACAGCCGACCGTCTAAGCAGATGAAAGGATACAAATCATGCACCGCGTTCTCACCATCACTATCGCTGCAACCCTCTCCTCCCTCGCCTTTGCCGGCGTCAGCCGGGCCGAAAGCCTTGGGATGAACACCCCTCAAGGCATCGAGCAGACGCTCAGGAGCTACCAGGGCAATGACTTCAATGTCCAGGAGGTTTACAACTGGCGCAACTTCGACGACGAGACGAGCGGCCCACACTCCGCACCGCAACGCTCCGGCCAGGCTATCCGCGGCATCCAGGCCTCGATCGACGCCAACAAGTCGCTTGCCCACCGGCTCAACAATGAGGGTGTCAATATTCGCAATGTCGTCAATGCCGAGCAGGCGGCCGATGGGAGCTTCACCTTCTACGTTCGTTGACGGCTCCAGCGCATACCCCGAAAATCGGGTCGATTTTTGGGCTATGCGTGGGATTGGAAGCGATAGAGCGTCTTAGCGTATTGCACGCTCGGCGCTCAAAGCATGGGCGGCGGGCTCCTCTCCGCCCATGCCGGGGATTTCCGAGATAAGCATTGAATTTTCCGGCGCGATGATAGTTTCTCCTGCAACAGGAGGACCATCATGACGACGGAAGCAAAAGCGGTGATCAATACCGCCGATCTCAAGCTCGACCACTGGAAACAGGGCGAATTTTATGAAAGCGCCGACACCTCGTTCGGCAAGCTTCTAAGCCTTGCCGGCCTCGGCATCAGCTACAACGAAGTGCCATCAGGCAAATCGAGCTGCCCCTTCCACAATCACCATGTCGAAGACGAGCTTTTCTATGTGATCGCAGGCGCCGGCGAATACCGCTTCGGCGATGCGCGCCATGCGATCAAGGCGGGCGACGTGCTCGGCGCGCCGGCGGGCGGACCGGAAACGGCGCACCAGATCATCAACACCGGCACGGCCACACTCGTCTATCTCGGCATCTCGACCATGGCGAAGACCGAGATCGTCGAATATCCCGATTCCGGAAAGTTCCTTGCCAAGACGAATAGAGACGGTACAGAAGCCAGGCGCTTCCGCCACATCGGGCGACCGGAAGGCGACCTCGACTATTGGGACGGCGAGCCCGGCGCCTGAGGACGTGTTTTTTCACAAGGACCCATCGTGATCGACATTCCGACCCTCGAAACGGCGCGTCTGACGCTTCGCCCTCACCGCCTCGACGATTTCGACGCGCATGCAGCGCTGTGGGCGGACGAGGATGTCGTGCGCTTCATCACCGGCGCCCCATCGACGCGCGAGCAGAGCTGGAGCCGCATGCTGCGCGTTGCCGGCATGTGGCACCATATGGGCTTCGGCTTTCTGGCGATTGTGGAAAAGGAGAGCGGCCGGTTCATCGGTGAAGCGGGCTTCCTCGAAGCCCGCCGCGAGATGGAACCCTCGATCGAGGGGACGATGGAGGTCGGCTGGGCGCTGATACCTTCGGCGCACGGCCGCGGTTATGCCACCGAGGCGCTGACCGTCCTGATCGCCTGGGCGGAAACGCATTTCCCGGGAAAACCGATGAGCTGCATCATCAGCCCCGAGAACCAGGCCTCGCTGCGGGTCGCAGCCAAGCTCGGCTTCCGCGAGACGGCGCGCACGCAGTACAACGGCGAGATCATTCAGTTTTCGCGGTAGGGCCCCGTGCGTCCGACAGGTCGCGCCATCACTTTCAACCCACGCATAACCTTTTCCGAAATCGACCGCGATTCTCTGTGTTATGCGTTCGGGGATTCAGCCAGCCGGGAGCGTGCCACTTTTCTCCCAGAAATTCATCTATCTATCGGGCCAGATCAGCGGCCTTCTGCACAAGCCTCGCGTAACGTCCGCGCTCTATGATCATGGCAAGTAGTCTGCTTCGGTCGTTCGGAGCGCCGATCACCGCTCTCGCCGACGGAGGCTGGAGGGGCGTCTCAAGGGGAGAAACATTTGCCGCGCGTATCGATCTGTATACCGGCCTACAAGCCCGATTTCTTTGAGCTCGCCCTGAAGAGCGCAATCGCGCAAAGTTTCGATGACACGGAAATCATTGTCTCTGACGATTGCCCGACGGATGCAATCGAGAAAATCTGCGAGAGATACTCAGGCGTTATCCAGTACAGCCGCAATCCGGATCCTGCCGAGTATAAAAACGTCATACGGCTCGCCGGGCTCGCCAGCGGCGAGTACATCAAATATCTCTTCGACGACGACGTCCTTAATCCGTTCTGCATCCAGTACCTGCTCCAGGCGCTTGAAGCCACACAGAACAGAGGAACGAAACTCGCGTTTTCCCCGCGCTATTTCATCGACGAGCGGAACCAGGTTACAAATCTCGGCAACGGATTGATGGTCGAAGGCTCGCTGAAGGTGATCGAGGGCCGCGACTTCATACGCATCACCGCCGTCAAGCATCATAATCTGCTTGGCGAGTTCTCATCGGCGCTCTTGAGAACGGCCGATTGCTTTGATGAATCCGGCCGTTTCAGTCTTTTCAAGGTCGTGGACGGCATCATTTCCGGACCGCTCGATCTTTCATCTTGGGTTGGGCTCTCCCTCCGCGGAGCGATCGTCGGGCATCCCATGCCCCTCTCCTATTTCCGCCAGCATTCCAATTCGCAGTCCAATCCAGCGGCCAACCGCTATTTCATCTACTCGATCACCTACTACGAGGAAGTGCTCGATCTCGCGATCGAGAATGGCTACCTGCAGCCCTCCGATCTGCCCATCGCCTATCGGAACCTCATCAATCACTATTCCTACTGGAGAGGATCGTTCCCGGAACTGGATGAACGGATCGCCCGCATCAGCACACGTCTCTAAGTCCCATGCAGGCGCAATAGAAATCGCAAAGGATTAAATCACGATGGACGGAATCACGGGATCAGAGATGCAGAAGCTCATTGAAAGTGCCGCGGCGTTGCGCTCCGCGCGTGTCGCGAAATCGGGAATTTACGAACTGAAATTGCGAGCGCTTTTGGAACTCGCCGACGAATTGAAAATTGCGAAAGAGTACACTGCCAGTCTGCCGCCGATTGATATCGGCAGCATCACGCTTGTCGACCAGGTTGTCCTGGTGTTGCTCGCCAAGATCGTGAAGCCCCGAAAGATCATCGAGATCGGCACGTACAAAGGTTTCACCACACGCCTCTTCATCGAAAACACGCCGGAACACTGCGACGTGGTCTCCATCGACCTGCCGAAGGGGCTCACGGCGCATCTAGCCGAGACTGACGAGCGCAGCGCTTTGTCGTCCGCCGAGCAGAATGACGACTATCTCCGCAAGCGCCAGGAAATCGATGGCGAGGCCTATCTGGCGTCGATCACCGAGGCGCAAAGGAAGCGCCTCACACTCGTCAAGGAAGACTCGACGACGATCAATTTCAAGGAGGCCTTCCAATCGGCCGAGATGATCTTCATCGATGGCGGACATGAGCACCAGATCGTCCGGGCGGATACGGAAAACGCATTCGGCATCGTCAAGCGCGGCGTCATCGTCTGGCATGACTACAATTCCAAGATCCACGGGGACGTCACCGAGTATTTGGCGGAGTTCTCGAAATCGCAGGTAGTCTTCCATGTCGCAAACAGCCTTGTGGCCTTTGCGTTGGTTAACATAGAGCTCTGATCATGGGTGCTAGCGAGATCAGAATCGGCAGCCTGTTGACGAAGGACGAATTCCGGGAACTCACGGCATCGAACGACCGGATCGCTTACTCCCACCTCGTGCTCAGGATCGGCATCCACGCCGGCCTGCTTTTCGCTATGGTCCGCGCATGGGAAGGCGGCTATCCCGCGCTTGCTTTCGCAGCCTTTTATCTTAACGCCGTCCTATGGCAGTTCGCCGGCTATGCCGGCATCGGCCATGAGCTGTTTCACAAGAAGGTCTTCAGCAGGAAATGGCCGAACACTCTGTTCTTCAAGCTGTTTTCCTATGTGACCTGGAACAATCCGAGCTTTTTCGAAAAAAGCCATCAGTTCCACCACGCTTCCACTTTCCATGAGGATGACAGCGAAATCTATCGCGATTTTCCGCTCGACTTGCTGGGTGCAGCGCGTCTCGTCCTGCTTGATTATCAAAGCCTTTGCAGGCGGATCCTCTATGCGCTCTGCAATGCCTTCGGCTACGAAGCGTATTTCGGCAAGGGCATCCGATTGAAACTGATGCCCGCCGAACGACGCGCGGCCCAATCCGATGCGATCTTCATGCTTGCGCTGAACGCCATCTGCCTGGCGCTGTTTTTCCTTGCGACGCGGTCGCCTGTCCTGACGTTCATGTTTTTCATCACACCGTTCGTCGGATCGCTCCCAAATCGTGTTCTGGCGCTGGCGCAGCACGTCGGCCTCGAAGATCACAAGGACGAAAGCGCGCTTCTTTTTTCAAGAACGGTCAATCTGCCGACACCGATTGCATTCTTCTATGCCAACATGAATTATCACGCCGAGCACCACCTGCTGCCGTCGGTTCCCTATTACAATTTGCCGAAGCTGCACGATATCTTGAATGCCAAACTCAAGGTGGAGCGCGAGGAAAAGGAATTCGGCTACCTCTTCACCCGGGACTTCTGGAGCTCGGTGGGAATATCGGCAAGATTGGAAGGCAATGCCGTGCCTGAATGACAGGCTGGAGCGCTTGTGTGCACACCAACCTGTCGACGCAATCAGCCTTTGGGCGTCAAGAGCATGAAGCGCATAATATTTGGCCGACCCTCGGAGCAAATGAGGTAGCGGTTGTCGTCGGTGAAATCGTTCAATTCCGGAAATTGCGTCAGATCTCTGATGGCGGGCGCAATGAATTCGACATTGAATAACGCTGAAGCCGAGGTGAGGAGACGGGTGTACTTGTCCCAGAAACCCTCGACCCAGTTGTGAATCTCGATGACAATCGTCGCCTGTTTCAATGCCGATAAGGAGCCATCGTCAAGGATTTCGAACTCCGCACCCTCGGCGTCAACGAGGACGACTGTTTTCGCCAGATCAAGATGGCTGAGCTTTTCATAAAACAGCCTGTCTGCGGCGCCGAATATTTCGATCCTGTCCGACGCGGAATTCGCCTCGGCGTTCGATGCAATGGTGCGCTGCCCTTCCTCGCTCAGTTCAAAGCAGACGGCGTTTTTCGCCCGACCCGACCGAACCATGCCGATCGCGTAATATCCGTCGGCGGCGCCGACATCGACGAAGCTCTCAACGGCATCCAATCTTTCGGAGAACAGGAAATCCAGTACTTCCTTCTCATAGAGGCCCAAGAACATCGACCCGAAGTCGCCACCGCCCCACCAATTGTTCTTCGCAAGCGACAGCCCCTTGAACGGACCGTATTTCACGACCCCACCAAGCAGATCGTAGATCTCAGACGACACGCGTCTTCTGCGCTGAAGAATCGTTTCCGCGCGCCATTGCTCCCGCATCTCCATTGTCGCGCGGGACTGCCGTTCGAACACCTTTTGGAAGAAAATACGCTCGCCTTCAATCAGATCAGGCAGTTTTTCGTTCATTGCGCGGTGTCTCTTTTTGCAGCTGCAGTCTGCATCTTTGTCCGATGCCGACGTTGGAATCACAGCCGAAAGCGTATGAGATGGTACTCGGCTTAACAAGGCGGCCGGTCTGCTTCCCACAAGCAAGGCAGCGGCGCGGGGATGAACACAGACGCCGCCCAGACCTCCAGGCGGCAAGCCTCGGGTAACGCCCGCATCCTATGACTCTCGCTATCGCGTCCGTTTCGGTCTTTCGCATATCGAAAACGGACGAAGTGGGACTGCACACCCTGTTTCGGGCTGTGCCGTTCCAACAGGCCAGCCCGGGATGCATGGAATGGACTTGAGAATGACCAAGAGAGCATTGCTCGTCGGCAGTAACTTCAGCGCAGTTCCCCTTCTATTCGCTTTGAAAAGGCGCGGCCTGCAAATTTCCGTTTGCGGAAACCGGCCGGATGAACCCTGCCATGCGCATGCGGATCAATCGCATTTCATTGACTACAGCGATCCGAACGCGCTGCTTGCCCTCGTCGAGAACGGTGATTTCGATTTCATCGTGCCGACGGGCAATGATGTTGCCTATATGTCGACCAGCTTCGTTGCCGAAAAACTCGGATTCCCACGCTTCGATTCGATGGAAACTGCGACCATCATTCACACGAAGCAGGCATTCCGTCGCTTTACCGAGCAGCACGATATCCCTGCCCCGCGTTCGGTGCGCCTGCATGGCGACTCGCCGGTCGAGACCGGGGCGCTGCGTTATCCGCTGTTGGTGAAGCCGAGCGACAGTTTCAGCGGCCGCGGCGTCACGAAGGTTTTCGACCGGACTGAACTTGCCGGCGCCATAGCCGATGCCCGGCGAAACTCGCGCGCGGTGGAGATCGTTATCGAGGAATTCATCGAAGGCAGCCTGCACAGCCATTCCGCCTTCATCAAGGACCAGGAGATCGTCTTCGACGTCTTCGTCGACGAATATTGCACGGTCTATCCATACCAGGTCGATTCATCGAACCATCCCTCGCGCCTTTCCGAAACTGTCCGCTCGAAGACGCGGGCCATTATGGCGCGCGTCGTCAAGCTGCTCGGACTGCAGGACGGTCTCATTCACACGCAGTTCCTGTCGAATGGCGACGATGTCTGGATCGTCGAATGCATGCGGCGCTGCCCGGGCGATCTTTACGGCTCACTTGTCGATCAGTCTCTCGGCATCGATTATGCCGACCTCGTCATAACGCTGCTGCTGGGTGAGGAATTTTCGGCCAAACCGCGCTTCGATCCGCCGCTGTTCTTCGGGCGGCACACCATCACCTCCGACACGCCCTCGACGCCGTTTTCCTTCTCGCATTCCATTCCATCATCCGATGTCCGCATCGCGCAGCTCAAGACCACCGGCAAACCAATGAATGCGGCACCGCTCGACAAGCTCGCCATCCTCTACGCCCGTTTCGAGTCGCGGGAGGAGATGCTGCAGGTGGCGCCGGATTTCAAAACGTTCATTTCGCTCCAAACGATGCAAGGAGATCTCGCATGATCCGCTCAAGCCAGGAAGTACCGGAGAAGCTGCGCCTCGCCTTTCTAGGCGGTGCCGTCAATTCCGCTGTGGGTCGCGCTCATCGCGATGCAATCGAGCTTGATCAGAAATTCGATCTTGTCGCCGGCTGCTTCAGCCGCCATGACGACATCAATCGCGAAACTGCGGGGCAGTACCGCATTTTGCCGGAGCGCTGCCACGCCGACTTCGATACCTTGCTCTCGAAAGAGGCCGGCAACATCGACGCTCTCGTCGTGCTGACGCCGACGCAGCAGCATACGAAACAGGTTGTCGCCGCACTCGAGGCAGGTGTTTCGGTGATCTCGGAAAAGGCGCTCGCCGGTTCGAGCGCCGAGACGCGCATGATCGGCAATGCGCGCAGTAGCGGGGCCTTTTTGGCCGTAACCTACAACTACACGGGATATCCCATGCTTCGCGAAATCCGCAGCATGGTCGAGCATGGTGTTTTTGGCGAATTGCAGCAGATCCATATTGAGATGCCGCAGGAGACCTTCCTCCGTTTCCGCCGTGACGGAACGCCGATGACGCCGCAGGACTGGCGCCTACACGACGGCGCCGTGCCGACAGTTTCGCTCGATCTCGGCGTTCATGTGCACTCGCTGCTTCATTTCCTCACGCAGCGGGAACCGGAAGAAGTCTGCGCAACCAGCCAGAGTTTCGGTCACTTTCCGCAGGTGCTCGACAATGTGCAGGCGCTCGTGCGCTGCGCCGGCGGCCTGCATTGCAGCATGTGGTATGGCAAGACCGCGCTTGGGCAACGCAATGGCCTGCGTGTGCGGCTCTATGGCTCCAAGGCATCGATCGAATGGCTTCAGGAAACCCCCGAGCTTGCCTATTTCTATGACTGCAACGGCCGCAAGCAGATCCTCGATCGCGCCAGCCCGGATATCATGATCGCTAACAATACCCGCTACGAGCGGTTCAAGGCAGGCCATCCGTCGGGCTTCATCGAAGCCTTCGCGAATTATTATGCCGACCTTGCCGACGCCCTGCTGCAACGCAAGATCAATACCGCACGCCTGCCCCATCCCTACGTGCTTGGGCTCGAGGAGGCGGAGGAAGGACTACGGCTGCTGGAAGCGATCGAATGCTCGCGGCTTGAAAACCGCTGGGTCGAGATTGAGCCGCGAGGCGTACAGCGCCCGGTGACGGAGCGGCTCGAAATCCGACCTCCGCAACTGGCGCTTTAAATCTGGCGTCTATGAGATGACGAAAGCGGCGTGATCGATGGTCACGCGGCTTTCGTATGAGCAGCCAGCTGCAACGCGCCGGCTCGCGATTTCTTATCTGGCAGGCAGAGCTCGCGCTTCAAGTCTTTGCTGACAAGTGAGGCGGCTAGAACAGGATGTCGCCCGAAAACCGCTTATACTTTTCGGCATCATGCTCTGACCGGCCTATTGGCGCACGATCTCGTACCGCAGATACTTTCGATCTGCGGTGCGAGATGACGGTCGAAATACCTTTTTTTAAGCCGACTCGATCAGCGCGCAGACCTTGTCGACGATCTCCATCTCCATGTCCGGATAGATGGGAAGGCAGAGCACCTGTTGTGCGGCTTCGGTTGCGACCGGCAGATTCGAGGGCTGCGAGGAAGGCAGGCTGCGGTACATCGAGAAGCTTGAAATCAGCGGATAAAAATAGCGGCGCGGATGAATGCTGTTTTCCTTCAGCCGTTCATAGAGCCCATCGCGTGAAATGGGATAGCCAGGGCGTACGAGGATCGGGAAATAAGAGAAGTTGGAGACGGTCTCGCCGGAACGGTCCAGGCATTCTATGCCCGCAACGCCGCGGAGCCGCTCACGGTATGCACCGTCGATGAATTCACGCCTTTCGATCGCGAACTTGATGTATTTCAGCTGCAACAGGCCGAGCGCAGCGTTGAACTCGCTCATCTTGCCATTCGTGCCTGGCGCCACCACGGTCACTTCGTCGACGTAACCGAAGTTCTTCAGCTGGTCGATGCGGGCCTTCGTCTTAACATCCGGGCAGATGATGGCCCCGCCTTCGAATGTGTTGAAAACCTTCGTCGCATGGAAGCTCAGGATGGAAAGGTCGCCGTGATTGAGAACGCTTCCCCGCTCGTCTTCCACGCCGAAGGCATGGGCAGCGTCATAAATAACCTTGAGATTGTAGAGATCGGCGATCTTCTGGATCGCATCGACGTCGCAAGGGTGGCCGTAGCAATGCACCGGCATGATCGCCGTCGTCTGCTGCGTGATCGCCGCCTCGATCTTCGCTGGATCGAGATTGAGCGTCACCGGGTCGACGTCGACGAAGACGGGCTTTAAGCCGTTCCAGAGAAGCGAATGAGAAGTGGCCACGAAGGAATAAGGCGTGGTGATGACTTCGCCCGTGATGCGGAGCGCCTGAAGCGCCGTCAGCAGCGCGACGGTGGCGTTGGAAAAGAGGCTGATGTGCTTCACGCCGAGATGGTTGCAGAGCTCCTGCTCCAGCTGCTGGTGGAATGGCCCGCCATTGGTCAGGATGCGATTGTTCCAGATTGCTTCCAGCGAAGGAATGAATTCTTCGAGCGGCGGCAGGCTGGGCTTCGTTACATAGATCTTTTCGTTTTTCATGACGCCGTCCGGAGGTTGGGCACTATCGCGCAATTAGGCCTGGTGCGAACATCCCGGCTTAACCTGTTCCCAGGCTGACCAGCGAAACTCCCGCCAACAGTGTGGCGCAAGCTTCACGTCCAATAGTCGGCACCCAAACAAGCCCGAATGCCGTTTCGTGAATCACGGAGTCGGCGACCATGTGCACGAAGGACGATGCCTTGACGATCAATCAGCTCATTTCCGCTCTGCCGGCCGGTCTTCCTGATCTGGCGCTTCTCACGGAGAAAGCTGCCGGCACGGGGTCCGTCATCATCTATCAGCCTTATCTCGATCCTTCGCAGCGCAGCCAGCTCGACGCGGCTGCCGTGCCGCTCGACATCTCGTTCAACACGCAGGCTGCGACCCGCGAATACGAGCTCTTCCGCATCCTGCATGCGCATCACGAGGCGATCGGCCTCGGCGAGGACGTGTTCTGGGGGCTGCTCTCCAGCAAATTCGAGATGAAGTCGGTGACGAGTTTTCCGTCTTTTGTCACGGAGGCGGAAAAGGCCAGGGCAGAAGGTGCGGACGCCTATCTTTACAACCCGCTGATCGGCCACGCGGCGATCTACAGCAACGTCTGGGAACATTCGCTGCTTGGCGGTCATCCCGGCATGGACCCGATCTTCCTGCATATCCAGGAGCTCGGCTATCCGATCGCGCCGCCGCAAGACAAAACCGCCTTCGCGTTCTGCAACTATTTCTGCGGCAACAGGAAGTTCTGGTCCGGATATTTCGCCTTCTGCGAACGCATTCTGGAATCGCTGGAAACTGAAGCGCGCATCGGGACGCCGGCGGGCATTGCCTATGCCGGTGCGGCGCAGTATTCACGCGACGCCAACGCGACGATGCGCCCCTTCGTGATCGAGCGTCTGCTTGGGCTCTATGTCCAGCAGGCTGCTGCCAACGGATTGAAGATCGCCGCCTTCGTGCCTGCGCCTGCCGATTTCGAGTGGAAGTTCGGCGTCCGCCTCGGCCGGATGCTGCATGGTCTTTTCGCCGCCAAGGAGGCTTTTCTTCAGAGCCGCGACCAGGCCCACTTGACCTCCTGGCAGGAGGGCCGTCAACCACTGATCAAGCAGCCGCACCTTATCTGGGGCACCGATGACCCGCCGGCCTGGATGCCGCGCGGCCAGTTCACGGGTGGCCGCGAACTGATGCGTGCCTATGCTCCGCAGGCTTTCGGCGCCTCCCCGGCGCCGCAGCAGGCTGTACGTACCGAGATACCCGCCGCCCAGAAGGTCGAGCAGCCGCTTCGCAACGCATTGCAGCCCTTTGCCGGCGGATGGCAGGCCCACAAGGATCGCCATTGCATCTGGATCGTGACGCCCGACAACTACAATCACAGCCACGCCTTCGACGAAGTCGCGCTTGGCCTACAGGGTGCCTTCGAGGAACTCGGCGGCTCGGCACCGATCACCCGGGACATTGACGCATTCGCCGGCCGTGCGCCGATCATCTATGGCGGCAATCTTCTGGCCCCGGAAGTCCTCCGTCATCTGCCGAAGGATAGCGTCGTCATCAATCTCGAGCAGGTGTCCGAAGAAAGCGTCTGGATCAATTCGCGCTACACCTCGATCCTGAAGTCGCTTCCGGTTCTCGACTACAGCCCGCGCAACCGCGAAAACCTTGCCGCCAAGGGTATCGATCACGCCGGTGTGCTCGAAATCGGTTATAACAGTTGCCTGAGCCAGATCCAGCATGCCGTCGTCAAGGATATAGACGTGCTCTTCTATGGCTCGTTGCCCGAACGCCGCCACCATATCCTGAATACGCTTGAACAGGGCGGGCTCAAGGTCGTGCATCTCTTCAACGTTTATGGTGCGGAACGCGACGCGGTGATTGCCCGCGCCAAGATCGTCATAAACATCCATCATTATGCGAGCGGCGTCTTCGAAATCGTCCGCATTTCCTATCTGCTTGCCAATCGCGTTTGCGTGCTGACGGAAGGCGACATCCGCGATCCGGACCTCCAGCCCTTCATCGGCGGCTTGGCAATTGAGCCCTATGACGACATGATCGAGCGCTGCTACAAGCTGATCGCAGATGCCGACGAGCGCGATGCCATTGCCGCGAAGGGCCTTGCGGCCATGCAGAGCCGCTCGCAGGCGGACATGCTGATGAGCGTCATGAGGGCGGGCGCTTGATAAAAGCCGCAAAAAGGTAAGTCATGCGTATTGAGACCACGGCCATCGAGGGCATCGTTGCGATCACGCCGCCACGCTTCGGCGATCACCGCGGCTACTTCTCCGAGGTATTCAAGGATGCCTGGTTCCGGGAAAATGTGGCCGACGTCACGTTCATCCAGGACAATGAATCGCTTTCGGCGCAGACCGGCACCGTCCGGGGGCTGCATTTCCAGATACCACCCTTTGCACAGGGCAAGCTGGTGCGCTGCCTTGCCGGCCGGATCATGGATGTCGTCGTCGATATCCGCGAGGAATCACCGAGCTTCGGCAAATGGCTCTCTCAGGAGCTCTCGCCGGAAAACGGCATGCAGCTCTGGGTACCGGCCGGTTTCGCACACGGATTCGCAACGCTCGAGCCGAACAGCGTCATCAGCTACAAGGTAACCGCACCCTACAGCCCGCAGCATGATCGGGGCATCGCGTGGAACGATCCGACGATCGGTATCCGCTGGCCCTTCTATGAGAGAGACATGGTATTGTCCGACAAGGACAAGACGCTGCCGCGGCTCGCCGATCTGCCAGGCCATTTTTCCTGTTCAGCACAGCAACCCAGGGATTGATCGATGATGCGCATACTGGTCACGGGCGGAGCGGGCTTCATCGGATCTGCATTGGTGCGCCATCTCGTCAGCGAGATCGGCGCCGAGGTGCTGAATGTCGACACGCTGACCTATGCAGGCAATCTGGCATCGCTGAAATCCGTCGAATCGGCGCCGAACTATCAATTCCTGCAGGCCGACATCTGCGACCGCGCCAGGATGCAGGAAGCATTCGCGTCCTTCCGCCCTGATATCGTCATGCATCTCGCGGCAGAGAGCCATGTCGACCGCTCGATCTTGGGCGCGGCCGATTTCATTCAGACCAACATCGTCGGCACATTCAGCCTGCTGGATACCGCACGGCACTATTGGGATGAGCTTGACGCTCGCCGCAAGAGCGCCTTCCGCTTTCTGCATGTCTCGACGGACGAGGTCTACGGCTCGCTCGGCGACGAGGGCCTCTTCGAGGAGACGACGCCTTACGATCCGTCCTCGCCCTACTCTGCCTCCAAGGCCGCCAGCGACCATCTGGCGATCGCCTGGCACCGAACCTACGGCCTGCCCGTCGTCGTCTCCAATTGCTCCAACAACTACGGCCCGTTCCATTTCCCCGAAAAGCTCATTCCGCTAATGATCCTGAACGCACTGGAGGGCAAGCCTCTTCCGGTTTACGGCAATGGCGCGAATGTCCGCGACTGGCTCTATGTCGAAGACCACGCCCGCGCGCTCTTCACGATCGCATCCAGTGGGCGCCCCGGCGAAAAATACAATGTGGGCGGCCGCAATGAGCGCAGGAACATCGATGTCGTTCATCGCATCTGCGCTATTCTCGACGGCGTCTACAGTGACAAGGGACCGCATGCACGTCTGATCACCAACGTCACGGACCGCCCTGGACACGACGCACGCTATGCGATCGATGCCTCCAAACTCGAAAGCGAACTCGGCTGGAAGGCGCAAGAGACCTTCGAAACCGGCATCGAGAAGACAGTGCACTGGTACTTGAAAAACGAATGGTGGTGGAGGCCGCTGCGCGAAAACGTCTACTCCGGCGAACGCCTCGGCGTTTTCAAGGGACGATAAACGATGCGCATTGCCGTCACCGGCAAACAGGGCCAGGTCGTTCAGTCGTTGCTCAGACGTGGCACCGAAATGGGCGTCGAAATCAGCGCGGTCGGGCGCCCGGAAATGGACCTCGCGGATCCTGCAAGCATCGCAGCCGCCTTCTCGGCTCTGCGGCCGGATGTGATCGTCTCGGCGGCTGCCTATACGGCGGTCGACAAGGCCGAGAGCGAATCCGAGCTTGCTTTTTCCGTCAACGCAGCAGGCGCCGGGGCAGTTGCCGAGGCTGCTGCGCGGATCGGGGCCCCGGTCATCCACATTTCGACCGACTACGTCTTCAGCGGCGACAAGGCCTCCGCCTATTCCGAAGAGGATGCGACGGCGCCGATCTCCGTCTATGGGCGTTCGAAGCTCGCGGGCGAGAAGGCCGTTGCGGCGGCGAACCCGAACCATGTCATCTTACGCACCGCCTGGGTCTATTCGCCCTTTGGCACCAATTTCCTGAAAACGATGCTGCGGCTTTCCGAGACGCGCGATCATCTTCGCGTTGTCGCCGATCAGACAGGATGCCCGACCTCGGCACTCGACATCGCCGACGCGATTCTTGCGATCGCATCCCGTATCGTAGCGGACCCTGCGCCATCGCTGCGCGGGACCTTTCACCTGACCGGCAGCGGCGAAGCAAGCTGGGCGGACTTCGCCGAAGAGATATTCGCGGAGCTTGCTAAATCCGGCGGCAAAACCGTCGGCGTCGAGCGCATCCTGACGGCGGACTATCCGACATCGGCGAAGCGTCCCGCCAATTCACGTCTCAACGGCGACAAGCTCGCCAGAACATATGGAATCCGGCTGCCGGAGTGGAAGAAGTCGATGAAGATTGTCATGCAAGACCTTTTGAATAAGGGTCTTTAGGGAGAGATGGGCATGAAGGGGATTATTCTCGCCGGCGGCACGGGCACGCGTCTGCATCCGATCACGCAGGCCGTCTCGAAACAGTTGATGCCGGTCTACGACAAGCCGATGATCTACTATCCGCTGACGACGCTCATGCTCGCCGGCATCAGGGAGTTGCTGATCATCACCACGCCTCACGACGTCGAAGCCTTCAAACGCCTTCTCGGCGACGGCTCGCAATGGGGAATTTCGCTGACCTATGCCGTGCAGCCGAGCCCAGACGGCCTCGCCCAGGCCTTCATCATCGGCGCCGAGTTCCTGCACGGCGACAGCTCAGCACTCGTTCTCGGCGACAACATTTTCTACGGGCACGGACTGCCTGAAATCATGAAATCCGGCACGAGTCGGCGGGAAGGCGCGACAGTATTCGCCTATCACGTCACCGATCCGGAACGCTATGGCGTTGTCGGCTTTGACAAAAAGATGAACGCGCTGTCGATCGAGGAGAAGCCGAAGAAGCCAAAATCGAACTGGGCGGTGACCGGCCTCTATTTCTACGACCAGCAGGTGGTCGATATCGCCGCCAACCTGAAGCCGTCGCCGCGCGGTGAATTGGAAATCACCGATGTCAACCGCACCTATCTCGAGCGCGGCCAGCTTTTCGTGGAGCTGATGGGCCGGGGCTATGCCTGGCTCGACACCGGCACGCCGGACAGCCTGCTCGATGCAGCAGGTTTCGTCAGCACGCTGGAGAAACGCCAGGGCTTCAAGATTGCCTGCCCCGAAGAGGTCGCCTGGCGCATGGGTTACATCTCGCAGGACGACCTCGCCAAGCTCGCGGAGAAGCTCGGCAAGAGCGCCTACGGCCAGTATCTGACGAAGCTGTCCCCGGATTGGTGAGCTATTGGGCCGCGCCGCGTCACAGACGTGCAGTTGGATGCGTCGACGAGCGCCTGATGTTGTTCCGCGCCCAGCATGCCAGTCGTGGTGTGCCCCTGGAAACCGTTACAGATTTTTGATTCAGGTGCTCGGGAATTCAGCCAGCCGGGCGGCGTAACGCGCCATGGTGTCGACTTCGAAATTGACGAAATCGCCGGTCTTGCGATCGCCCCAGGTGGTGACCTCGAGCGTGTGGCGGATGAGCAGCACGTCGAAATCCGTGCCATCGACGGCATTGACCGTCAGCGAGGTGCCGTCGAGTGCGATCGAACCCTTGGGGGCGACGAATTTCGCCAGATGTTCGGGCGCGCGCAGGCGGTAGCGCGTGGCGTCGCCCTCTGCCGTCACAGAGAGAATTTCCGCCTTGCCGTCGACATGGCCGGAAACGATGTGGCCGCCGAGTTCATCACCGATCTTCAGCGACCGTTCGAGATTGATGCGGCTGCCCTCCTGCCAGGCGCCGATCGTCGTCAGCCGCAGCGCCTCTTCCCAGGCCTCGACCTCGAACCAGCGGCCATTGCTGCCTTCCTGCGGCAGGCCGGTGACGGTGAGGCAGATGCCGGAGTGAGAGATGGATGCGCCCATATCGATGGTCGCCGGGTCGTAACTCGTCGCAACGCGGAGCTTGACGCCCTCCTTCAGCGGCGAAACGGATTCAATCGTACCGATATCGGTGACTATTCCGGTGAACATCAAAGCCTTCTTTCGTATTCGTCCAGGCGATCTTCGCCGAACATCCGCGTGCCCGTATGGGCAAAACCCGATGGTATGTCGGTTTTCTGCAGCGGGGATTCAATACCGCGCTCGCCGATGACAACAGGCGCCTGATAAAGCTGGATGCGGTCGACGAGGCCAGCCTCGAGGAAAAGCCGCGCCGTCTTTGCACCGCCCTCGACCAGGAGCGAGGAAATACCGCGCGTCGCGAGTGCCGGCAACAGGACTTCCGGATGATAGGGATTGCAATGGACGACCTCGACGCCGGCGGCTTCGAGGGCTGCGCGGCGGGAGTCCATGTCGGTGGCGTCGGCGGGTAGGTTACCCCCCTCTGCCCTGCCGGGCATCTCCCCCACAAGGGGGGAGATTGGATCGGAGCCAGCGCCCTGCGCTGCATTTACCGAAGGCGATTTATTGCTAACAGAAACGGGGGAATTCGGACCGCGCTCCTTGCCCATCTCCCCCCTTGTGGGGGGTCCGAAGGACGGGTCGAGACCCGTGGCTCGACCCCGGTAGTCCGACAGGGCAGAGGGGGGCAACCCCTCCGCATCCGCCGACAAAGGCCACACTTCCTCACTCGCCACCACGATGATCGGCACTTGCCGCGCCGTCTCGACGAGCTTGCTGGTCAATGGCAAAGCCAGCGAGGGATCAAGTACGATGCGGATCGGCGATTGCGATTCAAGACCTGGCGAACGCACAGTCAGCAGCGGATCATCCGCAATCGCGGTACCGATGCCGACCAGAATCGCATCGGTTTCGGCGCGCAACGCCTGCACCTGGGCGCGGGCGAGCGGGCCGGTGATGGCCACCTGCCCCTCCCCTTGACGGCCGATCATGCCATCGGCGGAAACGGCAAGCTTGAGAGTCACATAGGGCCGGTTCTTCGTCTGGCGGGTGAGATAGGCGGCAAGCGAATGCCGGCCTTCCGCCTCCAGCACGCCGGCATCCACCTCTATGCCGGCTTCGCGCAGCATCGCGATGCCGCGGCCGGAGACACGCGGATCGGGATCGGTGACGCTGATCACGACGCGGGCAACGCCATAGGCGATCAGCGCCTCGGAACAGGGCGGCGTCCTGCCGTGGTGCGAGCAGGGTTCGAGCGTCACATAGGCGGTGGCGCCGCGGGCGAGCGCGCCGGCTTCAGCGAGTGCCTGCGTCTCGGCATGCGGGCGGCCACTGAGCGCCGTCACCGCACGGCCGACGATGACGCCGTCCCTGACGATCAGGCAGCCGACGGAGGGGTTGGTGGCGGTGCGGCCAAGATGCCAGCGCGACAGGCGGATCGCCGCCGCCATGAAACGTTCGTCATGCGGCGTGATGCTCATGGCTCACCTGTCCAGCGGGTCGCGGGCGATCTTGGCGTTGATTTCGGAAATGACCTTCTCGAAATCCTCGGCAAGCGAGAAATCCCGATAGACCGAGGCGTAGCGCACGAAGCCGACATCATCGAGGCTCTTCATGGCTTCCAGCACCTGCAGGCCGATCTGTTCGGAGGAGATCTCGGTCTCGCCGGAACTTTCAAGCCGGCGGACGATACCGGAGACGGCGCGCTCGATGCGATCGCGCTCGACCGGGCGTTTACGCAGCGCCACCTCGAAAGAGCGCACCAACTTGTCGCGGTCGAAGGGCACCTTGCGGCCGGTCTTCTTGATGACCATCAGCTCGCGCAGCTGCACACGCTCGAACGTGGTGAAGCGGCCGCCGCAATCCGGGCAGATGCGCCGCCGGCGGATGGACGTGTTGTCCTCCGCCGGGCGCGAATCCTTGACCTGGGTATCTTCCGAACCGCAATAGGGGCAGCGCATCCCTACTCCTTATCCCATGTAGCCGTACATGGGGAAGCGGTCGGTGAGGCTGACCACCTTGCCGCGCACAGCGGCTTCGACGGCGGCGTTGCCTTCATCGGAATTGGCGACCTTCAGACCGTCGAGGACCTCGACGATCAGATTGCCGATCTCGCGGAATTCCGCTTCCTTGAAGCCGCGGGTCGTGCCGGCCGGCGCGCCGAGGCGCACACCCGACGTGACGAAGGGCTTTTCCGGATCGAAGGGAATGCCGTTCTTGTTGCAGGTGACGTAGGCGCGGCCGAGAGCTGCCTCGGCGCGCTTGCCGGTGGCATTCTTCTTGCGCAGGTCGACCAGCATCAGGTGGTTGTCGGTGCCGCCGGAGACGACGTCGAGGCCGCCGGCGACAAGCGTTTCAGCCAGTGCCTTGGCATTCTTGACGACCTGTGCGGCATAATCCTTGAATTCCGGCTGCAGCGCCTCGCCGAAGGCAACGGCCTTGGCGGCGATGATGTGCATCAGCGGGCCACCCTGCAGACCGGGGAAAACGGCCGAATTGAACTTCTTCGCCAGATCCTCGTCATTGGTGAGGATGACGCCGCCGCGCGGGCCGCGCAGCGACTTGTGGGTCGTCGTCGTCGCGACATGGCAATGCGGGAATGGCGACGGATGAACCCCACCGGCAACGAGGCCGGCAATATGGGCCATGTCGACCATCAGGTAGGCGCCAACCGAGTCGGCGATCTCGCGGAAGCGCTTCCAGTCCCAGATGCGGGAATAAGCAGTGCCGCCGGCGATGATGAGCTTCGGCTTGGTTTCCTCGGCCTTGCGGGCGACCTCATCCATGTCGAGCAGGTTGTCGCCTTCGCGCACGCCGTAGGAGACGACGTTGAACCATTTGCCGGACATGTTGACCGGCGAACCATGCGTGAGGTGGCCGCCCGAATTCAGGTCGAGCCCCATGAAGGTATCACCCGGCTGCAGCAGCGCCAGGAACACGGCCTGGTTCATCTGCGAGCCGGAATTCGGCTGAACGTTGGCGAAATTGACGCCGAACAGCTTCTTGGCGCGCTCGATCGCCAGTTCCTCAGCGATATCGACGAATTGGCAGCCGCCGTAATAACGCTTGCCGGGATAACCCTCGGCATATTTGTTGGTCATGATGGAGCCCTGGGCTTCCAGCACGGCGCGGGAGACGATGTTCTCAGAAGCGATCAGTTCGATCTCGTGCCGTTGGCGACCGAGTTCCTTTCCGATCGCGCCGAAAATGTCCGGATCGACGTCCGCAAGCGAGCGATTGAAGAAGGATTCGGTGGAAGCATTGGTCATGGGCGGGCTCCTCAACTGGAATGCGCTGAGGTATTAGCCTTCCGCCGTGGCGAGGGCAATACGAAGAACGACATTTGCTGAGCAAAGCGCGCGCTCACGCTCTTTTGCGGTCGCGCCGCGCAGCATCTCCGACATAAAAAAACCGCGCCGGAAAAAGCGCGGTTTTCAAATAGCAATGCAGAGGTCGCCGCTTACTGGACCGGCTGTTCCATTCCCGCCGTGGTGTCGAGCGCCAGCTCCGCATTGCCGTCCATCTGATAGATGTCGTCGCGGAACTGGACGATGCCGTCGGGCATGCCCCAGGCGGAGATGTAGACGAAATAGACCGGAACTTCCGTGGCGAGCTTGACCGGCGTGTTGACGCCGGTTGCGATCACCTGCTCCATCTGCTGGCGGTTCCAGCCGGGTGTCTCGCGCAAGAGCCAGTTCGACAAGTCGCGCACGTTCTGAACGCGGACGCAGCCCGACGATTCAAAGCGCATCAGCTTGTTGAACAGGCCCTGCTGCGGCGTGTCGTGCATATATTCGCCGTTCTTGTTGTAGAAGTTGATCTTCGTCGACGCCATGGCGTTGGTCTTGCCGGGGTCCTGACGGAACATCAGGTTCGGCGCCTCGCCGTTCCAGTCGATGGTCTCGGGGGCGACTTCGTTGCCCTTTCCGTCGAGCAGACGAATGGCATTCTTTTCGAGATAAGTCGGATCCTTGCGCATCAACGGCATGATGTCCTTCTCGACGATCGAGCGCGGCGCAGTCCAATAAGGATTGAGGATGACCTCGTAAATCTTCGAATTGACGAGATGCGTCGGGCGGCTCAAGCGGCCGACAACCGCTGTGTGGCGCGTCGCGACGCTGCCGTCTTCAACAGCCTCCACATAGGCAGCCGGGATGTTGACCATCAGGTGACGGCGGCCCAAGTCTTCAGGGAAGGTCTGCAGACGGACGACATTGGTGTTCAGCTGCTGCAGGCGGACATCGGCGGGGATGTTCATCGCCTTCAGCGTGAATTCGCCGAGAACGCCATCGGCCGGCAGGCCGTGACGCGCCTGGAAGCGCTTGACGGCGCCGTCGACATAGGAATCGAAGGCGTTGGACAGGCCGGCCTCGCGCGGCAGATCGCCGGTGATCGCGAGACGCTGGCGCAGCGCCTGAACGGCGGGAGAGCTGACGCCGAGCTGCAGACGCTGGTCACCGGGATTGACCTCAGGCCAGCCACCGGCTGCGGCGATCTGCTGATACTGCATGATTGCCTGCTGGGCGCTTGCGACCGATTGGGGCCCAAGGATCGGCGTGTTGGAAACCATGGCGGTCGCCGTGCGCGACGCCGCCTTGGCGTCGAACTGGTCGTCCCAGTTGCCGCGGCGCGGCGCGTTGATCAGCGTATCGAGCGCCGATTGCGCGAATGCCGGCGCGGCAAGCGCGCTGGCGCCAACCGTTGCCGCGGACGCAAGGAAGGCGCGGCGCGAGAGAGCTTCAATTCCGTTTTTCTTCGACATAGTCCCAACCACTGAATGCCGCTATAAAGAGAACCTGCGGCCTTTTGCGATATCACTGCGCTTTAACGCAGATCCCAGTCCATTCGTTGTCCGGCGCATCAAAAAATTCCGCTTGCCCCATCACAAGATTGCGATGCGGCAGCCTGAACATTCCTGATCGGTCTATTGAAAGCGCCGGTTGTTAAGCCTTCCGCTGCCACACCAATATGGCCAATTCGTGTTGCCGGGCCGGAAGACGGACTTGCCGACTGCGGGAAACAGGACACAACGAACCATATGACGGGGTAAAGCGTGCCGGTTAATAACGGCTAAAAAACGGCTTGAATACCGGGCTTTGCGCTTGCCTGCCATGCGTTGCAAAGATGCCACGCGAGAGCAAACGGCAAAAACCGGACGCGCAGGGACGCATCCGGTTTTGATCAACCCTGAAATGAGGTCAGGGGTCTCAGAGGCGATACAGGATCTGGTCGTTCCAGAAACGGTCCAGGCGCTGGAGCAGTTTGTTCATCTGCGTGAACTCGTCGGTGCCGATGCCGCCGACCTTGTCGATCGAGGCGATGTGGCGTTCGTAGAGCTTGGCCACCGTTTCGGCGATGTCCTGGCCGGTTTCGGTCAGGCTGATGCGGACCGAGCGGCGGTCGATGCGCGAGCGCTGGTGGTTGATGAAGCCGAGATCGACCAACTTCTTGACGTTGTAGGAGACGTTGGAGCCGAGATAGTAGCCACGCGAGCGCAGCTCGCCGGCGGTCAGCTCGGAATTGCCGATGTTGAAAAGGAGCAGCGCCTGGATGGCGTTGACATCGCTGCGACCCTGGCGGTCGAATTCGTCCTTGATGACGTCGAGAAGACGACGGTGCAGACGTTCAACGAGATGAAGGGATTCCATGTAAAGATCACGGATGTCGTGGTCCTGCTGGTCACGGAAGGTCGATACCGCCTGCGGCTTGATTTTCGTGTTCATGTTAACTGCCTCACTGTTTGTTTGGCGGTGTGTTTTCTTCCCGCCTTGAGTGAGACCCTATCGAATACATATAAAATTCGACTTAAACCGCAGGCTTAACGGAGCCTTACCGGTAACTCCACGTTGTCTCAGGGTAAATCAACACTTACCTGGCGGCGATGCCGGCGCTTTTCCAGCCAGAGCAGCAGGCGGAAAATCAAGTAGACCACGGCGACAATGACATGCAGCAGGATGATCAACTGGTTGGGGCCGAAAATATTCGGCAGCAGGCCATACATGAGGATTTGTCCGCCGGCGGCCAGCACCCAGATGACCGGTCCCCAGGAGACGGTGAGCCAGAGGCCGAGGGAGGCGACGGGGAAGAGCACGGCGAGGCTGGTGCTCGCCACTTTCCATGGCAGGCTCAAAAGATCGAAGCGGCCGGCGCCGACCAGCGAATAGCCGACGAGCATGGCCCAATATTGCAGGCCGAACCAGAAGCAGGATAAGGCAACCAGTCTCAAGAAGAGAATGAAGAGGATATCCGCCAGTGTGCGTTTCGGTATCGTCGGGGATTCGGTTTCCATAGCGCAGACATCGGTTTGGGGTTGCATCTTCGCAAAAGCGCTGCGCGTCGGACAAGACGCGCTAAGGACGCTCTATAACATTGCGTTTGCGCATTACCTCGAAAATCGATTCCAGATTCGGGATTATGCGCCACCGGTTTTCCGCCGCGGCCAATCGTCCGGTTTGGATTTTCCAGGCGCCATGATAATGAGCGCTCCGATAAATGGAATGGGCCAGGGACAGATATCATGCAGGACAGGACTCATCTCGTCGACGAGATCACCGGCCATCGCCGCATGCGGCGCAACCGCAAGGCGGATTGGACACGCCGGCTGGTGCAGGAGAACCGGCTGACGGTCGACGACCTGATCTGGCCGATCTTCATCGTGCCAGGTTCCGGCATCATCGATCCGATCCCGGCCATGCCGGGCGTCAACCGGATGAGCATAGACAAGGCCGTCGAAGCCGCGCGGGAAGCGGCCGGCCTCGGCATTCCGGCCCTTGCCACCTTTCCGAATATCGAGATGGAGCTGCGCGACGAGACCGGCTCCAACAGCCTCGAAGCCAACAACCTGATCAATCAGGCGACGGCGGCGATCAAGAAGGCGGTGCCTAATATCGGTATCATTACCGATGTCGCGCTCGATCCCTTCACCAGCCACGGCCATGACGGCATTCTCAGAGGCGGCGAGATCGTCAATGACGAGACGGTCGACCAGGTGGCACGCGCCGCCGTGATGCAGGCAGATGCCGGCGCCGATATCATCGCGCCGTCTGAGATGATGGATGGACGCATCGGCGCGATCCGCATGGCGCTCGATGCGGCCGGCCACCAGAGCGTCGGCATCATGAGCTATGCGACGAAATTCGCCTCCGCCTTCTACGGTCCCTATCGCGAGGCGATCTCGACGGGCGGGCTGCTGAAAGGCGACAAGAAGACCTATTATATCGACCCCGCCAACGGCACCGAAGCAATCCGCGACGCGGCCCTCGACGTCGAGGAAGGCGCCGACATGCTGATGGTCAAGCCCGGCCTGCCCTATCTCGATATCTGCTGGCGGATGAAGGAGGCCTTTGGCCTGCCGACCTTCGCCTACCAGGTGTCCGGCGAATATACGCAGATCAAGGCGGCGGCGATGAATGGCTGGATCGATGGCGAACGGGCGATGCTCGAAACGCTGCTGTCGTTCAAGCGGGCGGGATGCGACGGTGTCCTCACCTATTTTGCGGTCGAAGTGGCGAAAATTCTCGCAAAGCGGTGACTGCATAATTCCTTAAATCGGAATCGATTTAAGGATAAAATTATGCAGCGATTCAAAGTGCTACAGCGTCCTTTGCGCATCTCAAAAGACGCGCGGCGCTGTAGTGCATGATGCCGAAAAGTGTCCGCGGTTTTCGGACGACATCATGCTCCATTTCTTTGATTTAGATGCGGGTGGCTTTAGGCCGATCCGGCCTAAAACCACCCGCATCTGGGGCTGATTATTGCATTTTGCCCTGCCGATACCATATCAGCGGCATCGCTTTTCCTGAGGAGATTGAGATGAGCTACAACCCCAATCCGCTTTATGCCGCACCGGAGGACTGGCGCGCCTATAGCGGCGTGTTGAGCCGCCGGGTCTTCGCCTTCATCCTCGATTACGTCATCGTGGCGCTGCTCTGCATTCCCGCGGCGATCGTGCTGTTCTTCCTGTCGATCGTTACGCTGGGGCTTGGCTTCTTTCTCTACCCTGCCCTCTTCGTCATCGTCGCCGGCATTTACTTCGGCCTGACGGTGGGCGGGCCGAGCCAGGCCTCGCTCGGCATGCGCGCCATGGGGATCGCAATCGTGCGCGTCGATGGACGGCCGATGGATTTCATGACAGCGATCGTGCATCTGGCACTGTTCTGGATCCTCAACTCGGTGCTGACGCCGCTCATTCTGCTCGCCGGCCTGTTTATCGAACGCAGCCGTCTCGTTCACGACCTGCTGGTCGGCACGGCGACGGTGCGCACGGCCTGAGACTTTGGCTGAGACCTTGGCTGAAATCCTAACTGCGATCCCGGGCGGAGACGAAATAAAGTCTCCGCCTTCTCTTTGCCGGCGGGCGCCAGCGCTCCATATCTAAAATTAGAAGACTGATATGAAGGGCGAAAAGCGCCCCGCTGTTGACGTTTTTTATTCTTAGGTCATGCTGTCAGGAAACGGCACGGTCTCGACAAGGAAATTTCCGCGACAAATGAATACGCAGACGACGCCATCACCGCAGTTTTATCTGACGGCCCCGGCTGCGTGTCCGTACCTGCCGCATGAGATGGAGCGCAAGGTGTTCACCCATCTGGTCGGCCCGCGCGCCGCCGAGATGAACGACATCCTGACGCAGGGCGGTTTCCGCCGCTCGCAGAACATCGCTTATCGCCCGGCCTGCGAATCCTGTCGCGCATGCGTTTCCGTGCGAATTCTCGCCCAGGAATTCGAGCCGACGAAATCAATGAAGCGGGTGCTTGCCGAGAATTCCGACGTCATCGCCACCGAATTCGCAGCCCAGCCTTCCAGCGAGCAATATTCGCTGTTCCGACGCTATCTCGATTTTCGCCACCAGCAGGGCGGCATGTCCGACATGACCGTGCTCGACTATGCAATCATGGTGGAAGACACACACGTGAATACGAGAATCATCGAATACCGCCGGCGCGAAGAAGGCTCCGGACTGGAGCAGCGTCCGAAGGGCGAGCTGCTTGCCGCCGCCCTCACCGATACGATGAGCGACGGGTTGTCGATGGTCTATTCCTATTTCAATCCGGCGCTTGAGCGGCGTTCGCTCGGCACCTTCATGATTCTCGATCATGTCCGGCGCACAAAAGCTCTGGGACTGCCGCATGTCTACCTCGGCTACTGGGTTCAAGGGTCGCGGAAAATGGACTACAAGACGCGCTTCCAGCCGCAGGAGCATCTGACCCCGCGCGGCTGGGAACGCTTCGATCCCTCGTCCATGCCCGAGAGCACCCACGACTGAATGTTCCCCACCGCACTTTCCGACCATCGGAAGGGCCTGCTGCTGACGGCGATCGGCGGGCTGGCGCTTTCCGTGGATATCCCCCTGATGAGGCTCGCTGACGGCGAGCTTTGGTCGATCCTTGCCGCGAGAAGCATCGCGACCCTTGGCGTGACGCTGCTGGTGGCAACGGCGCTCAGGATCGCCAAGGGGCGATGGCCAGTGCTCGTGCCGGGCTGGCCGGGCCTCGTCACCGGTCTGCTTTACGGCCTGACCACGGTGGTCTTCCTTCTCGCCGTTTTCAACACGTCGACAGCCAATGTCGTTTTTATCGTCGCCTTCAATCCGATGTTCGCCGCGCTTCTTTCCTGGATTTTCCTCAAGGAGCGGCCGGCGCTGGCAACGCTGATCGCCATGGCGGCGATGATCTTCGGCGTCGGCCTGATCGTCCGGGACGGGCTTTCGGGCGGCCATCTCTTCGGCGATACCATGGCGCTACTTACCGCCTTCATCATTGCCGCCGCCATCACCATCAGCCGCGCCTCTCGCCGGGAGATGGGCTTCGTCTCGCTGCTTTCGACGGTGCTGCCGGCGGCGGTCGGCCTGATCTCGGTCATGCCGGCAGGCGGTTTTTCGATCGAGCATCCGGCCTGGATCCTCTTCAACGGCGCGGTGATGATGCCACTTGCCTTCTGGTGCCTGGCGACCGGGCCGCGTTACCTCTCCGCGCCGGAGGTGGGCATGTTCTACCTGCTCGAAACCGTGCTCGCACCGATCTGGGTCTGGCTGATCTTTGCGGAAACACCGGCGCCGATGACGCTGGTCGGCGGCGGCATCCTGGTGGCGGCGATCGCAGCCCATTCCGTCTGGATCGTGCGGAGGAAAAGCATCGTTCAAATGGCAGGCTAGGACGTTGTCACCTGCTCGACCTCATGTTATAACTCCGTTACCACAGAGGACAAAACGATGAACGTCACAATCCGCAAGATCGGAAATTCCGAGGGTGTAATCATCCCTAAAGAGGTGCTGCAGCGGTTGGGCCTGAGCAGCGGCGACAGCCTGGAACTGCGAGAGATCGAGGGTAATATTCAGCTTGTACCGGAATCGGCCGATCTTGCCGAGCAAATGCGGGCAGCCCGCATCGGCATGGAAAAATATCGGGTGGCGCTCCGCGAACTCGCGAAATGATACGGCTTAAGTGGCTAAGCCGCCAAGCAATTGAAAATATGCACGATGAGCAAATTGCCGAGCATGGCGGTCTGGCTGGCCTGCGGGATGCCAATGCATTGGAAACCAGCTTGGCACGCCCGCTTAACAAGGCTGCATACGGCGAGACAGACATCTTCGTACTCGCCGCAGCCTATCTCTATGCCATTGTCAAAAACCACCCATTCGTGGATGAAAACAAGCGTACCGGCTATCTCGCGGCGTTTACCTTTCTCTACATCAACCGCTACGTCATCAATGCCGACAACGCGCAGGTCATTGCATTTGTACTAGACGTAGCCGCCGGCGAGATCGACGAAGAAGGTGCAACCCGCTTCCTGCGGGATTTCAGCATACCCCTCAGCCCGTAGCCTTGAACTGCTGCTGCTCCAATTCCCTGCCAAGACCTTCGACCACATGCGCCCAGCCTTGCCGGGTCTTTTCCTCGTGTTCGGCCCATTCGGCGCACATTTCATGGGTCAGCGTCAAACGGCTGCCTCCGCCGAGAGGCTCGATGTTGATTTCGACACGATCGCAATTGTGGTCATGCTCCTCGACGGAGAAACTGAAGACCATACGTTGCGGGCGCTTCAGTTCCAGGAAGACGCCCTGGTGAAAGGCGTCGCCGGTCGGGCGGCGGTCGACGACGAAGAAACGGCCGCCGACATGCGGATCGATTTCGGCGCGAATGACATGACCGTCATCGGTCGCAAACAGGAAGCGGCGGGCGATTTCGGGGTTGAGCCAGGCGTCGTACACGGCAGCGGGCGGCACCCTATAGGTGTGGCTGACATGCAGTTTGATGGTGCTGGCGGGCATCGATTTTCCTCCGTTAAGGGCGCGCGCACTTTCCCCAAGCACACGGGCCGCGGCCATTCCGTCCGCCTCGGAGCCGGCCTGTTCATATTTTTGGTAACAGGGAAGAGATAGAGGAGTTGTCGCGCCCGCCAAGAGTCGGGCGCGGAATTTACTGGATAATTCCTTCGAACAGAATCGATTGAAGGATAAATTATCCGGCAATTCAAAGTGTTACAGCGTCTTTGCGCGTCTGAAAGGACGCGGGACGCTGTTATGCTTTAGCCGGCGAATTTGCCGCTACGCGGGAAACCCTTCGGCACAGTGCGGCCGGCGGTGGCGCGATCGGCCAGCCACTCGGCAAGCTCGTCCTTGTTCTTCGTGAAGGTGCGGCCGGCGCTGTCTTCCCAGATGAGGCCGTCCGATATCGCGAAGCAGCGGACGTCGGAAATGCCGCCATCCTTGTAACGCTGCAGGCGTACGCCCTTGCCGCGCGACATTTCCGGCACCTGCGCCAGCGGGAAGACCAGCAGTTTGCGGTTTTCGCCGACGACGGCGACATGGTCGCCGCTGACGGGCACGAGCAGCTGTGTTTCCTCGGGCAGCCCGACGTTCATGATCTGCTTGCCCTTGCGGGTATTGGCGACCAGCTCGGCTTCGGGAACGACGAAGCCGTTGCCGGCGGTCGAGACGATCAGCTGCTTGCGCGAGGGATCATGGACGAAAGCGGTCAGCACCGCCTGGTCGTTATCCATATCGACGATGATGCGCAGCGGCTCGCCGTGACCGCGGCCGCCCGGCAGCTTGTCACCGCCGAGCGTAAAGGCCTTGCCGCCGGTGGTGACGATCAGGATCTTGTCCGTGGTCTGCGCCGGGAAGGCGATCTTCAAGCCGTCGCCCTCCTTGAAGGTCAGCGCCGCCGTATCGGCGATATGGCCCTTCAACGCGCGGATCCAGCCCTTTTCGGAAATGACGACGGTGATCGGTTCCTTCTCGATCATCGCCTGCTGGATTGCTTCCTCGTCGGTCTCGGGCGCGTCGGCAAACTGGGTGCGGCGCCGGCCGACCTCGGTCGCCTTGGCAAATTTCTTCTTCACTTCGCCGATTTCCCAGGCGACCATCTGCCACTGCTTGTCGTCGGAGGCAAGCAGCGCTTCGATCTCGCCCTTCTCCTTGGTGAGTTCGGCGAATTCCTTGCGGATCTCGAACTCTTCCAGCTTGCGCAAGGCGCGCAACCGCATATTGAGGATGGCCTCGACCTGATTATCGGTGAGATCCCAGCGCGCCATCATCACCGGCTTCGGCTCGTCCTCCTCGCGGATGATGCGGATGACCTCATCGATGTTGAGGTAGGCGACCAACAGGCCGCTGAGGATTTCGAGGCGTCTGTCGATCGCCGCCAGACGGAAGCGCGAACGGCGCTGCAGAACTTCACGGCGGTGGTCCAGCCACTCCTTCAACACCTCGTTCAGCGCCATGACCCGCGGGATGCGGCCCATGGAGAGCACGTTCATGTTGAGCGGGAAACGGCTTTCGAGTTCCGTCAGCTTGAACATCGATTCCATCAGGATCGTCGGATCGACGCTGCGGCTCTTCGGCACCAGCACGACACGAATGTCTTCGGCCGATTCGTCGCGAATATCCTCCAGCAGCGGCAGCTTGCGGGCGATGAGCAGCTCGGCGATTTTCTCGATCAGCCGCGATTTCTGCACCTGGAAGGGAATTTCGGTAATGACGATCTGGTAACCGCCGCGGCCGAGATCTTCCGTCTGCCATTTCGCCCGCACGCGGAAACCGCCGCGCCCGGTGCGGTAGCTCTCGATGATGCTGTCGCGGTTGTCGATGATGATGCCGCCGGTGGGGAAATCCGGGCCGGGAATGAATTCGACCAGCTTTTCGACGGTCGCATCGGGATGTTTGATCAGATGCAGGGCGGCGTCGCATAGCTCGTGGGCATTGTGCGACGGGATCGAGGTTGCCATGCCGACGGCGATGCCGGAGGAGCCGTTGGCGAGCAGGTTCGGGAAGGCGCCGGGAAGGACGACCGGCTCGGTATTCGATTCGTCATAAGTATCACGGAAATCGACGGCATCCTGATCGATGCCTTCGAGCAGCAGTTCCGAGACCGCCGTCATCTTCGATTCGGTGTAACGCATGGCGGCGGGGCTATCGCCGTCGATATTGCCGAAATTGCCCTGGCCGTTGACCAGCGTGTAGCGCTGCGAAAAATCCTGGGCGAGACGAGCAAGCGCATCGTAGATCGACTGGTCGCCGTGCGGATGGTAGTTACCCATCACTTCGCCGACGATCTTGGCGCATTTCCTGAAGGCTGTATTCGGCCTCAGCCCCATCTCGTTCATCGCATAGACGATGCGGCGGTGAACGGGCTTCAGCCCGTCGCGCACGTCAGGCAAAGCGCGGTGCATGATGGTCGACAGCGCATAGGCAAGGTAACGCTGCTCGAGCGCCGCCTTGAGGTCGACCGGCTGGATGTGATCGTCGTCTCCGCCTGAAGGCGGCAAAATCTCTTGTCCCATAGGTTCTGACTAGCTCAGAAGAGGCCGGCGGGCAAGGAATCGGGGCCATTGCAGCTGTGGATGAAGTCTTGGGACCGACATCAAAGGATGAGACAAACGCTCCGCCCCAATTTGGACTTCGTTTGCCGTTCCTCTCAACAAAAATTTAGAGGTCGGCAAATATAAAGCAGGCCCAATCCGTAGTAGCGTCACTGCAGATTTCCAACCGCCACCACGCCACCAGAGGAATCACCCCATGAATTTTTACCGGACAACGCGGCTGATGCTATCGAGCGCAGCCTTTTTATCGCTTGCCGGCTCGGCTTTCGCTCTCGACGGCGCCGATCTGCTGAAGAAGCTCAATGCCGCCTATGCCGCACAAGGCGGAACGATTTCGGCTGACAGCGTCGATATCGACGGCACGACCGCGACGCTGAAGAATGTCAGCGTCAAATCGGCCGGCGGCGAAAGCCTGGCCGTTGGCGAAGTCACCCTTTCCGGCGTCGAAGAAGACGAGGATGGCGGCTATTACATCGAAGAGGCCGCCTTCCCCGACATCAACACCACGAAAGACGGCGTCACGGTCACGGCGCAGGAGCTGACGCTCGGCGGCATCTCGATCCCGGCAACGCCGGGCGGCGACACGCTCGATACCATGATGCTCTACGAAACTGCCCATACCGGCCCACTGAAGGTGGTCAAGGATGGGGCGGAATTGTTCTCGGTGCTCGAAAGCGACGTCAACCTGACGCTGCGCGAAGACGAATCCGGCTTCGATTTCGACGGCGCCTTCAAAAGCATGAAGGCCGATCTCAGCAAGGCTGAGGATCCGCAGAGCAAGGACGCGATCGAGAAGCTGGCCCTGCAGCACATCCAGGGCGACATCACCATGAAGGGCGCCTGGGAACTGGCCCCCGGCACGATCGACATTTCGGAATTCGCCTTCGACTTCACCAACATCGGCAAGCTGAACCTTGGCTTCAAGATCTCGGGCTACACGATGGCCTTCGTGAAGTCGCTGCAGGATGCGATGAAGCAATCTGAAACCAGTGCGAACAAGGAAGAATCGCAGCAGGCGCTCGGTCTTGCCATGCTCGGCCTGATGCAGCAGCTGTCCTTCGAGGCCGCGCAGGTGCGCTTCGAAGATGCCTCGATCACCAAGCGCGCGCTCGATTATGCCGGTTCGCAGCAGAACATGTCGGGCAAGCAGATGGCGGATTCACTGAAGGCGATGACGCCGATCATGCTGGCGCAGCTCAATATCCCGGAACTGCAGAACGCCGTTTCGGCTGCCGTCAACACCTTCCTCGACGATCCGAAGAGCCTGACTGTCAAGGCAGCTCCTGAAAAGCCGGTACCGTTCCCGACGATCGTGGGCGCCGCCATGGGCGCTCCGAACACGCTGCCGCAGGTGCTCGGCGTCAAGGTTACCGCCAACGACTAATCGCTTCGATCTCGCGACGAAAGGCCCGGCAGTAGTGAACTGCCGGGCCTTTTCGTTTTCAGGCGCGATGACGGGCGACCTCGGCGATGGCGAGGACTGCGATATCAAGCAATTCCTCTAGAGATGCGCCGTCCCTCGCCTGCACCGACATGCCCTGGATGATGGCACCAAGGAACCGTGCAAGCGCGCGGGGGTTCGTCTCTGGCTTCATGTCGCCCTCGCGGATGCCACGCTCGATCCTCGCCGTGAAAGCGTCCAGCGACCGACGGCGCATCGCTGCGACATGATCGGCGATCACCTCGTTCTCGCTGGCGCAGTTCAGCACAGCCGTCGAGATCATGCAGCCTTTCGGATGCTCTGGAGCCGAGAAAATCGCCGCCGAACCCCGCAATATGCGCTCGAAGGCGGAGACGGTATCGATCGGCTCGCCGAGCGCGGAAAACGTATCGGAGCCCAGCCCTCGGTATTGCTCCAACGCGGCGCGGTAAAGATCGGCCTTCGAGTTGAAGGCGGCATAAAGGCTTTGCGGCGTGATGCCCATGGCGGCGGTGAGATCGGCGATCGAGGCGCCCTCGTATCCATGCGCCCAGAATGTCTCGCGCGCCGCCGACAGCACCGTCTCGCGGTCGAAGGCCGGCGGACGGCCGCGGCGGCGGGCGGTAGATTTTTCCACGTCTCGGCTATTTTTCACAATGATCACTCTAGAAATTTGAAGCGGCTTTCTATATTCAGGAACGGTCATTGTGATTATAGAAGGTTTAATCTGATGAGTCTTCCCCTTGAAATGGCAGACGCCGACAGGAATTCATCGCTTGCAGCTGCAGTCGATGCGGCCATCACAAGTGCTCTCGACGACAAACGGCTTGTGGGAGCGGTGGTGCTTATCGCCCGTGACGGAGAGATCGTCCATCGCCGCGCCGCCGGCCTTGCCGACCGCGAATATGGTCTAGCGATGCGCGAGAACACCATTTTCAGGCTTGCCTCCATCACCAAGCCGATCGTCACCATCGCCGCGATGCGGCTCGTCGAGCAGGGAAAAATCGGGCTGGACGACACGGTGACGAGGTGGCTGCCGGACTTCCGACCGAGGCTGCCTGACGGCAGCGAAGCGATCATTCGCATCCGCCACCTGCTGACCCATACGTCCGGCCTCAGCTACAGCTTCTTCGAAGGGGACGATGCTTATGCCCGCGCCGGCGTTTCCGACGGCCTCGACGAACCGGGACTGCCGCTGGCCGAGAACCTGCGGCGGATCGCCAGCGCGCCACTGCGCTTCGCGCCGGGCAGCGACTGGCAATATTCCGTTGCCATGGATGTTCTGGGCGGCGTCATCGAGGCGGAAACCGGCGTGCCGCTGGGCGAGGCCATCGCTGATCTGGTGACGAAACCGCTTGGACTTGCCGATACCGCGTTTTCGGTTCGCGACCGCAGCCGGCTGGCAGCGGCCTATATGGACGCTTCACCCGAACCGGCGCTGATGGGCGAGACTGCGCTGGTGATGTCGCTGATGGGTCCCATCCGCTTCGCGCCGAACCGCATCTTCGACCCCACCTCCTATCATTCTGGCGGCGCCGGCATGGCGGGAACGGCGGGTGATATCCTGGCCATACTCGAAACCATCCGTAGGGGCGGCGCACCGCTGCTCTCGACCGAAACCGTAGGGATGATGATGACGGACCAGGCCGACGGCCAGCGCCAGCAGCACGAACCCGGCTCCGGCTTTGGCTTCGGCTGGTCAGTCATCACCAATCCGGCCGAGGCAGGCGTCCCCTTCCCCGAGGGCACGCTGAAATGGGGCGGCGTCTACGGCCATAGCTGGTTCATCGATCCGGTCAACGGGCTGACCGTCGTTGCGCTGACCAACACGACGCTGGAAGGCATGTGGGGCAAGTTCACAGTCGATCTTCGCGAAGCAATCTACGCGGCATTGTGAGCGACCGAACCAACAGAAAAGCCCGGCGATTTGCCGGGCTTTTGCATTCGGGATCAGACGATCTCAGTCTTTCTTGACCGGCGGGATCGGCCGGATCGAGAGTTCGCGCAGCTGTGTCGGCGCTGCCGGGCTCGGCGCGCCCATCAGCAGGTCCTGGGCCTGCTGGTTCATCGGGAACAGCGAGATTTCGCGCAGGTTCTTCGCGCCGACGAGCAGCATGACGATACGGTCGATGCCGAAGGCGGCGCCACCATGCGGGGGCGCGCCGTACTGGAAGGCGCGGTAGAGGCCGCCGAAACGATCCTCGACATCCTGCTGGCTGAGGCCGACCTTCTCGAAGGCGGCGACCATGGTTTCCGGCGACTGGTTGCGGATCGAGCCCGAGGCGATTTCGAAGCCGTTGCAGACGGCGTCATACTGGAACGCCTTGATGGTCAGCAGATCCTGGTTCTGAAGCGCATCGAGGCCGCCCTGCGGCATGGAGAAGGGGTTGTGGGCGAAATCGACCTTCTTTTCTTCCTCGCTCCATTCGAAGAACGGGAAGTCGACGATCCAGCACAGTTCGAAACGGTCGCGATCGACAAGGTTCAGCTCTTCGCCGGCCTTGGTGCGGGCTTCACCGGCAAACTTGTAGAACTTCGCCGGATCGCCGGCAACGAAGAAGCAGGCGTCACCGTCATCGAGGCCGAGCTGGGTACGGATCGCGTCGGTGCGCTCCTCGCCGATGTTCTTTGCAAGCGGGCCGGCGCCCTCGAGCTTGTCACCTTCCTTGCGCCAGAAGATGTAGCCGAGGCCAGGCTGACCGGTCGACTGCGCCCAGGCATTCATGCGATCGCAGAACGCTCTTGAACCGCCGGTCTTGGCCGGAATAGCCCAGATCTCGACCTTCGGGTTGGAGGCGATCATGCCCGCGAAAACCTTGAAGCCCGAGCCGGCAAAATGCTCGGTCACGGCCTGCATGACGATCGGGTTGCGCAGATCGGGCTTGTCGGAGCCATATTTGCGAATCGCTTCGTCATAGGGGATGCGCGGCCATTCCTTGGTGACCGGCTTGCCTTCGGCGAATTCCTCGAAGATCGAGGTCATCAGCGGGCCCATCGTGTTCCAGACGTCTTCCTGGGTGACGAAGCTCATTTCGAGGTCGAGCTGGTAGAATTCGCCCGGCAGGCGATCGGCGCGCGGGTCTTCATCGCGGAAGCACGGCGCGATCTGGAAGTAACGGTCGAAGCCGGCAACCATCAGCAGCTGCTTGTACTGCTGCGGCGCCTGCGGCAGCGCGTAGAAAGTGCCGGGATGGATGCGCGACGGCACGAGGAAGTCGCGCGCGCCTTCCGGCGAGGAGGCCGTCAGGATCGGCGTCGTATATTCGGTGAAGCCGACATTGCTCATTTCGCGGCGCATGGCCGAGATGACCTGGGTGCGCTTGACGATGTTCCGGTGCAGCGTTTCGCGGCGAAGATCGAGGAAACGATACTTCAGGCGGACGTCTTCGGGATAGTCCGGCTCGCCGAAGACCGGCAGCGGCAATTCCTTGGCGGCGGAGAGGACTTCGATCTCCTGTGCGTAGAGCTCGATTTCGCCGGTCGCCATGGTCTTGTTGACCGTGTCTTCGGTACGGGCCTTGACGAGGCCGTCAATACGGATGACCCATTCGCCGCGCACGGTTTCCGCCATCTTGAAGGCCGGGCTGTCGGGATCGGCAACGACCTGGGTGATGCCGTAATGGTCGCGAAGATCGATGAAGAGAACGCCGCCATGGTCGCGAACGCGGTGAACCCAGCCGGAGATACGGACGGTCGAGCCGACATCCGACTTGCGGAGGGCGGCGCATGTGTGGCTGCGATAGCGATGCATGATCTCAAATCCTGGCATGTGGCTTAAGACGGCAGCAAGGGTTCCAAGACCCTCAAGCGCCGACAAGAAAATCGGGCGGAAAAGCGCATGGACGCTCCGATTTGTCAAGGCTTGGCGCACGCAGCCCGGCGTTTGACACGCGTTTATGGCGAGGCTGCGACCGGTATGCTGCGGCAGTTTGGCCGCGCTTCCTGTATTGATGAAGATGCCGGTCAACTTTAAAAGGATCGGCATTCTCACCGTGGAGCATCCGCATGCCTCTCCTTAGCCGCCGCAACCTTCTCAAGGCATCCGCTGTGGCGGGTGCCTATGGCGTCGGCATCGGCATTGCCGGTAAATTCGGATTTGCCGAGGCGGCTCCCGAGCCGCAGCTGCTGACGGCGGTGAAGACCGAGGCCATGCTGACCGAGGCGGGACCGACCAGGGATATCATGAGCTGGGGCCATGACAGCATGCCGCCGATTCTCAGGATGAGGAAGGGGCGACCCTATGCGGCGCGGCTGAAAAACGGGCTCGACGAGCCGACGACGATCCACTGGCACGGGCTTCGCATCGACAACCGCATGGACGGCGTGCCGTTCATGACGCAGCCCTACGTCTATACCGGCGACAGCTTCGACTATGCCTTCACACCGCCCGATGCCGGCACATTCTGGTATCATCCACATTGCAACACGCTGACGCAGATGGGGCATGGGATGACCGGCGTCATCGTCGTCGAAGATCCGGCCGATCCGGAATTCGATGCCGAGGTGGTGCTGAACCTGCGCGACTGGCGGCTCGGCGGTGACGGGCAGTTCATCGCCGCCTTCCGGCCACGCGACGCGGCCAAGACCGGCACCTACGGCACGGTGCGCACCGCCAACTGGCACCAAGAGCCGCGATATGACGCGCCGGCCGGCGGGCTGGTGCGGCTGCGCATTGCCGTGACCGATGTGACGCGGATCTTCTCGCTGAAGATGGAAGGCGCCGAGGCCACCGTGATTGCGATCGACGGCAATCCGGTGCCGAAGCGTTTTCCCCTCGACCTCCTGCAGATCGGACCGGGCCAACGGCTCGATCTTGCCGTGCGCATGCCGGATGATGAAGGCGCGGTCGCGACGCTCGAGGATATCCGCGGCACGACGCCGAAGACGATCGCCAGCCTGCGCGCGGTCGGATCATCGTTGAAGCGCGCCATCGGCGATCTCGGGCCGCTTATCGACAATCCCGTCCAGAAGGCCGATCTTTCCGTCGCCGAGCAGATACCCCTGGTGCTGAGCGCAACTGCCGAGAATGCCGCCGTCGAAAGCATCTGCGGCACGCTCGGCTACAGTTTCTGGGCCATCAACAAGGTGCCGTGGCCGGGCGACACGCCCGATCCGACGGCGCCGCTTGCGGAATTGAAGCTCGGCAAGAGCTATATCTTCAATCTGGAGAATACCACGCCGCATGCGCATCCGATCCATCTGCACGGGATGAGCTTCACGGTGATCTCCTCCTCGACGCGGGAGGTGATGCCGCTGGTCTCCGATACCTATCTGATTCAGCCGGACGAGAAGGTGCAGCTTGCCTTCGTCGCCGACAATCCCGGCGACTGGCTGCTGCATTGCCATATCATCGAGCATCAGAAGACGGGGATGACAAGTTATCTTAGGGTCAGCTGAGGCCGCCTGCACTTTCACCGCGATTGCGGCCATGCATCGTGCCTTGCCTCAGTTTGGACGTGATTCTTAGCCAGCAATGCTCGAAGCGTATGCTGTTGTATTGACATATCGAACCGAAAGGAGAAGGAAGGTTTAACCGACCTTTTCCTTGCGAATGAAATGATATGATCGAAACCACCGCCGATTTGGCGGCCGCCTGCAAAGAGCTGGCCAAGTCCGACTTCATCACCATCGACACCGAATTCCTGCGCGAAACGACCTTCTGGCCGGAGCTCTGCCTGATCCAGATGGCAAGCCCGACGACGGAAGTTCTCGTCGATCCGCTGGCCAAGGGCATCGATCTCGCCCCCTTCTTCGAGCTGATGGCCGATACGAAGGTGCTGAAGGTCTTTCATGCGGCCCGCCAGGACATCGAAATCATCTTCAATCGCGGCAATCTCATTCCGCATCCGATCTTCGACACGCAGGTCGCCGCCATGGTCTGCGGCTTTGGCGACAGCGTCTCCTATGACCAGTTGGTCAGCCGCATCAAGAACGTCCATATCGACAAGTCGTCGCGCTTCACCGACTGGAGCCGCCGGCCGCTTTCGGACAAACAGCTGGATTATGCGCTGGCCGACGTCACCCACCTGCGCGACGTCTACCTGTCGCTGAAGGCGGAACTTGATCGCGAAGGCCGCACCTCCTGGCTCTCCGAGGAAATGGACATTCTCGAGTCGCGCGAAACCTACGACATGCATCCAGACGATGCCTGGCAGCGGCTGAAGATGCGCCTGCGCAAACCGCAGGAGCTGGCGATCCTGAAATATGTCGCCGCCTGGCGCGAACGCGAGGCGCGCGCCCGCAACGTGCCGCGTTCACGGGTGCTGAAGGATGATGCGATCTACGAGATCGCCCAGCAGCAGCCCAAGGATACCGAGGCGCTCGGCCGTCTGCGCACCATTCCGAAGGGTTGGGAGCGCTCGACTTCCGGCGCCGCGGTCATCGAGGCTGTCAACACCGCTCTTGCTCTTCCGAAGGCCGATATGCCGCATGTGCCACGCCAGGCGCAGGCGCCCGAAGGGGCCGCTGCTGCCGTCGAATTGCTGAAGGTTCTGCTGAAGCTGATTTCGGAAAAACACGGCGTGGCGCCGAAGGTGATCGCCAACAGCGAGGATCTCGACAAGATCGCCGCCGAGGGCGAGAAGGCCGAAGTCGCCGCCCTGCACGGCTGGCGGCGCGATCTTTTCGGCGAGCCGGCACTGCAACTGATCCAGGGCGCGATCGCTCTGCGCTTCGTCGACCGGAAGGTCGAAACCGTCAGCCTCTAAGGCGACTGCATCACGCCTTAAATCGGCATCGATTTAAGGATAGATTATGCAGTCATTCAAAGTGCTGCAGCGCCGCGCGTCTGAAAAAGCCGCGCAGCGCTGTAATTTCGAATTCGCTTGACGGTTTTTTCCGGCCTGAAACAATGGCGGGAAGAAACATCACGGCGCAGAGGCGGCATGCGGGAAATAACTCCGACACAGAATTGGATCCTGATCACGATCGTCCTTGCGGCCAGCGGCGTCGTCTATGATCTGATGTTCTACTCCAATCAGACGCCGATCATCGGGGCGATCTTCGCGCTCTTCATCGGCATGCCGATCCTCGCCTTCGAGCGCAAGGTGCTGTTTCGGACGCTTTATAGACGCATCCAGAAGCTGCCGACCTTCGCCTTCATCATCACCGAGCTGCTGATCTACGAAATCCTGATGAGCATCGGCTTTGCCTGCGCCGGCCTGCTGCTCTGGTCGCTCGGCATGGTGAAGCCGGTGTCGCTCCTCGACCTCGTCATCATGCCGTTCGAAGTCTTCCTCTATGCCCTGGCGGTCTGCACGATGCTGATCTTCGTCTTGCGCGTGCGAGAACTGCTTGGTCGTGAAGTTTTCCTCAGCATGCTCATCAGCCGCTACCGCAATCCGGTCAAGGAAGAGCGCGTCTTCCTGTTCATCGACCTCGTCGATTCGACGGCTTTTGCCGAAAAGCACGGCGACCTCAGGGCGCAACAGCTGCTGAGTTCACTGTTTGCGACCTTCGCCGAGCCCGTCAGGCGCCACAAGGGCATGATCAACGACTATGTCGGCGATGCGGCGATCATCACCTGGCCACTTGCCCGCGGCGTCAAGAATGCGCGTTGTGTGCGCTGCATCTTCGATATCCTTGCCGATATCGACGCCAATGCCGCCGGCTGGCGGAAAAATTACGGGCAGGTGCCGAAGCTCCGTGCCGCCCTTCACGGCGGCGAGATCATCACCGCCGAAATCGGTGTCGATCATCATAAGATCAGCTATTTCGGCGATACGGTGAACACCACCGCCCGGTTGGAGACGCTCTGCCGCAGTCTGAACAGATCGATTCTGATTTCCAGCGAGCTTGCCCGGCGCATGAAATTTCCCGACGACATATCCTGCGAGGATCTCGGCACCCATGCCGTGAAGGGACGCGGCCAGGCGCTCGGCGTCATGGCGCTCTCCTCGCGCGCGGTCACCGTGCTGAACACGCAGGCGGTCATACTGCACGGCTGAGCAACGACTACACCGGACGTCACCAAAGCTTCACCCAACCGTCAATTCGCTGACACGGAAGCCCTGCTAAGCGGAAGGCCTTTGCAATCCGTTCCACGGGGATATTATGAAGAACGTCCTTTTTGCTTCCGTATCGCTTTTCATCCTGGTCGCGGGCGCCGCTTCGGCCGACCAGCAGCAGTTCCCGGCCAAACTCGCGGGCCAGGCGATCCTGCCTGCCAACACCATGGTTCCGGCGCCGGCCGATGCCCCCGAATTCCTCAAGCATTCCGGCAAGTTTACGACGCCGGACCGCAAGCGCACCGAAGCGCTCGGCACCGTTCCCGGCAAGGACGGAGCCCGCATCACCGATCTGAAGCTTCCCTTCGACGGCCAGCCGATCCAGGGTTTCTCGGGGGTCAAGACGATGGCCGACGGCACCTTCTGGACGCTCTCCGACAACGGCTTCGGCTCGAAGTCCAATTCGTCGGACTCCATGCTCTTCCTGCACCAGATGAAGTTCGACTGGGCCGGCAACAAGGCCGAAGTCGTCAAGAACCTCTTCCTCTCCGATCCGAACAAGATCGCTCCGTTCCCGATCGTTCTCGAAGGCACCGATACGCGTTATCTTACCGGCGCCGACTTCGACATCGAATCGATCCAGCCGGTTGCCGACGGCTTCTGGATCGGCGACGAATTCGGTCCCTACATCCTGAAGTTCGACACGTCAGGCCGCCTCACCGACGTCATCCCGACGACGCTCGACGGCAAACCGGTGCTTTCGCCCGACAATCCGCTTCTCTCGGTTCCGGCCAACCCGGCTGCGAAAATGCCGGTCTTCAATCTGAAGCGCTCCGGCGGCTTCGAAGGCTTCGCCATGTCGAAGGACGGCGCCAAGCTCTACGGCCTGCTCGAAGGCGCCATCTACAAGGATGACGGCACGGTGGAAACGGTCGACGGCCACACCGCCATCCGCGTCATCGAATTCGATGTCGCTTCGAAGAAGTGGACCGGCCGCAGCTGGCTCTATCCGTTCGAAGACAAGGGTGTGTCGATCGGCGACTTCAACATGCTCGACGAAACGACCGCTCTCGTCATCGAGCGCGACAACGGCGCCGGCACGACGGACAAGGCCTGCGCCGACCCGAAGCAGCCGAAGCCGGATTGCTTCGAAGCTCCGGCCGTGCTGAAGCGCGTCTACAAGATCGAGTTCAACGACGCCAATGTCGGCAAGGCCGTCCGCAAGATCGGCTATATCGATCTCCTGAACATCCAGGACCCCGACAACAAGAAGAAGGCCGGCAGCAAGGACGGCGTTTACGACATGCCCTTCGTGACGATCGAAAACGTCGATCGCGTCGACGCCACGCACATCATCATCGGCAACGACAACAACCTGCCCTTCTCGGCCGGCCGCGCCGTCGACAAGGCCGACAATAACGAGTTCAGCCTGCTTGAGGTTGGCGAGTTTTTGAACGCGAAGTAAGTTCGGAATTCTCGGGTTGAAAATGCAGAGGGCGGCGCGAAGGCGGCCCTTTTTCGTTGACGCTGTGCCGTGTGTGCCCCCTCTGCCCTGCCGGGCATCTCCCCCACAGGTGGGGAGATTGGCTGGGCGCAGGGGCTTCCCCAAACAATCAGCGATTCAACTCGGCTTGACGTTCAAGATGCGGGAAGGTCATGCCACTTGTAATCTCCCCACCTGTGGGGGAGATGGCCGGCAGGCCAGAGGGGGGCCTCCTCGGCACAAGTCTGGTTGTAAATCAGACCTACTCGAACCGAAACGCCAACCGCTTGTTCGTCAACTTCGAAAGCTGCTGCAGGCGGCCGTCCAGGCGTTCGCCGGCGAAATCGCGATATTCGGGAGGCACGACGAATTCGAGGTCGAGGTCCGGGCTCGATGATTTGCGGAAGGTCAGGTTTTTGACGATGCCGGGCATCGAGGCCGAGAAGAGGTAGACGACGCGCAGCATGCCGCCGAGCAGCTTGGCGCGCTCGATGAGCTGCGGCGTGGCGATCTGCGCCAGTTGACCGGTGGCGCCGTCGTCATGCAGGCCTTCGAAACGGTAATAGTTGGAAAGCGCGATAAAGGCGCGGCCGGGATGACTGATGCCGACGAAGGAAGAGTGGGCGATGACGTTCAGCGCCTGCAGGCCGCGATAGTCCGGATGGGCGCGCCAGCTGATATCGGCCAGCAGACAGGCCGCCTGACGGTAGCGGCCTTCCTCTTGGGTTTCCTGGATGCCGAAGAGGGGCATCATGCGGCCGGTCCATTCCGCCAGCTCGCGGGCATGCTCCGGCGAACGGGCACGCAGGATCGCCAGTTCGCCGGCGGCGGCAAGCAGCGGATCCAGGCGGCGCTCGGACTCCGACAGCAGCGAATAGAGATATCCCTCGCGCACACCCTGCGCCGAGAAGGAAATCACCGACGGCTTCATCGCGCTCAGGACTTCCTTCATGGCGATAGCGCCGAAGGGCAGCAGCGAACGGCGGTGCTTGGAAACGGCCTGCAGCGCCGGCTCCCTGGAATCGCGCGCGGTCACCTGTTCGAGGAACAGCATCATCGCTTCGAGCGACACCTCATAGCCCTGCATCATATGCAGCGGATAATGGGTGATTTCCATGTGCAGCTTGGCAATGTTTCTCCAGGTGCCGCCGACGGCGTAGAAGGTGCGCCCCTCGCCTTTCGACAGCAGCTTTGCCGTCTTCAGCTGCTTTCGGGCAAAGGTCCGGGCCTTGGAAAGCGAGCCGCCGGCATATTCCGACAGGCGCAGGCCGCCGAGCGGCAGCGTGATGCCCTTGCCGAACTCCTTGCCCTTGATATCGATCAGTTCCAGCGAGCCGCCACCGAGGTCGCCGGCAATGCCATCAGGATTGTAGAAACCGCTGATGATGCCGAGCGAGGCGAATTTTGCCTCTTCCTCGCCCGAGAGCACGCGAACCTTGCGGTTAAGGATGGTTTCTGCCTGATGGATGAAATCAGGACCGTTGCTCGCCTCGCGCGCGGCCGCCGTCGCCAGCACATACATGGTGGCAGCGCGCGCCTGGTCGGACAGAGCCTTGAAACGGTGCAGCGCCGCCAAAGCCCGCGCGACGCTGTCTTCATCCATCTTGCCGGTAAGGGCGACGCCCTTGCCGAGGCCGCAGAGGACCTTTTCGTTGAAGAGGACGGTCGGCGAACGGGACATGCCTTCGTAGACGACAAGACGAATGGAATTCGATCCAATATCGACGACGGAGACCGGGGCGATCCCCGGAAGGCGCCCCTGGGCTTCAGATTCAACCATTTAGGTCCAGTATTACTTGTTGTTGCGGCCTTCGAGCAGGCCGGCGATCAGCTTCGGCGCACTGGACTTCAGAGCTTCACCACGGCCGGACAGGCTCGGATTGGTCATGAAATACTGCTGCGCGTTGAACGGTTCTTCGCCCCTGCGCACTTCCATGCGACGCGACGTACCGTCGGGCAATATCTCGTAGCTTTGTTGATTGTCAATCACGTTGCCAAGCATAATCTGTGACAAGACCTGCTCGTGAACGGTGGGATTCGTCAGCGGAACCATGGTTTCGACGCGGCGATCAAGGTTTCTCGGCATCATGTCGGCCGAGCCGATGTAAACCAGCGCCTTGTCGGACGGCAGGCCGTGGCCGTTGCCGAAGCAGAAGATGCGGCTGTGTTCGAGGAAGCGGCCGACGATCGACTTGACGCGGATCTTTTCCGAAAGGCCAGGCACCTGCGGACGCAGGCAGCAGATGCCGCGCACGACGAGATCGATCTCGACGCCGGCATGGCTGGCGCGATAGAGCGCGTCGATGATGTCGGGATCGACAAGCGAATTCATCTTCATCCAGATCGCCGCCGGTGCACCGTTCCTGGCGTGCTGGACCTCTTCCTCGATGTGACGCAGGATGCGCGAGCGCATCGTATAGGGCGAGATGGCGAGCTGCATGCCCTCTTCCGGCTCGCCGTAGCCGGTGATGAAGTTGAAGATGTTCGCCATGTCGTGGGCGATGACGGGATTGCAGGTGAAGTAGGAGAGATCGGTATAGATCTTCGCGGTGATCGGGTGATAGTTGCCGGTGCCGAGATGGCAATAGGTACGCAGTTTGCCATCCTCGCGACGGACGACCAGCGACATCTTGGCGTGGGTCTTGAGCTCGATGAAGCCGAAGACGACCTGGACGCCGGCACGCTCGAGGTCGCGCGCCCAGCGGATGTTCGCCTCTTCGTCGAAGCGGGCCTTGAGCTCGACCAGCGCCGTCACCGACTTGCCGGCTTCGGCGGCATCGATCAGCGCGCGAACGATCGGGCTGTCGTTGGAGGTGCGGTAAAGCGTCTGCTTTATCGCCAGGACGTCAGGATCGCGCGCAGCCTGGAGAAGAAACTGGACCACCACGTCGAAGGATTCGTAGGGGTGATGGACGACCATGTCCTTTTCGCGGATGGCGGCGAAGCAGTCGCCGGCATGTTCGCGGACGCGCTCGGGAAATCGCGCATTGTAGGAGGGAAAGCGCAGATCGTCGCGGGGCGCCTTGGTGATCTCAGACAGGGTGTTCAGCGCCAGAAGACCAGGCAGAACGGCGACGCGATTATCAGGGATATTGAGCGCCTGAACGACGAACTGACGCAGCGAGGCCGGCATTTCCGAGTCGGTCTCGATGCGGATGACCTTGCCGCGGCGGCGGCGTTTCAGCGCCGTTTCGAAGAAGCGGACGAGATCCTCGGCCTCTTCCTCGACTTCGATATCGCTGTCGCGGATGACGCGGAACGTACCGGAGCCCTGCACCTCGTAACCCGGGTAGAGCCGATGGATGAAGATATTGGCGACATCTTCCAGCGTGATGTAGCGGATTGTGTTTCCATCATCCGGCAGGCGGACGAAGCGGTCGAGCGCCACCGGCAGGCGCAGCAGCGCCGTCATCGGCTCGCGGCCGTTCTTGCTGACGAGCTGCAGACCGATGGAGAAGCCGAGATTCGGAATGAAGGGGAACGGATGGGCGGGATCGATCGACAGCGGCGTCAGCACGGGGAAGATCGCCTGTTCGAATTCGGCGGCCAGCCACTGGCGGTCGCCCTCGCTCAGGGCGCCGGGGCGCACGATCAGGATGTCTTCCTTGGCGAGATATTGCTGCAGCACGGCGAGCGAGGCCTGCTGCTCCATCTGCAGATGGTCGATCTCCTGCAGGATCGAGTCGAGCTGCTCGGCCGGCGTCTTGCCGTCCGGGCTGCGGATGGCGATATTCTGGCGTACCTGGCCCTCGAGGCCGGCGACACGCACCATGAAGAATTCATCGAGGTTGGCGGCCGAGATCGACAGGAAGCGGACACGCTCGAGCAACGGATGCTCGGTGTTCAGGGTTTCTTCCAGGACACGGCGATTGAACTGCAGCCAGGAGAATTCTCGGTTGATGAAGCGCTCGGGGCTCTTGAGCAACTCTTCCAGCGGGGGGGTGTTGTCGTTGATTTCCGGAGTGAGTTCCTGATGTTCTGCGACTGCACTATCCATGGTCCGCTTACCCCGTTTTCAATCGCCAAAGGCAATTATATCAGTTTGACGACGGAACTGTGACAGTCAATCGGCCGGTTCCGAATTTCCCAATTCATTCAATACTTCGGCAGCAAGAGACCGGGTGATTTTCGTGCCCCGCGACAGGGCCAGCCGGTCAAGCCTTTCGACGATTGTCTGGGCCGCGTTCAGCGACCGCTCCATCCTGACAACGATATAGAGCACGAGTTTGTCATCTATATAAAGCTGCCGGTCGGCGAAGAGCTTGACGATCACCTGCGACAACAGCGCCTCATCGGGTTCGCCGATCTCGACGACGGTTGCCGCTTTCAGCCGCGAGCGCAGATCGGGCAGCAAAACCGGCCACGACATCGGCCAGAGACGGCTGGTGATCAACAAGCTGGTACCGTTTTCGCGGACGCTGTTGATGACGTGGAAGAGCGCATTGTCGTCGAATCCGAGGCGGTCGGCGTCCTCGAACAGCACCGGGCCGGCAGCGGCGGCAACCGCGGCGTCCGAGCCAAGCTCGGGATGGATATCGACGGCGCCGCTCAATTCCCGCCAGATGCGGGCGAGATGCGATTTTCCCGAACCGACGGGGCCGGCGAGCACGACGACCGGCGATGGCCATGCCGGCCAGGCATCGACGATCGAAACGGCGGCGGCAAGACGCTCCGAGATCAGGAGGTCGTCGCGCCCGCTTGCGGCATCGTGCGAAAAGACCAGCGGCAGCTGCTCTCCGGCCTTGCGCTTCGGATCAGCGTTTTTCACGTCATTCATTGGGAACTGATTTCGTCTTCCGGGCGCGGCCACTGGGCGACCCGCCAAAATAAAGATCACTCTGAAGGTAGCGTGAAAGCGCGAAACGAACAAGGACGCCGACGGCCGCCGCCGCCGGCACGGCAACCAGAAGCCCGACGAAACCGAAGAGCGCGCCGAAGGCAAAGAGCGCAAACATCAGCCAGACCGGATGCAGGCCGACACTGGAGCCGACGAGCTTCGGCTGCAGAATGTTGCCTTCCAGGAACTGACCGCTGAAGAAGACAACGAGCACCAGGCCGATCCACGGATAATCGGGCCAGAACTGCACAAGCGCGACGCCGACCGCCAGCACGAGGCCAACCATCGAGCCGACATAGGGAATGAAGCTGATCATGCCGGCGAAGAGGCCGATCAGCAGGCCGAAATTCAGCCCGACGAGAGAAAGGCCGACGGCATAATAGATGCCGAGGATGAGGCAGAGCGAGCCCTGGCCGCGGATGAAGCCGGCAATCGCCTGGTCGATCTCCTTGGCGATCTGGCGAACATCGCTGACATAATCGCGCGGGATCCATTGGTCGACCTTGGCGACCATGCGGTCCCAATCGAGCAGGATGTAGAAGGCGACGACGGGGGTGACGACGAGCAGCGATATGACGTCGACGATCGCCTTGCCGGAATTCCAGATCTGCGCAAAGAGCCCGGTGAGGAAGCCCATGCCCTCCGACAGGATGCCCGAGAGATTGTCCTTGATCGTGCCCATCTGGTTCTCGACCCAGTCCGGCAGCAGCGAATTCTGCGCCTGCGCGATAAACTGCTGTAATTGGCTGATATAACCCGGCAGACGTTGAGCGAAATCGTTGAACTGGCTGATCAGCACCGGAATGAGGATCATCAGCGCCAGCGCGAAGACGATGACGAAGGCAACGAGAATGCCGATGGTCGCCATCATGCGGCTTAGACCCAGCCGCTCCAGCCGGTCGGCCACCGGATCGAGGAAATAGGCGATCGCCATGCCGGCGATGAAGGGCAGCAGGATCGAGCTGAAGACATAGAGAAAGGCGATGAAAAAGACGAGCGCCGCCAGCCAGAAGAAGATCTGACGCTTGAGAATGTTCCCACTGACTTGCTGTGGCATTGCCTTCCCCGCTGATCGCTCGCCGCCGCCGAACGCCGCATGCGATCCGAAGCGGCCATTCAGCACATAGGATGCAGGCGCAAAGATGGTCAACCCTGTCGCGCCGAATCCCGGAAAGGCCGGAAGAAGACGCGGGAAATTGGGGGCTTTTGCCATGCAGCGCTTGCATAAAAGCCCCTGTCATGCAATTGCGACCGGCAGATGACGCGGCACGTTTGCCGCCTGAAATAGCCATCGGAGACCAGCATGAGCCAGTCTGGGAAAAACGGCCTGACATATAGCGATGCGGGCGTCGACATCGATGCCGGCAACCTGCTCGTCGAGAAGATCAAGCCGGCGGTGCGCTCGACCCGCCGTCCCGGCGCCGACGGCGAGATCGGCGGCTTCGGCGGGCTTTTCGACCTCAAGGCGGCAGGCTTTACCGATCCGGTTCTGGTCGCCGCCAATGACGGCGTCGGCACCAAGCTGAAGATCGCGATCGATGCCGACTATCACGACACCGTCGGCATCGACCTCGTCGCCATGTGCGTCAACGATCTTGTGGTACAGGGCGCCGAGCCGCTGTTCTTCCTCGATTATTTCGCGACCGGCAAGCTTGACCCCGAGCAGGGCGCGGCCATCGTCGGCGGCATTGCCGCCGGTTGCCGCGAGGCCGGCTGCGCGTTGATCGGCGGCGAGACGGCCGAGATGCCCGGCATGTATTCCTCCGGCGACTACGATCTCGCCGGCTTTGCTGTCGGTGCGGCCGAACGCGGCAAGCTCCTGCCATCCGGCGATATTGCCGAGGGTGACGTGATCCTCGGCCTTGCCTCCTCCGGCGTCCATTCCAATGGCTTCTCGCTGGTGCGCAAGATCGTCGAATTGTCCGGCCTCGATTGGGATGCACCGGCGCCGTTCGCCGAGGGCAAGAAGCTTGGCGAAGCCCTGCTCGAGCCGACACGCATCTATGTGAAGCCGCTTCTGAAGGCGATCCGCGAGACCGGCGCCATCAAGGCGCTGGCGCACATCACCGGCGGCGGCTTCCCGGAAAATATTCCGCGCGTGCTGCCGAAGCATCTGGCGGCCGAGATCGATCTTGCCGCCGTCAAGGTGCCGCCGGTGTTTTCGTGGCTCGCCAAGACGGGCGGCGTCGAAGCCAAGGAAATGCTGCGCACCTTCAACTGCGGCGTCGGCATGATCGCCGTCGTTGCCGGCGAGAATGTCGCGACGGTTTCCGCCGCACTCGAAGCCGAGGGCGAGACAGTTATCACGCTCGGCCGCATGATCGCCCGCGAAGAAGGCGCTGCCGGCACGGTCTACAAGGGCACGCTTGCCATATGAGCTCGCCGCGCAAACGCGCCGTCGTCTTCATATCAGGCAGCGGCTCCAACATGATGGCGCTGGTTGCGGCGGCAAAGGCAGCCGACTATCCGGCCGAGATCGTCGGGGTGATCTCCGACAAGGCGGATGCCGGCGGGCTTGCCAAGGCCGCCGCCGAAGGCATCGCCACCTTCGCTTTTCCCCGCAAGGACTACGCCAGCAAGGATGCGCATGAGGCGGCGATCTTTTCGGCGCTCGACGAGCTTAAACCCGATATTCTTTGCCTGGCAGGCTACATGCGGCTGCTGACGGCGACATTCATCCAGCGTTACGAAGGCCGGATGCTCAACATCCACCCTTCCCTGCTGCCGCTGTTTCCCGGCCTGCATACGCATCAGCGGGCCATCGACGCCGGCATGCGGATCGCCGGCTGCACGGTGCATTTCGTCACCGAAGGCATGGATGAGGGGCCGGTGATCGGCCAGGCGGCCGTGCCGGTTCTTTCCGGCGACACGGCCGAAAGCCTTGCCGCGCGTGTGCTCACCATCGAACACCAGATCTATCCACAAGCGCTGCGGCTCTTTGCCGAAGGCCGTGTGACGATGGAAGACGGCAGGGCCGTCGGCGCGGAGGCATCGACCGCCGCACCCAAAGCTCAATTGATTTCTATGATCGGCGACCGGGCTTAAGCGCATTGCCACGCGGCGTGAATGGCCGCCCCTCATCCGGCTGCCGCCACCTTTGTAACTTCCCTTTACCCGCTGTTGGCGCTGTAATGCCTATTGCGGTGGTGGATGGAAGACCGATGCACCTTTG
>NZ_JACCEY010000044.1:0-543 GCF_013591995.1 Rhizobium sp. WYCCWR 11146
ATCGACAAGCTCAAAAACGAAGCCGGCGTGCTGTAATCAGCTGGGAACAGGAGCCATCATCATGACCATTCTTCTTCTGGCTGACCACGACAATGCCAGCCTGTCTGATCAGACCGCCAAGACGCTAACGGCAGCCACCAAGATCGGCGGCGACGTGCATGTGCTCGTCGCCGGCAAGGCTGCCAAGGCTGCTGCCGAACAGGCGGCCAAGCTTGCCGGCGTCTCCAGGGTGCTGCTGGCCGAAAGCGACGAACTCGCCAACAATCTGGCCGAACCGCTGGCCGACCTGATCGTTTCGCTGGCGGGTAGCTACGATACCATTGTCTCGGCTGCCACCTCGGTCGGCAAGAATGTGCTGCCGCGGGTCGCCGCTCTGCTCGACGTTGCCCAGGTCTCCGAGATCATCGAGGTGATCTCGTCCGATACCTTCAAGCGGCCGATCTATGCCGGCAATGCCATCCAGACGGTACAGGCGAGCGATGCCAAGAAGGTCATCACCGTGCGCACCGCATCCTTTGCCTCCGCACCGGAAGGTGGTTCGGC
>NZ_JACCEY010000045.1:0-1609 GCF_013591995.1 Rhizobium sp. WYCCWR 11146
TCAGCGCCACCACGAGGTCGTAGGACTTGATCGCCATATGGGCGAGCACGATGAAGGCCGACAGAAAGATCGGCCGCAGCAGCGGAATGACGATGCGCCGATAGAGCTGGAATGGCGAAGCGCCGTCGATCTGGGCGGCCTTCATGATCTCGCCGTCGATGCCGCGCAGACCCGCCAGGAACATCGCCATGACGAAGCCCGACGCCTGCCAGACGCCGGCGATGACGACGGTGTAGATGACGAAGTCCTTGTTCTTGATCCAGTCGAAGTGGAAGCTTGTCCAGCCAAAATGGTGCAGCGTCTGTTCCAGCCCGAGGCCGGGATCGAGGAACCATTTCCAGGCAACGCCTGTCACGATGAAGGAGAGCGCCATCGGATAGAGGAAGATCGGCCGCAACACGCTCTCGCCGCGGATCTTCTGGTCGAGCAGGATGGCGAGGAACAGGCCGAGCACCAGGCAGATGCCGATATAGAGGAAGCCGAAGATCGCCATGTTGGTGATCGAGGTGTACCAGGAGGACGGCGGATCGCTCTCGAAGGTCCAGCGCCACAGCCGCTGATAAGCGCGTGCTCCGGTCAGCGCATAGGAGGGAAAGGTCTTGGAATTGGTAAACGACAGATAGGCCGTCCAGACGATGAAGCCGTAGACGAAGATGATGGTGATGACGAAGCTCGGCGCCAGCACGATCTTCGGCAGCGCATCCTGCAGCCGGCCACGAATGGATGCTCTTGTCCCGCGCGTTGTGATCGCGGGTTCTGTTGTCGCAACGGTGCTCATGGAATGTCATCTCCTCCCCACAATCGGCCCTGCATGATCGGCTCTGCATGATCGTCCGGGCATGATTGTCCACGCATGATCGGCGCGGAGCCTGAAGCTTCCCCGCGGAGCACGCGGGGAAGCATTGTCATCACACGTGATCTCAGCGGGCGTCGTCGATCGCCTGGACGAGCTGCTTGACGGCTTCGTCGGAGGTCTTGATCTGGCCGTGGACGAACTTCGAGACGACATCCTTATAGGCATTGGCGATGGCCGGAGGCGCGCCGTAGCCTTGCGCCAGCGAGCCGAACAGCGTGCCGCCTTCATTGGCAGCCTTCAGGTCGGCGATGCCCTTCTTGCCGCAGGCGTCGAAGTCGGTATCGGGAACGTCGGTACGAGCCGGCACCGAACCCTTGACGACGTTGAAGGCCGACTGGAAGCTCTTCGACAGCGTTGCGGTTGCCAGCGCCACCTGGGCGGCCTTGCGGTCATCAGGAACGTTGAACATGCCGAACATGTCGGAGTTGTAGACCACGCTGCCGTCGGTGCCGGGGAAGCGGTAGCAGAGGAAGTCGGTGTCCGGCGTCTTCTTGGCGGCGACGAATTCGCCCTTGGCCCAGTCGCCCATCACCTGCACCAGCGCGTCACCCTTGATGACCATGGCCGTTGCCAGGTTCCAGTCACGGCCCGAGAAGTTCGGGTCGACATATTTGATGATTGTCGCCAGATTATCGAACGACTTCTTCATCGTGTCGGACTTCAGCGATTCATCGTCGAGGTCGTTGAAGGCCTTCTTGTAGAACTCCGGACCGCCGGTCGACAGCACGATGGAATCGAACATCGTCGCTTCCT
>NZ_JACCEY010000045.1:1619-19764 GCF_013591995.1 Rhizobium sp. WYCCWR 11146
AAGGGCGAGCGGGATCACGCCTGCAGCCTTCGCCTTGTCGAGCAGCGCGATCAGCTCGTCGAAGGTCTTCGGCTGAGTGCCGCCGATCTTGTCCATCACAGCCTTGTTGATCCACAGCCAGTTGACCGAGTGGACGTTGACCGGGGCTGCAACCCACTTGCCGTCATAGACCGAGAACTTCTGCAGGGCTGCCGGAACCGACTTGTCCCAGCCTTCCTTCTTCGCCGTCTCGGTCAGATCGCCCATGACGCCGGCCTGGGCATAATCGAGCACGGTATAGCCCAGCATCTGCGAGGCTGTCGGATAGGTGCCGGCCGCAACCATCGCCTTCAGCGCCGTCATCGCCGCATCGCCACCACCGCCGGCCACCGGCACGTCCTTCCAGGCAAAACCTTCCTTCGAAAGATCCTGCTTCAAGACGTTCAGCGCCGCCGCCTCACCGCCTGACGTCCACCAGTGCAGCATCTGCACTTCCTTGACGTCAGCGGCGCGGGCAGCACTGAGGCCAGCCATCATCACGACAGCAATAGCTGCCGAGCTCAAAAACTTGTTCATGAATTTCCTCCCGTTTGCAAATCGGCGGCGGGACCTCCCTGCCGCCCGATGCTTCCCGCCATTGCAGCGGTCAGCATACGGCCGCGCTCCTCCGCGCGGTTAACAATTTAAAACGTTATAAGGCCTTGGTCGTCAAGTCCTTTCTCGACTCCCGAGAAAAATATGGTTATTGCGGCATCCTTTTGAATTTTATATGAATTTTCTGATGGCTAATGGAACGACGGCCGTCGGCGAAGATCTGGGACGCAAGCTGCTGCAGCGCATCAACAATCCGGATGCCGAGGATCTGCAGCTCCCGCTGCCGCCGCAGATCAACTTTCCGATCGATTAGCTGCTCGGCTGTGAAATCCCGACATTTAAAACTGTTCCCATGACGCGTGATTTGTCCTAGAAGCACCGCGCAATCCGGTCGCAGCCCACCCGGTCAAAACAAGGGATCCAAAGTATGAAAACCATCGTCGTCTGCTCCGGCGGACTGGACTCCGTTTCGCTTGCCCACAAGGTAGCAACGGAAAAACAGCTTATCGGTCTCGTCTCCTTCGACTACGGCCAACGGCATCGCAAGGAACTCGACTTCGCCGCCAGATGTGCCGCACGGCTCTTCGTTCCCCATCATATCATCGACATCGCCAGCATCGGCGGCCATCTCAGCGGATCGGCCCTGACCGACAATGTCGAGGTTCCGGATGGCCACTACGCCGAGGAGACCATGAAAGCCACCGTCGTGCCCAACCGCAACGCCATCATGCTGGCAATCGCGTTCGGTCTGGCGGCCGCGCAAAAAGCAGATGCAGTTGCCGTCGCCGTGCATGGCGGCGACCACTTCATCTACCCGGACTGCCGACCGGGCTTCATCGATGCTTTCCAGCGCATGCAGAACGAAGCGTTGGAAGGTTATGCCAGCGTGAAACTGCTTGCCCCCTACGTCGATGTTTCCAAAGCGTCGATCGTGGTTGACGGCACAAAACACGGCACGCCGTTTTCGGAGACATGGTCCTGCTACAAAGGCGGCGAGCTCCACTGTGGGCGCTGCGGAACCTGCGTGGAACGCCGCGAAGCGTTCCATCTTGCCGGTGTTCCCGATCCCACGCAATATGAAGACCAGGATTTCTGGAAAGCGGCCGTGTCTCGATATTCGGCCACGGAGGTGCGTTGATGTACCGCATCACCAAGGAGTTTCATCTCTCCGCCTCCCATCAATTGGATCACCTGCCTACCGACCATCAATGTGCTCGGCTTCACGGGCACAACTACGTCGTCATTGTCGAGCTGGCTGCGGAAAGCCTGAATGATGATGGCTTCGTACGTGACTATCACGACCTCTCACCGCTCAAGCGCTATATCGACGAAACTTTCGATCATCGTCACCTGAACGACGTCTTCGGCCATTCGAAAGTCACGTCGGAATTTCTGGCAAGGCACTTTTACGACTGGTGCAAGCAGCGCTTCCCGGAGACATCGTCCGTTCGCGTCAGCGAGACGCCAAAAACCTGGGCGGAGTACAGGCCGTGAGCGTGGGGACCATTCGCGTCAGCGAGATCTTTGGCCCGACCATACAGGGTGAAGGCGTCTTGATTGGGCTGCCGACGGTGTTCGTCAGGACAGGCGGCTGTGACTATCGGTGTTCCTGGTGCGACAGCCTTCACGCCGTCGACAGCGCGTTCCGGGATCAATGGATTCCTATGTCCACTGAGGCGGTCTGGCATAAGGTCACCGAACTCTCCGGGGGCAAACCACTGACGGTTTCCCTTTCCGGAGGCAATCCGGCGATACAGCCCTTGAGGCCGCTGGTCGAGCTCGGCCATTCCCAGGGATACCGCTTTGCACTGGAAACGCAGGGAAGCGTAGCCCAGGCCTGGTTTCGCGATCTCGACATCCTGGTCATCAGCCCTAAACCGCCATCCAGCGGAATGCTGACGGATTGGGACCAGGTGGATTACTGTCTTCAACTGGCAGCCGGCGGTCCGGAGATCGCCTTGAAGATCGTCATCTTCGACGATGCCGACTACGAATTCGCCCAACGGGCGGGTGAGCGCTATCCCCAAATTCCACTGTTCCTCCAACCAGGCAACCACACCCCGCCGCTGCCCGATGACCATGACGCACGCATTGATATCGACGGCGTGATGGATCGCATGCACTGGCTTGTCGAAAGGGTGACGGCCGACCAATGGTTTGCGGTACGCGTATTGCCCCAACTGCACGTGCTGCTTTGGGGAAACAAGCGAGGGGTCTGAGCTACCTGCCCTCTGGAAAGGCGAAGACATCGACCGGCTCGCCGAGCCCGCGCAACGGGAAGGTGCCGAGACTGTCCATCTCCTCCGCACAGCCCGCCATTTCGACGAAGGCCCGCGACAGGAGTACCGGCCGCTTGACCTCCTTGGTCAGGGTTTCCAGCCGCGAGGCGACATTGACCGCCGGGCCGATGACGGTGAAATCGAGCCGCCGGCGCGAGCCGATATTGCCGTACATGACGTCGCCGACATGCACGCCGACGCCGTAGCGCAGCGGTTCGCGTCCGTTGCCCGCATACTGCTGGTTCAATTGCGCCATCAACCCCTGCCCTTCGCGGATCGACTGCAGCAGATCGTGACAGGCCGTTTCCTTGCTCAGCGGAAAGATCGCCAGCAATCCGTCGCCCATGAACTTCAGTATCTCTCCGCCATAGCGTTCGATCGGGTCGGACATGGCGTCGAAGTAATCATTGAGCAGATGGATGACATCGTCGCGCGGCCAGAGATCGGAGATCGCCGTAAAGTCGCGCAGGTCGCAGATCATGATTGCCGCACCGACGGTCGCACCGCTGCCGCGCGTCGTGACGCCCGCCAGGATCTGTTCGCTCGCATGCGGCCCCACATAGGTCTGCAGCAGCGTGCGCGCCATGATGTTCTTCAGCCGGATTTCGCTGACGAGCGTCAAGGCCGGCAGCAGATCACGCAGGAAATCGACATGCTCGCTCGTAAAACCGCCGGGCCGGCTGGTGGAAAATGTCGCGACGTGCCGTTTGCCGAAAGTATGCTCGAGCGGCCAGGCGATATACTCCGTGAGGCCGTCATCGCGCAGTTCCTGATAGAATGAATCCTCGTCGCCGTCGGCTGTGCCTTCCAGCTGTCTACGCACCTCCTCCGAACCCTGATGGATCGCGTTGACGGGACTCTTCAGGAACTCCGGCGTGTTTTCGACACCATAGGCGAAAGTGTTGATCTTCGCCTCTGCCAGGCCTTCCTTCCAGAGGATGCGGGCGCCGATCCATTGCGGATGGTTCGTCCTGAAATGCAATGTCACCCGCGCCACCGGCACTCCTGATGCCAAAAGCTTCTCGCACATTTCCACCAGGATATTGTCGATGAACCGCTCGCCGCGCGTATCGTTCACCAGCCAGTCGAGAATCCGTCTTCTGCGGATCGGCCAGACGCCCTCTTCCGCTTCGACGGCAGTCCCGGCCTTGTTCAAAAAAGACGACATCAAAAACTCCCGCTACGCCACATCACCGGCGAGGACCGAATTTAGTTCCGCTGAATGTGGGCGATGAGAGAGCAAATGATAAGAGGCAGACGCCGATCAAGCCTCAGAAATCCCAGTCTTCGTCCTCGGTCGCGACAGCCTTACCGATGACATAGGAGGAGCCGGAGCCGGAGAAGAAGTCGTGGTTCTCGTCGGCATTCGGCGAAAGTGCCGACAGGATCGCCGGATTGACCTTGCAGGCCTCACCCGGGAACAACGCCTCATAGCCGAGGTTCATCAGCGCCTTGTTGGCATTGTAATGCAGGAATTTCTTGACGTCCTCGGTCAACCCGACACCGTCATAGAGCGCTTCGGTATATTTCGCCTCGTTGTCATAGAGTTCGAGCAGCAGCTCGAAGGCGAAATCCTTGATCTCCTGCCTTCTCTCCTCGCCGAGGCGTTCCAGCCCGCGCTGGAACTTGTAGCCGATATAATAGCCGTGCACCGCCTCGTCGCGGATGATCAGCCGGATCATGTCGGCCGTGTTGGTCAGCTTGGCGCGGCTCGACCAATACATTGGCAGGTAGAAGCCGGAATAGAACAGGAAGCTTTCGAGGAAGACGCTCGCAACCTTCTTCTTCAACGGATCGCCGGAGCGATACTGCTCCATGATCAGCGCCGATTTCCGCTGCAGGAACTCGTTCTCCTCCGACCAGCGATAGGCATCGTCGACATCCGGCGTCGAGCACAGCGTCGAGAAGATCGACGAATAGGAGCGCGCATGCACCGCCTCCATGAAGGAGATGTTGGAAAGCACCGCCTCCTCATGCTGCGTCACCGCATCCTCCATCAGCCGGATGGAACCGACGCCATTCTGGATCGTGTCGAGCAACGTCAAGCCGGTGAAGACGCGGATGGTGAGCTGCTGCTCGGCCGGCGTCAGCGTCGCCCACGACGGAATGTCGTTCGAAAGCGGCACCTTTTCCGGCAGCCAGAAATTGCCGGTGAGCCGGTTCCAGACTTCGAGATCCTTGTCGTCCTCGATGCGGTTCCAGTTGATGGCGCGCACGCGGCTGACCGGCTTCAATTGCATGTTCATTGTGTTCCCTCTTGAGAAATGTGTCGGGATTTGCCCCTCATCCGCCTGCCGGCACCTTCTCCCCGCCAACGGGGCGAAGGGGATATGCCGCACCCTTTTCCGTCTTTATTGACGGTTCGTGTGGCAAGTCCCCTCTCCCCGTCAGAACGGGGAGAGGGTTAGGGTGAGGGGCAAATGCTCCGGAGCGAAATATCAATCACAGCGTACAGGATACGCAGCCCTGCACCTCGGTGCCGGACAGCGCCATCTGGCGAAGGCGGATGTAGTAGATCGTCTTGATGCCCTTCTTCCAGGCATGGATCTGCGCCTTGTTGATGTCGCGCGTCGTTGCCGTATCGCGGAAGAACAAGGTCAGCGACAGGCCCTGGTCGACATGCTGGGTCGCCGCCGCATAGGTGTCGATGATCTTCTCCGGCCCGATCTCGTAGGCGTCCTGATAATAGTCGAGATTGTCGTTGGTCATGAACGGCGCCGGATAGTAGACGCGGCCGATCTTGCCTTCCTTGCGGATCTCGATCTTCGAGACGATCGGATGGATCGAGGAAGTCGAGTGGTTGATATAGGAGATCGATCCCGTCGGCGGCACCGCCTGCAGGTTCTGGTTATAGAGGCCGGAGGCCATCACCGCCCTCTTCAACGCCGCCCAGTCTTCCTGTGTCGGAATGTGGATGCCTGACGTCTCGAACAGAGCCTTCACCGTCTCCGTCGCCGGCTCCCAGAGCTGCTCGGTATATTTGTCGAAATATTCGCCGGAGGCATATTTCGAATTCTCGAAGCCCTTGAAGCTCGTGCCGCGTTCGACCGCCAATAGGTTCGAGGCGCGGATTGCGTGATAGGTCACCGTATAAAAATAGATATTGGTGAAATCGACGCCTTCCTCGGAGCCGTAGAAGATGCGTTCGCGGGCGAGGTAACCGTGCAGGTTCATCTGGCCGAGGCCGATTGCATGGCTCTCGTCATTGCCCTTCTCGATCGAGGGAACCGAGGAAATGTGACTCATGTCGGAAACGGCCGTCAGCGCCCGGATCGAGGTCTCGATCGTCCTGCCGAAATCGGCCGAATCCATTGCCGCCGCGATATTCAGCGAGCCGAGATTGCAGGAAATATCCTTGCCGAGATGTTTGTAGGAAAGGTCGTCATTATATTCGCTCGCCTCGCTCACCTGCAGGATTTCCGAGCATAGATTGCTCATCGAAATACGCCCGGCGATCGGGTTCGCCCGGTTCACCGTGTCCTCGAACATGATGTAGGGGTAGCCGCTCTCGAACTGGATTTCGGCAAGCACCTGGAAGAATTCGCGCGCCTTGATCTTCTTCTTGGAGATGCGGGCATCATCCGCCATCTCGCGGTACTTTTCGGTCACCGAAATCTCGGTGAAGGGCACGCCATAGACGCGCTCCACGTCATAGGGCGAGAACAGATACATATCCTCGTTGTTCTTGGCGAGCTCGAAGGTGATATCGGGAACGACGACGCCGAGCGACAGCGTCTTGATGCGGATCTTCTCGTCGGCATTTTCGCGCTTGGTGTCGAGGAAGCGCATGACATCGGGGTGATGGGCGTTGAGATAGACGGCCCCTGCTCCCTGCCGCGCGCCGAGCTGGTTGGCATAGGAGAAACTGTCTTCGAGCAACTTCATGACAGGGATGATGCCCGAGGACTGGTTCTCAATATGCTTGATCGGCGCGCCCGCCTCGCGGATATTCGTCAGCGACAGCGCCACGCCGCCGCCGCGCTTCGACAATTGCAGCGCCGAATTGATCGACCGGCCGATCGATTCCATATTGTCCTCGACGCGGAGCAGGAAGCAGGAAACCAGTTCGCCGCGCTGCTTCTTGCCGGCATTGAGGAAGGTCGGCGTCGCCGGCTGGAAGCGGCCAGAAATGATCTCCTCGACCATGTCGCGGGCAAGGGCCTCGTCGCCGCGTGCCAAGGCCAGAGCCACCATGCAGATGCGGTCTTCGTAGCGCTCGAGATAGCGCTTTCCGTCGAAAGTCTTCAGCGTATAGCTGGTGTAGTATTTGAAGGCGCCGAGGAAGGTCGGGAAACGGAATTTCTTGGCATAGGCCTGGTCGAACAGATCCCGCACGAAATTGAAGGAATACTGGTCGAGAACCTCCTGCTCGTAATAGCCCTCGGTCACGAGGTAATCGAGCTTTTCCCTCAGATTGTGGAAGAACACCGTGTTCTGGTTCACATGCTGCAGGAAATATTGCTTGGCAGCCATTCGATCCTTGTCGAGCTGGATCCGCCCCTCATCGTCATAGAGGTTCAGCATCGCGTTCAGCGCATGATAGTCGAGCGTTTCCGCCGCTTTCAAAGGGCGTTCGCCGGCGGGATGAGCAAAAGTGTTATGCGGTTTTGCGCCCGCATCCCGCGTCAGAGGTGTTCCCGTGTCCAAAACCGTTCCATTCCGTGTTTGACGTTGGCTACGTCGTCTTCCGTGCCCAGCAGCTCGAACCTGTAGAGGTACGGCACCCGGCATTTCTGCGAGACCACGTCGCCGGCGAGCCCGTATGTCTCGCCGAAATTGCTGTTGCCCGCGGCGATCACGCCGCGGAGGTGTCCTCGGTTTTCCGCATCGTTGAGGAAACGGATCACCTGCTTGGGAACGGCGCCCTTGCCGCCGTCGCCGCTATAGGTCGGCACGATCAGCACGAAGGGTTCGCGGATATGGAACGCGTCTGCGCCACTTGGCGGAATGCGCGCCGCGCGCAGTCCGAGCTTGGCGACGAACCGATGGGTGTTCTCGGATCGGCTGGAATAATAGACGATCAGACCCATCGCCTTTCCTCAGGAAAGTGCGCTGATCATGTCGGGACGGAAGCCGGCCCAATGCTGCTCGCCGGCGATGACGACAGGCGCCTGCATGTAGCCGAGGCTGCGGACGCGATCGAGCGCTTCGGCATCCTGCGAGATATCGACGATGTCATAATCAACACCCAACCGGTCGAGGGCGCGGTAGGTGGCAGTGCACTGAACGCAGGCAGGCTTGCTGTAGACGGTAATGGTCATGATATTCCTCGTGACGACGCGATTGGGCGCAGGACATCGATCGGAAATCTGTCGATATCCGTCGAAAAATTCTCTGATGATTTGAGCTATGCGGCTGTTTAGCCGCTGGGCGTACTCCGCCCTCTACCTCGAGCGGGTGGCGGCCTGAACTGAGATACTGACATGACTTCACCCCGAAGTGGCTCAATACGAAGGTTTCAGGGGCGGAGGTTCGGGCCTGCGAAACGCGATGCGGAGATTCTCCGCAGCCATGCAACGCGACCTTCCGGACACCCCGCCCGTGGACGTTTCGTTCGAGGCAGGTCTCCTGGCTCACGGGTCAAAGCACCCTGCCCCAGCCTTCCCGGAGCATCATGCTCCAGTGACCTGAAATCGGACAGTTGCTCGCCGCTTACAGTTGCGGGGGCAGCTCCGGCATTGCCGCGCCATGATGGCGAAGCGCACCGAATTCCCGTCTTAGCCGTCGATCCTCACGAATCGACGGAACCTCGAACACTAGATATAGTACGCCAATCCAAATTCGCGTCAACGGATGGTTTGTGCATTGCGTTACGACAGGTTTGAAATCGCTACGTTCCTGTGAAAAACATGGCTAACCAAAGCTTAAAGAAAGCAGGCTGTGGAGAAAGTCCCGATGAGGAGAGCCTATCTATGGCCGGTCCCGCGATTTTCGATTCGAGATCGGGCCCGAATCGTTGACGAGAGATCCCACCGGTGACGAGCGCCGGAGGGATGACGTCAGGAATGTTCATATCTTTATTCGAAGCAGCCGCAGCGCATTGATCGTCACCAGCACGGTGGCGCCGGTATCGGCGAGGATCGCTGGCCAGAGCCCGGTAATGCCGGCGATCGTCGTCACCAGAAACACCGCCTTCAGCCCGAGTGCGATGGTGATATTCTGCAGGATGTTGCGCATCGTGCGTTTGGAAAGTTCGATCATTCGCGCCACGTCGCCGACGCGTCCGTGCAGCACGGCGGCATCCGCCGTCTCCAGTGCCACATCGGTGCCGCCACCCATGGCGATGCCGATATCGGCAGCGGCCAGCGCCGGAGCATCGTTGATGCCGTCGCCGACCTTGGCGACGATGAAACCCTGGCGCTTCAATTCGCCGACGACCCGCTGCTTGTCCTCCGGCATCATCTCGCCGCGCCAGTCGATGCCGAGCATGCCGGCAACGGCTGCTGCCGTCCGCTTGTTGTCGCCCGTCAACATCATCGCCTTGACGCCTGCTGATTTGAGGGCAGCGAGCCCGGCCTCGGCATCCTCACGCGGCTCGTCGCGCATGGCGATCAGGCCGGCTATAACACCGTTAACGAGCAGCACCGACACGCTCTTGCCCTCGTCGTTCAGCGCCGTGATGCGTGCATCCTGTTCCGCGCCGAGCGTCCCTCGCTCGCGGGCGGCAGTCGGCGACAGCAGATCCAGCGCCTCGCCGCCGACTTTGCCGCTGACACCCTTGCCCGGCAGCGCCTCCAGCTCGAAGGCCGGCGGCACGGGAACACCATCGGCCTTGGCACGGTTGAGGATCGCCAGCGCCAGCGGATGGCTGGAGCCTTGCTCCAGCACCGCCGCGCGCGACAAGACCTGCGCCTCGCTCAGCCCGAACGAAATGATGTCGGTTACCTGAGGCTTGCCTTCTGTCAGCGTGCCTGTCTTGTCGAAGGCGACCATCGTCACCTTGCCGAGCGTTTCCAGCACCGCGCCGCCCTTCATCAGCAGCCCGCGTCGCGCACCGGATGAAAGCGAGGCGGCGATCGCCGCCGGCGTCGAGATGACGAGCGCGCAGGGGCAGCCGATCAAAAGGATCGCAAGGCCCTTATAGACCCATTCGCCCCACGGCCCAGCAAACAGCAGCGGCGGAACGACCGCGACCAGCGCTGCGACCACGACCACGCCGGGCGTGTAATAGCGCGAGAACCGATCGATGAAGCGTTCGGTCGGCGCCTTCGATTCCTGCGCCTCCTCCACCAACTTGACGACGCGGGCGATGGTGTTGTCGGCGGCAGCCGCCGTGACGCGAACCCTGAGCACCGCGTCGCCATTGACCGTGCCGGCAAAAACGACGGCATCGACGCCCTTGCGTACCGGCGTGCTCTCGCCCGTCACCGGCGCCTCGTCGATCGCGCTCTCGCCTGAGAGGATGATGCCGTCCGCCGAGATCCGATCGCCAGGACGAACCATGATGATGGCGCCGACCGAAAGGCTTTCCGCCGGCACCTCCCGTGTCTGCCCATTGTCTTCGAGCAGCGCGGTCTTCGGCACCAGCGCCGTCAGCGACTGGATGCTTTCGCGCGCCTTGCCCGCTGCCACCCCTTCCAGCAGCTCGCCAACGAGGAACAGGAACACAACGGTTGCCGCCTCTTCGCCGGCATTGATGATGACGGCGCCGACGGCGGCGATCGTCATCAGCATCTCGATCGAAAACGGTGTGCCTGAGAAGGCGGCCATGACGGCACGCCGCGCGATCGGCACCAGCCCGATCAGCATGGCGACGATGAAGGCATAGGAGGCAATCGCCGGCACGAGATGGCCGACGGCATAGGCTGCAACGAGTGCCGCACCCGACAGGATGGTCAGCCGGCCCCTCCCACTCTGCCACCAGGGACTGGCCATCGGCGCATGGTCGTGCCCGTGCAGCCCCTCGATTTCCTTCTCGCCATGATCGTCGTGGTCATGACTTGCATGGTCATGGCTATGGCGTGCATGGTCGTGCCCTTCGTGATCATGCACCGCATGATCGTGGTCGTGGTCGGCGTGATCGCGGTGATCATGTCCATGGTCGTGACGATGCTGCGAGCCCTGAGTTTGCGCAGGCGCAGCGCTTCCGGCAAGCGGCGCGACAGAATAGCCGAGCCCGGTCACCTTCTTCTCGATCGCGTTGAGATCACTGCTGCCATCGTGCCGGACGGTCATCGTGCCTGCCATCACCGAAACGGAAACATCGGCGACACCCGCCAAGCGTCTGACCGCCGTATCGATCTTGGTTGCGCAGGAGGCGCAATCCATGCCGCCAACCCGGTATCGTGTCTCGCTCTCAGCCATGATCCGCTTCCTTGTCAAACAGAAGCATCCCTCCTACATCCTCTAGTGACTAGAGGTGCAAGAGGAAAATCATGAAAAAGATCACGATCGGTGAAGCCGCCCGCCAGAGCGGCGTCAAGGTGCCGACGGTGCGTTATTATGAAAGCATCGGCCTGCTCGCGGCCCCGAGCCGCAGCGAGGGCAACCAGCGCTCCTTCGAACCCGCCGATATCAGCCGCCTCGCCTTCATCCGCCACGCCCGCGAACTCGGCTTCGAGATCGAGGCGATCCGCACGCTGCTCACCTTGCAGGACGATCCGCACCAGTCCTGCGCCTCGGCCGACGCCATCGCCAAGGCCCGCCTCATCGAGGTCGAGCAGCGCGTCCGCAGCCTGATGGCGCTGAAGGCCGAGCTGGAAACCATGGTGGAAGGTTGCGGCCACGGCCGCGTCGACCAATGCCGCGTCATCGAGGTGCTCGCCGACCACGGCCAGTGCACGCATCCGCACCACTAGAGCATTTCCGTTTTTCTTCGAATCACGAAAATGCTCTATCTCTTTGTTTTCCCGCAATTCCGGACGGAAAACCGCTTCACACTTTTCCTGGAATTGCTCTAATCCCTGCCCTTGCGGGCGATCCGCACCCGCGCCAAAACTGCATGCAGACAGAATCGGGCGAAGACATCAATGAACCAGAACCGGATTGCAATCATCGGCGGCGGCCCGGCGGGTCTCGCGGCTGCCGAACTGCTTTCCCGTTCCGGTCATGCGGTGACCGTCTATGACGCCATGCCGACCTTTGCCCGCAAGTTTCTACTGGCCGGCAAGTCCGGTCTCAACATCACCCATTCCGAGGATTACGCCCGTTTCACCACGCGCTTCGGCGCGGCCTCCGCCCGTCTGCGCCCTGCTCTTGATGCCTTTGCCCCTGATGATATCAGGGATTGGGCAGCAGGGCTCGGGACCGAGACCTTCGTCGGCTCGTCCGGCCGGGTGTTCCCGGAGGTTATGAAGGCCTCGCCTTTGCTGCGCGCCTGGCTCAGACGGCTGGAGGCACAGGGCGCCGCCCTGCGCACCCGCCACCGCTGGACCGGTTTTGCAGAAGACGGCTATGTTTTCGAAACACCCGAAGGGCGCAGCATCGTCCATTGCGACGCGGCCCTGCTCGCGCTCGGCGGCGCAAGCTGGCCGCGCCTCGGCTCCGATGCTGCCTGGGTGCCTTGGCTGGCCGGCAGGGGTGTGGAAATTGACACTTTTCAACCCGCCAATTGCGGCTTCGTCGTCGGATGGAGCGGGAACTTCAGCGAGCGTTTCGCCGGCGAGCCGGTAAAATCAGTCACCGCCACGTCCGAGGCCGGCACTTTTCCCGGCGAATTCGTCATCACCGGCAGCGGCATCGAAGGCAGCCTCGTCTACACCCATACGGCCGCGTTGCGCGACCGGCTGCTGAACCATGGCAGCGCTTCGCTGACCCTCGACCTCGCACCAGGCCGCACCATCGAGAGGCTGAGCTGCGACCTTGCGCGGCAGGACGCCAAATCGAGCTTTTCAAACCGCGTGCGCAAGGGCGCCGGCCTCGACGGCGTCAAGGCGGCGCTGCTGCGCGAACTCGCTCCCGAGCGCGACCGAACCAATCCGGAGCGTCTCGCCGGCATCATCAAGGCCCTGCCGGTGCCGGTGATCGAAACCCGGCCGATCGCCGAGGCGATCTCCTCGGCGGGAGGCATCCACTGGAGCGGCATCGACGAAAACTTCATGTTGAAGGCGCTGCCGGGCACCTTCGTTGCCGGCGAAATGCTCGACTGGGAGGCACCGACCGGTGGCTATCTCCTCACCGCCTGCCTGGCGACCGGCCGGGCGGCAGCGCGCAGCATCGAAGCCTGGTTGCAGCGCTAGGCGCAGGCAGTCATCAGCACCGAGTGAGATCATCCCTCGATCAGGCCGAAGTTGGACGGAATGTCATGGCGAGCCCATTCATGCAGTAGCGAAGCCCGGTTGGCTTCGGGCCGTCATCGAAGACATGGCCGAGATGCCCACCGCAGCGGCTGCAGTGCACGGCGCTGCGCACCATGCCGAAAGTCGTGTCGCTCGTGGTGCGGACGGCTTTTTCGAGCGGCGCCCAGAAGCTCGGCCAGCCAGTGCCGCTGTCGAATTTGGTGGTCGAGGAAAAGAGGTCCTGGTCGCAGCCGGCGCAGGCGAAATTGCCCTTTCGCTCCTCATGCAGCAAGGCACTGGTGAAGGGATGTTCCGTTCCAGCCTGGCGCAGGACGACATATTGATCCGGCGTCAGCAGCTTGCGCCATTCCTCTTCGGTATGCGTCACCGCAAACGTCTCGCCGGCGATCACCTTGCCGGCCGGGCCCAAGCGAACCGCAAGCGCCCCAAAAGCAGCGCCCATCAGCAACAATCGTCTGTTCAGCATGGTCGGATCTCCTCGTCTGGCAAACCTTGTTTCTGTACAGAACTACGAGAGAGAGGGTCATTTGTTACGCCATGGCGGCGAAAACACCGAAATGTGATTTCAGCCACTTTCGTCAGCAAACGCCGCACGGTGACGACCGCCAGCGCCGGCAGATTGCAAACCAGCCATTTTTCCATCAGAATGTGCTGAAATTCGGTGGGAGGAGCCGATGCACGAACACTCAGCGCACGCCGAGCACGTCTACACGTCTGCCCAGCGCGATTCTGCGGCGGCGAGTTCTCCTGTTGTCGCCTCATGGCGGCGGTGCATGACCATGCACCAGCTCGCCCCCGAGGACCAGCGGGCTCCACTGCGCCTCACCGACCAGGAGTTCCGCCGTGCGCGCGAGCAGTCCGAACAACTGATTGCCAGCGCGACGGAAGAGCTCGATCGTCTCTTTACCACCGTTGGCAGGGCCGGCTGCTGCCTGCTTCTGACCGACAAGAGCGGCATCGCGCTGGAGCGTCGGGGCGCTGCCGGCGATGACAAGGAATTCCGCGAACTCGGCCTCTGGACCGGCTCGGTCTGGACCGAGGCCAGCATCGGCACCAACGGCATCGGCACCGCACTTGCCGACGAGCGTGCCGTCGCCATCTTCCGCGATCAGCATTTTTTCAGCTCGAATACCAGCCTCAGCTGCACGACGGCGCCGATCCGCGATCATCGTGGGCGGGTGGCAGCAGCCCTCGACATCTCCACATGCCGCGAAGACGTCAACGAGATGACGCTAGCGATCGTGACGCAGACCGTGCGCGATGCGGCGATGCGCATCGAGCTCAACCTTTTCCGCTCGGCCTTTGCCGGCGCTCGTTTCCTGATGGTCCCGGCCGGCGCCAATTCCGCCGCCGCCCTGCTGGCCGTCGACAGGCACGATCTGGTGCTCGGCGCGACGCGCGCCGCCCGCGTCGCGTTGCTGCTGGACGACAAGCGCATCGCTGCCGGCATTCCGGCCGCCGATGCCCTGCATGAGGCTGGCGTCTCCCAGCAGGACGAGATCGTCGAGGCGGAGAAGGCGGCACTCTTGCGGGCGTTGTCGCGCGCCAGCGGCAATGTTTCGCAGGCGGCGATCGCGCTCGGCATCAGCCGCGCCACGCTGCACAGGAAGATGAAAAAGCTCGATCTCCACTGATCGGAGTAAAGGTCCCGCTCCTGGAGCAATCGTGACCCGATGCTGTCGCAGGTCTGCGACACTGTGCACTGCGGTATGGAAGACCCACCCTAGTCCCTGCGCCAAAACATGCTCATTTTCCTCCAACTGGTTCGTTTGGGAACCTGGATCATCAAGGGAGGATGACATGCTTCATCAGAAAATCGTCGAGTCGCCATTCAAGCTGAAATACGGCAACTATATCGGCGGCGAATGGCGCGAGCCGGTCGAGGGAAAATACTTCGAAAACCTCACGCCCGTCACCGGCGGCAAGCTCTGCGACATTCCCCGCTCCAATGAAAAGGACATCAACCTCGCACTCGACGCCGCTCATGCGGCAAAGGAAAAGTGGGGCCGCACCTCCGTTGCCGAGCGCTCCAATATCCTCATGAAGATCGCCCAGCGCATGGAAGACAAGCTTGAATTGCTCGCCCAGGCCGAGACCTGGGACAATGGCAAGCCGATCCGTGAAACCATGGCGGCCGACATTCCGCTGGCAATCGACCACTTCCGCTACTTCGCCTCCTGCATCCGCGCCCAGGAAGGTTCGATCGGCGAAATCGACCACGATACCGTGGCCTATCACTTTCATGAGCCGCTCGGCGTCGTCGGTCAGATCATCCCGTGGAACTTCCCGATCCTGATGGCCACCTGGAAGCTGGCGCCTGCGCTTGCCGCCGGCAACTGCGTCGTACTGAAGCCGGCCGAGCAGACCCCGGCCTCGATCCTGCTCTGGGCCGAGATCGTCGGCGATCTCCTGCCGCCCGGCGTACTTAACATCGTCAACGGTTTCGGCCTCGAAGCCGGCAAGCCGCTGGCGACCAGCCCGCGCGTCGCCAAGATCGCCTTCACCGGCGAAACGACGACCGGTCGGCTGATCATGCAATATGCCAGCCAGAACCTCATTCCGGTGACGCTGGAACTCGGCGGCAAATCGCCGAACATCTTCTTCGCCGATGTGATGGCCGAGGATGACGATTTCCTCGACAAGGCGCTCGAAGGCTTTGCGATGTTTGCCCTCAACCAGGGCGAAGTCTGCACCTGCCCGAGCCGCGCCCTCGTCCAGGAATCGATCTACGACCGCTTCATGGAAAAGGCCGTCAAGCGCGTCGAGGCGATCAAGCAGGGCAACCCGCTCGACACCGCGACGATGATCGGCGCCCAGGCTTCGACGGAGCAGCTGGAAAAGATCCTCGCCTATCTCGACATCGGCAAGCAGGAAGGCGCCGAGGTGCTGACCGGTGGCTCGCGCAACGATCTCGGCGGCGAGCTGGCGAACGGCTATTATGTCAAGCCGACGATCTTAAAGGGTCACAACAAGATGCGTGTGTTCCAGGAGGAGATCTTCGGACCGGTGGTTTCGGTCACGACCTTCAAGAACGAGAAGGAAGCTCTCGAAATCGCCAACGACACGCTCTACGGTCTTGGCGCCGGTGTCTGGAGCCGAGACGCCAATCGCTGCTACCGTTTCGGCCGCGAAATCCAGGCCGGCCGCGTCTGGACCAACTGCTACCACGCCTACCCGGCCCATGCCGCCTTCGGCGGCTACAAGCAGTCGGGCATCGGCCGTGAAACCCACAAGATGATGCTCGACCACTACCAGCAGACCAAGAACATGCTGGTGAGCTACAGCCCGAAAGCGCTTGGCTTCTTCTGAGAAGCTTCTAGCTTGGCGGGAGGGAGTGTCAAAACCCCTCCCCAACCCCTCCCCACAAGGGGGAGGGGCTTAACGCGTTGAATTGCCTCGCTCCAAAAACGTATCTTCTTGCCGAAACTTCAACGAGGTGAGCTGTCGGAGCGGCATCGTAAGTCCCTCCCCTTGTGGGGAGGGGTTGGGGAGGGGAATTCTCCTCCCGAAACTTTGGAGGAAGAATGATGGAAACCACCGTCAACGGCGAAGCGCGTGTTCTGGCAACCGACACAGCTCTCGATCTGATCGCAGAAATCAAGCGGGATCATCCCGATATCCTCTTCCACCAGTCCGGCGGCTGCTGCGACGGCTCCTCGCCCATGTGTTATCCGGCTAACGAATTCATGATCGGCGACAGCGACGTCAAGCTCGGCGAGATCGGCGGCGTACCTGTTTATATCAGCGCCAGCCAGTTCGAGGCGTGGAAGCATACGCAGCTGATCATCGACGTCGTGCCCGGCCGCGGCGGCATGTTCTCGCTCGACAACGGCCGCGAGAAGCGCTTCCTGACCCGTTCCCGCCTCTTCGGCGGCGGCGAGGCTTGCGCATTGCCTGATGTGAAGGTCAGGGCGATTTAATGGTCGCCTTATCGGGTGCGAATTTTGCCTGTAGTATTCCCATAGTACCTGCTCTCCACAGCTCTTTGCTACTCTCCGCCAGTTGGTTTCAAAGGGAGGAAACGATGCCAGCTTCAAAGATCCTGATGATCACCGGTGATTTCACCGAAGATTATGAAACGATGGTGCCGTTCCAGACGCTGCTCGCCTGCGGCTATACGGTCCATGCGGTCTGCCCCGGCAAGAACGCTGGCGAGACCGTCGCCACCGCCATCCACGATTTCGAAGGCGACCAGACCTATTCCGAAAAGCGCGGCCATAATTTCGCGCTGAACGCCACTTTCGACAGTGTGCGCGCCGAAGATTACGATGCCCTCGTCATCCCCGGCGGCCGCGCGCCCGAATATCTTCGCCTCAATGCCGACGTCCTCAAATTCGTCCGGCACTTCTTCGACGCAGGAAAACCCGTCGCCGCCATCTGCCATGGCGCACAACTGCTCGCCGCAGCCGGCGTTTTGAAGGGCCGCACCTGCTCGGCCTATCCCGCCTGCCGGCCGGAGGTCGAACTTGCTGGCGGCATTTATGCCGACATCGCTATCAGCGATGCAGTCTCGGACGGCAATCTGGTCACGGCGCCCGCTTGGCCGGCGCATCCGTCGTGGCTGCGCCAGTTCATGGCCGTGCTCGATGCCGCAACACTGCTCGAAACCAACGCCGCCTGAGGAGGGCGGCACCGGGGAGGACGATATGTGTGAACTGTTCATCAAGGCGGATGCTCGGCTCTGGGAAAGCGCCACCCGGTCGCTGCGCATCGACGGCATGGTCACCAGCGTCAGGCTGGAAAATTTCTTCTGGTCGAAGCTGGAGGAAATCGCCCGCCGCGACGGCATGAATGTCGTCCAGCTGATCACCCGGCTGCATCATGAATCGATCGATGCAGGCCACGATCTCGGCAACTTCACGTCCTTCCTGCGGGTCTGCTGCGCTCGCTATCTCGACCTGCAGCTCACCGGCGACATCCCGGCCGATGTCACCCGTCCCATCGCCGGCCTCGACGCGCCTGTCATCCTCGGCCGCGAGCGCGAGAAATATCATTGAAAGCTGGTCCGGCAGACGATCAAAGACGAACGGCCCGCGGATAGCTCCGCGGGCCGTT
>NZ_JACCEY010000045.1:19871-49343 GCF_013591995.1 Rhizobium sp. WYCCWR 11146
GATCAACAATGCGCGGCACCGTCCAGCGCGGGCACCGTCAGGAGATCGATTGTCATGAAAGACCAGAAAGCCGTGATCGTCACCGGAGCCGGCGGCAACCTCGGCAGCGCCGTTGTCCGCGAGCTTGCCAATGCCGGCGCAAAACTCGTCTGCATGAACCGTTCGAGCCATGAGCTGGAAGCCTTGGCCGGCGATCTTCCTGCCTCTACGGAATTTCTGTCGATCGCGGGAACGGATCTCACCGATTATGCTTCCTGTGCCGCCGCTGTCGCCCGGGCCGTCAAGCGCTTCGGCGGCGTGAGCGCATTGGTCAACACCGTCGGTGGTTTCCAGATGGGGCCGGTCGGGCCGGAGGCGCCCGCGCAGTGGGAGACGATGATGACCGCAAACGCCCGCACTGCGCTGACCATCAGCGCCGCGGTTCTCCCGACCATGAAGGCGGCCGGCTACGGCCGTATCGTTCATATCGCTGCCGCGCCCGGCCTGAAGGCCGGCGCCAAGCAGGCCGCTTACGCCGCCTCGAAAGCCGCCGTCATCCGGCTGACCGAGGCGATCGCTGCCGAATGCCGCGACGACCGCATCACCGCCAACTGCATCCTGCCCGGGACGATCGACACGCCTGAGAATCGCGCGGCCATGCCCGATGCGAAGACGGACGGCTGGGTATCGCCGCAATCGATCGCCCGCCTCATCGCCTTCCTGATTTCGCCGGCCGCAACCGTCGTCACCGGCGCGGCAATCCCGGCGACCGGCCGCGAATAACGGAAGACGTGGCGTGATCGATCGCCCGCGATTGCTACTTTGTCGAGATCAGTGGGTGATGACACGACAGAGACCTGCAAGTTTTATTCAGTGACACACGATCTGGCTTGAGCTTCGGTTCGCCTTGAGGCAGCCTCGTCTGCGCCTGCTCATGGGACGGGCAGGAGAACAGCGGGCGGACACCATGGTGTTGATGATCGCATTGCGGCGGCATTTGCCAGAAGGCGGATGGTTTCGATGACGGAGGGTCCGGCATTGCGCGCCGTCGGCGCAACCAGCCTGCTGCGCGAGGAATGGTTCCTCGGCGTCAGCGTCGCGACCAGCCTGGCGTTCCTTACCTTCCAGGAGCAGCTCTTCGGGCAGCTTTCCGATCCCCTTTGGTTCACTGTGGTTTTCGTCTGGCTGTTTGCCGTCGTCCTCGGCTCCGCTCTGTCGGTCGTGCGGCATGCGGATCACCTGGCGGAGCGGTTGAAGGAGCCTTACGGCACCCTCATTCTGACGCTCGCCATCACCTCGATCGAGGTGATGGCAATATCCGCCGTCATGCTTCACGGCGAGAACAACCCCACGCTTGCGCGCGACACGCTCTTTGCGGTCGTCATGATCATCCTGAACGGCATGGTCGGCCTGTCCTTGCTGCTGGGCGCATGGCGGCGACCGGAACAACAGCATAACCTGCAGGGCGCCAACGCCTATCTCGGGGTCATCGTCCCGCTGGCGACCCTGAGCCTGGTGATGCCGACATTTCTTGCAGGCCCAGACGGACAGCATCCATCCGCATCGAGACAACTGATACTGGGTATAATATCGGTCGGTCTTTACGCTACGTTTCTGTTTCTTCAGGCCGGCCGTCATCGGGACTATTTCGCCGACGACAGCAATCGGCACGAGCATCATGGTGAACATGCTCCTCCTCGCGGGCCGGTCTGGCCTCATGCCATTCTGCTTTTCGCCTATATGGGTCCCGTCGTCTTTCTGGTCGAACAGCTTGCGCGGCCGATCGATTACATTATCGAAACCCTGCATGCCCCAACCGCATTTGGCGGTGTTGTCATGGCCATCCTTGTGGCGACGCCCGAGGCAATCAGCGCCGTGCGTGCATCCATCGCCAACAATCTTCAGCGCGCCGTCAACATCTTCCTTGGTTCGGTATTGTCGACGATCGGGCTGACCGTGCCGGCGATGCTTGTCATCAGCCGTCTTTACGGGCACCCGGTAACCCTCGGCCTGGAACATGGAGATCTGGTGATGCTCCTGCTCACTCTTGCCGTTAGCATCATCACCTTTGCCAGCGGCCGCACGCATCTCATGCAAGGTGCTGTCCATCTGGTGCTTTTTCTGGCTTACGTGCTGCTGATTTTCCAGCAATGAAACCCGCCCGATTGCGGCCGCACAAGATCAGGAAAGTAAAGAGTTCCGCGCTTGGTCTGTCTTCCGCTATGATAGCAGCACAGCTTGCAAGGTGACTGCAGGACTTACGTGGCGATACGGAGACAGGGCTTGGGCTCACTGTTGGTTGGCGGGCTTGTATTTGTTTTCCTGTCGATGGCAACATCGTTAGGATTGATGGTGCGCGGCCGCTTGCCGGATCACCATCTCAATGCAGAATCCAAGGACGTCATCAGGCTGGCGACCGCAGTGGTGGGAACGCTGTCGGCCCTGGCGCTCGGCCTTCTGATCGCATCCGCCAAGTCGTCCTATGACAATGCCGAAGTGGAAATGAGAACGGCGGCGGCACGGGTACTTCTGCTTGACCGGGTCATGGCGCAATACGGGCCGGAAACCGACAAGGCACGTCAATTGCTGCGTGAACTCATCGAGAAACGGCTGAGCCGTGGCTGGACTGCCGAGACCATCGACGAGACGTCCGGCAATGCGCCGGGGGAATATCAGGATATCGAGGCGGTTCAGGCCGACCTTCGATCCCTGGCGCCGAGGGATGCCGTGCAGCACTCTCTCCAGGCGCGTGCGCTGGAAGTGAGCGGCATGGTGGCCGAGACCCACTGGCTGTTGGTCGAATCCGGCAAAGAGGGCTTGCCCTGGGCTTTTTTGACCGTTCTCGTCTGTTGGCTTTCGCTGCTCTTTGCGACCTTCGGGCTGCAGGCGCCGGCCAATCCGACGGTGCTGTCAATTCTACTCGTCTGCGCCCTGTCCGTCGCCGGCGCCATCTTCCTGGTTTCGGATATGGCGAACCCATATGTCGGGCTGATCCGTGTTTCGGATGCACCACTACAGTTTGCCATCGAACGGCTGGGGAAACCATAGCCGCATCATGGCATCCGTCGAGGACGAGCTCACAGTTTAATTGTGCACCAGCAGCTATTGCAATTTTTAGCAATGCCGCGACATAATATCGCATGCCCGGAACTTTTCGGAGAGGGGTCGTCTCCACCGAGGCACGCATGAAGACTACGGCGCCGCGCGTCTATTCAGACGCGCAAAGGACGCAGTATCTCGTTGAAATTGCTTCATAATTCAACAAACCGATTCGATTTGATGAATTATGTAGTAGGCTCGTAAACATCGGGGCGGCGGCAATGCGTGTGAGATTGTATCAGGGTCTGCACCTGTCTGTGGTGCTCGCCGGCATGGCAATTCTCAGTGGCTGTGAGGAAAGCGGCAATACTTACGTTGCCCCTCCTCCACATTCGGTTCGGGTCGCCCAGCCGATCCAGCAACCGGTGACGCTCTATTTCGAACTCACCGGCAACACGGCGCCGCTCAACTCCGTCGATATCGAGGCGCGCGTCCAAGGCTACGTCCAATCGATCGACTATCAGGACGGCATGACGGTGATGAAGGGCACCAAGCTCTTCGGAATTGAGCGCAACACCTATCAGGCGCAACTGGATCAGGCGAAGGCGTCACTCGCCTCGCAGCAGGCTTCCCAAGTCGGCGCAAAGCAGGAGTATGACCGCCAGCTCAATCTGTCGAAGCAACAGGTCACCACCCAGACCGCGGTCGACAGCGCCAAGGCGACCCTCGACGAAGCGAATGCATCCATCCTCAACGCTCAGGCCAATCTCGATCTCGCGACGATCAACCTCGGATATACGGAGGTGCTTGCCCCGTTCGACGGCACCGTCACCGATCACCTCGTCGATATCGGCGCGCTCGTCGGCGTATCCGGTCCCACCAAACTCGCCAGCATCGTTCAGACGGATCCGCTTTATGCCTATTTCAACGTCAGCGAAACCCAGGTGCTGATGATCAAGGAAACCCTGGCAAGGCAGGGGCGCACCTTCAAGCAGACGGATCTTCCAAGCATTCCGGCAGAACTCGGCCTGCAGACCGAGGAAGGCTACCCGCATAAGGGACATCTCGATTACGTCTCGCCGCAGCTCGATGCCTCCACAGGCACGCTTCAGGTGCGCGCCCTCTTCGACAACAAGGACCACGCCATGCTGCCCGGTCTCTTCGTGCGGGTTCGGGTGCCGGTCGGCCATAACGACAAGGCTCTGCTGGTGCGCGACGACGCCATCGGGACAAACCAGCTGGGCAGCTACCTGCTTGTTCTCGGCAAGGACGACGTCGTCGAGCAGAAGCAGGTCAAGACCGGCCAGCGTGAAGGTCCGCTTCGGGTTATCCAGTCCGGCCTCGATCCGACTGACTGGGTGGTGACCCAAGGTATCCAGCAGGCCATTCCCGGCAGCAAGGTCACCCCCGAGAAGATGGAAATGAACCCGACGGCCAATGCCGCCGGCGATGCCAAGGCCAAAACCACCACGCAATGAATCCGCCGCCATGCTTCATCTGAACGTCTAAGGACAACAGCATGATCTCGCGTTTCTTCATCGAGCGACCGATACTCGCCAATGTTCTGGCGTTGGTTTTCGTGCTCATCGGCGCGGTGGCCCTGTTCCAGCTGCCTGTGGCGCAATATCCGAATGTCGTTCCGCCGACGGTGCAGGTGACGACGCGCTTCCCGGGCGCCAGCGCCCAGACCCTCGTCGATACCGTCGCGCTGCCGATCGAGCAGCAGGTCAACGGCGTGCAGGACATGCTCTATATGCAGTCGACGAGCGCCAGCGACGGCACCTATTCCCTGACCGTGACCTTCGCCATCGGAACGGATCCGGACCAGGCCCAGGTTCTGGTGCAAAACCGCGTCGCCATAGCGATGTCATCGCTTCCCGAAGCGGTGCAGCTTCAGGGTGTGACGACGCAAAAGAAGTCGACGGCGATCCTCGGCTTCGTCAGCCTGACCTCGCCCGACAGCCGCTATGACAGCCTGTTCCTGTCGAACTACGCCGTCATCAATCTGCAGAATGAACTCGCCCGCCTGCCGGGTGTCGGCAACGTCACGGTGTTCGGTGCCGGGCAGTATGCCATGCGCATCTGGATGGATCCGAACCTGCTGCAGGCACGCGGCCTGACGCCACAGGATGTGGTCAGCGTCGTGCAGCAGCAGAGCCAGGAGGTTGCCGCCGGCCAGATCGGCATTCCGCCGGTGCCGAAGGGGCAGGTCTTCCAATACACGCTGAACGTCAATGGCCGATTGAACGAGGCGGCCGACTACGAAAACATCGTCGTCAAGGTCGAAAGCGGACAGGGCGGCCGCATTACCCGCATCCGCGATATCGGCCGCGTCGAACTCGGCGCCCAGACTTACAGCCAGTCCTTCATGCAGAACGGCCGGCCGGCAGCCGGTATCGGCATTTTCCAGCTGCCGGAGGCGAATGCCATCGCGGTGGCCCAAGCGGTGAACACGAAAATGCAGGAGCTCTCGAAGAGCTTCCCGCCGGGCCTCGAATATCACGTGCCGTTCGACACGACGAAATTCGTCGAGGCCTCCATCGACGAAGTTTACGTCACCTTGATCGAGGCCGGCGTTCTCGTTCTCATCGTCATTCTCGTTTTCCTGCAGGATTGGCGGGCGATGCTGGTGCCGGCGACCACAGTTCCGGTCACCATCATCGGCGCCTTCGCGGCCATGGCGGCACTGGGCTTCACCGTCAACCTGTCGACGCTGTTTGCCATCGTTCTCGCCATCGGCATCGTCGTCGATGATGCCATCGTTATCGTCGAGGGAGTCGCCCGACACATCGAGGCGGGCATGTCCGGCCGAAAGGCGGCCGAAAAAGCGATGGAGGAACTGCTCGGCCCGGTCATCGGCATCACGCTGGTGCTGATGGCCGTTTTCATTCCGGCCGCCTTCCTGCCCGGCCTGACCGGACAGCTCTACCGGCAATTCGCGCTCGTCATCGCCGCCACGGCACTGATCAGCGCGATCAATGCCGTCACGTTGAAACCGACGCAATGCGCCCTTTGGCTGCGGCCGCCGGCCGCGCCCGAGAAACGCAACATCTTCTATCGCGGCTTCAACAGGGTCTATGACAGGGGTGAACGCAGCTATGCCGGGCTGATCGGATCGATGACCCGCCACAGCGGCATCATGGTCATAGCAGCACTTGCGCTGATCGGTGTCGCCGTCTGGGGGCTCGCCCGGCTGCCGACTGCGTTTCTGCCCATCGAGGATCAAGGCTATGTGCTGATCAGCGCGCAGTTGCCAGATGGCGCGTCGAAGGAACGCACGGACACGGTGATGGAAGAGGTCGGCAAGATCGCCGAAGCCACGCCCGGCGTCGATCAGGTGCTGACCATCAGCGGCATTTCCGTTCTCGACAACAATGCCAGCCTGCAGAATGCCGGCGTCGCCTATGTCGTGCTGAAGGATTGGGACGAGCGCGGCAAGGAAAAGGGACAAGATCTGCTGTCGATCTACCAGCATCTGAATGGCGCGCTGCAAAGTGTGCTGGCCGCCAAGACGCTGGTGGTCGTGCCGCCTCCGATCCAGGGCGTCGGCAATGCCAGCGGCTTTACCATGCAGGTCGAGATCAGGAACGGCATTTCCGACTACCCGCTGCTGCAATCGCTTGCCGATACGATCGTCAAGAACGGCAGTGCCCAATCGTCGCTGCAAAGGCTGAGCACGCCTTTTCGCTCGAACGTGCCGCAACTCGCGGTTTCCGTTGATCGGATAAAAGCGGAGACGCTGGGAATTACGGTGGGCCAGGTCTTCTCCGCTCTCTCCGGCTATGTCGGATCGAGCTATGTCACCCAGTTCAACAAATTTGGCCGCACCTTCCAGGTCTATGCGCAAGCCGCTTCCGACTTCCGGGTCAGCGCTGAAGACATCCGCAATCTGAAGGTCAAGGCCGGTGACGGCACGATGGTGCCGCTCGGCACGGTCGTCGATGTCACCACGACACAAGGCCCCTCTCTGATCAGCCTCTACAATCTCTACCCGTCCGCAACCATCGTTGGCGGGCCTGCCGCCGGCTTCAGTTCCGGCCAGTCGCTCGACGTCATGGAGCAGATTGCCGATCGGACACTGCCGCCGGGCACAGGCTTCGAATGGACGGCGCTGTCCTATCAGGAGAAGGCCGTGGGCGGGCAGATCTATTTCATCTTCGCGCTTGCCATGCTCCTCGTCTATTTCGTGCTCGCGGGTCAGTATGAAAGCTGGATCTTGCCGCTGGCAGTCCTTCTCGCCGTGCCGCTCGCTCTGCTCGGCACGGTGGCAGCACTCATGGCAGCCGGCGTTGCCAACAACCTTTATACGCAGATCGGCCTTATCCTGCTGATCGCGCTTGCATCGAAGAATGCCATCCTCATCGTCGAATATGCTAGAGAAAGGCGGGCGGAAGGCATGGAAATACTGGATGCGGCCGTCGAGGCCGCCCGCTTGCGTTTCCGGCCAATTCTGATGACATCCTTCGCCTTTATCCTCGGCGTCCTGCCGCTCGTGCTGGCGACCGGCGCCGGCGCATCCGCCCGCAAATCGATCGGCATATCGGTTTTCAGCGGCATGATCGCCTCGACCTGCCTCGCCGTGCTCTTCGTACCCTCCTTCTACGTCGTGCTACAGCGCCTCGAAGAATATTGGAAAGGACGCACAAAGACCGCAGGCCTGGCGGAAACGGAGATATCGAAGGTTCAGTAAGGCTGTCGCAACGGTCTTTCGCGCGACCACCTACGGTTTCGCGCGGAAGCAGGTTGCCGTTGGGGGCGCTTCACAGCGGAGGTTCGAACAGACCCTATAGTCCCGAGGTCAGCACCCTATGACAGGCAGGCGACACGCGTTGCAGATTGTCCCGCAGGCAAGCCATAGCTCGCCCTCCGCCCAAAGGCACCATGCGACACAGCGCCTGAAAATCCGATCCGCAGGTTTCGCGCAGGATCATCAGTTCCTCGCGCGGCGAGAAGGCCGGCATCATGGCTCGAGGAGCAGGCGTGGTCGCAACCGTCGCAGCAGCACCGCCGCTGGCTGGGGTTGATCCGGCTGATCCTCCCCCCGCTGGCCCTCCCAAGGCCGCAACGGCTTGCTGGCACGGCGCCGATAGAGCGGCATTGTGCTGCTGCAGGCAGCTGAGTGCTTCGGTGCCGCCCGGTGTAACGCCGGAGCATTGCGCCATGAAATCGCGTTGGCAGGCCGATTTGACGGCGTTGCGCTGCGCCTGCGTCGGCTGATGCGCCGGTGCGCCCGTCGCCGGCGCCGGACTGGTCGCCCCAGTGGTTGCTGGCGCCGCCGGAGCCGGCTCCGCGGATGTCGACTTGGGTTTGGAAATCGCCGCCACCGCCTTCCGGCAACCAGCCGAAAGCGTGGCGCTATGCTGCTGCAGACAAGTGAGCGCCTCGATACCGCCCGGCGTCACCCCTGAACATTGCGCTATGAAATCGGATCGGCATTCCGCCCTGATCGCATTGCGCTGCTCTTCAGTCGGCGCCTGCGCGGACGCGACACCTGCAAAGAGCACCATTGCGCAGAGCGCTGGCAATCCCGAGATACCAAACAGAAGACGACGCCGTCCATGCGGAGCCGTCAGCAGAGAAGATGCCCATTTTCGCATTATTCCTCCCCCCTATAAATATTTAATCTACTTCATGAAATCGAACGCCCTGCTGAATAGGATAATAAACGCCCGCCAATTGGAGGGACGTTGCTTGCCACTGCGAAAATATTAAACCGCCGGCTCCACGTATATTAGAATATTGCTATCTTAGCAACTATCGTGCACCTGAAAACTGATCAAGGAAACGTATCACTCATCAGCCTCCTGATCGGAAACCATACACCGCAAAGCAAGTTAACAGGTTCTGCGAATACATGCTGCCTTCATGCCGCAGCCTCGTACCCTCTTGAAGCCGGGCTCTCGTGGCCTTCAAGCCGAAAGCGTGCAATCATGTCGGTAAGTGCAAGCGCCTCGGACGATAGCTGTCTGGTGGCAGCATTCGTCTCTTCCACCATCGCCGCATTTTGCTGCGTCATACGATCAATATCGTTCACCGATGCGTTGATCGAATGGAGTGTCGTTGCCTGGTCGCGGCTTGACGAGGCGATGAGTTCGATATGACCGACGATGTGGACGATCTCGCTGGAAATCTCCATCAGCGCATTGCCGGTGCGGCCGACGAATTCGGATCCGGACGCAACCTCGCGGACGGAATTGTTGATGAGCTCGCCGATTTCCTTGGCTGCGCGCGCCGATCGCTGCGCCAGTTCCCGCACCTCCTGCGCCACGACAGCAAAGCCCTTGCCGGCCTCACCCGCTCTTGCAGCTTCGACTCCCGCGTTTAGGGCCAAGAGATTGGTCTGGAAGGCAATAGAGTCGATGGCGCTGACAATCTGAACGATCTTCCCGGACGCGTCCTCAATCCGTCCCATGGCGGAAACCGCGTTTTGGACCACTGAAGCCGAGGCGTCGGCGCCCTGTTTGGCGCGTTGGACAAGCGCAAGTGCTGCTGCTGCCCGTCCTGAAGAGGTGTTGACGGCGGAGGAAATCTCCTCCACTGCCGCTGCGGTTTCCTCAAGTGCGGCCGCCTGCTTTTCCGTTCGGCTGGCCAGGTCATCAACGGCTTCCGCCATCTGGCGGCCATTGTCGCTGATCAGGGAAGACGTCTCGCGGATATCGCAGAGCGTCTCCCTGAGACCCGCCACCGACATGTTGAAATCGGTGCGGATCCGGTCGAGTTCGGGGGCAAAGAGTTTATCGATCGAAAAATTCAACTCCCCGTGCGACAGCCGCGTGAGTCCCTCTGCAAGCGCTTCGATTGCGGCATCAACCTGGACCTTGGCGCTACGTCGCTCGAGTTCGTTGCGGGCGCGCTCAGATTCCGCATCACTACGCGCGATCTCGGCCTGTTGTTCCATTTCGACATTCGATAGCGCATTTTGTTTGAAGACGGAAAGCGCACGAGCCATTTCCCCGATCTCGTCGCCCCGTGCCTCACCGGTAATTGCGGTATCGAGCCTTCCCTCTGCGATCTTGCGCATCGCTGCGGTAATCTGGGTGATCGGTCCCTTCAGGGTGACGACCAGCGCGGCACCCGCGGTCATAGCGATCAGTATGCCGATGACAATCGCGCCGCCGGATATCCTATTGGCCTGTTGACGATCCTGCCCAGCATTTTGCCTCTGTGTCTCGGCGAATTGAGCAAGCAGGTTCCAGGTGTTGTCGATCTGCCCAGCAGCGCTGTCGAACTCAGCCAGCTTGCGCACCGCACCTTCGGAGAGCGCTGCCGCGTTCGCCGCAAGCAAATCGAGGACGGGTTGAGCCTTCTTCGGAATTTCGGCAAAGACCGGATCGTCGTTCACCACGCCGGCGAGACGGCCGAGCTCGGTCTGATACATGTAGATCGACTGCTGGACTTTCTTCACTCGCGCGTCGTCTGGATTGCCGGCGAGTTCGGCGAAGCCGACGCGGATCTCGTTATTGCTGTTAACGATGGCGCGCAGTTCGTTGCCGACATTCGTCGCCTGAGAGATATCCTTGTCCGACGCGGCAAGCGCAAGCACGGAGGTCCGCATCAGATCGTCGCCAATCGTCTTGAGACTGTCGCCAGTTGCAGCAAGATTGGCGACGGCGGCATCCGTTGTTGGGACATCCAAAGTGTCAGGCGACACCTTCGAAGCGTTGGCGATGGCATCCACAGCAGCGGCATACTGCGCGGCGAGGGCTTCGGTCGCCACAGCAGGCGAAAGCTGCTCCTTGGCCTTTTGCAAATCGGGCGCATATTTGGCTAGCAGGCTAACTTTGTCAGCCGGCGTCGTCGCGTTCGCATAGTCATTGCGAAGTTTTGTCGCGACACTGGCGGCGGCGCTGATGGAAACGGAATTGCTCAGGCCGCTCTTGTTGGCATTTTCCATCTTTTTCGCACTGGCCATCAGCATGAACGAGCGCTTGCCAACCTGCCCTTGCAGGTCAAGAAGTGCCGCGGAAGCAGCGTCCACATCACTGAGAATTTTCTGCTGTCCCGTTTCGATTTGCCAAATCGCTTCGATCTTTTGTGGAATGATTTGCGATTGATCAAGCGCCCGGTCAAGAAGCCCCACATCAGTCGTCGGCCTTAGCCTCTCGATCGTCTGCTTCAGGTTTGCCAGTTGCTCTCGGGCGTCCGCAAGCGCGGTATCACGAGCTTCCTGCGACGGCTTCATCAGAAAGCCGGTCATGCTGGAAGAAACATGTTTGAACCCGTTCAGGGACTGCAAAACATGGTTGGAGATCTCCATCCGTCCCTCGAGAAGGCTGGACGCGTAGTACCCCGTCAGTCCCACTGCGCATAGGCTAATGACGAATGGCGCCAAAAGTACGAGCACCTTCGTCTGAATGCGAACCCGCGACATCAAACCATTTACCACGAATGCACCCTCGCCACCGATTGGAGCTAAGCTGTCATTCTTTGTTTAAGAACCGATAAATGGGTTGATTCGAGAACTATGCACACTTCACCTATCGAGGCGAGGACGTGGTTCAGACGCTCGAACGGGCATATAGGCAGATCGGCCATTCATCATCGCCTGGCCTTGTTGCGCCCCCTGCTGAGGGGTTAACTCCTCGATCACATCTGGAAACGCAAAAGCCCTCCTTGTCGGAGGGCTTTTGCATTTTGGTCTCTGGAGTGTATTGGGGAATCTGGTTGCGGGGCATGCTTTGCCCCGTTCGGGTCTTAAAACAGTCCAGTGGACTGTTTTATCGGGCGAGGCCCGAGCGACCGCTCACCCTTCAGGTTATGAGCCTGGCGAGGCGAGGCGGATAAGTAATCGATCCAGTGAATCGATTGTCCGCCGAGCGGGCTGCTCCACGAAGAGCGTTTGATTTTTGGAAGGAAGTTTGGTTTCGGTTTCAGGATTTGTGTTTTCTGTCCCGCTGCGTCGGCTTCGCCTTCTTGCGGGGGCCTGAAGCCACAGAGACTTGTAACTTCGGCGAAACAGCCGGTGTTATTTGGAAGAAATTTCCCACTACGCCGTGACAAAACGTCGGTACCGACCGGCTCAAGCCATTTGCCTATGGAACAATAAAATCGGTACGGCGCTATCGAAAGCGCGCGCTTCGCAAGCGACCTTCGCCACATCCGGACCGACCCGGTCTTGCTCCGCCAATGACAATAATCTTGTGAAAAATCCAATATTAGGGCACAATTTGTGAACGCATCGGAAGTTGCGGCGCAATCTCAAATCCGGCCGTCTCGCGCCGGGTAGCGGTTCGCGTCGGAGGGTCGGCGTCGATGGATCCGGGGTTCTTTCTTCTGTTCGCTACGGTGTCCGTGATCACGGCCCTGACGGTGATCTTGGCCCGGAATCCGGTGCACAGCGCATTGGCGCTGATGGCGTGTTTCCTCAACATCTCGGCAATCTTCGTTATGCTCGAGGCGCCGTTGCTCGCGGTGATCCAGATCTTCGTCTATGTCGGCGCGATCATGGTCCTGTTCCTGTTCGTGATCATGATGATCGATGTACGTGAAGCGGTGTTGCAGCGGTTCTTGCCGGGCCGCAACCTGCCGGCCATGGTGCTGCTCATCCTGCTTGGGATCGAGATGCTTGTGCTGGTGCTCTGGAGCGACCGCTTTTCGATCACGGAGCCCGCTGCCATGGGCGGCGGCGATCAGATCAGGCAGCTCAGCACGACACTTTTCGCCGACTATCTCCTGCCGTTTGAAGCTGCGTCCGTCATCCTTCTGGCCGCCCTGGTCGGCGCCATCGTGCTGGCGCGGAAGGAGCAGGGATGATGGTTCCGCTCTCGTGGTACATTCTACTCGGAGTGGTCCTGTTCGTGATCGGAGCAGCGGGCGTGCTGGTCAGGCGCAATATCCTGGTCGTGCTGATGTCGCTGGAGCTGCTGCTCAACTCGGTCAACATCAATTTCATCGCTTTCGGGCGTTACTACGGCGATTTCCGCGGGCAGATCTTCGCGATCTTCGTCATCGCAATCACCGCGGCGGAAGTTGCCGTCGCCCTCGGTATCCTGGTCGCCCTCGTGAGGAACAAATCCACCCTCAAGGTCGACGAAGTGACCATGATGAAAGGATAGCGGCTTTGGACCCGGTGATATCGATCCGGCCGCTGCTTCCCGTCGCCATAGCAGGCCTGGCGGCCCTTGCCGTTCTCCTTCTGCACAACCGCGAGAAGCTCCGCGATATCGTCTCGCCGCTCGCTGCAATCGCCATGTTCGCGATTGTCGTCTCGATGGCGCCCACGGTGCTGGCGGGCGGGACGGTCGATTTGCGCCTGTTCGAGATTTTGCCGGGGATAGACTTCGCTTTCCGGGTAGATGCGCTCGGCATGGTATTCGCCACCGTCTCGTCGCTTTTGTGGATCGTGGCGGCGATCTATTCCATCGGCTACATGCGCCACTTGAACGAGCATGCGCAGACTAGGTTCTTCGCCTGCTTCGCCACCAGCCTCGCGGCGGCCGTCGGGGGCGCCTTTTCCGCCAATCTGTTCACGCTGGTGATCTTCTACGAGATGCTTAGCCTCGTGACCTATCCGCTTGTTTACCACCACGAGGATGAACAGGGATGGGCGGGCAGCCGCAAGTACCTCGTCTATTTGATGGGCGCGTCGAAAAGCCTGCTTCTCGCCGCGCTGGCGTTGACCTACCACATTGCGGGGTCGCTCGACTTTGTGGCGGGGGGGCTGCTCTCGCGGGTCGATGCCTCGGCCCCGATGCTTACTGTCGTCTATTTCTGCTATCTCTTCGGTTTTGCCAAGGCTGCGGTGATGCCGATGCACGCCTGGCTGCCTGCCGCGATGGTGGCGCCGACACCGGTCAGCGCGCTCCTGCATGCAGTGGCAGTGGTCAAGATGGGCGTGTTCTGCGTGCTGCGGGTGGTATTCCACATTTTCGGCACGGGACTGGTGGGCGGGCTGGGGCTGGGCACCGCCACGGCCTATCTGGTCTCCTTCACGATCCTGATGGCGTCCGTCTATGCCCTGACGCGGGACGACCTGAAGGCGAGGCTCGCCTATTCGACGGTCAGCCAGCTCTCCTACATCGTTCTGGGCGCGGTTCTGTTGTCGCCGGTCGCGATGGTCGGCGGCATCCTCCACATTGCGGCTCATGCGTTCTCCAAGATCACCCTCTTCTTCTGCGCCGGCTCGATCTTTTGCGCGTCGGGAAAGCGGAATATCAGCGACATGGCCGGCATCGGCCGCAGGCTGCCTTGGACGATGGGTGCTTTTTTCGTCGCCTCGCTGAGCATGATCGGGGTGCCGCCGACCGCGGGCTTCGTCAGCAAGTGGTATCTGGCGCGGGGCTCGGTGGAGGCGGGCGAAATTGCGTTCCTGGTCGTGCTCCTTGCGAGCTCGGTCCTGAACGCAGCTTATTTCCTGCCTGTCAGCTATGCCGCTTTTTTCGGGACGGAAGCGCAGGAGAGCCCGGCGACGGTCCGTGAAATTCCGATGATGACGATCCCGCTGGTTGCGACCGCCATCTTGTCGGTGTCGATGGGCATCTTTCCCGGCTATTTCCTCGCCCTGGCGGAAGGAGTTGTCAGATGATTAAGCGTGTCGTCGACTTCTTTGGTGACGAGGAACATGCGAGCGAGCGCCGCCGGCTGTTCTATCTGGTGCTCGTTCTGATCGTCATCGCCGACTTTCTGGTCCACCGCGAACACGCCGAATACCTGTGGGACCGCCTGCCGGGCTGGTCGGCCGTCTACGGCTTCTTATCCTGCGTGCTGCTGATTTTCGTTTCCAAGTTCCTCGGCCATCGGGCTGGGCTCATGCGGCGCGAGGACTATTATGACTGACTTCGTCCATCCCGCCCTGCTGTTCATTCTCGGCGCCCTGCCGATCCCTTTCCTGAACGGATCGATCCGCAAAGCCTATCTGCTGCTGATCCCGGCGCTGGCGATCCTCGCCGTGCTGACGGTACAACCGGGAAGCTACGGCGCGACGCAGTTCATCGGGCAGGAAATCCTCATCGCCAAGGTCGACAAGCTGAGCATCGTCTTCGCCACCGTTTTCACCATCATGGCGCTGATCGGAACGGTCTATGCGCTGCACCTGCCGCGCCCCGGCCAGCATGTCGCTGCATTTGTCTACGTCGGCAGCGCCCTCGGCGTCGTGTTCGCCGGCGACTACCTGACGCTCTACCTGTTCTGGGAAGGCATGGCGTTTGCTTCTGCCTATCTGGTCTTCGCCCAAGGCGGCCGACAGGCGATCGCCGCCGGGTTCCGGTATCTCATGGTCCATATCACTGGCGGCGTCGTCCTACTTGGCGGCGTCATCCTCTACGGGCTCTCGACTGGCTCGCTGCTCTTCGGCCCGATCGCAGGCGAGATGGGCGTCGGCGCTTACCTGATCCTTGCCGGGTTCATGCTCAACGCCGCTGTGCCGCCGCTCAACGCCTGGCTGACCGACGCTTACCCGGAGGCGACTGTCACCGGCGCGGTGTTCATGAGCGCCTTCACCACCAAGACCGCCGTCTATGTGCTGGCGCGGGCGTTTCCGGGAACTGAACTTCTCGTTTGGCTCGGCACCGCGATGGCGCTCTACGGCGTCGTCTACGCGGTGCTGGAGAACGACTGCCGGCGGCTACTGGCCTATCACATCGTTAGCCAGGTGGGCTACATGGTGGCGGGCGTCGGCGTCGGCACCGAGATGGCGGTGAACGGGGCCACCAGTCATGCCTTCGCACATATCCTCTACAAGGCGCTCTTGTTCATGGGTGCTGGGGCGGTGATTTACGTCACCGGCCGGCGCAAGCTCACCGAGCTTGGTGGGCTCTACAAGACCATGCCGGTGACCGTGGCGCTCTACATGGTTGGCGCTTTCGCGATTTCGGCATTTCCATTCTTCTCGGGCTTCGTCACCAAGTCGATGGTGGTGGCCGCCGCCGGACAGGATCACCGCGCTGTGATGGTGCTCGCGCTGACGATGGCGTCGGCGGGGACGTTCCTGCACACCGGACTGAAGCTGCCATACTACATGTTCTTTGGCACCGACCGTGGGCTGGAGGCGCGGGAGCCGCCCCGCAACATGCTGGTTGCGATGGGCATGGCGGCGGTGCTCTGCATCGCGATCGGGGTGTTCCCTCAGCCGCTTTACGATCTTCTGCCCTATCCGGTGGACTACGAACCTTACACCGGCGTCCATGTCACCGAGAGCCTTGGCGTGCTGATGTTCACCGCCTTGGGTTTTGTCATATTCCTCAGGGCGCTCGACCCCGAGAACACGATCAGCATCGACACCGATTGGTTCTACCGCAAGGGCGCACGGGTCTTCATGTGGATCGCCGGAAAACCGCTGGCGCGCTACGAGAAGGCGGTGAGCGACGTGTCCGAGACTGCTGTGTTGCCTTTCCTGCATGGGGCGGCGCGAATGGGACTGCGGATCGATGTCACCGGCGTTGACGCCGTCGTGAACGGTGTCGCCCGCTTGACCCTGCGCGGCGGCGGGGCGCTGCGGCGGCTCCAGACCGGCGTCGTGACCCATTACGTGCTGGCGATGATCGCCGGTGTGATCGCAGCCACCGTCGTCTTCGCCGTGGCGTGGCGGTAGGGGGTGCGATGGAGTTCCCGCTACTCAGTCTCATCATGTTCACGCCCGTCGCCGGGGCGGTGGTTCTGATGTTCCTCCACAGCGACGATGCGGTGCGGTGGACAGCGCTGGGTGTCACCGTCCTCGACCTTGCTCTCTCCATCGCTATGCTGGCCAGCTTCGACACAACGACCCACGCGATGCAGTTCACCGAGACGCACCCGTGGGTGCCGGCACTCGGGATAACCTATGCGCTTGGTATCGACGGGATAAGCGCGCTCTTCGTGTTCCTGACAGCGCTGTTGGGCTCTATCTGCGTGCTCGCCTCGTGGGTCGCGATCGATCGCAAGGTGAAGGAGTTCATGGTCAGTCTGCTCACCATGCAGGCGCTGATGCTGGGGGTGTTCTGCGCGCTCGACCTGTTCCTGTTCTACGTCTTCTGGGAGGCGATGCTGATCCCGATGTACCTGATCATCGGCGTCTGGGGTGGCGAAGGCCGGGTATATGCGGCGCTCAAGTTCTTCCTCTACACGCTGGCGGGCAGCCTCCTGTTCCTCATCGGTGTCATCGTGCTCTATTTCAACGGCGGCGAGACCTTCGACATCCTCGCGCTGACAGCGCAGGATTTGCCGTTCCCGGTCCAGTCCTGGCTGTTCTTCGCCTTCCTGATCGCCTTCGCCGTCAAAGTGCCGATGGTGCCGGTCCATACCTGGCTGCCGGACGCCCATGTGCAGGCGCCGACGGCAGGCAGCATCATCCTTGCAGGGGTGCTCCTGAAGATGGGCGCCTACGGGTTCCTGCGGTTCTCGCTGCCGATGCTGCCGGAGGCGTCGGTGTATTATTCGACGCTGATGCTTTCGCTTTCGGCGCTTGCGATCGTCTATGGCGGGTTGCTTGCGCTGGCGCAGGACGACCTGAAGAAGCTGGTGGCCTATTCCAGCATCAGCCACATGGGCTTCGTGACGATGGGGATTTTTGCATTGAACCTGCGCGGGCTCGAGGGCGGCATCCTGCAAATGTTCAATCATGGCGTAACGACGGGCGCCCTGTTCCTGTTCGTCGGCCTGATTTACGAGCGGACACATACGCGCAGCATCGCCGAATATGGCGGGTTGATGAAGGCGGCGCCGGTCTACACAGCGTTTCTCGCGCTGTTCACCCTATCGTCGATGGCGCTGCCGGGAACGAATTCGTTCATAGGCGAATTGCTGGTGTTGTCCGGCGGGTTTGCGGCCAACCTGGCCGTCGGCGCGGCGGCCGTTTTGGGCGCGTTGCTGGGCGCGGCCTATCTGCTTGGCATGTACAGGAAAGTCGCGCTCGGTCCCGCCAGCGTCGGCGCCCGGTTCAAGATATGCGACGTGAACGCCCGCGAGATGGCAGCGATCCTGCCGCTGGCCGTGTTAGTGCTGTGGGTCGGGCTCTATCCGAAACCCTTTCTCGGCATCATCGACGTCTCGGTGAAGCATCTGCTGGCTCAGGTGCACGATAAGGGGAGCGGCCCATGACCGCCGCAGCACTTTTCCAGTCGGCTCTCGCAAGCCTGCCCGAGATCGTGGTGATCACTGGAGCCTGCATCCTGCTGATCCTGGGACAACTTGTGCGCAGGGGGCAGGAATATTTCCTGGTCTGGGCTTCCGTCGCGATCGTGCTGATTGCCGCCTTGGCGACACTCATTCTTGCGAGCGAGGTGCGGCCGGCCTATACGGGCATGTTCGTCGCCGACCGCTTCGCGGTCTTCTTCAAGTTCGTGTTCTACCTGGCCACCATCCTGACATTCCTCCTTTCGCGAAAATATGCGGATATCGAGGGGATCGGGAGCAGCGAATACTATGTCCTGCTGCTCTTTGCGCTTTCGGGAATGATGATCATGGCCTCGGCGACCGATCTCCTCTCGATCTATGTGGGCCTCGAACTGATGGTGCTCTGCACCTATGTGCTGACCGGATTCCTGCGACGAGAGCGGCGGTCAAACGAAGCGGCGCTGAAATACGTGATCCTTGGCGCGGTCTCGACCGGGATTTTCCTTTACGGCGTTTCGCTGGTCTACGGGCTCACCGGTACGACGCAGCTGGACGGGATGGCTGCGGCGGTCACCGGCGATCCGCTCGATCCCGGATTGCTGCTGGCGGTGGTCTTCATCGTCGCGGGGCTGGTCTTCAAGGTCGGCGCGGTGCCGTTCCATATGTGGTTGCCGGACGTCTATGAAGGCGCGCCGACGACGATCACCGCCTTCATGTCGGTCGGCCCCAAGGCGGCGGGGTTCGCAGTGATCCTGCGGGTGTTCCTCAACCCGCTGGTAGCAGCCTCGGACGTTTGGATCATCGTCGCGGTCATTGCCGTGGTGACGATGGCGCTCGGCAGTTTCGTGGCGCTGGTGCAGGATAATTTCAAGCGGCTCCTCGCTTATTCCAGCATCGCCCATGCCGGGTTCGCCCTTTTTGGCGTGGTGGCCGGCGGTGCCGACGGGATCGCCAGCGTGATGCTCTACCTGCTGATATACTCTTTGATGAATCTCGGCATTTTCGCCACCGTCATCATGATGCGGAACGGCAATTTCTCGGGCGAGGTTATCGAAGACTACTCGGGTTTCGCCAAGTCCCGTCCCGGGCTCGCGCTTCTGATGCTGCTCTATCTGTTCTCGCTCGCCGGCATTCCGCCGACGGCCGGGTTCTTCGCCAAGTTCTATGTGCTGGTCGCGCTCGTCGAGCGAGGTTTCGTCATGCTGGCGGTGATCGCGGTGCTGCTGAGCGCCGTCGCCGCCTACTTTTACATCCGCATCGTCATGGTGATCTACATGCGCGAGCCGGAAAGGACGTTCGACCCGGCGCTGACGCCCTCGGTGCGCGCCACGCTCGCCTTCACCGCCTTGGGCACCATCGGCATCGGCCTGTTTCCCGCCTGGTTTCTGAGGCTTGCTCAAAACTCGGTGTTTGGCGGCTGACCGATTGAATTTGCAATGATCTGCCCGACGGAATAAACTCGAAGCTCAAGAAAGGATTGCCCAAGTCGATTCCCCGGGGCGACCGCATTACGGCCCTGAACAGGGGCGGCGGCCCGAGAAAAGCCTGCAGTGGGCAACCGGTGCAGTGATATGACTGCAATGGAATTCTTGCCGGTTCTTTTCATGGTCGCCGGAGTTGTTCTGGTGACAGGGGCGACGCTTTTTGTCTCCTCACTGCTGCGCCCGTCCAATCCCTATCCCGAAAAGAACATGCCCTATGAATGCGGCATGGACCCAGCAGGCGACGCCGCCGGGGGCCGCTTCAGGGTGCAGTTCTTTATTCTCGCGATCCTGTTGGTCGTCTTCGATGTCGAGACGATGTTCCTCTTTCCCTGGGCCGTTGTCCTGAAAGACATCGGGCTCGTCGGTTATGTCGAGATGTTCGTCTTCATAGTGCTGCTTCTTGTGGGCTTCGCCTACGCCTGGCTGAAGGGAGCGCTGGAATGGGAGGCGTAAACAATGCGATCCGCGACAGCGTGCTGTTCACCACGGCCGAGAGCGTTATCAACTGGAGCCGAAAATCGGCGCTGTGGCCCGAGACCTTCGGAATTGCCTGCTGCGCCATCGAGATGATCTCGGCGGGGTGCGCCCGCTATGATCTCGACCGGTTCGGCGTGGTGTTCCGGCCTTCGCCGCGCCAGTCCGACGTGATGATCATCGCCGGCACCGTGACGCGGAAATTCGCTCCCGTCGTGCGCAGGCTCTATGACCAGATGCCGGAGCCGCGCTGGGTTATCGCCATGGGCACCTGCGCTATCTCGGGCGGGGTCTACAATACCTATGCCGTGGTGCAGGGAGCGGAGACCTTCGTGCCGGTGGACGTGCATGTGCCCGGCTGCCCGCCGCGGCCCGAGGCGCTGATGCATGGATTCCTGCTACTTCAGGAGAAGATCAAAAAATCCCGAGCACTGGCCGGGACTCCTCTGGGTCGGGTTGCAGCGTCATGAGTGTGGAGACGCCCCTCATCTGCACTACGATCACGGAGCGTTTCGGCGAGGCAATCGACGATCTTGGCTTCGCGCATGGTGTACATGCCTTCGCCGCTCCGCCTGACATGATCGTCGAGCTTTGCCGGTTTCTGAAGGAACACCCGGCGTTGCGGTTCAACTTCCTGTCGGACATCTGCGGGGTCGATCATTATCCTGAGATGCCACGCTACGAGACGGTGTACCACCTCTATTCGCTACCGAACAAATTGCGCGTTCGCATCAAATGCCGCCTCGCCGATCCGCCGCGGGTCCCGTCGGTGACGGGGATCTGGCGAACCGCCAATTGGCATGAGCGCGAAGCCTGGGATATGTACGGGATCAGGTTCGAGGGCCACCCCGATTTGCGCCGGATCTACATGTGGGAAGGGTTCGAGGGCTTCCCGCAGCGCAAGGATTTTCCGCTCCGTGGCTACAAGGACAAGCTGAACCCGTTTGGCGCCGAAGGCACGCCACCGACGCAGCCCGACCTCGCCACCAAGAACATTCCATAAGGGAGGCCGCTCCACGCCGGGAACTTAAAATGACCGAAGTCACCGAATTGATCAGCCCGCAAGGCGAAGCGTTCGACACCAAGGAGGTGCTTCTCAATCTCGGCCCCCAGCACCCCAGCACGCATGGGGTTCTTCGGCTCGTCCTGGAATTGGACGGCGAGTACGTCAAGCGCGTGGATCCACACATCGGCTACCTCCATCGCGGCACCGAAAAACTGGCGGAGAGCTTCACCTACACCCAGATTTTTCCGCTCACCGACCGGCTCGACTACCTCTGTCCACCGTCGAACAACCTCGCCTTCGCGCTGGCGGTGGAGAAACTCCTCGGCATAGAAGCACCGATCCGCGCACAATATATCCGCGTGATGATGGCCGAGCTGGCGCGGATCTCCGGCCATGTCTTGATCACCGGCGCGCTGCCGATGGACCTCGGCGCCATGACCGCCTTGCTTTACGCCATGCGGGAGCGCGAAATGATCATGGACCTCCTGGAAATGATCAGCGGTGCGCGCATGCACACGTCCTTCTGCAGGGTTGGCGGAGTGCGCGAGGACCTGCCTGACGGTTTCCTTCCCAAGATCAGGGAGTTCTGCGACATCTTCCCGAACCGGATCCGCGACTATGAGCGGTTGCTCGAAAACAACCGGGTGTTCCTGAAGCGCACGCAGGGGATCGGCGTGATCTCCGCCGAGGACGCCATCGATCTTGGCCTGAGCGGTCCGAACCTGCGCGCTTCGGGCGTCGACTGGGACATCCGTCGCGACGAGCCCTATGAGATCTATGACCGGCTCGACTTCAACGTCATCACGCGCGACGAGGGCGACTGCTATGCGCGCTGGCAATGTCGGGTCGAGGAAATGCGCGAGAGCGTCCGGATCATCGAGCAATGCCTCGACCAGATGCCCGAGGGGCCGTTCCAGATCGACATGCCAACAATCGCCTTCCCGGTGGACAAGGACAAGGTGCATTGCTCGATGGAAGCACTCATCCAGCATTTCGACCTGTCGGCCTATGGCTTCAAGGTGCCGAAGGGCGAGGTCTATTCGGCGATCGAGGCGCCAAAGGGCGAGCTTGGCTTCTATATCATCAGCGACGGGTCGCCAAAACCATTCCGCATGAAGGTGCGGGCACCCTCGTTCGTCAACCTTCAGGGACTGTTCGGGGTGACCAAAGCCCGCTATCTGGCGGACATGATCGCCGTGCTCGGCAGTCTCGACCCAGTGATGGCGGAGGTGGACAAGTAGCAGGGATTTGAATGCAATGACCATGCGCGAAAAGATAAAAGACGCAGCGGCGCGGTATCCCGACCAGCGCTCTGCGATCATGCCCGCGCTTCTGATCGCGCAGAGGGAGCATGGCCATCTGCCTGGTCAGGTGCTGGAAGAAGTCGCCGACATTCTCGGAGTCGAACGGATCTGGGTCTACGAGCTGGCGACCTTTTATACGCTCTTCCATACCGAGCCGGTGGGCATGTTCCATCTGCAACTCTGTGACAATGTTTCCTGCATGCTGTGCGGAGCCGAGGACCTGCTGAAGCATCTGGAAACGGCGCTGGCGATCAGGAAGGGCGACACCACGCCGGACGGGATGTTCACGCTTTCCTCCGTCGAGTGCCTCGGTGCCTGCGAGATGGCTCCGGTGATGCAGGTCGGCGACGATTACCATGGTGCCCTTGATGTCGCGCGGATAGATGCACTTTTGGACAACCTGCGGGCTACAACGGAACGGGTCGCGAGCATCGAGCCCTCTACGCGACCGCAGGGAGAGTAGCGCCATGTTCGAGCCGGTTCTCCTCAAGAATGTCGCCGCGCCGGACAGTCACCTGCTGTCGACCTACGAGGCTGGCGGCGGCTACCAGGCACTGGCGAAGGCGCTGCGCGAATACACGCCTGACGAGGTCGTTAACCTCGTCAAACAGTCCAACCTGCGCGGTCGCGGCGGTGCCGGATTCCCGACGGGCATGAAATGGAGTTTCGTGCCGAAGCAGGTCGACAAGCCGAAATATCTTTGCTGCAACGCCGATGAGGGCGAGCCAGGCACCTTCAAGGACCGGATCATCATGGAGCGCGATCCGCATCAACTCATCGAGGGGCTGGCGGTAAGCGCCTATGCGATTGGGGCCAAAACCGCCTATGTCTACATCCGCGGAGAATATGTGACGGCGATCCGTCGCCTGGAGCAGGCGATCGCCGAGGCACACGAAAAGGGTTATCTGGGAACGGGCATTCTGGGCTCGAATTTCGATTTCGCCGTCCACATCCACTGCGGCGCAGGCGCCTATATCTGCGGCGAGGAGACTGCGATGCTCGAGTCGCTCGAGGGCAAGCGGGCGCAGCCGCGATTGAAGCCGCCGTTTCCGGCCGTGGCCGGGCTCTACGCCAGCCCGACTGTGATCAACAATGTCGAGACGCTGGCCTGCGTGCCGCATATCGTGGCGCGGGGCGCGGACTGGTTCCGCGGCATCGGCCCGGACAAGAGCCCCGGCCCGAAGCTCTACTGCCTCAGTGGGCAGGTGCGCAAACCCGGCCTCTACGAGTTGCCGATGGGCATACCACTGCGCGAGCTGGTCGAGGAACATGCCGGTGGGGCCTTGCCGGGACGCAAGATCAAGGCGGTGATCCCGGGCGGGGTCTCAGCGCCGGTCATCCCTGAGCACGGGCTGGACGTGAGGATGGATTTTGACTCGCTGGCTGCCGCCGGCTCGATGCTCGGTTCGGCTGGCGTTATCGTGATCGACGATAGCACCTGCATGGTCAAGGTCGCCACCAGGATCATCGAGTTCTTCCACCATGAGTCCTGCGGCAAGTGCACGCCCTGCCGGGAAGGATTGAACTGGGTCGTGAAGGTCCTGCGCCGGGTTGAAGGCGGGGATGGCGCACCCGGCGATCTGGAGCAGCTGGAGATGCTCTGCAAGGGCATTTTCGGCAATACGTTTTGTGCCTTGGGTGACGGTGCAGCGATGGGATTGCGTGCAGCACTCGCGCATTTCCGAAATGAATTCGTCGCCCATGTCGAGGAGCGGAGGTGCCCGTTTCACTGAAGGAGTGCTGGATCAGGGTTGTGAGGAAACCATGCTTAAAGTCACGATCGACGAACAAACGCTGGAAGTTGAGGCTGGCTCGACTGTGCTGCAGGCCGCCCAGCGTTTGGGCATCGACGTCCCGACCTTCTGCTATCTCAAGCGGCTGCCGCCGCTGGCTTCGTGCCGCATGTGCCTGGTGGAGATCGAGGGCGTGCGGCGGTTGCAGCCGTCCTGCGCCACTGCGGTCACTGATGGCATGGTCGTGCGGACGAACACGCCTCTGATCGAGGAAACGCGCTCTTCCATGCTCGACATGCTGCTCGCCAACCACCCCCTCGACTGCCCGATCTGCGACAAGGGCGGCGAATGCGAGCTTCAGGACATTGTAATGGCCTACGGGCCCCGCGAAAGCCAATTCCGCGATGACAAACGTGTGTTCCACTCCGAGGACATTCGTCTGAGCCCGGTCATCATCATGAACGTCAACCGCTGCATCCAGTGCCAGCGCTGCGTCCGGATGTGTGAGGAGGTCGTCGGCGCGGTGGCGCTGGGCACCGTCGAAAAAGGCATGGATACCGCCGTCACCGGCTTCGAGGGCAGTCTGGCGAGTTGCGACCAGTGCGGCAATTGCGTCGAGGTCTGCCCGGTCGGCGCGCTGATGAGCTTCCCCTACCGCTACAAGGCGCGCCCCTGGGATCTCGTAGAGACCGACACGGTCTGCCCGCATTGTGGCACCGGTTGCCAGCTGACGGTGGGCACGCGCAAGGGCGAGTTCATGCGGGTGCGCTCGAAGTGGGACGAAGGTGTCAACCACGAAACTCTCTGCGTGCGAGGACGCTTCGGTCTCGATTTCGTTGCAAGCCGGGACCGGATCAAGCAGCCAATGATCCGTCAGGATGGCGCCCTGGTTCCGGTTTCCTGGGACGAAGCGGGGGACTATCTGCGCCGGCGACTGTTGGCCGTCGAGAGCAAGGCTGCCGGCGGGCTGGCCTCGCCTCGCCTGCCCAACGAGGTGCTTTATCAGTTCCAGAAGCTGATGCGAACAGTATTCCGGACCAACAACATTGATTGTTCGTCACGCTGGGCCGCGCCCTTCGATACGCTCGGCCCGCTATTGGGAACTTTCTACAGCCGCACGCCGCTGGACGACGTAATCGGCAACGACTGCGTGCTCGTCGTCGGAGGCAATATAACCGAGGAGAACCCGGTCACCGAATACCTGCTGCGGGACGGCGCGCGGCGGCGGCAGACCGGATTGCTCATGCTATCGGCGCGGCCATCGCGTCTGGACGCCGATGCCAGGGTGGTGGTTCGTGTGCCTCCGGGCGGAGAAGCGGCAAGCCTTGCGGCGGTGGTGGCCGGTCTCGTGGCGGCAGCTGGTCAGGCCTTGCCGGGCGGCGCTTTTGCGGACATCGACGCGGCAATCGGCAGGCCGGCGGCGGGCGCCGGCAGTGACGGGCCGGATCGCCTGGCCGCCGCGCTCAAGGAAGGCCGCAGCGTCACCGTGCTTGTCAGCGTCGACCTCCTGAGATCACCCGAAGCGCGCTCGACGCTGCAGCAGCTCAACAACCTGCTGCACGTTCTCCGCCTGCTCGGCAAAGGCCCGGCGATGCAGTTTCTCTTCGACCGTGCCAACCAGATGGGCGCCTGGGACATGGGGGTCCTGCCGGCGGCTCTGCCGGGGCTGCGGGCGGTCGCCGATGACGCGACGCGCGCAACTCTTGCACGAAACTGGGGCGCCGAAATCCCGTCTGAACCCGGCGCGGATCTCGACGCCATGCTGGAGCTCTGCGTCGGTGGGCGGATGGGCGCGCTCTACATCGTCGGAACCGACCCCCTGGTCGCCTATCCCGACCGGGACTTTGTGACGCGGGCGCTTGGCGCCGCCGATCTCCTGATCGTGCAGGACGCGTTCCTCACGGATACGGCGGGCATGGCCGAGGTCGTCTTGCCCGCGGCGGGCTACGGCGAGGAATCCGGAACGTTCACCAACAACGAGGGTCGGATCCAGAATGTTCGCAAATTCAGTGAGCCCGTTTTCGAGGCGCGAGGCAATCTGGCGATTGTCGACTTCGTCGCGGCGCTACGCAACCAGGCGCTGCGGCCATCGACGCAAGCCGAAATTTTCGACGAGATTGCCCGGCTGCTTCCGGCCTATCAGGGGTTGACGCAGGACGGGCTTGGCGCCGAAGGCGCATTCACCAAGGCGGTGCCAACATTACCGGCTGGCGTGTTCCTTGCGCCGCCACCCGTTCCAACAGCAGCCGACCGGCTCATGCTGATCACCGGCGACTGCCTGTTCCACAACGGATATCTTTCCGAACGGTCGGACATCCTGAACACGGTCGCCAACGATCCCTATGTCGCGATGAGCGCGCAGGATACCGCGGAGCTTGGCCTTTCGGATGGTGATCAGGTAATCGTGCGTTCCGGCCAGGGCGAACTGACGGCGCAGCTCAAGGTCGACAGGCGGTTTCCCAAGGGCCTCGTCTTCGTTCCGGAAAACTATAGAGCCTTGCGTCTCAACAGCCTGCTGCGGCGGGGCGAATATCCATGCGCGGTGGAAGTCCAGAAGTCGCATGCGACTCTTGAGGTCGACCGCCCAGGCCGGATCTGGCGTGGGGTCTGAAGATTTGGGGTCGGGGCACCGCAAGGCCCCGCGGCAAGCTGCCCGCCCCAGCGTCTTCACATCGAGTTGGCGACGTCAGTGATATCTGGTCCCGCATATGTAATCCTGCAGATCCTGCTCTGTACGCTGCGCTTCGTCGAGCCTGTGTTTAACCACGTCGCCGATGCTGACCACGCCGACAACGTCGCCTCCATCCGTGACCAACACATGGCGCGTACGCCGCTGGGTCATGATCCCCATCGCGACGGGCAGCAAATCCTGTGTCGAACACGTCGCCACATTGCGGTTCATGATGTCCGCGACCCGCATCGCCGCCGCCTCAGCCCCGTATTCCGCCACCGCATTGCAGCAGTCCCGCTCCGACAGCGTACCGAGATATTTGCTGTTCGATCGGCTCACGACGACGAAGCCGATATTGTTGTCTCGAAACAACCTCAGTACCTCCACCATCGTCTGATCGGGAGCGACTGCGATGACACCGACACCCTTGTTCTTCATGATTTCACCGACAAACATCTAAGCCTCCTTTCCGAGCGCTTCGGTTTGACAGCTGGCGCGCGTTCATGTTCGCCGGATATTCCGCCACCAGTTGTAGCCCTGCGTCTCTTTCGTCTCGACAAGTACGTCCTTCTTCGTATTCAGGCGCGCGGCAACCACGCCGCCGCCGGTTGCCGCCTTACCCGGCTTGGCGAGCAGGTCGTCGCGCCCGATCACCAGGTCACGCGAGGAAAAACTCGAAAATTCATACTGCTGGCCAAGCGCGATCGCATCCGCCGGACAGGCGTCCTCGCACAGCCCGCAGAACAGGCAGCGGGCCGTGTCGATCTCGAATTTGGCCGGGTGCCGCTTGCCCTTCTCGTCCTCGTAGGGGACGACTTCGATACAGTCGCAGGGACAGATCCGCGCGCAGAGTTCGCAGGCCACGCACTTGATCTCGCCCTCTTCATCACGTGTCAGGAAGTGATGCCCGCGATAGCGGGAGTAGGGCAGCCACTTTTCCTTGTCCGGATACTGCATGGTCACGGATCTGGAGAACATGTAGCCCAAGGTCAGAGCCAAGGCGCTCGCCAGATCGGCAAAGAACGCCCAACCAATCCATGTTCCAACTCTGTCCTGCGCGCGCGACATCGCCGCCTCGCTACGGAGCCGCTACGACCCCTAAAAGTACACCGGTTATAATTATGTTCGCCATTGAAAGAGGAAGCAAGACTTTCCATCCGATCGCCATCAGTTGGTCGTAGCGGTAGCGGGGGAAAGTGAAGCGGAACCAGATAAACACATAGACGAAGAACGCGACCTTGAGCACAAACCACAGGAGCGGTGGCAAGGGAATCAGAACTCCGTTCCAACCGCCGAAGAACAGGATCACCACCAGGACCGACACAAGCAATACGATGGCATATTCGCTAACCATGAAGAAGGCAAAGCGGATACCGCTGTATTCGGTATGGAACCCGGCCCCTAGATCGCCTTCCGCTTCCGCCAGGTCGAAGGGAATGCGCTGCGCTTCGGCCAATCCGGCGACGAAGAACACGAAGAATCCGACCGGTTGGTAGACGATGTTCCAGACATCGGCCTGCGCCCGCACGATCTCGAGAAGGCTCATGGATTGCGCCAGCATGACCACGCCGATGACCGCGAACCCCATCGGGATTTCGTAGCTGATCATCTGCGCGCAGGTTCTGAGGCTGCCCAGGACAGCGTATTTGCTGTTGGAGGCCCAGCCGCCGAAGATGACGCCATAAACCTCGATCCCGATCACCGAGAAAACGAAAAGGAGCGCCACATTCATGTTGGAGACGTAGAGCGTGATCTCGTGGCCGAGGACCGAGACAGTTTCGCCGAAGGGGATCGCGACGAACACCACAAAGGGCGGGGCGAGCGCCAGGATTGGCGCCAGTTTGAACAGGAACCGGTCGGCCTCGGCCGGGATGTGATCCTCTTTGGTCAGGAGTTTGATTCCGTCCGCTACCGGCTGCAACAGCCCGTGCCATCCCACGCGCATCGGCCCCATCCGCTGCTGCATGTGCCCGGCGGTCTTGCGTTCCAGCCAGGTTAGCGGCAAGGGTAGCAACAGCAGGATCGCAATCAGGAACGCGACCTTCAAGACGATCAGGCCAAGGGCGACGATAAGTTCCATGATCCCGGCTACTTATTCATCGGGTTGAAGCGCGCCCGGACTTTGGCTCCGGCTATACAATGAGCACTGCGCGCACTTGTCAGACTACATGGTACAACGGCGAGGCACCTCATACAATGCCGTCGCAGTTATGTTGCCGCTGGCTATGGATGTGTCCGGGCTCAGGACGTTTTGAGACGAGTGGTTCGCTGTGCAAGATGAAAGCTTCGCGTTTCCGCCGATTGCACTGCACCATCTTGCGTATCAAAAACCGCCGAGGCTCTTATCGCAGCCGGATGAAGTTCCGTGGCAGGTCAGCTGGCGTCCGGGGAGCTGGACACCCTGCAGAAACGCAAAAAGCTCCTCGACCGCTATGGCGAGGAGCTCAAGGGCAAATACCCTGAATGGGCAAATTTGTAAGTATCGTTGGTTGCGGGGGCAGGATTTGCCCCGTTCGGGTCTTAAAACAGTCCACTGGACTGTTTTATCGGGCGTTGCCCGAGCGACCGCTCACCCTTCAGGTTATGGTGAGCTTCGCGAACGAGGAGCTACCATCGCCAGGGAAAGCGAAGCTTTTCCGCCAGCGATAAGAAGGTAGATGCTGATCTTTAAGAGGAATTTGGTTGCGGGGGCAGGATTTGAACCTGCGGCCTTCAGGTTATGAGCCTGACGAGCTACCGGGCTGCTCCACCCCGC
>NZ_JACCEY010000046.1:0-1258 GCF_013591995.1 Rhizobium sp. WYCCWR 11146
GTCGAGATCTATCCGGGCTTTGCCGCAACCGAAGTGCTCTACAATGACGAAGGCGCGGTGATCGGGGTCGCCACCGGCGACATGGGCATCGAGAAGAACGGCGAGCCCGGCCCGAACTATACCCGCGGCATGGAACTGCTCGGCAAATATGTGCTGATCGGCGAGGGTGTGCGTGGCTCGCTCGCCAAGCAGCTGATTGCCAAGTTCGATCTGCAGAAGGACCGCGAACCGCAAAAGTTCGGCATCGGCATCAAGGAGCTGTGGCAGGTCAAGCCGGAAAACCATAGGCCGGGCCTGGTGCAGCACTCCTTCGGCTGGCCGCTCGGCATGAAGACCGGCGGCGGCTCCTTCCTCTATCACCTGGAAGACAATCTGGTCGCCGTCGGCTTCGTCGTCCACCTCAATTACAAGAACCCTTATCTCTATCCCTTCGAGGAATTCCAGCGCTTCAAGACCCATCCGGCGATCCGCACCACCTTCGAGGGCGGCAAGCGGCTGTCCTATGGCGCGCGTGCCATCACCGAGGGCGGTTACCAGTCGGTACCGAAGCTTTCCTTCCCCGGCGGGGCGCTGATCGGCTGTTCGGCCGGTCTGGTCAACGTGCCGCGCATCAAGGGCAGCCACAATGCGGTGCTGTCGGGCATGCTCGCGGCCGAGAAGATCGCCGCCGCGATTACCGCCGGTCGCAGCCATGACGAGATCGTCGAGATCGAGAATGAATGGCGCAAGGGTGACATCGGCAAGGATTTGAAGCGCGTCCGCAACGTCAAGCCGCTGTGGTCGAAGTTCGGCACGGCACTCGGCGTGGCGCTTGGCGGCTTCGACATGTGGACCAACACGCTGTTCGGCTTTTCCGTCTTCGGCACGCTGAAACATGGCAAGACCGATGCTGAGAGCCTGGAGCCGGCGTCACAGCACAAGCCGATCGCCTATCCGAAACCCGATGGCGTCTTGACCTTCGATCGCCTGTCCTCGGTGTTCCTGTCGAACACCAATCACGAGGAAGACCAGCCGGTGCATCTGCAGGTCAAGGACATGAACCTGCAGAAGAGTTCGGAACACGACATCTATGCCGGCCCGTCGACGCGTTACTGTCCGGCCGGCGTCTATGAATGGGTGGAGAAGGACGGCAAGGACGTCTTCGTCATCAACGCCCAGAACTGCGTGCACTGCAAGACCTGCGACATCAAGGATCCCAACCAGAACATCAACTGGGTGCCGCCGCAGGGCGGCGAGGGGCCGGTCTATCCGAATATGT
>NZ_JACCEY010000047.1:0-1426 GCF_013591995.1 Rhizobium sp. WYCCWR 11146
CCGCCGGTGATCGCATTGGCAAGCTCGTTGCCGGTGCCGGTGAAGGCTGCCGTCCCGGTGTAGACGAGGTTCTCGACATTGGTGCCCAGCGTGTAGGCGGCGAGCGCCGTCTTCACCGTATCATTGCCCTCGCCGGCATTCTCCGTCACCACGTCGCCCGCATTGTCGACGACATAAATGTCGTCGCCAGTGCCGCCGATCATCGTATCGGCACCCGCTCCACCATCGAGTGTGTCGTTACCGGCGCCGCCGGTTAGCGTGTCGGCACCCGCGGCACCAGTGATGACATTGTCGAGCTCGTTGCCGGTGCCTGCAAAGGCAACCGTCGTCCCGGTATAGACCAGGTTCTCGACATTGGCCGCCAGCGTGTAGCTCGTCTGTGCAGTCTTGACCGTGTCTGTGCCTTCACCGGCATTCTCGGTGACGATGTCGCCGGCGTTGTCGACAACGTAGATATCGTCGCCGGTGCCGCCGATCAGCGTGTCGGCACCTGCTCCGCCGTCGAGCGTGTCGTTGCCTGATCCGCCGGTGATGACGTTCGCCGACGCATTGCCGGTGCCGGTGAAGGGTGTGGTACCGGCAAAAGTCAGGTTCTCGACATTGGCCAGGCTCGCAAGCGAATAGGTCGCAAGGTTCGTCTCGATCGTGTCGGTTCCCGCACTTGCGGCTTCCGTCACAACATCGCCAGCATTGTCGATGATATAGATATCGTTGCCCGCGCCGCCGACTAGCGTGTCTGCACCTGCTCCGCCGTCGAGGATGTCATTGCCGGTGCCACCGGTGATGACGTTGACCGCGGCATTGCCTGACCCGGAGAAGTCGCCCGATCCGGTGAAGGTCAGGTTCTCGACATTGACCAGCGACGCCAGCGAATAGCTGTTCAGCGTGGTCTTGATCGTGTCCGTGCCGGCGCTCGCGGCCTCCACCACCACGTCGCCGATATTGTCGACGACATAGATGTCGTTGCCAGCCTCGCCCGTCAGCGTGTCCGCACCCGCTCCGCCGTCGAGCGTATCGGCGACCGCCCCACCCGTGATCGCATTGGCAAGCTCGTTGCCGGTGCCGGCAAAGGCTGCAGTCCCGGTAAAGACGAGGTTCTCGACATTGGCCCCAAGCGTGTAGGCAGCGAGCACCGTCTTCACCGTGTCATTGCCTTCGCCCGCATTCTCCGTGACCACATCGCCGGCGTTGTCGACGACATAGGTGTCGTTCCCAAGCCCACCAACGAGATGGTCGGCGCCGGTCCCACCCGTGATGACGTTGTCGAGCTCGTTGCCGGTACCTGTAAAGGAAGCCGTGCCTGTGAATGTCAGGTTTTCGACGTTAGCGCCCAAGCTGTAGGCCGTGAGCGCTGTCTTGATGGTGTCCATGCCTTCGCCGATATTCTCGACGACGATGTCGCCGGCATTGTCGACGACATAAATGT
>NZ_JACCEY010000048.1:0-1669 GCF_013591995.1 Rhizobium sp. WYCCWR 11146
TGTAGCCGCAAAGTTAAAGTGTCCTGTTTCTGCAAAGTTGGAATGTCACACTCCCCGCGTTTGATTGGCGCCGGGGAGATTGCCGATGGGACTGATAGCGATGAGCGAGCGTGATCTGCAGCGGATCGAGGTTTTGTCGAAGGTCGTTGACGGCCGGGCGACGCTGGTCTCGGCGGCGCGTGTTCTGGGCTTGAGCGAGCGCCAGGTGCGCCGGCTGTTGGAGCGGATCAGGACGACCGGCGCGGCGTCGATCCGGCACAAGGCGATCGGCCGACCGTCGAACAACAGGATCAGCCCGGGCGTGCGCGATTATGCTTTGGCTCTCATTCGAGAGCGCTATGCCGATTTCGGTCCAACCTTGGCAGCCGAGAAGCTTGCCGAGCTCGATGGGCTGACGGTGTCGCGCGAGACGCTGCGCCAATGGATGACGGGCGCCGGCATCTGGCTGTCGCGCAAGCAGCGGCGGACGTTTCATCAGCCACGATTGCGGCGCGAGGCCTATGGCGAGCTGGTGCAGATCGACGGATCGGAACATCGCTGGTTCGAGGATCGCGGCGATTCGTGTTCGCTGCTGGTGTTCGTCGACGATGCGACGGGCAAGCTGATGCAGTTGCGCTTCGTGCGCTCGGAAAGCGCGTTCAGCTACTTCGAGGCGCTGGAGCTTTATTTGAAGGATCACGGTGCTCCCGTTGCCTTCTATTCCGACAAGCATTCGGTGTTCCGGGTGGCGAAGAAGGAGGCCAAGAGTGGCCAGGGCATGACCCAGTTCGGGCGTGCACTCTCGGAACTAAACATCGAGATTCTTTGCGCAAATTCGAGCCAGGCGAAGGGCCGGGTTGAACGGATGAACCGGACATTGCAGGATCGGCTGATCAAGGAACTGCGGTTAGCGGGCATCGGCAGCATGGACGATGGCAATGCTTTTCTGCCGCGGTTCATGGCGCGGTATAACCAGCGGTTTGCCATCGCCCCTACCCGTCCTGACAATCTGCATCGGCCGATCAACATGCCATCGGATCGGCTGCAGGAGATCCTGTGCAAGCGTGAGCAGCGTTATGTCGGGGCGCAGCTGACGTTTTCGTTCGAGCGCCAGCGGATCATGCTGGAAGAGAGTGATGTGACGCGTGGCCTGGTTGGTCGCTATGTCGAGACCTATGCCTATGCCGATGGCCGGCTCGACGTGCGCTGGAAAGGCCATTCCCTGTCCTATCGGGTGTTCGACAAGGACCAGCGGGTGACGCATGCGGCGATCACGGAGAACAAGCGGCTTTCCGATGTGCTGGCCTATATCAAGGAGCGGCAGGATCAGCGACCAACGCCGAAGGTGAAGACCAACAGCGAGAAGAACGGCTATACGCCGCGGAGCCGCAAGCCCGGTCGGAACAGGGATTTCATGAACGATCCCGCCGTCATTGCCCGACGGCGCCAAGCGCTCTCTGACCTCGATGCGGCGGAATGACCGGCTGCTGCAACTGTCAAAGCTAAAGCCAATGGGTGCGTCTCATCCGCCCCCTCCCTTCCCTTGCAACCCGGCCCAGCCGGTCCGGTCGGGGGCTTGCCTCAGCGCAAGTGGACATGCCGAGTGTCGCATTTCTAAATAGCTGAAGACGCGCCCAAAATGACACTTCTACTTTGCACACAAACGGACATTCCAACCCTGCCGCCACAA
>NZ_JACCEY010000049.1:0-32343 GCF_013591995.1 Rhizobium sp. WYCCWR 11146
ACGAAAGACTTCGTCGCCAGCAGCGCCGCCGCCCTCGTTCAGTGAGTGGGCTTATAGAACTAACCCATTAGAACAGTCAACAGCGCTTTTCGAAAAAACTGATTTTTCTTTCAAGGCGTTGTTTTTCCAGGGAAAATTTCAAGTGCGATCATTTCCCGGATTCCGTCCGGCCTTTACACGGCCAGGAAAGATGAACGTCTTTCGACTTTTCGTGAAAAGAACGCTGTTTTGTCCCCTGCGCCCCGACATTATCACAATCTGCTGGTCTTAAGAGACACATGATTCACACAGGCAAATGCAGGCAGACTGCCTTTTCCTGAGTGATTTGACTTCCGTGCCCAAAATATGCACATCTTTCGCCCCAGCCAGGATGGCCGATACATGCTCCCACAGACGCCTGATGTAAGGACGCGGACCCGACTGCCATGATGACGGAGAAAATGATGATCCGCTCGTTGGGCAACGAGCCTCCGCTTCTGGCCGACGGCAGACGCGCGCCCGACCGGCGCGAAGTTTCCTTGCGTTGGCTCTCGGGCACGTTCCTCACCGGCATTACATCTTCCGTCCTGATGGGGGTTGCACTTTTTGCCGCCCTTGACGGCCGCCAGCAATTGGCAATCCCAGCCGAAGCCTATGCAAGTGTTGCGGCAGACGCGCATGAGGATACGACGGTGGTCCGCGGTGGCCGGCTGATCGCGCCCGCCATCGCCGCAAAGCCGTCCGACCGTGCCATCATGGAAGTCTCAACCGTCGTCCACGACGGCGAAAAGGAAGTCGTGCGCCGCCAGCCCTTCGCACATGTGAAGATGACGCTGGCCGCCAACCATGTGGCGACGGAAGATTATCCCGACTTCGATCCCCTGGCGATCTTTTCCGCCGACGAGCCGCAGCCCGCGCCGCAAAGCCGCACCGGCGCGCTTTACGGCTCCGACGTCGAATCCGAAGTCAGCCTGAAGACCATTCCCTTCCCGACCGGCAAGACCAGCATGCAGATGGCATCCGGCCTGTCGCTCGAGGAGGTCGAAGAGAATGTGCGCTCCAACGGCTCGGTGCTGACCGACGGCAACACTCAGCTGGCAGCCCTTTATTACGTCGATCCGCGTCGTTTCTCCAACGAGGACGCCGATGTCGATCTGACCGCCGGTCTGTCCGCCCGCGTGCTCGAACAGAACATGACGGTCTCCGCATCGGAATCGATCACGCCGCAGACCGAAGAATTCGCCGACGACATCCTGCCGGTGCGCGTCGACACGCCGATCGCCAAGGCGCTGACGGATTCAGGCTATCCGCAGCAATATGCCGATGGCATTGCCGGCTATATCGCGCAGCAGCTGGGTTCCGGTGATCTCGACAAGGGCGACGTACTGCGCATCGGCATCATTCAGAAGGGCGAACAGGCAAAGATCATCCGAGCCAGCGTCTATCGCGGCACGCGCCATCTCGTCACCGTGGCCGTCGACGACAAGGGCAGGTACGTGCCCGGCAGCGAGCCGCCGATGCTGGATGCCATCGCCACCGCCTTCGATGACAATTCCTTCGCACCGCCCCCCGGCCAGAACCTGCCGCGCGTCTATGACGGCATCTATCGTGCTGCCCTTTCCTACGGCATGACCAAGGATATGACGGCGCTGATCATCAAGCTGCTCGCCAGCAATGTCGATTTCCAGGCGCAGCTGAGGCCGACCGACAGTCTCGAAGCCTTCTTCTCCGTCGCCGACAGCGCCGGTCAGGCGACCGAGGATTCCGAACTGCTCTATGTCAACGCCCGTTTCGGCGATACGCAGACGCGCTTCTACCGTTTCCAGGACCCCGACGACGGCACGGTCGATTATTTCGACGAGAACGGCAAGAGCATCCGCCAGTTCCTGCTGCGCAACCCGGTTCCGAACGGCATCTTCAAATCCGGCTTCGGCATGCGCCGCCACCCGATCCTCGGTTTCGCCCGCATGCACACCGGCGTCGATTGGGCAGCACCGCGCGGCACGGCGATCATCGCCGCCGGCAACGGTACGGTCGAAAAAGCCGGCTGGGATTCCGGCGGTTACGGCAACCAGACGATCGTGCGCCATGCCAACGGCTATGAATCCTCCTACAATCACCAGAGCGCCATCGCCAAGGGCGTCGTCCCCGGTGCCAAGATCCGCCAGGGTCAGGTGATCGGCTGGGTCGGCACGACCGGCGAATCCACCGGCCCTCACCTGCATTACGAGCTGATCGTCAACGGCACCAAGGTCGATCCGCTGCGCATCCGCCTGCCGGGCGGCAAATCGCTGCAGGGCGAGGCGCTGGCGAAATTCGAAGACGAGCGCAAACGCATCGATACGCTGCTCAACAACCAGACGCCGGACCAGGTGGCGAGCAAGTAGCGTCCATCTACGCTGCTTCCCTTCCAACAGACGGCCCCGATCATTCAATAAAAAATGGCGGCCGAAGCCGCCATTTCTCATTCATCCGGCAAACCTATTTATGCTGCTTCGCTCACCGTCTGCCTCGTCCTGAACTGCAGCCGGTCCGAACCGCTCGTCACCGTCACCGTCGATCCATCCGGCACCTGGCCAGACAGGATCTGCTCGGCCAGCGGATCCTGCACGAACTTCTGGATCACCCGCTTCAGCGGCCTTGCGCCGTAGACCGGATCGTAACCCTTGTTCGCCAGCCAGTGGCGGGCTTCCTCGTCGAGATCGATGACGATCTTGCGCTCTGACAGCAGAGCCACCAGCCGCTTCAGCTGGATATCGACGATCGCGCCCATCTCCTCGCGCTTCAGGCGATGGAACAGAATGATCTCGTCGATGCGGTTCAGGAATTCCGGCCGGAAATGCCCGCGCACGACCTCCATCACCTGCTCGCGAACCGTGTCGCTGTCGTCGCCGTCCCTCAGTTGCGTCAGATATTCGGCGCCGAGGTTCGAGGTCATGATGATCATCGTGTTGCGGAAATCGACCGTCCGGCCCTGACCGTCGGTCAAGCGTCCATCGTCCAGCACCTGCAGCAGGATGTTGAAGACGTCGGGATGCGCCTTTTCGATCTCGTCGAACAGCACGACCTGATAGGGCCTGCGGCGCACGGCTTCCGTCAGCGCTCCGCCTTCGTCATAACCGACATAGCCGGGAGGCGCGCCGATCAGCCGGGCAACGGAGTGCTTCTCCATATATTCCGACATGTCCATGCGCACCATCGCCGTTTCGTCGTCGAAGAGGAAGCGGGCGAGCGCCTTAGTGAGCTCCGTCTTGCCGACGCCGGTCGGACCGAGGAAGATGAACGAGCCGATCGGCCGGTTCGGATCCTGCAGGCCGGCGCGCGCGCGGCGAACGGCGCGCGACACGGCCTGAACCGCATCGCCCTGGCCGATCACCGATTTCGCCAGTTCGTCTTCCATCCGGAGCAGCTTATCGCGTTCGCCCTCTAGCATCCTATCGACCGGAATGCCGGTCCAGCGGGAAACGACATGGGCGATGTTATCGGGGGTGACCACCTCCTGCACCATCGCGCCGCGGTCGCCATCCTGCTTCTCGGCATCGACGAGCTGCTTCTCAAGGTCGGGAATGACGCCGTAGGTCAGCTCGCCGGCACGCTGGAATTCGCCTTTGCGCTGGGCGATCGCCAGTTCGTTGCGGGCATCATCGAGCTGCTTCTTGAGATCGGCGGCAAGGCCGAGTTTCTGCTTTTCCGCCTGCCAGCGGGCCGTCAGCGCATCGGCCTGTTCCTCGAGATCGGTCACTTCGGTTTCAAGCCGCTTCAGCCGGTCGGCGGACGCGACGTCCGTTTCCTTTTTCAGCGCTTCGCGCTCGATCTTCAGCTGCATGATGCGACGGTCGAGTTCGTCGAGTTCTTCCGGCTTGGAATCAACCTGCATGCGCAACCGCGCCGCCGCCTCGTCCATCAGGTCGATCGCCTTGTCGGGTAGGAAACGGTCGGTGATATAGCGGTTGGAAAGTGTCGCAGCCGCCACCAGCGCCGCATCGGCGATGCGCACCTTGTGATGCTGCTCGTATTTTTCCTTCAGGCCGCGCAGGATCGAGATCGTGTCTTCGACCGTCGGTTCGTCGACGACAACGGGCTGGAAGCGGCGGGCAAGGGCCGGATCCTTCTCGACATGTTTGCGATATTCGTCGAGCGTGGTCGCGCCGACGCAATGCAGCTCACCGCGGGCAAGGGCGGGCTTCAGGAGGTTCGAGGCATCCATCGCCCCATCCGCCTTGCCGGCGCCGACCAGCGTATGCATCTCGTCGATGAACAGGATGATCTCGCCGTTTTCCGCCTGGACCTCGTTGAGCACGGCCTTCAGCCGCTCCTCGAATTCGCCGCGGTATTTCGCACCGGCAATCAGCGCGCCCATGTCGAGCGCCATCAGCTTCTTATCCTTGAGCGATTCCGGCACGTCACCGTTGACGATGCGCAGCGCCAGGCCCTCGACGATCGCCGTCTTGCCGACGCCCGGTTCGCCGATCAGCACAGGATTGTTCTTGGTACGGCGCGAAAGCACCTGGATGGTGCGGCGGATTTCGTCATCGCGGCCGATGACCGGGTCGAGCCTACCCTCACGGGCTTCGGCAGTGAGATCGCGTGCGAACTTTTTCAGCGAGTCGAAACCCTGCTCGGCATTGGAGGAATCCGCCGTCCGACCCTTGCGGATGTCGTTGATGACCTGGTTGAGGCCCTGGGCCGTCACGCCTGCGTTCTTCAGCGTCGAAAAGGTCGAGGCCGAGGATTCGATCGCCAGCGCCTGCAGCAGGCGCTCGACGGTGACGAAGCTGTCGCCAGCCTTCTTCGCCGCTTCTTCGGCGGTCGAAAGCACCTTGGCGAGTGGTTGTGCCAGATAGATATTGCCGTTGCCGCCGGAGATCTTCGGCAATTTGGCGAGAGCCGCGTCATTGGCCAGGCGGGCGGCCTTGGCATCGCCGCCGGCGCGCTCGATCAGCGACGCCGCCATGCCCTGATCGTCGTCGAGCAGGACTTTCAGCACATGTTCCGGCGTAAATTGCTGGTGACCCTGCGCCAACGCATAGGTCTGGGCGGACTGGATGAAACCGCGCACCCGCTCCGAATATTTCTCGATATTCATAGTCTACCTCCATGGATCGCCCTGCCCTGACGAGGCGCAGACCGATGATTGAGATCGACCCCCTGAAAAGGCAGGTCGCGCTTTGCCCGGTTGGGATTCGGGCGAAGCAGTTCGAAGAGAATATGGTAGCCTGTTCTGCGAGTTTAAAGAGCCCATAAAATGAAAATCCCCGGCACAAGGCCGGGGATTTTCAAGCTAATTCGAGTAGATGGCATGAACGTCACGCTCTCCCTGAAGGGGAAGCGAAATCCTCATTCCGATGTGACGTCAGCCAGCACTGGCGCCTCGGCAGAGGCGCCCTCGCCTTCAGCGGCGGCTTCTTCGCCCTCAGCACCACGACGCGGGCGTCGGGGACGGCTGCCGGTGCTGCGGCGGCGGGGCTGGCGTTCACGCGGCTGGCCGCCGGCACCTTCCTCGTCCATGGCGACTTCGGCCGGAATGCCTTCGATCTCCGGCTGCGGGCCGGTTCCATCGATGAGTTCGGACTGGGGTGCCGGTGCAGGCGCCTGAGCGGCTACCGGCTTCGGCTGTGCCTGCGGCTGGTGCTGTCTGCTCTGTTGCGGCTGGTGCGGCCTGCTCTGCGGCGGCTGGACGATAACGACATCGTCGCCGTCATTGTCATTCTCATTCTCATTGTTGTCCATATCGTCGCCGTCACGGTCCGCACCGTCGCGATCATTGTACTCGCCGCGGTCGTCGCGCTGGAAGCGTTCCTGCATCTGCGCCTGGGCGCTGGCGATGATACGATTATAATGTTCGGCGTGCTGGAGATAGTTCTCGGCAATCACGCGGTCGCCGGAGCTTTGGGCGTCGCGGGCGAGCTGTGCGTATTTTTCGGCGATATGCTGCGCAGTACCGCGAATCTTCACATCGGGGCCGGAGCTGTCATAGGTCCGGGTTAGCGGATTGCCGCCCTTGCGGTTGAAATTGTTGTTATTGTTATTTCCACCGCCGCCACCGCCGCCGTTATTATTGTTACCACGCCCTCGACCGCGCTTGTTCTGCTGTCCTGGCCTCATAGATCGTTCACCTGAATTCTCTGTTTGTGATGGATACATGGCACCAACCGCCATGACCGGAAAACCGGATCAGGACCTTTGTGCCGCGAGCATACTGCGCCTTTGCGCCGACCTGCCGCTTGGTTCTCAAGTCAGTTTGACTGATTCACGCATTGGGTCGTGTTCAACCGTTGAAACTCTCGTTTAAAAGAGCGGACCCCCGAGGCAAACCAAGTACCGAACGAATCTCGTTCATTCCTATCTGCCCAACACGTGACCGCAACCTATATTGCTTCACCGGGAAATCCAAGCCTTTTCTTCGCAATAACAATAATGTCTCGTCCAATGCCGCATTATCGTCTTTCACGCGAGCGCGAACACGAGCACCCTGTCGTTCTGACCATAATCTTTCACGGATTTGAGGCACCTGAAGCCTTTCGCTTCAAAGATCGCCGTCACGTCGTTTCGCTGATCGTAGCCGATCTCCAGTCCGACGACCCCATCGGGCCTGATGAACCTTGCCGCATCCTTGGCTATGGCTTTGTAAGCGTCAAGCCCATCCGGGCCGCCATCCAGAGCCGCCGCCGGATCAAATTTCGTCACTTCGGGAGCGAGATCGTGAATGACATTGGAAGCAATATAGGGCGGATTTGAGACAATCGCGTGAAAGGATCCCTGGATGTCCTCGAACCAACTTGACTGTACGGCCTCAAAACGATCCTGCAACCCGTTTCTTTCTGCATTCGATCTTGCCGTCAAAAGTGCATCCGCCGATATGTCGCTGCCGAAACCTGATGCATGAGGACATTCGCTCAAAAGCGCAAGGCATATCGCCCCGGTCCCGGTTCCCATGTCAAGGATATGGAGACGGTTTTGCGCCTTTGCAAGGTCTTTGAGATAGACGAGAACCGTATCGACCAGGATTTCCGTATCCGGCCGCGGTTCCAGCGTTTCAGCCGAGAGCCGAAGCGGCAGGCCGTAGAATTCACGCTCGCCGAGAATGCGATGCACCGGCTCATGACCAAGCCGCCGCTCCAGCGCCTTGAAAATCACTTCGGCCTGCTCGGCAGAAAGCCTTTCGGCCGATCGCGTCAACAGCTCGGTCGGCGACAGTGTCAGAAGACCCGCGACAAGCAGCCGCGCATCGGTCGCCGGGTCGACGATACCTGCTTCGGTGAAGCGGCGGCGCGCATCGGCAAGCATATCGGCGACCGTCGAGCTCATTGTTGCTCGCCGAGCTGCGCCAGCTGGCTCGCCTGGTAATCAGCCATCAGCGCGTCGACAACCTCCTCGATCTCGCCTTCCATCATCCGGTCGAGCTTATAGAGCGTCAGATTGATGCGATGGTCCGTCACCCGCCCCTGCGGGAAATTATAGGTACGGATACGTTCCGAGCGGTCGCCGGAGCCGACCTGACTCTTGCGATCGGCAGAGCGCTCGCTATCGGCCCTCTGCCGCTCGGCGTCATAAAGCCTGGAGCGCAGCACCTGCATCGCCTTGGCGCGATTTTGGTGTTGCGATTTTTCCGAACTGGTGACGACGATGCCGCTCGGCAGGTGGGTGATGCGCACTGCCGAGTCCGTCGTATTGACGTGCTGGCCGCCAGCACCCGAAGAGCGCATCGTGTCGATGCGGATGTCTTCGGCCCGGATCTCGATGTCGATCTCCTCGGCCTCCGGCAGCACCGCAACCGTTGCGGCCGACGTATGGATACGCCCACCCGCCTCGGTTTCCGGCACGCGTTGCACGCGATGCACGCCGGATTCGAATTTCAGCTTGGCAAAGACCCCCCTGCCGGTGATCGTCGCGATGATTTCCTTGTAGCCGCCGGCTTCGCCCTCACTTGCCGAGAGCACCTCCACCTTCCAGCCCTTTTCCGCCGCAAAGCGCTCATACATGCGAAAGAGATCGCCGGCGAAAAGAGCCGCTTCCGAGCCGCCCGTGCCGGCTCGGATTTCGAGGATCGCACTCTTTTCGTCGGCTGCGTCCTTCGGCAGAAGCAGGATCTGCATCTCCTGCTCGAGCGACTCGATCTGCTCTTTCACATCGGGCAGCTCCAGCTCGGCGAGGTCGCGCATTTCGCGGTCGACCGACCTGTCCTCGAGCAGCGTTTCGAGATCGGCAAGCTCGGCGACCGCCTTTTCATAGACGCGGATCTTCGTCACGACCGGCTGCAGCTCGGAATATTCGGATGCGAGCTTCACATAGACATCGGCAGCCGGGCCAGCCGACATGCGCGCCTCGATCTCGCCGAAACGACGTTCCAGCTCGCGCATCTTTTCAACGGGAAGCTTCGCCACCCTTCACTCCGATTCTTCTTAATCTCTGTCTAAAGGGGAATATTGTGGCTCTCGGCGAAGCGGGCAAGCACTTCGCGCATCGGCATCAAGGCGTGGTGATCGTCCAGCACCTCATCCATCGCCTTCGTCAGCGCCCCGACGTCGAGCCCGAGCAGCATCGCCTTCACCGGTCCGATCGAGGCCGGCGACATCGAGATCGAGCGGAAGCCGATACCGAGCAGCGCCATCGCCGAGATCGGTTTGCTGGCGAGCTCGCCACAGAGCGTCACCGGCGTCTTGTTCCGCTCCGCCCCCCGCACGATATCGCGCAGGATGCGCAAGAACGGCTTGCCGAGCGGATCGAAGCGGTCCGAGACCCGCGCATTGCCGCGATCGACCGCCATCGAGAACTGGAAGAGATCGTTCGAACCGACCGAGACGAAATCGACCGCCTCCATCAGCTCGTCGAGCTGCCAAAGCAGTGCCGGCACCTCCAGCATCGCGCCGAATTGCAGCTTGCGCGGCAGCCCGTGGCCGAAGCGCGACAGATGCTGCACTTCCTTCTGCAAGAGCTCACGCACCATCTTCAGCTCGGAAACCTCGGTCACCATCGGCACCATCAGCTTCAGCTCGGTGTCGGCCGATGCCTTCAGCAGGGCGCGCAACTGGGTGCGCAACAATCCCGGCCGGTCGAGCGACAGCCGGATGGCGCGCCAGCCAAGTGCGGGATTTTCTTCCTCATGGCCGCGGAAATAGGGCACCACCTTGTCGCCGCCGATATCGAGCGTACGGAAGGTGACGGTGCGGCCCGCCGCCTGCTTTATCACATTGCGATAGAACTGCTCCTGCTCCTCCGCCTTCGGCATGGTGGAGGCGATCATGAACTGCAGCTCGGTGCGGAACAGGCCGATGCCCTCGGCGCCCGATTCCGAAAGCTGCGGCAGGTCGACCAGCAGGCCGGCATTCATCATCAGCGCGATCCGCTGCCCATCCTTGGTCACCGGCTCGACGGCACGCAGCGCCCGGAACTGCTCCTGCCGCCTGGCGCGGAAGCGAACCTTTTCCTCGTAGGAACGCCGGTGATCGGCCATCGGCCGCAGATGCACATGTCCCTCGTCGGCGTCGATGATCACCGCATCGCCGTTCTCGGCGAGCGCCACCACGCCCGCTGCCTGACCGATGACCGGAATGCCCATGGCGCGCGCGACGATCACCACATGGCTCGTTACCGCCCCTTCTTCCAGCACTAGCCCGCGGACATTGGAACGCGGATAATCGAGCAGTTCGGCTGCTCCCATGGCGCGCGCCAGGATGATCGCATCGCTGGGGAAACCTTCGCCGGTCGTCCGGCCGGTATAACCGGTCAACTGTCTGAGCAGCCGATTCGCCAGATCCTCGAAATCATGCATGCGTTCGCGCAGATAAGGGTCGGTCAACCGCATCATCCGCGCCTTGGTGTCGCTTTGCACCTTCTCGACTGCTGCTTCCGCCGTCAGGCCGTTGCGGATCGCCTCCTCGAGCTTGCGCACCCAGCCCTGGTCATGGGCGAACATGCGATAGGTTTCGAGCACCTCGCGATGTTCGCCTTCCATCGAGACGTCACGGCGCGACAGCATATCGTCGATCGAGATCCTGAGCGAGCCCATGGCTTCGGCCAGCCGCCGGATTTCCTTCTCGGCATCCTCGTTCAGCAGATTGGTGACGACGATGCGCGGCTCGTGCAGCACGACGTAACCGAGGCCGATGCCGTCATTATAAGTATCGCCGTCGACGGTGACCGAACGCGTCAGGTCGAGTTCGAGGCCCGGCTTGGTGATCTTCTTGAGCTCACCGGTGGCGATCATCTCTGCCAGCACCATCGCCGTCGTCTCGAGCGCTTCCAGCTCTTCCTCGCGATAGTTGCGGCTTGCCTTGTTCTGCACGACGAGAACGCCAAGCGAGCGCCCGGTCCTGAGGATCGGCACGCCGAGGAAGGAATGGTAGATTTCTTCACCCGTTTCCGGCAGGTAGCGGAAGGCAGGATGCGACTGCGCGTCGGAAAGGTTCAACGGCTGGGCCGAGGCCGCGATGGTGCCGACCAGGCCCTGCCCCATCTTCAATTGCGCCAGATGCACGGCCTCGCGGTTGAGGCCTTCGGTCGCGTAGAGTTCGAGGACGCCGTCGGCGCGCAGCACATAGACGGAGCAAACCTCCGCCACCATGTTGCCGGCGATCTGGCGGACGATCCGGTCAAGACGATCCTGCGGCTCCAGCGGCTCCGCCATCAACTCGCGCAGCCGCCTGAGCAGCACGCGCGGACCGCCGGAAAGGTCTCTCATGGCGTCTCAAGCTCCCGAAACAACGCACTTAGTCCCGGCGGGCCGGCCTCATCTCCTCAACCTGAAGGGGCAGGCCGCCCGCTGGGAATCAATTCTTATCCAGACCGTAGCAGGAATGCAAAGTCCTGACAGCGAGTTCTGCATAGGGACCGTCGATCAGGATGGAAATCTTGATCTCGGAGGTGGTGATCGCCTTGATGTTGATGCCTTTTTCGGCAAGTGCACGAAATGCGGTAGCGGCAACGCCCGCGTGGCTGCGCATGCCGATGCCGATGACCGATACTTTCACCAGCCCCGATTCGTTCTGCACGACGTCGTAGCCGATCTTCTCCTTATGGTCGCCGAGCACCTTGATCGCCTTCTCGACGTCGCCTGACGGCACGGTGAAGGTCATGTCGGTCTTCGACCCGTCCTCGGAAATATTCTGGACGATCATGTCGACATTAATATGGGATTCGGCGAGCGGCCCGAAGATCGCCGCGGAGACGCCCGGCCGATCGGCAAGACGGCGAAGCGAGATCTGAGCCTCATCCTTGGCATAGGCGATGCCGGTGACTACTTCCTGTTCCACGATTTCATCCTCGTCACAAATCAGCGTTCCGGGCGGGTTCAGCAGATCGCCCATGCCCGGAGCATCGGGATCTTCGAATGATGAGCGCACGAAGGTGCGCACCTTGTGTACCATGGCAAGCTCGACCGAGCGCACCTGCAGTACCTTGGCGCCGAGCGAGGCCATTTCCAGCATTTCCTCGAAGGCGATCTTCTTCAGCCTGCGCGCCTTCGGCACGATGCGCGGGTCGGTCGTGTAGACGCCGTCGACATCAGTATAGATATCGCAGCGATCCGCCTTGACAGCTGCCGCGATTGCGACGGCTGAAGTGTCCGATCCGCCGCGTCCGAGCGTCGCGATCCGGTTGTCGGGTCCCAGCCCCTGGAAGCCGGAGATGACGGCGACCTGCCCCTCGCCCATCCGCTTGACGATGTCTGAGCCGTCAATCTCCATGATCCGTGCCGCGCCATGCGCATTGTCGGTGCGGATCGGGATCTGCCATCCCTGCCAGGAACGCGCATTGATATCCATCGCCTGCAATGCGATTGCCAGCAGCCCCGAGGTCACCTGCTCGCCGGAGGCGACCACCGCATCATATTCCCGCGCATCGTAAAATGGAGAATTGGCGCCGATCACCTTCGGCGTGCCCTGGACCCAGCCGACCAGTTCATTGGTCTTGCCGGACATGGCCGAGACGACCACCGCCACCTCGTGCCCGGCATCGACTTCGCGTTTTACGTGGCGGGCAACATTCTTGATGCGGTCCAGGTCAGCGACGGACGTGCCGCCGAATTTCATTACGATGCGTGCCATATGCCTCTACCACGACTGGCGCCGGGAAAGCGGAAAACCGGACCCGGCATCACGAAAGCTCTGGGGCAGACCGCTTGGGCCAGAGAGCCGGATTCCCAACTTCTGGAACCGCTCTAAAAGCCCAGGCCCCAAAGGCCCCAAGTTGCGGCGTCTCTTAGCGAGTTTGGCGAGGGGAGGCAAGCGCACGCGACAAAAGCTATTGGTGAGCGGTTCCGCACTCGCCAATCCCCTGATCCGCGCCCCTTGACTTATGCCCCCGATCATCCGACTTCACATGTCACGAATGAAGGAGTGGACGATGACGGAAGGCGCCAAAAGCACGATCGACCAGGGCGAAGTGGACCGCTTCTCGGCGATGGCGGCGGAATGGTGGAGCCCGACCGGCAAGTTCAAACCACTGCACAAGTTCAATCCCGTCCGGCTCGCCTATATCCGCGACAAGGCCTGCGAGAATTTCAGCCGTGATCCAAAAAGCGCACGCCCGCTGGAGGGTCTGCGCGTGCTGGATATCGGCTGCGGCGGCGGTCTGTTGTCCGAACCTGTCTCCCGCATGGGCGCCTCGGTCGTCGGCGCCGATCCGTCCGAGAAGAATATTGGCATCGCCTCCACCCATGCCAAGGCCTCCGGCGTTTCGGTCAACTATCGCGCCGTCACCGCCGAAGAGCTCGCTGAGGCTGGCGAGACCTTCGATATCGTCTTGAATATGGAAGTGGTGGAGCACGTCGCCGATGTCGAATTCTTCATGACGACCTGCGCAAAAATGGTCCGCCCCGGCGGCCTGATCTTCGTTGCCACCATCAACCGAACGATGAAGGCGGCAGCGCTTGCCATCTTCGCCGCCGAGAACATTCTGCGCTGGCTGCCGCGCGGAACGCACCAGTATGAAAAGCTGGTACGCCCGGAAGAGCTGGAAAAGCCGCTGGTGGCAAGCGGCCTTGAGATCACCGACCGCACCGGCGTCTTCTTCAATCCGCTGTCGAACGAGTGGAACCTGTCCAAGGATATGGACGTAAATTATATGCTGCTGGCGAAGCGGCCGGCATAGCTCCCGCCATCAATAAGCCGGCTACATTTTCAGCGCGACACGCAGGCCAAATCATGGACAGCAAGCGGCGTGAACTTCATGTCAGTTCACGTCTTCCGGCAAGACGGGAATGGCTGCGATCTCGATGCCCTCTTCCAAGAGCGCCTGCGCCTCATCGACCGTCGCCTGGCCGATGATGCCGCGGGCATCCGCCTCGCCGTAATGGATCTTGCGGGCTTCCTCGGGAAACTGCGTGCCGACGTCCTCGGAATTGGCCTTGACCGCAGCGACGGCTTCTTTGAGCTTTTGCAGGGCCTCCTGACGCATGGCATTCATCGCCAGCGTCTGCCTCTCGTCCTTCTTCCGCGCGGTCGACACCGAAGGCGCCATCAACAGCTTCGAAATGGCGGCGGAATGACAGACCGGGCAGGTCAGAAAACCGGTTTCGATCTGACGATCGAAATCGGCGCTTTCCGAAAACCAACCTTCGAATTCATGGGCATTGTCACAGGTGAGGGAATAGCGGATCAAGCGGCGACGCCTCCGGCGACTGCCCCCGCAATCTTCTCGACCGAGAATTCCCGGCCATTCCTCAGGTTCGGGATCTTGTCATGCGCGGCCTTGACCGCGGTGGGATCGATCTCGGCGACGATAACCGCCTCGCCGGTGGCGCCGGCCGACGCCAGCACCATGCCCCAAGGATCGACGATCATCGAATGGCCGAAGGTCTCGCGCCCATCCTCATGCCGGCCGGCCTGCGCGGCGGCGATGACGAAGACCCCGTTCTCGATCGCGCGTGCCCTGAGCAGGATCTCCCAATGCGCCTCGCCAGTCTGCTTGGTGAAGGCGGCAGGAACTGTCATCACCTCGGCACCGGCAATCGCCTGGGCGCGGAAGAGTGCCGGAAACCGCACGTCGTAACAGATCGCAAAGCCCATTTCGGCAAAGGGCAACGACAGGACGCGGGCCTCCGAGCCGGCTGTATAGGCGGCACTTTCACGCCAGCTTTCGCCATTGTCGAGGTCGACGTCAAACATATGGATCTTGTCGTAGCGATTGAGAATCCTGCCGTCGGGACCGAACAGGAAGCCGCGATTGGCGATCTTGCCGTCGGCAAGGGCAATCGCCGTCGAACCGACATGCATGTAGATGCCGAATTCCCTGGCGAGCTCCGAGCCCGTCTTGACGATGATGTCATGCGCCTCATCGGCAAGCACGGCGCGTGCCGCCGCACGATCGCGCTGCAGCATGCCGGTCATCTCGGGCGTCTGCACATAGGTCGCGCCCTGGCCAGCGGCCTCGCGCACCAGCCGCGCCATGGCGGCGGCATTCTTCACCGGATCGACCCCGGAACACATCTGGACGACGGCGGCCTTGAAGCTCATCGGTTCTTCCTCAGGCTGCCAGCATCGGGTCGAGCTTGCCGGACCGATCGAGCGCAAAGAGATCGTCGCAACCGCCGACATGATCGGCGCCGATGAAGATCTGCGGAAAAGTGGCACGGCCGTTCGACTTGCCGATCATCTCCTGGCGAAGATCCGGCGAAAAGGTCGCGTCGTGCTCGACATATTCGACACCCTTTTCTTCGAGAAGGGACTTGGCGCGGGTGCAATAGCCGCAGAACTGCCGTGTATAGATTGTGACGGGTACCATAATCTCTCCAGACCGATGCCGGGTATTTCTGTCATATAGGCTCGGAGAGAGCCCTTGCAAAGGTCAAAACCGTTATGTCGGCCGCACCCGCCTTGCGCAGCGTCCGGCTTGCCGCGGCAACCGTCGCCCCTGTTGTATAGACGTCGTCGATAAGGACAATGCGCTTGCCGAAAATGTCGTTTTCGCAGCCCTTGGCGATCGCAAAAGCGCCCCTGACATTGTCTTCTCGCGCCTTGGCGCCAAGGCCGACCTGCTGGCTGGTGCGCTTGACGCGCATAAGCGTGGCAGCCAGCAGCGGCTTGCCCGAGAGCTTTGCCATATGACGGGCAAGCTCGGCTGCCTGGTTGAACTTCCGCGCCAGCATGCGGCTACGGTGCAGCGGCACCGGGATCAGCGAATCGCAGCTTTCGACCGTCCCGTCGGAAGCGCGCAGCATCCAGGCTGCCATCATCGGCGCCAGATCGGTGCGATCGCGATATTTGAGCGCATGGACGAGATCGCGGACCGCGTGGTCGTGGGTCGCCGCAGACCGCAGCCGGTCGAAGGGCGGCGGGTTGGCGATCGCCTCGGCGCTGAGGATGCCTGCACCGAGATCGTGCGAGAAGGGAATGCCGAGCACCTCGCAATAGGGTCGTTCGATGAAGCGGATACCGGACCAACATTTCGCACAGAGCCCGCGATGGCCGCCGGTCGAAATGCCGCAGACGGAACAGGCCGGCGGATAAAAGAAATCGGCAAGCGCCGAAAACGGCCGCAAGAGATGCGTGCGCAAGAATTCTGCCGGTCTTTTCAATTCGGTTGGCCCCATACCGCAGAGACTAGCGCGTTCTCCACGAAAGGAAAATCGTCTTGCCGCACGGGCGGCGCGGGACTAAGGACATCGCCATGGATACGATCTTCGACAGAGCCCTGATCGCCGCACATCGCCATCGCGCGCTTGCCAACAACGATCCAAAAGCCGCCTTCCTGCTCGACATCGCCGCTGAGGAAATGGGCGAAAGGCTTTCCGTGGTCGAGCGGACTTTCGGGACCGCCGTCGAACTGCATGGCGCGACCGGTGCTGCCGCCCGGGCGGCGCTGGCAACGGGCAAGATTGGTACGATGATCCGCGTCGAAAGCGAGAAGGCCTATGCCCGGCCGGACGAAATCTTGATCGAGGCGCCGCTCGAGGACGTGCCGCTCGAACCGCAATCGGCCAATCTCATCCTTGCGCCGCTTAGCCTGCATCTGACCAACGATACGCCGGGTGTCTTCATCCAGATCCGCCGCGCCCTGAAGCCGGACGGCCTTTTCCTGGCCGCGATCCCCGGCGCCGGCACGTTACAGGAACTGCGCGACGTGCTGCTGACCGCCGAGGTCGAGATGACAGGTGGCGCAAGCCCGCGTGTCATTCCCTTCGCCGATGTGCGCGATGTCGGTAGCCTCATGCAGCGCGCCGGCTTCACATTGCCGGTGATCGATGCGGAGAATTATACGGTGCGCTATGATTCGCTCTTTCCGCTGATGCGGGATCTGAGAGCGATGGGCATGAGCAATCCGCTTGCAGCCCGCGCCCGGATGCCACTGAAGCGCGCCTTCTTCCTGCGCGCAGCGGAGATCTACGCCGAACGTTATGCCGATCCCGACGGACGTATCCGCGCCACCTTCTCGATCATCTATGTTTCGGGATGGGCTGCCCACGAGAGCCAGCAAAAGCCGCTCAAGCCGGGTTCGGCCAAGGCGCGCCTTGCCGATGCACTGAAGGTGGACGAACACAAGCTCAAACAGTGAGGGCCGGCGGCTTCTTCAATTCACCGTCATATTGTTATTGATCACGTTGAAGACGCCTTGCAAGGCGCCGGTGAAGACCCCGAGACCGGAGACGAGCGCGCCACAAATGAGGGCGGCGATCAAGCCATACTCAATTGCCGTCGCAGCTCTGTTATCTGCAAGAAATGCTTTCAAAATACGCATTATTTCGCGACCCTTTGAGCGAAACCGACGGCGAACGATCAATTCCACGGCCATCGGGCGACGGCCGGTATTTTTCAGCAACCGGCGCCGACGCCGTAGCCCTGGACGACGCAGACCGAGCCGGGCGTATCCTGGAGGACGCTGCGGCGGATCGTATAACGCTTGCCGCTTTCACTCTTGGGGATCGATCCCGTCGTGATCGTATCGAAATCCGCCGGAGCACTGGCAAAGACGCTTTTCTTCGAGGAATCCGCAAGCATTGGCGTCAGGATAAGCGTCAGCGCGACTACCGCCGTGCCGAACAGGAGGGCGATATTCAGCGCACCCGTCCTGCGCGAAGCAGACGAGGCCCGTTCCTTTTCCCGGACAGCTTTCCAGAAATCATCGTCCATGAGGTCAAGCCTTTTAATACACGCACGCCAGATGCTTGATTGAGGCCGATCTTTGGCAGAAGGTGTTAAACGATCCATTAATATCCACAGCCGAAAATGGTGTGGCACAATAATAATCAGATAATGCTAAAGTAAATCCTGCAACATCGGGATGAGCGGCTCGTCGGCCGGAGGCATCGGATAATCGCGCAGCGCCTGCGGACGCACCCATTTCAGCGCCTGGCCTTCGCGGCCCTGGGGAATGCCCTCATAGCGCCGGCAGATATAAAGCGGCATCAAAAGGTGGAAGGTCTCGTAGGAGTGGCTGGCAAAGGTAAGCGGCGCGAGGCAGGCGATCTTGGTGTTGATGCCGAGCTCTTCCTCGAGCTCGCGCACCAGTGTTTCCTCCGGCGTCTCACCCGGCTCGACCTTGCCGCCGGGAAACTCCCAGAGCCCGGCGAGCGACTTTCCCTCGGGGCGCTGTGCCAACAGGATACGCCCATCGGCATCGATCAGCGCACAGGCGGCGACCAGCAATATCTTCCGGCCCGCCTCGCTCATCGCGGCTCCTGCTGCCAATAGCAATAATGATAGGCGTCGCGAAAACCGAGGCGCTCATAAAGTGCGATGGCCGGACGGTTGGACAGCTTCACCTGCAGCCAGGCCGAACGGGCGCTGCGCATGCGCGCCCAGCGCAGCGCCGAGGTCAGGATTTCGGTGCCGAGTCCTTCGCGCCGCCGCGCCTCGGAGACCGAAAGCGACATGATGCCGGCGAGGTCGTTGTCCTGGACACAGAGCACGGTCGCAAGCGGGCCGTCCACCGCGTTCTCGATCATGAACAGGCCGGATGGCGGCTTGATCGCCGAAATGATTTCGGCAAGCGCCGGCTTCAGCCTCAGTGGCGACTGGTCGACGGCAAGGTTGGCGTCGACGAAACGGCCGATATCATGGGTCGGCAGGTGATCGAGCGTATCCGGCAGCTCCGCCTCGGCGAGGTCGCAGGCCATCACCACCGTATCGTCGAAGCGCGTCCAGTTCTGCGCGCGCAGAAGTTCGATCAGCACCGGCGAAGCAAGCGGCGTCTGGCGGACCACGGCGGCGCGGCCATAGGCCTCGAACTTCCGGCTCGCCTTTTCCAGGCGGATTTCGACGTCGCGATGATCCGAGGGATCGAGCGGCACGATCGAGTTCAGCCGGTTGGACGGGTGACCGGCCGTCAGCCGCACCTGCCAGCTGCCGTCATATTGCACGGATGCCGCCGGCCAGGCGCGGAAGCCGACGGCCTCCAGCCTGCGCACCAGCGGCAGATTGTGTGAGGAAATGGATGCCTGCTCCAATGAACGATCAGCTCCGATAGTCGCCATTGATCGCAACATATTCCTTGGTGAGGTCGCAGGTCCAGACCGTTGCCGTGCCGGCACCGAGCCCGATATCGACTTTGACGGGGATATCCTGCGCCTTCATGACGTCCGAGGCGGCCGCCTCGGAATAATCGGGATCACGCTCGCCATTGACGGCAACCCTGATATCGCCGAACCAGATGGCGAGCCGGTCGCGGTCGGCCATCTCGCCGGATTTGCCGACGGCCATTACGATACGGCCCCAATTGGCGTCTTCGCCGGCGGCCGCGGTCTTGACCAGCGGCGAATTGGCGATCGACAGCGCGATGCGCTTGGCGGCGGCATCGCTCTCGGCACCCGTCACGGTGATTTCGAGCATCTTGCTCGCACCTTCGCCGTCCCGCACCACCTGCAGCGACAGATCCTTCAGCACTTCGTTGAGTGCGGCCCGGAAGGCGGCAAGGTGCGGGTCGTCGGCGCGTTCGATGCGGGCCTGGCCGTCCTCGGCTGCGGCACCCGTTGCAAACAGCATCAGTGTGTCGGACGTGGAGGTGTCGCTGTCGACGGTCATGGAATTGAAGGTCGGGCCGACGCCGTCGGACAGAAGCGCCTGCAGAGCGGCAGGCGCAATGTCGGCATCAGTGACGACGAAGGAAAGCATCGTCGCCATATCAGGCGCGATCATGCCGGCGCCCTTGGCGATGCCGTTGATCGTCACGGCCACGCCGCCGATCTCGGCGCTGCGGGTCGAAACTTTCGGATAGGTGTCCGTCGTCATGATCGCCTTGGCGGCCTCGAACCAGAAATCGCCGGTCGCTTCGACCTGCATCCGATCCAGAACGCCTGCGAATTTGGTGGCATCGAGCGGCTCGCCGATGACGCCAGTCGAGGCCAGATAGACCTCGTTTTCGGCGCAGCCGACGGCAGCGGCAGCCGACTTCGCCGTCAGTGCGGTCGCCTGGCGGCCCTTCAGGCCGGTGAAAGCATTGGCATTGCCTGAGTTGACGACGACGGCGCGAGCGCTGCCATGGGGGAGATTGGCCCGGCAGAAATCGACCGGCGCCGACGGGCACTTCGAGCGGGTAAAAACGCCCGCAACAGTCGCCGGTCTGTCGAAGACCATCATCAGCACGTCGGTACGGTTCTTGTACTTGATGCCGGCGGAAGCCGTCGCCATGCGCACGCCGCGTAGCGGTGGCATCGAGACGAAGGATTTCGGAGCAAGCGGAGAGACGGAACCGGACATGATGAGACCTGCCAATGAGCATTTCCAGGCGAAATGGAAACCGGTTCGCCGTCCGGAAATGCGACAACCACGATAGTGAAGGGCCCGGAAGAACCGGGCCCCTGATGCGATTATTACTGCTGCGGTGCCGGCGCAACGGGCTCGCTGCCCGGCTCGGGCTGCTTGTTGGCCTGGTCGTAACCCTTGCGCAGCGTCTCGTCCGTGATCTCGATCTTGGCCGAGGCCTTCGCCTTGTTCAGAAGCTCAAGATACTTGTCGCGCATGACGAGCTGACGAACCTGATCCTGCACCTGCTCGAAGGGCGGCGGCGGAGCGTCTCGCTTATCTTCGACCTTGATGACGTGGAAGCCGAAATCGGTCTTCACCGGCGTCTTGGAATAGGTGCCCTTCTCAAGCGCAAAGGCTGCGTCTTCGAATTCCTTGACCATGCGGCCGCGCGAGAAATAGCCGAGATCGCCGCCTTCCGACTTGTTCGGATCGGTGGACTTTTCCTTGGCGAGTTCGGCGAAATCCTTGCCGGCGTCGAGCTGCTTGATGATGTCCTTGGCTTCGTCCTCGGTCTTGACGAGGATATGACGGGCGTGGACTTCCTCCTGCTTCGGCAGGGCGGCGACTTCCTTGTCGTAACGGGCCTTGACTTCTTCAGGCGTCACGATGTCGACGACATGCTTCTTGAAATAGGCATTGTGCAGCTCGCGGTCGGAGAGATACTGCATGCGCTTCTTGAATTCGTCGGTCTGATCGAGCTTCTCAGCCGCAGCGTCGGCGGCGAGCAGCTTCACGTCGATGGCGGCGGAAAGGGCTGCGACCTTCTTCTGGTCATCGGGAAGCTGCGCCAGCTGGGGGTCGAGATTGGCGACGGCGAGGTCGAGTTCCGACTGGTGGATCTCCAGGGTGCCGACCTTGGCGATGACGGCGTCATCGGCATAGGCCGGGGCCTGGAGCGCAACAAAAGTTGCAAACGCCAGAACGGCAAGTTTGTTGGTGCTCAACATGAAATACCCTTCACAGTTACATCGCCGGTTTCAGCATCCCCTGAATCCAGCTCAAAAAAGCCATCAACACCGGATTGTGGCCTTTCTGTATCCGCCAAATCCGTTGACATCATTCGACCCCCCTCTTATCTGTCACGCAACCTCGCGTCCAGAACAGTTTCCGGGCGTTTTAAGGCGCGCGCCTGATTTTCGGCTGGGCCGCGGACAAGAAACGCCGGGGATGAATATTGAGAAAGGGCCAGTCATATGGTCAGCTTTGGCGGTATAGCCCGCAAGTTATTTGGGTCTTCCAACGACCGCCGCGTGCGGTCCTACCAGCCGAACGTCACTGCCATCAACTCTATCGAAGAGAAGACGAAGGCCCTGACGGACGAGCAGCTCGCGGCAAAGACCGTGGAGTTTCGCGCCCTGCTCGCCGAGGGCAAGACGCTCGACGACATTCTGATCCCGGCCTTTGCCGTCGTGCGCGAAGCCTCGCGCCGCGTTCTCGGCCTGCGACCTTTTGACGTACAGCTGGTCGGCGGCATGATCCTGCATTCGAATGCGATCGCCGAGATGAAGACCGGCGAAGGCAAGACCCTCGTCGCCACCCTGCCGGTCTACCTGAACGCGCTTTCCGGCAAGGGCGTGCACGTCGTCACCGTCAACGATTACCTCGCCCAGCGCGATGCCGCCACCATGGGCCGCGTCTACGGCTTCCTCGGCATGACCACCGGCGTCATCGTCCACGGCCTTTCCGACGAGGAACGCCACGCGGCCTATGCCTGCGACATCACCTACGCCACCAACAACGAACTCGGCTTCGATTATCTGCGCGATAACATGAAGTACGAGAAGAACCAGATGGTTCAGCGCGGCCACAACTTCGCGATCGTCGACGAAGTGGACTCGATCCTCGTCGACGAGGCGCGCACGCCGCTGATCATCTCCGGTCCGCTCGACGACCGCTCCGAACTCTATAATACGATCGACGCCTACATTCCGCTGCTGGCGCCCAGCGATTACGAGATCGACGAGAAGCAGCGCTCCGCCAACTTCTCCGAAGAGGGCACCGAGAAGCTGGAAAACCTGCTCCGCCAAGCCGGCCTCTTGAAGGGCAACGCGCTCTACGACATCGAGAACGTTGCGATCGTCCACCACGTCAACAACGCGCTGAAGGCCCACAAGCTCTTCCAGCGCGACAAGGACTATATCGTCCGCAACGACGAAGTCGTCATCATCGACGAGTTCACCGGCCGTATGATGCCGGGCCGCCGCTATTCGGAAGGCCAGCACCAGGCGCTCGAAGCCAAGGAAAAGGTGCAGATCCAGCCGGAAAACCAGACGCTGGCCTCGATCACCTTCCAGAACTACTTCCGCATGTACGACAAGCTCGCCGGCATGACCGGCACGGCGCAGACGGAAGCGGAAGAATTCGCCAATATCTACAATCTCGATGTCATCGAGGTCCCGACCAACCTGCCGATCAAGCGCCTCGACGAGGACGACGAGGTTTATCGGACCTTCGACGAGAAGTTCAAGGCGATCATCGAAGAGATCCTCGACGCCCATAAGCGCGGCCAGCCGGTGCTGGTCGGCACCACCTCGATCGAGAAATCGGAACTGCTCGCCGAGCGCCTGCGCAAGCAGGGCTTCGACGACTTCAAGGTGCTGAACGCCCGCTACCACGAGCAGGAAGCCTATATCGTCGCCCAGGCCGGCGTGCCGGGTGCCATCACCATCGCCACCAACATGGCCGGCCGCGGCACCGACATCCAGCTCGGCGGCAACCTCGACATGCGCATCGAGCGCGAGCTCGGCGAAGTCGAAGCCGGTCCGGAGCGTGACGCCCGGATCCAGGCAATCATCGAGGAGATCAAGGAACTCAAGCAAAAGGCGCTCGAAGCCGGTGGCCTCTACGTCATCGCCACCGAACGCCATGAAAGCCGCCGCATCGACAACCAGCTGCGCGGCCGCTCCGGCCGTCAGGGCGACCCCGGCCGCTCGAAGTTCTACCTCTCGCTTCAGGACGACCTGATGCGCATCTTCGGCTCCGACCGCATGGACAGCATGCTGACCAAGCTCGGCCTCAAGGAGGGCGAGGCGATCGTCCATCCCTGGATCAACAAGGCCCTGGAGCGCGCCCAGAAGAAGGTCGAAGCCCGCAACTTCGACATCCGCAAGAACCTCCTGAAGTATGACGACGTTCTCAACGATCAGCGCAAGGTGGTCTTCGAGCAGCGCCTCGAACTGATGGAATCGACCAATATTTCCGAGACCGTTTCCGACATGCGCCGTGAGGTGATCGAGGACATGGTCGAAAAGCATATCCCCGAACGCGCCTATGCCGAACAATGGGATGCCGCCGGCCTGAAGACCGGTGCTTTGAACATTCTCAATCTGGACCTGCCGATCGAGGACTGGGTGAAGGAAGAAGGTATCGGCGAAGACGATATCCGTGAGCGCCTGACGGAAGCCACCAATGCCGCCTTCACGGAAAAGGCCGAGCGTTTCGGTGACGACATCATGCATTATGTCGAACGCTCGATCGTCATGCAGACGCTCGATCATCTCTGGCGCGAGCACATCGTCAACCTCGACCACCTGCGCTCCGTCATCGGATTCCGCGGCTATGCCCAGCGCGATCCGCTGCAGGAATACAAGTCGGAAGCCTTCGAGCTCTTCACGGCGCTGCTCAACAATCTGCGCGAGGCCGTCACTGCCCAGCTGATGCGCGTCGAACTGGTGCAGCAGGCCCCTGCCGAGCCTGAACCGCCGCTGATGCAGGCCCATCACCTGGATCCGACGACCGGCGAAGACGATTTCGCGCCGGCGATCTACCAGGCATCGGAAGTCATCGTTTCTCCTGAAAACCGCAACCCGGCTGACCCGGCCACCTGGGGCAAGGTCGGCCGCAACGAGACCTGCCCCTGCGGCTCCGGCAAGAAATACAAGCACTGCCACGGCGCCTTCGAGCAGGTCTGAGGCAGGCCCGCAAAGATCCGCGAAAATGCCGCCTCCGGGCGGCATTTTCTTTTCTGCGGCAATGCCGGAAAGCCAGAATTTCAGCGTTGGACAGCAGACCCGATCCGGAACCGTTTCTTAACCCTGTTCTGTCAAGACTTCAGGGGCGATTTGCCTGACCTCAGAGTTTTGCGTGTTCATCATGGCGGTCATAGAAACAGCGGAGAAGATGCTGCCCGCGGGTCTGCGCCCGATCGGCGGCCGCACGCTGCGTTTGCTTGCTGCCGTGCTCACCGAGCGCGGTGAGAGGGCGGCCGCCCAGCGTATGGCACTGACGGCCTTTTCGATCCGTATCCTCAGCGCCGCACTCGCCTTCGTCTCCCAGATCGTGCTCGCCCGGCTGATGGGCGAATATGAATACGGCATCTTCGTTTTCGTCTGGGTGCTGGTCGTCGTCTTCGGCGATCTCTCATGCCTCGGTTTCCACACCGCGATAGTCCGCTTTCTGCCGCAATACAGGGCAGCGGGCGCTTTCGAGGAAATCCGCGGCCTGACCGGCACGGCGCGCATCTTTGCGCTGCTGTCCGGCACGGCGGTGCTCGCCGCTGGCATGCTCGGGCTGCATTTCTTCGGCGATATGATCCAGGTCTATTATCTCATCCCGATCTTCATCGGCCTGCTCGCCATGCCGATGATCGCGCTCGGCGACATTCTCGAAGGCACGTCACGGGCAAACCATTGGCCGGTGATGGCGCTGAGCCCGGTCTATATCGTCCGCCCGATCCTCATCATCCTCTTCATGCTGATCGCGATTGCCATCGGCGCCGAGCACACAGCCGTCACCGCGATGCAGGCAGCGCTCGCCGCCACCTACGTCACCGCTCTCGGCCAGTATGCCGCAACGCTTTACCGCCTTCGCCGGCATTATGACGACGGCCCACGCAAGGTCGATTTCCTCGCCTGGTTCAGCGTCGCCTTTCCGATTTTCCTGATCGAGGGCGTGAGCTTCCTGCTAACCAATTCCGACGTCGTCGTCGTCGGCATCTTCCTCGAGCCGCATGACGTCGCCATCTACTTCGCCGCCGCCAAAACGATGGCGCTGGTACATTTCATCAATTTCTCGGTCAAGGCGGCCTCCGGCCCGCGCTTTTCCTCGATCATCGCCGAAGGCGACCACGCCCAGCTGGCAGCCGCAGCCATCGACGCCGCCCGCTGGACCTTCTGGCCGGCGCTCGGGGTCGGCCTTGTCGTGCTTGCGGCCGGTCATCTGCTGCTGTCGCTCTTCGGCGGCGCCTTCACATCGGGCTATCTGGTCATGGCGATCCTGCTCGCCGGCATCCTTGCCAAATCGCTGGTCGGCCCGGCCGAAACGCTGCTGATGATGGCAGGCAAGCAGAACCTCTGCGTCGCGCTCTATGCCGGCGCACTGACGGCCAATGTCGGCCTCAACCTCGCTTTGATCCCGCATTACGGCATCGAGGGCACGGCGATCGCCACGGCCTCTGCCATGGCAGTCGAGGCAATCCTGCTGCATGTCGCCGTGCGCCGCACCCTCGCCATCGTTCTTTTCGCCTTCGCCAGCCCCTCCGCCGCAACGCCAGAAATGAGAGTTCGATAGATGGTGCGTGTTCCCCCCGTTACCGAAAGCACCGACAGCGCCGCAAACCGCATGGTGCATGATCTCGCAGCACTGCATTTCGAAGCGCCGCAGGCCGAGGCTCGCGCCGAGATCGGCCGGCCGGGGCGCGAGCTCTGCCTCTATCCCGGCAAACTCGGCTATGAGCTTCAGGATGAGCTCGATTTCCTCTCCAACCGGGCGATGGAACCGAATGTCTTTTTCTCCGGCCGCTTCCTCGCCCCCGCCATGCCGCGGCTCGAAGACCGGCAGGTGAACTTCGCCCTGATCCGCGACCACAATGCCGGTCGCAGCCGCATGCGCTTCCTCTTGCCGTTTTCGGTCGACAAGCCGGGCTTTGCCGTCGGCCCGTCGATCATCCGCGGCTGGTCAAACAGTTTCGGTCCGCTCGGCACGCCGCTCGTCGATGGCGAGGATGCCGCCGAAACCCTCGACAATCTCTTCGAGGGGCTGACCGCCCGTGATCTCAATCTGCCCGCCATAATGGTCCTGCCGGATCTCAGGCTGAACGGTATCTTCGTGCGCATGGTCAAGGCCGTTGCGCTCAGCCGCAATCTTCCCGTCACCGTTACCAATCCCTACCTGCGCCCGATGCTGCAGAGCGAGGAAGAGGCGCCGGTCTATCTCGGCAAAACCATCTCCTCCTCGCATATGCGCGAGATGCGCCGCCAGTGGCGCCTGCTGGAGGAACAGGGAACCGCGGTCTATGCCGTCGCCCGCCAGCCGCGCGAAATCCATACCCGCTTCGAGGAATTCCTGGCGATGGAAGCCGGCGGTTGGAAGGGCAAGCGGCGAAGCGCTCTCGTCACCGATCGTTATCACACGGCCTTCGCCCGCGAGGCGGTGTCGAACCTTGCCGCCGTCGATGCCGTGCGTATTCACACGATCGACCTCAACGGCAAGGCGATCGCCGCCATCGTCGTGCTGATGATGGGCGGCGAGGCCTATACTTGGAAGACCGCCTACGACGAAAACTATGCCCGCTATTCGCCAGGCAAGCTGCTGATGAGCGAACTCACCGAATGGCATCTCGATGACGCCAATATCGTCCGCTCGGATTCCTGCGCCGTCTCGGATCATCCGATCATGAGCCGCTTCTGGCAGGAGCGCGAGGAAATGGGAACGCTGGTGATCGGCCTGACGCAGAACAGCGACCGCGACATGCGCCAGGTCACCGCCCAGCTCCACATGTACCGCAGCACCCGCAATATGGCGAAGATGCTGCGCGAGAAGATCATGTCGCTTGCCGGTCGAGGCTAAGCATTCCAGCAAAAGTGCCTAGTGTTTTTGCGTCCGGAAATGCTCTATCCCTCGCTGGCGGCCTTTTCGCGCAGCAGCCGGCGGATCACCTTGCCGGTGGTGGTTAGCGGTAATGCATCGATGAATTCCACTTCGCGCGGATATTCGTGCATCGAAAGCCGCGTCTTCACCCATTCCCTTATGTCGGCAGCCAACGCCTCGCTTGGATGATGGCCTGGTGAAAGCACGATATAGGCCTTGACGACTTCGGTGCGCACGGCATCGGGCTTGCCGACGGCGGCGGCAAGCTGCACGGCGGGATGACCGATCAGGCAGTCCTCGATCTCGGCCGGGCCGATGCGATATCCCGACGAGGTGATCACATCGTCGTCGCGCCCTTCGAAGGTCACATATCCCTCGGTGTCCTGCCGGCCGATATCGCCGGTGAGCAGCCAGCCTTTGGCGAATTTTCGGTCCGTCCCCACCGTGTCGTCCCAGTAGCCGAGGAACATGACAGGATCGGGACTGGCGATGGCGATCTGGCCCGGTTCGCCGACGGGCAACTCGTCGCCCGTCTCGCTGACGATCGCGACGCGATGCCCGGGCACCGCCCGCCCTATGGCGCCCGCTTTAGTGACGCCATAGGCAGCGCTCGACGCAAGCACGAAATTGCACTCCGTCTGGCCGTAGAATTCGTTGACGGTGATGCCGAGCGTATGGCGCGCCCATTCATAGGTCTCGCGCCCGAGCGCCTCCCCGGCCGAGCCGATGGTGCGCAGCACCAGATCATATTTCGAGCGCGGATCGGCAACGGATCTCATCAGCCTCAGCGCCGTCGGCGGAATGAAGGCATTGCGCACCTTCATTTCGGCCATGATGCGATAGGCCATGCCGGCATCGAATTTCTGCGCCGGCGACGAAACGACGGGAATACCGAGCAGAAGACTCGGCAGCAGCGCGTTGAGCAGCCCGCCGGCCCAGGCCCAGTCGGACGGCGTCCAGACCTTATCGTCCGGTTGCGGAAAACCCTCATGGGCGAACTGCATGCCGGGAACATGGCCGGGCAGGACGCGATGGCCATGCAACGCGCCCTTGGGTGGCCCCGTCGTTCCCGAGGTGAAGATCATCAGCGCTGGATCGTCGGGAGACGTCTTTTCTCCCTTGAAGAAGGGCTCGTATGACACGATCAGATCGGCAAAGGAGAGAGCATCGAGAGCACTATCGAGGCTGATCACATGCCGAAGCTCCGGCAGCCGATCGCGAATTTTCCGGACGCGATCAAGGCCGAAATCATTGGTGACGATTGCCACCGCACCTGAGGTCCTCAGCCTGTATTCGAGCGCCTCGACGCCGAAGAGCAGCGCCAGCGGCAAGGCGATTGCGCCCATCTTGTAGATCGCGACATGAACGACCACGGTCTCGAAGGACTGAGGCATCAGCAGCGCGACGCGGTCGCCTCGCTTAATGCCGAGCGAAGCCAGCGCATTGGCGAACATGGACGAGGCGCCGGCAAGCTCACCGTAAGTCAGCGAAAGATGATCGCCATCGGGGCTGAAATGCTCAAGGCAGACACGCTCCGGATCTCTCGCCGCCCAGTCGTCGCTGACGGCGCGGCCGATATTGAAATCCTCCGGAATCCGCCAGGAGAAATCGCGATAAAGATCGTCATAGCGATCGTGGGACGGCAGTTGCATGGTCGGATTCCGATAAAAATGCTGCATCAGCTAACATCTTGCGGCGCGGATGTGCAAGCTGCAGCCAGAATCGACGGCGATGAGCGCGGCTTCAGAAGTCTCGATCACGGATCATTGTGCGCATGCAGCATAGATTCTTCATTTGCCGCCCTGCGACTTTGGCCATCTCGCGCTAAATCATGGAAAGCCGCCTGGGGTCATCCAATTCATCACGGAGTCGTTTCATGGAATACGCAAAATTTGGCAAGACCGGTCTCGAAGTATCGAAGATCTGCTTGGGCTGCATGACCTTTGGCGATCCCGGCCGCGGCAATCATGCCTGGAGCCTGCGGGAAGAAGAAAGCCGGACGATGATCAAGCAGGCGATCGACCTCGGCATCAATTTCCTCGATACCGCCAACACCTATTCCAATGGTTCATCAGAGGAGATCGTCGGCCGGGCCATAAAAGACTTCGCCAAACGCGAGGACATCGTGCTGGCGACCAAGGTGTTCAACCGCATGCGGCCGGGCCCGAACGGCGCCGGCCTGTCGCGCAAGGCGATCTTCGACGAGATCGACAACAGCCTGCGTCGCCTCGGCACCGACTACGTGGATCTCTACCAGATCCACCGCTTCGACTACACGACGCCGATCGAGGAAACGCTGGAAGCGCTGCACGACGTCGTCAAATCGGGCAAGGCCCGTTATATCGGCGCCTCCTCCATGTATGCTTGGCAATTCGCCAAGGCGCTTTACGTCTCCAGGCTGAACGGCTGGACCGAATTCGTCAGCATGCAGGACCACCTGAACCTGCTCTACCGTGAGGAAGAGCGCGAAATGCTGCCGCTTTGCGAGGATCAGAAGATCGCCGTCATCCCCTGGAGCCCGCTTGCCCGCGGCCGCCTGACCCGCGACTGGGACGAGACGACGGCACGCAGCGAAACCGACGAATTCGGCAAGACGCTCTACACCCAGTCCATCGATGCCGACCGCAAGATCGTCGGGGCCGTGGCCGAAATCGCCAGGGCCCGCAACATCTCCCGCGCCCAGGTCGCAACTGCCTGGATCCTGCAGAAAAGTGCGGTGACCGCCCCAATTATCGGCGCGTCCAAACCGAACCACCTCACGGACGCCGTTGCCTCGCTCTCGGTCAAGCTTACCGCCGAGGAAATCGCGGCACTGGAGGCACCCTACATCCCGCACGCCATCGCCGGCTTCAAGTAAGCAGCGGTTGCCGCCGCTTTCTCCCAGTTCTCCTCACTCGTGGAGGGCTGGGATCGCCTCATCGTCCGGCTGCCCCTTCTTCTTCCATCGGTCAAGTGACTGCCTCGGGCACAAGTCATCACAAGGCAGTCATGATTCGGTCCTAGCGAATGTTCTTAGACATCGAGGAATCGTTCGCCATGACCACCATTCCTTTCGAGCCCCGCCGCTTCCGCACCACCGCCGCTTATTACAGCCGTTTCCGCGTTCCCTATCCCGACAGGCTGATCGAGCGCGTGGTCGCTAGGATTGACCTTCAGCCTGGCGATCATGTGCTCGATCTCGGCTGCGGCCCGGGCCAGATCGGCATCGCCTTCGCACGCCTCGCCCACGCCGATGTCACCGGCCTCGATCCTGAACCTGAAATGCTCGACGCCGCGCGAGAAGATGCCATCGCGGCCGGAGTCGACGCGAAGTTCATTCTCGCTTCGTCCTATGACCTCGGCCCTTCTTTCGGGCCGCTGAAGATGACAGCCATGGGCCGCTCGTTCCATTGGATGGATCGCGCCGCCACGTTGTCGACGCTGGACACACTGACCGAGCCCGGCGGAGCGGTCGCTCTTTTCGGCGACCGGCACATTTCTTCTTCACCTGCCTGGCGCGAGGCGATGGAGAGGGTGTCTGAGACCTTTTCACCGGAGCGGATGCGGACCGACCGGCAGTTTCACCATGGGCCGGATTGGATAAAGCACGAGGAATTTCTGCTGCGCTCGACCTTCCGCAACCTCGAACGCATCGGCGTCGTCGCTGAGCGGGTGATCAATGCCGATGAGATCGTCGGCCGCGCCTTCTCCATGTCCGTCACCTCGCCACAGGCGCTCGGCGACAGGATGATGGAATTCGAGCAGGTGCTGCGAAGCGAACTCACCGCGCTCTCGCCGAAGGGGAAATTCACCGAGATCGTCGAGAGCAACGCGCTCATCGCCTTTCGCGACTGAGATTATGTCTGGCTTTCAGGATCGAGCTGCCGGCGCATCGTCACCAGAAACTGCTCGGCAAGCGCCCTGTCCTCGACCGCACGGGCAAGAATGACGGCCCCCATCATCGATGACAGTGTAGTCGTCGCATTGGCGCGGCGCTTTTCTTCCGTTTCGCCGGGAACGATATCGGCAAGCGTGTCGACCAGCACGGACAGCCCGTCGCTGAAGACCGCGCGGACCGCGCCGCGGCTGCGGCTGACTTCCTGGATCAGCGTTGCGAAGACACAGCTGCCGCCCGGATCGTCAACCGTGCGCCAGTGGATATAATGATCGAGAAGCGCTGCCAGCGGCCGGTCCGGCGATTCGGCGATATGCTCCTTCCAGCGCGTCTCGACCTTGTCGATCAGCTTGCGGCTGACCTCAAGCGCCAGGTCGTCCTTCGAACCGAAGTGACCGTAAAAGCCGCCATGCGTCAGCCCGGCCGCCTTCATGATGTCGGCGACGCCGACCCCGTCGAAGCCATTTTCGCGGAAAAGCACGCCGGCAACGATCAGGATCTTTTCGCGGTTTTCGGCAAATTTTTCGCGGCTGACCCGCATTTGTCATCTCCAGAAATAGTCGCTTGACAAAATATATGACGTCCATCATCAATACGCAAGAAATATGATGGCCATCATGTAAATCGGTCCAGTATCTCCTAAAACCTGAATTCAAACGGAATCTTGCCCATGGTTTCCACCGTCCTCGCCTCCACCCTTGCCCGGCGCAACATCCATTACGGTTGGGTCGTCGTTGCCGCGACCTTCCTCACCATGCTGGTCACCGCCGGCGCCATGGGCGCACCTGGCGTGCTCATCAAACCGCTGCAGGATGAGTTCGGCTGGGAGACCTCGCAGATTTCCTCGGCCCTTGCGATTCGCCTGATCCTTTTCGGCTTCATGGGTCCGTTCGCCGCCGCCTTCATGAATTATTTCGGCGTGCGCAAGGTCATCGTCTTCGCACTGGCGCTGATTGGCGCGGGCTTCGTCGGTTCGCTGTTCATGACGACGCTGTGGCAGCTGCTGCTGCTCTGGGGTATCGTCGTTGGTTTCGGCACGGGTCTGACGGCCATGGTGCTCGCCGCAACGGTCTCCAGCCGCTGGTTCACCAAGCATCGCGGCCTCGTCGTCGGCATGCTCTCGGCAAGCTCGGCCACTGGCCAGCTCGTCTTCCTGCCGCTGATGGCGGAGCTGACGGAGCGCTACGGCTGGCGCTCGACGGTGTTTTTCGTCTGCGCCATGATCATGGTCGCAGCCCTTGCCGTGCTGGCCTTCATGCGCGACCGTCCGGCCGACCTCAACCTGCCCTCCTTCGGTGAGACGCAGGTGACGCCGCCACCGGCAAGCACCTCGCTTGGCGTCGCGTTGATGACGCCGATCACCGTGCTTAAGGAAATCTCGAAGACCTCGACCTTCTGGATCCTCTTTGCCACCTTTTTCATCTGCGGCCTCAGCACCAACGGCCTGATCCAGACTCATTTCGTCACCCTTTGCGGCGATTTCGGCATCGTGCCGGTGGCCGCCGCCAGCGTGCTGGCCGTCATGGGCATTTTCGATTTCTTCGGCACCATCGGCTCCGGCTGGCTGTCCGATCGCTTCGATAATCGCTGGCTGCTCTTCTGGTATTACGGCCTGCGCGGCCTGTCGCTGCTCTACCTGCCCTTCAGCGATTTCAGTTTTTACGGCCTCTCCATCTTCGCCATCTTCTACGGCCTCGACTGGATCGCCACCGTGCCGCCGACCGTCAAGATCGCCGCCGATCGCTTCGGCCCCGAAAAGGTCGGCCTCGTCTTCGGCTGGGTCTTCGCCGGCCATCAGCTGGGAGCAGCCACCGCCGCCTATGGCGCCGGCCTCTCGCGTACGGAACTTTCGAGCTACCTGCCCGCATTCTTCGTCGCCGGCGCCTTCTGCCTCTTGGCCTCGATCCTGGCGATCACGCTGAAGAAGTCCGGCCTGAGCAGCCCGGCACCGGCCGCCGCCCATTGATATCAGACAGGATCCGGCCTCGACGCGAGGCCGGATCT
>NZ_JACCEY010000049.1:32441-44115 GCF_013591995.1 Rhizobium sp. WYCCWR 11146
GTTAGACAGCCGCCCGTTCATATCCGTTGCCCCATTGGCGGAATTGGTAGACGCGCTCGACTCAAAATCGAGTTTCGAAAGAAGTGCTGGTTCGACTCCGGCATGGGGCACCAGCCTTCGCTCTGTGAGCTTCGGCTCGGCAAGCCGAAGAGAGCAGCTAAGCGGAGGCTGTCGCGCCGTAGTTCCGTCAGGAACGAAGGCGGACGGGTTCTATAATGCTCCGGTTGGCTGCACCATCATCTCAAATGCCTTGCCTTGCCTCAAAGAATCGATGGCCCTACGGAAGGAATTTCGCATCTAAGCGAAGCTTACTTATTCTTCAGCAGCCACATCTTGCCGGCCATCGTGATGCCGTAGACGTCTTTTGATGCGTCGTCATCCAGGTGCCGCCTTTCGAGAAAACCCGGCTCCTTCAACTCGCCCAACGTCTTGGCAGTGACCGACTTTATTTTCTGAGGCCGCTCTTTCCACCGGTCAGTTTTTGCATAAGTAACTGTCGCATTCTCGTGCGTCCATTTATTGGCTGGCTGAGGATAAAGGTCTCCATCCCTGGCGAGTTTAAGTGCGGCGATCTGGGACGGCGTAAGCTCAATCATACTAAAAGATCCTGTGCGGGCGGTGTTTGCGCTGGGAACGCGCTTTTACCAAAGGCGTGCTCATAACACCGACAGACGACTTTCACCACCGCATTGAGATATTCTTGCCACAAAAGGCGAAAACCCGGCTCGTCGGAACCGGGCTTCGTCCTTATCGCATATTTTTTTCGTTAATTGCAGCGACGGACCGTCTTGGTGACCTCGCCTTCGTCGGTCTGTCGGGTGACGCTCCTGGTTTCGCAGCCATTATCGCGGTAGCGGCGGTGCTCACGTTCGCGCACAGCACCAAAAGTAACGCCACGTTCGCTGATGGTGATGCCGGGTCGTACCCGCTCGTGGCGATAGCCGTCGTCATAGGAATGCTCCCTGACATAGACGCTGTCGGCAAGAACAGGCGCAGCAAACGAGCAGGCGGCAAGGGCCGCCACAGTACAGTTCAGGATGATCTTCCGCATGTCGTTTCTCCTTGTCTGATGAAAGGGCAACGAGACAAGACGCAAGTGGTTCCAACATCGGTGACGGCCCGACCGTGCCGTGGACGACGTCTGCGCCGCACTGGTCAGGACTGAGAACGAAGGCCTCAAACAGTAGCCCATCCCCCAAATCAACTGTTTAATTTTGCTTGCGCTTCGTCCAAAGTGGCCGCCGCTATCACAAGAGAGGGCGGACGTGCATCAGGAAGTAGGACTTATCGCGACGGTCGCCGTCAGTTTCGTTTTCGCGGCGATCCTGGGCTATGGTGCCGACCGGCTTCGGCTGCCGCCACTCGTCGGCTACCTGATGGCGGGCATCCTGATGGGGCCGTTCACGCCGGGCTTCGTCGCCGATACCGCCCTTGCCGGCCAGCTTGCCGAAATGGGCGTCATTCTTTTGATGTTCGGCGTCGGCCTGCATTTTTCCGCCTCCGACCTGCTCGCCGTGCGCGGTATCGCCGTGCCTGGCGCGATCGGACGGATTATCCTCGCCACCCTCTTGGGCATCGGCCTTTGCAAACTCTGGGGCTGGAGCCTCGGCGCCGGCATCGTCCTCGGCCTCAGCCTGTCGGTGGCGAGCACGGTCGTTCTCTTGAAGGCGCTGGAGGAGCGCAATCTCGTCAACGCGGCAAGCGGACGCGTCGCCGTCGGCTGGCTGATCGTCGAGGACCTGGTGATGGTGCTGGCGCTGGTGCTGCTGCCGGCGCTCGCAGAGCTTCTGGGTGGTAATGCCAGCACTACGACCAATCACGGCCTCGGTGACCTGCCGCTTGCGCTGACGATCGGCCTGACGCTGCTGAAGGTTTTGGCCTTCGCCGCCATGGCGATCTTCCTCGGTCCTCGCATCGTGCCCTGGCTGCTGACGATGATCGCCCGCACCGGCTCGCGCGAACTCTTCACACTGACGGTCTTGGCGATCGCTCTCGGCATCGCCTTCGGTTCGGCGGCAATCTTCGGCGTCTCCTTTGCGCTCGGCGCATTTTTCGCCGGCGTCGTCATGAGCGAATCCCAGCTCAGCCACAGGGCGGCCGCCGACTCGCTGCCGCTACAGAATGCCTTCTCCGTGCTGTTCTTCGTCTCCGTCGGCATGCTCTTCGACCCCTCGATCCTGGTGCGCCAGCCGCTGGCCGTGATCGGCGCGCTGGCGCTCGTCATCCTCGGCAAGGGCATCATCACCTTCCTCATCGTCATCCTGCTCAGATATCCGATCAGCATGGGACTGACATTGGCCGGCGGCCTTGCCCAGATCGGCGAGTTTTCCTTCATCCTCGCCGGCCTCGGCGTCTCACTCGGCCTCCTGCCGCATGAGGGCCAGGATCTGATCCTGGCTGCCGCGATCCTGTCGATCACGCTCAACCCGATCGTGATCTTCGCAACCGACGGGCTGAAGAAATATATCCATGCGAAATGGCCCTCCCTCTGGGAAAGCTACGGCAGGAAGAGGCAGAAGGCGCTCGGCAAAGAATTGGAAAAGATCAGGGCGCTCGGCGAAGAGCGCGAGCGCCAGCATCAACTGAAGATGCAGCAGCTGATCGAGACTTTCCCGCTGTTCTCCCAAGTCAACGAGGACGCGCAGGAGGAACTGTTGCTGCTCTTCAAGGCGAAATCCGCTCCACCAGGCGAACGCGTCATCCGCCGCGGTGACCGCGGCGACAGCATGTATTTCATCTCGTCCGGCGCGGTGGAAGTGCGGCTCGCCAGCGGCGCGATCCGTCTGGATCCGGGCGCCTTCTTCGGGGAAATGGCGCTGCTGACCGGCGCACGGCGCACCGCCGACGTCATCGCCGTCGACTTCTGCCAGTTCGAGGTGCTCGAACGGCGCGACTTCAACATGTTCATGTCGCACCATCCACATCTGCGCGCCGCCGTTAGCGAAATGGCCCAGAAGCGGACGGAGATGAACGTCCTGCGGCAGCAATGGGAAAAGTCGATGGACCTGTCCTGACGCAAACAGCGCCGCATGTCACGCTACCGTGATTGCCTCAGCCCGCCGGCCAATAGCCGTCGGAGCGGAAATCCTCCGGGATTGGATCAAGCCGCGACAACGTCTCGGCTGCGAAATCGATCTGCAGCGACAAGTGTTTGAGAGACGCCAGCATTGGCACACCGGTCGCGAATTCCCGGATGCGGGACAGATGATAACCGCTCTCGCTGATCCGTCGGGCAGCCTCCCGGCGCACGTCCTCTTTGCTTGGTCCGCGCCCCTCTTCGGACCAGTTATCCATTTGCACGGCCCGCCCACGGCCGCCTTCGATCACTTTGAACATTCTCATGCCACCTTGCACGTCGACCCTAAATCAGCTTGCCGCAGAATGGCAGATTCGCAATCCTGCGAAATCTTGGGAGAGGCGCTGACACCCCGCATCACGAAAATTTTTTGACGGCGGTGGCAGGAAGGACACGGGCGAGCATTTACAGCGCCGCGCACGGCCCCTAAAGCTCTTTTGCACTGCAACAGGAAGGAAACGGAATGCTCCGCAGACTTTACGACTGGACCATGTCTCTGGCCGCGCGCAAATCGGCCGAAATCTGGCTCGCCGTCATCGCCTTCGTCGAAAGCTCCATCTTTCTCGTCCCCGCCGATGTGCTCTTCCTGCCGATGGCGCTTGCCAGGCCGGAACGCTCCTATCGCTACGCGCTGGTCGCGACCGTCGCATCCGTACTCGGCGGCATCGCCGGCTGGGCGCTCGGCTTTTACGCCTATGAGACGGTGGCGCGGCCGGTTCTCGAATTCTATGGCAAGCTCGATGCCTTTGAGCAGATGAAGGCCTATGTCACCTACGAGTGGATCCTGCTGCTGCTTGTCACATCAGGTCTTGCGCATCTGCCGCCGATCAAGATCGTGACGATCCTGTCTGGCGTCATTCACGTCAATCTGGGCCTTTTCATTGTTTCGGCGATTATTGCACGCGGCGCGCGTTTCCTCTTCCTCGCTTGGCTGCTGCGCCGCTACGGCGAGCCGATCCGTGACTTCATCGAGAAGCGCCTCGGCCAAATCGTTGGCATCGGTGCCGCTACCGTGATCGTGCTATATGTCGGCTACCGCTCTTTCGCTCACTAGGCGAGGATGATTTTCGGCCGCACAGGCCTAAAATCTCAATCTGCATCTCATGCTCTACTAAACTCGCGGAGCTCCGCCATGACTATTTCCTCGCCGCTCGCCCGCCCCGGCTTTGTCTATTCCATTTTGCTCGCCATCGGCATGGCGGCGGCGGTCGGCACCGCGCTCGGCTTCCAGTATATCGGCGGTTATATTCCCTGTGCCCTCTGCCTGTTGCAACGGCAGCCCTATTATTACGCCATCCCGATCGCGATCCTGGCCGCCATCTCCGAGCTCGTCGGACTGCCGAACTGGATCACCCGGGCGCTCATTCTCGCGGCCGGCATGCTGATGCTGGTGACGGCAGGCATGGGTGTCTATCACGCCGGTGTCGAATGGCATTTCTGGCCTGGCCCGGCCACCTGCTCAACGACGGCAAGCAGCATGGCGACCAATGCCGGCGATCTGCTCGGTGAGCTCAACACCATCAAGGGCCCGTCCTGCACCGATGCGGCGCTGCGGGTGCTCGGCCTGTCTTTTGCGGGCTGGAACGTGATTGCCGGAATTCTGCTCGCAGCCTTCGCCTTTGTCGGCGTTCGCAAGGCCGCCTCATAAAATTATGCAGCATTTGAAGTCCTATAGCGCTACGCGTCTGAAAAGACGCGCAGCGCTGTAAGCCGTTCGATCAGGGCTGCAGTTCGGTATCCCAGTAGAGATAGTCGAGCCAGCTTTCATGCAGGTAGTTCGGCGGGAACAGCCGGCCGTTATTGTGCAGATCCTGCACCGTCGGCTGGTAGGGCTTCTGCGCCGGGAACATGCCTGCCTGCTTTGGAAGCTTGCTGCCCTTGCGCAGATTGCAAGGCGAACAGGCTGCCACGACATTCTCCCAGGTGGTCTCGCCGCCATGGGCGCGCGGGATGACGTGATCGAAGGTCAGGTCGTCATGGGCGCCGCAATACTGGCACTCGAAGCGGTCGCGCAGGAAGACGTTGAACCGGGTGAAAGCGGGATTGCGGGACGGCTGAACGTAAGTCTTCAGGCACACGACACTCGGAAGCCGCATCGAAAAGCTCGGCGAAGAAACCGAATGTTCATATTCTGCAATGATGTTCACACGGTCGAGAAATACCGCCTTGATCGCGTCCTGCCAGGACCACAACGACAAGGGGTAATAACTCAGTGGCCGGTAGTCAGCGTTCAGGACGAGCGCCGGCAGGGCCTGTGGGGAGACTGCAATCGTCAAGGGACTCTCCTGATCGATTCGGCATCTGCACCTGTATATTAGGCCGGTTGTTACAGGATTGTGAAGTCCAATAAATTCAGAGGATAAAGGCAATTTGAAGAGTGTTGCCGATCAGCCGATCGGCACCATGTCACGGCGCATCTTCGTGGTGTAGTAGGCCCAGAAAAGCCGTGCCGCTACCGAGCGCCACGGCGACCAGACTTCCGAAAGCTCAGCAAGCGCCTTCGCCTGCGGCCGTGCGGCCAGACCGAATGCCGCCCCGACGGCATTCTGCAACGCGACATCGCCGGCCGGGAAAACATCGGCATGGCCGCAGCAAAACATCAGATAGACCTCTGCCGTCCACGGTCCGACGCCCTTCAGCGCGGTCAGTTCGCCAAGCGCCTCGCCCGGCGGCTTCAGGCAGAGCCCGGAGAGATCGAGACGGCCGGAAGCGACCGCCTCGGCAATCCGCGACAGCGTCTCGGCCTTGGCGCGCGATAGGCCGAATTCGCGCCACGCCTCGGCGTGAAGCAGTGCGTAACCTTCGGCCGTCAGCGAACCGTCCGCCGGCAGCATGCGCCGCCAGATCGCGTCGGCGCTGGCGCGCGACACCATCTGCGAGACGATGATATGGGCAAGGCCGGCAAAGCCGGGCTCGCGCAACCTGAGCGGAATGGCCCCGGCCTCCGCAACGATCGGCGCAAGACGCGGATCGAGGCGAAGCAGCGCTTCGAGCCCCTGCCTGACATCGTCTTCGTTGCGGATGATCTGCACATTGCCTCGCAGTGGTTCAAAATTCGAATCCATGGCAGAAGAAAGCATGACCACGAGTGAGCGTCAAAAGCCTGTCTTTCGTTTTGCGCCGAGCCCCAACGGACCGTTGCATCTCGGACATGCCCTCTCGGCCCTTCTGAACCGCGACATGGCGCAGGCCGAACAAGCGCGCCTGCTGCTGCGCATCGAGGATATCGACCAGACGCGCTGCACGCCCGAGTTCGAGGCCGGCATCCTCAGGGATCTCGAATGGCTTGATATCAGCTGGGAAAGCCCGGTGCGGCGGCAGTCGGAACATTTTCCCGAATATCAGGCGGCGCTGCACGCACTGATCGAGCGCGAACTGGTCTATCCGGCCTTCCTGACGCGCGGCGAGGTGAAGGCGCGCGTCGTCGCCTACGAGGCGGCGGGTGAACCCTGGCCGCGCGATCCCGACGGCACTCCGCATTATCCCGCAAATGATCGCGAGCGTCCGGCAGACGAATGGCGGGACATGCTGACCTCGGGAAAGAAACATGCCTGGCGGCTCGATATGCGCAAAGCGCTCGACCTGATCGGCGAACTGCTGTTCTGGACGGAAACCGGCGACGGCAGGACAGGCGAGATTGCCGCAGAACCCGACGTCTGGGGCGACGTCATCCTGTCGCGCTCGGATGCGCCGTCGAGCTATCATCTTTCCGTGGTCGTCGACGATGCGCTGCAGGGCGTCACCCATGTCGTGCGCGGGCTAGACCTGTTCCACGCCACATCGGTGCACCGGCTGTTGCAGGTGCTACTCGGCCTGCCGCAGCCGGTCTATCATCATCATCGTCTCATTCTTGGCGCCGATGGCCGCAAGCTTTCGAAAAGCCAAGGCGACAGCGGGCTTGGCGAATTGCGCGCCCAGGGCATGTCAAGGGCGGATATTCGCCGCCTTGTCGGGTTCTGATTGCCTTTCGACACGCTCTCTGCCGACGATCGAAAGCGTGTGGGAGAACATCCGGAAGACGCGGAACTTGATCAGCGCTGCATTGATCTCCGCCCCGATGATGAAGATGACGCCGACCATGTAGAGGAAGATCAGCACGATCATGACAGAGGCGAGACCGGCATAGGTTGCCGTATAATTGGCGAAGGTCGCGAGATAGTAGGCAAAGATCAGCGCGCCGGCGAGCCAGAGAAGCAGCGTCAGCAGCACCCCGGGAATGACGTCGAAGACCCGCCGCTTGCCGGCCGGCAGCCAGAGATGCATGACCAGCAGACCGACGGTCAGAACCACCAGCGTGCCGTAGATGCGCCAGCTGAAGACGATGTCGAGCGTATCGGCAAACAGCGGAAACCACTTCCTCGAATAGTCGAGCGCCAGCGGCAGGGCGACCAGCAGGATGCTGATCGCCGTGAAGATGATGACCGCGATCAGCACGTAGCCCAGGCTGGCGAGACGCGTGAAATACCAGGGCCGCGTTTCCTGCACCCGGTAGGCGCGGTTGAGCGAAATGCGCAGCGCCTCGACACCGTTCGAGGCGAAATATGCGGCCGCCAGCACCGAGATCGTCAGCAGCCCGCCGCGCGGAATGGTCAGCACCTGCAGCACCTGGTCGGCGAGCGGTTTGGCGATCGCTTCGGGCCAGGTGTCGAAGATCAGGTGGATGGCGGTCGAGGAAAACTGATCGGCGCCGAGGAAGCTCGCAAGCGCCGTGCCGAAGATCAGGAAGGGGAAAACCGCAAGCAGGCTCGACAGCGCCACATGGCTTGCCATGGCGAAGCCGTCGTCCTCGACCATGTGACAGATCGCGTCATAGACCACGTCATAGATCGTGCGCAGCACCTTCGGCATTCCGTCTCCGGCTTTCCAGATTGTATCCTCTGGCCGAATATGGGAAACGAGTCCCATTTTGTACAGGAATCATTCCATGGCGGGAGAGCGCACCATCGTCGTGACCGGATGTTCGTCCGGTATCGGCGCTCATTGCGCGCGGGCGCTGAAAGCAGATGGCTGGCGCGTCTTCGCGACGGTGCGCAAGCCGGACGATTTTTCGGGGCTGGAAGCAGACGGCATCGAAGCCTTCCTGATGGACTATGCCAGGACCGAGACGATTTCCGACCTGGTCGGCGCGGTTCTGGAACGCAGCGGCGGTCGCATCGACGCCCTCTTCAATAACGGCGCCTATGGCCAGCCGGGCGCCGTCGAGGATCTGTCGACGGCAACGCTGCGCGCGCAGTTCGAGGCGAATTTCTTCGGCTGGCATGAGCTGACGCGGCAGGTCATTCCGCCGATGCGCAAACGCGGAGAGGGAAGGATCGTGCAATGCTCGTCGATCCTCGGCGTCGTCCCCTATCGCTATCGCGGCGCCTACACCGCGTCCAAATTCGCACTCGAAGGCCTGAGCATCACCCTGCGCATGGAGTTGCAGGGCAGCGGCATCCATGTGAGCCTGATCGAGCCGGGACCGATCGCCACGCGGTTCACCGCCAATGCGCTCGCAAAGTTCAAGGAGCATATCGACCTCGAAAATTCGCCGCACGCGGTCGATTACATCAGGCAATTGGCGAGACTTGACGGATCGGGGCCGGTCAACCGCCATAAACTCGGCCCGGAAGCGGTCTATTCTGTGTTGAAACACGCATTGAACTCGAAAAATCCGAGGCCACATTATCCCGTAACGACTCCGGCTAAGCAGGGCATGTTCCTGAAGCGGCTGCTTCCAGCAGGCCTCTTCTACCGCCTGATGCGCTGGATGGACTGACTGAGAAAGCTGAACGCCATGTCCACGGTCACCTATATCCTCGCGATCATCGTCATGGGCCTCGTCGCCCTCGTCCTGATCCGCGGCCTCTTCAACATGATGAAGGGCGGCGATCCCAACCGTTCCAACAAGCTGATGCAGCTTCGTGTGCTGTTGCAGGCGATCGCCGTCATTCTGATCATGGTGACGCTGTGGGTGACCGGCGGCGGCCGTCCGACCTGACCGGGCTAACCTAACGATAGAGGGGTAAATATGGGTACTATCGCCTCCTCGAACTCCCTCATTCCTGTGCTTGTCACAGGAATCCAGCCACCGCGCGTCCGCGCGGTGAATAACCAAATACAACGTTCAAAAAAGTCTCCCGCGCCCAAAGACTTGGGCGCACTGGATTCCTGTGACGAGCACAGGAATGAGGGAGGGTGGAGTGACGTGGCCGCCCTCCATCGACTGGCGGTGTGACATGGTGAAGCTCAACAAGATCTACACCAAAACAGGCGATGACGGTACGACCGGGCTGGTGTCCGGTCCGCGCCGGCTCAAAGACGATCTGCGCGTCGAGGCCTACGGCACCATCGACGAGGCCAATTCCGCGATCGGCATGGCGCGGCTGCACACGGCCGGCTTGCCTGAACTCGACGCCATGCTGATGTCGATCCAGAACGACCTCTTCGATCTCGGCGCCGATCTCGCCACCCCTGACACCGGTGAGCCGCCGGCCTACGAGCCGCTGCGGATCGCCGAGACGCAGGTCGACCGCGTCGAGCACGATATCGACCAGCTGAACGCCGGCCTGGAGCCGCTGAAATCCTTCATCCTGCCAGGTGGCAGTCCGGCCGCCGCACATCTGCATCTTGCCCGGACGATTGCGCGCCGAGCCGAGCGTTTGATGGTGGCGCTTGCTCGCACCGATGGCGAAATCGTCGGCGAGCCGGCGATGAAATACGTCAACCGCCTCTCCGATTTTCTCTTCGTCGCCGCGCGTCATGCAAATGACCAAGGCCATGCGGATGTACTTTGGGTTCCGGGAAAAAACAGATAGGCTTGCCGTGTTCACGATCGCCGGGGGGCCTTTATGTTCATACCACTTCACGATGCCAATACGCTGAAACATATCAAGGTTCAGTGGGTGACGCTCGCACTGATCGCGCTGAATATCGCGGTCTGGCTTTTGACCAGCCTGGAGAGCGAACAGGCAGCCCAGGCGACGACTGTCGGGCTCGGCTACATCCCGGCGATTGCCTTCGGCCATGCGATGCTAGCGCAGGGGCTCGAAATCGTGCCGGAACCGCTGACCTACCTCACCTACGCCTTCGTCCATACCGGGTTTTGGCATTTGGCCGGCAACATGATCTTCCTCTGGGTCTTTGGCGACAATGTCGAGGATGCGATGGGGCATCTCCGCTTCCTGATCTTCTATCTCGTTTGCGCGGCCGCCGGCGCGCTCTGCCACGGCCTGCTGACCATGACCTCGGAAGCGCCGCTGGTCGGCGCATCGGGGGCGGTCTCCGGCGTCGTTGCCGCCTATGTCATGCTTCATCCGCGCGTCAGGGTCTGGGTGCTGGTGTTTTTCCGTGTGCCGTTGCCCTTGCCGGCCTTCGTGCCGCTGCTTTTGTGGATCGGGCAGCAGTTCTTCATGCTGGCGATTGCACCTGACGGCGACGTTTCCTGGGGCGCGCATGTTGGCGGCATCCTTGCCGGCGCTTTACTGATCCTGCTGTTGCGCCGGCCTGGTGTGCCGCTCTTCGACCGGCAGATCGTCACGCCCCGCGCCGTGAGGAACGACCCGGGCGCCGGCCCGGCCATCGCAGCCGGCACGGACGGGCGGACGGCGCAGCGATTTCCCTGGGGCCGCCGCTAACGACGATATTGACGTGAACGTAAACGTCCATATATTGCCGAGGCAAATCGCCTGCCGGCGTCATGCAAGCGTTGAATTTGGAGGAAAAACGCGTATCCATGTCGCCATTCGACAATCGGAGCGGCGTCCGAACGCGCATTTTCTAAAAAAGTCTCCGAAGCCAGTTTCTCCTGAAGGAAGGACCACATGAAGATACTCGTGCCAGTCAAACGGGTTGTCGACTACAACGTGAAGATCCGGGTGAAGCCGGATGGCACGGGTGTCGAGCTTGCCAATGTGAAGATGTCGATGAACCCGTTCGACGAGATCTCGGTGGAAGAAGCGCTGCGGCTGAAGGAAGCCGGCAAGGCCGAGGAAGTTGTGGTCGTCTCGATCGGTCCGGCCAAGGCCGAGGAGACGCTGCGCACCGCACTTGCCATGGGTGCCGACCGGGCGATCCTGGTCGAGACCGACGATCAGATCGAGCCGCTCACCGTCGCCAAGATCTTGAAGGCTGTGGCCGATGCCGAACAGCCGGGTCTGATCATCGTCGGCAAGCAGGCGATCGATGACGACAGCAACCAGACCGGCCAGATGCTGGCAGCACTGCTCGGAACTGCCCAAGCGACCTTCGCCTCGAAGATCGAGATCGGTGATGGCAAGGCTCAGGTAACCCGCGAAGTCGATGGCGGCCTGCAGACGATCGAGATCAAGCTGCCGGCGGTGATCACCACCGATCTGCGCTTGAACGAGCCGCGTTATGCCTCGCTGCCGAATATCATGAAGGCGAAGAAGAAGCCGCTCGACAAGAAGAGCCCTGATGATTTCGGCGTCTCGACCACGCCGCGCCTGAAAGTGCTGAAGACCGAGGAGCCGTCCGGCCGCAAGGCCGGCGTCAAGGTCAAGTCGGTCGCCGAACTGATCGACAAGCTCAAAAACGAAGCCGGCGTGCTGTAATCAGCTGGGAACAGGAGCCATCATCATGACCATTCTTCTTCTGGCT
>NZ_JACCEY010000005.1:0-128407 GCF_013591995.1 Rhizobium sp. WYCCWR 11146
AGAAGTCTTCCGCCAGAAACTCCTCGCGCAAATCAGGCGTACCGGTTAGCCTCTCAAAGCCCGCAGGTCGCGGTTCAGCATGAACTCACCCGACATTCCTGGGGGGAAATTTGGCATCCGTGAAGTCTCTATCGCAGGCTGAAGTCAGTGTCATAAAGGGTATGCTGAACCTCAGCCCCCGGCCAACTGATCAGAAAATCCTGGCCTATTTCACCCATCCGGATCGAGACCTCAATCACCGCCTAATCGGGCAGATTCGCAAAGGCCATTGGTTTAGCGCGATCAGACCCGCATCTGAGACAGCGGTGCACGCCTTTATGCTCGCGTGCCAATTTGGCGTTTATCCTGACGCAACACTGTTCGAGCCGCCTGCTGGTGGTCCCTCTCTTGGAGGGCATGGCCCACGATATCTCTTGCTCGATTGGTGGCCCGTAGGCCAGGGCCTTTTCTCCTCAGGTGCAATTTTGGCGGACAACGGCCCCCGCTTCAATTGGGTCTATGACTGCGGAACGACATCAAAGGACAGCCTCTTGGCGGATGCCATTGCGTCCTGCAATTTCAGGCGTTCTGCACTGGGTTTCAACCGGCTCGATCTGGCCGTCCTCTCCCATTTCGACCGCGATCATATCAGCGGCTTTTCGCGCCTCGTGCAGACATCTCGAATTCGGATGATCTTGCTCCCCTATCTCACGCCGCTCCAGCGCCTTGTCTTGGCGCTTCAGCAAGGCGTATCAGCCGACGACGCCGAGTTTGGCTTCTACATTGACCCGGTTGGCTATCTCAGAGCCTTGGACGGTGGCGATATAGGCGAAATCGTGTTTGTACTGGCCTCCGGACCGGATGACGAACTGCCACCTCCGCCTATCGAACCGGGTCCAGATCTTGAGGGACCGGAAGAGCCCCCTATCAAGTTCCCCGAGGACACGCCACCGGAAGGGTCACAGGATGAGCTATTCTGCGCGCAAGACAATGCGAATGTGCGCTATCTGAAGCGAGGCGGAACGATATCAGTACCGTTCGATTGGGAGTTTCTTCCCTATAACGACCCGTCAATGCTGCCAAAAGCCACGAAAAGGTTCCAGTTAGCAGCGTCGAAGTTGGTACAAGATATCCTGACCGTACCGACGACACGCAGCGCCACGCTCGACAAGCTAAAGAAGCTTTACGATGCCCACTTTGGGAAATCATCAAAGAACCGGAATATTATCTCGCTTTTCCTTTATTCCGGCCCCGTCAATCAATCTGCGGTCCTGCTTTGGCACTCCTCCAATCGTCCGCTCGGCTCCCTCGCCGGAAGCACGCGCTTCTCGCAGATGTATACGGGCGACGGAACCCTCGGCGCAGGGAAACAATTCGCCGATTTTGAGAAGCATTATCGACCCGGAAGCCGACTTGCACGTGCTGGCATCCTCCAGGTCATGCATCACGGGGCCGAGGGTAACTGGCACTCAGGTTTGGGATCGCTTCTAAAACCGGAAGCGAGCATTTTCTCATCTGACCCAGACCACAAAGGCTACGCGCATCCGCACGCAGCTGTCCTCCGTGACTTCTGGTCCTTTCATCCGGTGCAGGTCGACGGATCTCAAGGATTGCATTTATTGGGTGCGTTTTAAGACTATGGCCAAAACTCAGTCGCCTGAAGCTATCCTGGAAGCGGTGTGCGCAACACGAACAATTCCCTCGTCCTGACTAGCCACTCTCAGACTACCCGCTCGCTTCACAACAACGTGCTGCTTTCCTCCTCCGCGAGGACTTCTTTCTGACCCAAAGTTCGGCGGTTCGTCCCATCGGGTCATCGACGCCTCATTACTCCTTTTTGCCGTCCGTAGATGGTTCAGGACGGACAAGGTCGTTGACCCACTCGCCAATCAAGACCTTCGATTCCAGAAACATTCCGCTGAATAGGAAAAGGGATGAAAACGGAATTCCTTCGATGCGGAGAAGATGCGTTCGAAAGGTAGCGTCATGAACGCGGCCATTCTGGAGGCTGCCGTCAAACCTCTTTTTCCGGTCCTCGTCCTCATAAACATTAATGGCTAAATCCAGATGCTGCATCTTCACTTCGCCAAGGGGCGTAAACGCTGGATCACGAGAATGCACTAGTTTGGCCAGTTTCTCGAAGTATCCGTCAATATTCATGCTGGGCCACCGAAATTTATATCTCAAATGTCTGTACGCGCTGGATTGTTAGAGCGACACTGTATCGCGATCAACCCAGGAGTATTACTCTGTAAGACAAGCCCACCGCCGCGCAGGGGCCTATCGATGTCGGCCGACCAAAGGAAAGACCACGGCCTTGCGCTTGCCGATCCTTCGAGGTGAGCAATTAGACCTTCGTTGAAGAAAGGCACGGGCCACCACATTGCAAACTGTCAGAAAGCTGCATATATTTCTGACAGGAGAAATAATATGCAACGACTGACAAGTCAGATCATGGCCTATGCCGAACAGCTGCCCGAGGGAACAGCGCTGTCCGCAAAGGCCCTCCTGCATTTGGGAAACCGTGCCGCGGTAGACCAGGCACTGTCGCGCCTATATGAACGCGGCGAGCTCGTCCGGGCCGGTCGTGGGATCTATCTCAAGGCGATCAAGAGCCGTTTCGGGAGCCGACCGCCGACGGTCGAGCAAGCCGTCGAAGCCGTTGCACACCAGCGTGGCGAGGTCATCGTTTCGAATGGTGCTGCGGCTGCAAACTCGCTGGGGCTGTCCACTCAGGTACCGATCCGGTCCGTCTATTTCACATCCGGCCGCAGCCGAACCATTACTGTCGGTAGCCAGACGGTCGAGTTGAAGCACGTGCCGCGCTGGCAGCTCGCCTTGGCGAACAAGCCTGCCGGCCTGGCTGTGCGCGCGCTGGCATGGCTTGGTCCGGAAAAGGCAGAAGAGGCACTTCCGAGCATCAAGCGGAAGCTTTCCGCCGAGGCATTCGGCGAACTCGTTGCCGCCGCCCCTCAGTTTCCCAGCTGGCTTGCCCGCAGTGTAGGAAAGGCCGCCTATGGCTGAGCAGTTTTTGAAGCTGTCCCTGGACGATCGAAGAGACGTTCTTGCGATCGCCGCAGAGAAAGCCGGGCGCCCGATCCATCTCCTGGAAAAGGACACGTGGGTCGTCTGGGCTCTGCAGACCCTTTATGGAACGGCGCTCGGTGACCACCTCGTCTTCAAAGGCGGCACGTCCCTCTCTAAAGCCTACAACGCCATCCGTAGGTTTTCGGAAGATGTCGACCTGACCTACGATATCCGCGAACTCGCTCATGATCTCGTCGGCGAGAACGAGCAGGCGTTGCCGGAAACCAGAAGCGAGGAAAAGCGCTGGTCGAGCGAAGTCCGCAAGCGTTTGCCGACCTGGGTATCGGAGACCGTGAGCCCGCTCATTGTCGATGCGATCGACGCCCAGTCGCTTCCAGCCACCGTCCGTGTCGACGGCGACAAGCTCTTCATCGACTACGAAGCAGTTGCTGGAGGATCCGGCTATGTCGCGCCGAGCGTCATCTTGGAGCTCGGGGCTCGGTCGACCGGAGAACCGGCAAGCGTTCGTGACATTTCATGCGACGCTGCTGGCCTTGTCGATGGTATCCAGTTTCCCACCGCAAGGCCGCGGGTCATGCATGCCGAACGCACGTTCTGGGAAAAGGCGACGGCAATCCACGTTTTCTGTCTGCAGGAACGGCTCCGCGGAGAGCGATTTTCACGACACTGGCACGATATCGTTCGTCTCGACGAAATAGGCATCGCCGACAGCGCAATCGCTGATCGCGAGCTGGCCAAGTCGGTGGCGCAGCACAAATCGATGTTCTTCGCTGAGAAGGCGGCTGACAAAACGCCGATCGACTACGAAGCAGCAGTGGGCGCTGGGCTTCAGCTGACGCCCTCCGGCGCAGGGAGGGCAGAACTCGAACAGGACTACGCCCGAATGCTGGATGACGGCCTCCTTCTCGATCAGGCCGAGACCTTCGACGAACTCCTCGCTCGATGCGCAAAAATCCAAGACAAGGCCAATGCCAGCGGCTGAGAAAAGCGCCCATGATCGCGGGAACCCAACTGAAATGACAATTCGCGCGATGGCCGATCCGTGATTTTCAACCGCTACACCACCTATCGGCCCGGCCTTTTCGCCCGTCTGCTTCCCTCCGGCAGGTGGAAGCTCCGGCTACCGACGGCGACCACGGCGTCCGTCGAGCTCCACACCGGAACGCGGGCCAAGCTACGCTGTCTGGACATTACCGCCATCGGGATCAAAAAGGCCCTGCTTTGGCACACGGTCGAAATCCGCACATGCAGTCATGTCGAAACTCTGTCGTGCCTCGGCGAGGACGCCGCTACTCGGCTCGCGACGGACCTTCACAGGTTCATCAATCGCTACCTGCTCGAACTGATCCGGTCGGATCAAGAGGTTTTGAAAGAGGTCGATGCGAAACTCGAGCCATTGATCGAGGGGAAGCGGCAATACCTCGCACAGGCAGATCTGGCGCAAGCCATCGCGAGTGTTTCTGGTCCGGCCGCCGCAGCACTCTCCCATCCCTTGTTCGACGCCGACGGCTTAACCGCGGCCATGGAAGCCGATCTTCCACGGTCCCTGTTTTTCCTGACCGACCCCGACCGGCGCCATCAGTACAATAATGAATTTGTTGCGACCGAGCTCACCAGATACGCCCCCTTCTTTGACGATCTCGATGGCCGATCATTGTCCGACCAACAGAGGGAGTCCTGTATTCGCCTTGAGGACAGCAATCTCCTCATCGCGTCCGCAGGGTCAGGCAAGTCGGCGACGATGGTCGGCAAGGTCGCTTATGTGCTGGACAAGGGACTGTATCAACCGGAGGAAATCCTTGTCCTCGCCTATAATCGGGCCGCAGCTGAAGAGCTGAGGGAACGAATTGCGCAGCAGCTTGGCGTCCAGCCAGCGGATCTGCAGTGCAAGGTCACGACGTTCCACGCTCTCGGTCGGGGTATCATCGAACTGGTGGAGGCCAGGCCACCGCAATTGGCGAATTGGGTGGACCACCCTACTGGCGAAGCACGGGTCATCGCAAAGATCATCGAAGACTTGATGCAATCGGACGCGGGCTTTGCCAAGGTCTGGATTGACCTTCTCGTGCTATATCCGCAAGCCGATATTCCAGCGTCCGTTTTTGACAGCGATGCGGACTACAACCGCTACATCTCGGCGCGCCGGCGTGGTGGCGACGCGTCTATCGGCGCATTTGGCGGGATCTATGTCAGATCTTTGCAAGAGCAGACGATAGCGAACTGGCTGTGGCTCAACACGGTCGAGTTCCAATACGAGCGCCAAATCGACACGGAAGACGAAGACGGGACGATCAGATATGTGCATCCCGACTTCTATTATCCGGCAAGCAACACCATCCATGAACATCTTGCCATCGATAGCGCCGGATCCTCGCCATTTGCCAACTATGTGGAACATGCCGATAGCAAGCTGGCGGCCTACAACCGCGCAGAGCTTGACGTTTTCACGACGAAATCGGCCCAGGCAAACGACGGAACGCTTCTTCTTCAACTCGAGGCCGAGCTTGCAAAACGAGAAATTCAGTTCCATCAACGCAGCCTTGAGGAAATCCTGAAGGCGGTCGAACCGGTCGTTATCAAACACTTCCAGAAGCTGATCGCCATCTGCATCAAGCATATCCGTGCTGGCGATCTGACATTGGAAATGCTCTTGGTGCGCGCAAATTCCCTTCACGACAAGAAGCGTGCCAAGGCGTTCGCGCAGGCAATCTGGAAGATTACCGAGGCCTACTCGAAAAAACTAATTGATGACAAACGCATCGACTTTGATGCCATGATCGCCAACGCGACCCGTTTGGTGGAAGAGGCCCGCTATAAGAGCCCCTACTCCCTCATCCTCGTCGACGAATTCCAAGATATCTCAGATTCCCGCGCCAATCTGATTAAAGCACTGAAGCACCAGAAGCCATTCTCGAAGATCTTTGCGGTCGGAGACGACTGGCAATCGATTTATCGCTTTGCCGGCTCTGATATCAGCATATTCACGCAATTCGAGGAAAATTTCGGCGCAAGCTGGCAAGGCAGGCTCGAGACGACCTACCGATGCAATCAGGTGATCGCCGATGCTGCCGCAAACTTCATACAGCGAAACCCCGCTCAGCTGAGAAAGGCAGTTCGCTCGGCCAGACCGGCGATTGCGCGATCCATCAGAGCAATTCCGATAACGGGCGAGCAAGGCAAGCCCGACTTCGGTAAGGCCAGCCTGCGGCTCCTGGACCGGCTTGACCGGTTTCTCGGCGGGATCGCAAGCCAATGGCGCACGAGCAGCGCTGCCCGGCTGAAGGTCATGGTGCTTTGGCGGTATAACCTGCTTGATCCGTTTGCCGGCGGGCTCCCCCGGTTTGAAAACATCGAGGTATCGGGTTTGTCATTTCATCGCGCGAAGGGGCTGGAGGCGGATTACACAATCCTGCTAGATGTCAGCGAGGGTGAATATGGTGTTCCCAGCCGAATTGAAGATGACGAGCTTCTAAACCTCGTTATGCCGCAGCCAGAGACCTTCGAATACGCTGAGGAACGGCGTTTGTTTTACGTCGCCCTAACGCGGGCAAGCCGAGGTGTCTTCCTGCTGATGAACGATCGGCAGCCATCACGTTACATTCACGAGTTGGCAAACATCGCCGGTGGCAACTTCCGACTGGAGACAATTGACGGCGAGGCGCTGCCTCAATGTCCAACATGCCATGTCGGGCATGTCACCGAAAGAAAGAGCAAGACCGGAGACCGCTTTATGGGGTGCACGCAGTACCCAGATTGCAGTTACACAGCGCAACTTGGTGTGCGCTGAAGAACATCCGATCATCGTGGACAACCAAAAATGCTAGAACCGGCTCAAGAACTCCCACGGGTACCCTTGGAAACCGTGGACCCGATAGCGCGTAAGTGAATAGTCGTTGCGATTACGATGTCCCCGGGTAACGAGCGTTCGCCGTTTCGTCGCGGCGGTCGGCTGGGACTGGGATGACGGTCGACCGGAGTCGTTCCGGGCTCCGATGACCTCATAGTTGACTGAATTGTCCAGTGCGCGCCAGGCGGGCCGGCAAATTGCGGAAAAGATCACGGATCCCGGTGGTGTCCGCACATCACCAGAGCACCGGGAACTCCTCGAACCCGCCATTGATGATCTCCTTGCGCAACTTGGGTTCTTCCAGCGCCACGACCAGGCGCAGCGTGGGGAACCGCTGAAGATCGTACCGAACACCACCTTGACGGCGCGTCCGATGTGGAATTTCCGGGTCGTCGAAATGGCTTCGATCGAACAACTTCGCCGGTAGCCGATCAGCACCTTGCTCTCCGCGGGAATATGCACGCCCGCGATGGTCGCGGCCGCCCCTTGGATAGCGCACGATGCCATCCCAGCCCGCGCCCCGGCCAACGCCTTGTCCACCAGGGATGGATCGCCGACCAGGGTTCGGCTTAAGAGAGCGCGCGTATTCGTCCGGTCATCGCAGGCGCTCGGGCTGCTTCAGGTTCCGCAACCAGCAATCGGTTAATGATACTAGTGGATATACAACTAAAAGTGCAGAAAAGGTCCGACCCTACTCTCGACTAAGAGACGCATCAGCGGTTAAACATCCATCGGGTGGAAGCAAATTTCGCACGGCAACGCCGCTTTACTTCAGCGGAGTGAACACCTGTTGCCGTTCAGGGGGGTCTTATGAAATTAATCTATTCGCTCTTTCTTGCCTTTACGCTATCAGCAAGTTCGGCTACCGCACACGGCGGCGGAACTGACGGGAACGGGTGCCATACCAATCACAAGACCGGGGGCTACCATTGCCATTGAGAACTCTTGCACTGATTGGAATGTTTTTCGCCTCGAGCAATATTTGCCTTGGCTGGGATGGCGTCGATAACGAAACGGGGGCCTCAGTCGAGATCGGTAAAGGTAATCTTGTTAGATCCGGCCAGACTATTGAGATCTACGACCACGGGTCCGGTGAATACCGCGACGTTGACGTCCAAAGCATTCAACGTTCCGGTGGATCCGTTGAAGTGGAAGTCTACGACAGTGAGAGCGGCGAATATCGCACTCTCGAGATGGATGATTGAAGCCATGAGCAGGCGTCATGGTGGCGCCTGCTTCATATTGTTGCACAGCGTTGAATCAAGTTTTCAAAGGCGCGGTCAGAAATTGACGATCGGCTCCCAACCCCGGTGCAAAAATCGCGGAGATAGTTGCGCTACGTAGCTCCTGCACGCTTGCTTGCGGGGTATGGGTTGCTTGTCACACCGAAAACCAGAGTAATCCATGTCTATTGGTATCCTCACGCCGACTGGTGAATGCAGCATCGAGCCTGCTCCTGGAAGGCCTATCATCCTCCTCGGACCTAACGGTACTGGAAAGAGTCGCCTTGGCATCCACATCGATAATCTTGAGGAGACAGGAGCCTCTTATCGTATCGGGGCACAACGCTCACTTGAGCTCCCGGATGAAGTTTTTTCGGAGAGGTACGAACGAGCCATTGGCTTGCTTCGCCGTGACAGCCGGCGCGTCCAGGCCTCGCCGGGATCAATGGAGCATAATTACGATGAAGTACTTGTCGCCCTCTTTGCCGAACGCCTCCGGGCACTGGAACTTGCGCACGAAAAATCGAAGGGGCGGAAAAATTCCATTCGACCGGTTACCGTGATCGACAGACTTCAAGAGCTTTGGCATGAGTTGATCCCCAGCCAAAGCCTTCTGTTTTCGGAAGCCACCGTCCGGGCGGTCAGGCTCGATGGCGATGGCGAGTCATACGAAGCGTCCGCGATGAGCGATGGAGAGAGGCTTGTTCTCTATATTCTCGGTCAGGTCCTACTGATCGAGACCGATAGCCTTCTGATTGTTGACGAACCCGAACTGCACATGAACCGCTCGCTGCTTGTGCGGTTATGGGACCTTGTCGAGCGCGCCCGACCGGACTGCTCTTTTCTCTATGTGACACATGACATCGATTTCGCGGCGTCCCGTCGCAGCGCTCAACTATATGCCGTTCTAAACTATGTGCCGGCGACCTATAAGGAGGTGCTTGTTCGCACACGAACTCGGCTTGAGGAGGACACGCCGGCAATGTGGACGATCGAGCCCTTGCCCTCGGCGACTGAGCTCCCGCGCGATCTTCTTGTGCGGATGGTCGGAAGCCGCAAACCAATCCTGTTTGTTGAAGGGAAACAAGGCGGCCTGGACGAGACGATCTATAGGGCGATCTATGGCAATTTCACCGTCATCCCGTCCGGATCTTGCGGCCAGGTGATCCAGTTTGTCCGCAGCTTCCGCAAGCAGGAGGAGTTGCATTGGCTGCATTGTGCCGGTTTGGTGGATCGCGACAATCGCGATCCATCGGCGGACGGTGCTCTTGAGGAGGGGATTTTTACACTTCCCGTTCTCGAGGTCGAAAACTTGCTTCTCGCGCCCGAAGTTTTCTTTGCGTTGGCCGAGGAACTCAAGCTCGACAAACGTGAGGCGACGCGCCGCTTTGACACGCTGACGAGTGACGTCTTTGAAGCGGCAGGACGCGACGCGGACCGCGTTAGCCTGAGACACACCAGCAATGTTATCTGGCAATCCGGTAAATCAGTCGGCGCGAAAGCCAAGAACATCAATGAGTTGTCGCGCATTTACGCTGAGCTTACGGCTAAAACCGACCCCTCCTCGATCTATTCTGATTTTCACTCAAAATATCAGGGCGTCTTGGCAGCGCGGGACTTCGAGCAACTTCTCCTTCTATACGACAACAAGAACAAGCTTTTGGACATGCTCGGGAAAGCATTGGACCTGCAAGGCAGAAGCGCGCTCGAAAATCTCGTGTCTCGGCTTCTTGTATCGCCAACCGCGAGCCCACTGACTGGCGCTCTCGTGCAACGACTTCCGGTAATTGATACTGGTACGTACTGACTCGCAGGCAACTTCCGTGAACCCCTCGTACGCGGCTCCTGCTTGCTTCAGAAGCTCGGGGGCCATGACATCTCCATGCTACCCTCGACCTCCGATCGATCTTCGCCTCCGCCCATGCTAACGCCGAAACGCGCAAGAGGTGCGGCAGCGTCGCCGATCGGTTGGTTGCAAAAGCCCTATCCGGTTGACGCTTTGATCGATCTGGGGTGGCATCTGGCTTCATCGTCGTCATCGGACGACCTCCAAAAGGAACGGAAGTTAGCGCGCTCCTATGGGATCCGAACTTTGAAGCCGAAGGGGATTTCGAACGACGAGTTCGACGCCGACCACGTTCTGATCGCTTCCCTTACTTGGTGGCTTCCTGTCGGACGATCGGCGTGCGCAACGCTTCTGGGCAGATCTGCAGAATCTTGTCGATCCAGATGAGGACGTGCTTCTGAATGCGCTCGGCACTTATGACGCTGGCCGCGGTGCCGAGTGATCAGGCTTTTCAGCCCTTGGTGATGCCAACGTCGGTTGCGGCCTTGACTTTCGGTTGCATTCTGGGGAATGCTCGCTCAGAGCTTTTGCAAGAAAAAAGTACGCTAAAATGGCTGGAGCGGCAGGGTAGACTTGGTCGTTCGGCAACGATCTGCGGTCGGGCTACCGCGATTTATAGATAGCCGTCAGATTATACGCCTTCAAGCAGTCTTACCTATGTCTTGTCCGGAGGGGTCATGGCAATTCGGGTTCTGCCTTCACAGATCATCGCGATGCTTGCGCCGCGGCGCCATCGCTTGCGCAACTTCTTGTGGCACGCAGTCCGCGGCGCCTGGAACAATCCACAGCTCACCTGCCCCGCCATGGCAACCGGCAGGACGATACGGATCTTCGCGATATGGAGGCGATCATACAAAAGCTCGGCTCCTACCGGGTCATTCGCAATTCCTACGACCTTCTGCACGACCCGGATTGATGCCGCAGCGCGAATACATCTGCAACCAACACTTTGGGAGGCAAGTCATGGCAAAGGTTACTCGTGGAAGCCGGCAATCAACGGGGGGGATTTCCGAAGAGGCGTTACGCAGACACATCCGCGCCAAAGGCGCTGACTATCTGCAGGATCCCAACGTCACATCGGTAGGGATCGGCCTGAAGAATGGGGACGGCCCGATCTGCATTCAATTCACGGTCGGCACCAAGGGAGATTCTGCGATTGAATCACTCGGCAGCCGCCGCATTCCTGAGGCAATCGAGGTCGAAGGGCAGATGGTCCCGACGGATGTCTTGCAGCGCGCCTTCCGTCCGTCGTTCGAAATTGTTGCAGAGGAACAAATTGATCTGCGCCGCCAGAGGCTCGATCCGATCCGGCCAGGTGTCAGCATCGCGCATACCGCTGAAACTGCTGGGACGCTTGGCTTGATCGTTTTCGATCGCGCGACCGGAGCGCCCTGCGTGCTGTCCAATTGGCATGTTCTCAACGGCAACGTCGGAAAGATCGGAGACACGATCGTTCAGCCCGGGCCCTACGATGACAACAATATCACGCTCAACGTCGCGGGAACCCTGCTCCGCAGCCATTTGGGCGCGGCCGGCGATTGCGCGCTATCAAAAGTTCAGCAACGCGGGTATGACCGCTCGGTTTTCGAACTCAATGTGGTGCCGGCTCGAATGGCGCGCGTCGCACTCGGCGACAAGGTGGTCAAATCCGGGCGGACGACCGCAGTAACCAGAGGCGTCGTTCGTCGCGTCGACGTCATGGCCAAGATCAACTACGGCATCCCCGCGGGCGAACAGGCGATCGGCTGCTTTGAAATCGGTCCCGATCCTCAGGACGTTCCCGCAGACGGCGAGATCAGCAAGGGCGGCGATTCCGGATCGGCGTGGCTCATCTTCGACAAAGGCAAGGCCACCGACATTTTTGCCGGCCTCCATTTTGCTGGGGAGACCAATGGCACGAGCGACGAGCACGCGCTCGCCTGCTACCCAGCCTCCATCCAGAAGAAACTCGATTTCGTCCTGGAGCCACTGACCACGGCGCCCACCGCAGTCCAGATCGAGAGTATCGTGGCTCGACGAGGCTACGATGCGGGTTTTCTTGGAGCAGCCGTCCCGGAGCCAGGCCTGTCTGCCGCGCAGAAGCGTGACGCTGTCAATTTCGGACGAGGCCAAACGATACCCTACACGCATTTTTCGGTCTGCCTGAGCGCAAAGCGCCGGATGGCGCGCTATGTCGCCTGGAACATAGATGGCTCGAGGATGGTGGCACTGCCACGCCGCGGCTTTTCGATCGATCCGAGGATCGATGCCAAATACCAATTCGGAGATGCGCTTTATCTCGAGAACCGCGTCGACCGTGGACATATTGCGCGCCGCGCCGACGTCTGCTGGGGACCCGTTGCGGAAGCGGAACAGGCCAATCGGGATTCGTTCTATTTCACCAATATTGCGCCGCAGCACGAGCGTTTCAACCAGTCATCCAGAAAAGGGCTGTGGGGTGAGCTCGAGAATCTCGTGTTTGACCAGGCCGACCTCAAGGACCTCAAGCTCTCGGTCGTTGGTGGGCCGGTATTCGGAACGGAAGATATTGAGTACAGGGATGCCCTCATTCCTCGATCATTTTGGAAAATGATCGCCTATCTCGGCAAGGATGATCGGTTGCGATGTGCAGCTTTCATCCTGTCTCAGGAAAAGCTGCTCAACGATCTTGAGAGCCTCGATCTCGATCCCTTCCGTATCTATCAGGTGTCGCTTGCCGAGCTTGCCCGGAAAACCGAGCTCAATTTCGATCTGCTTTCGGATGCCGACATCATTAGTCGTCCCGAGCTAGTTACCCGACCGGTCGGCCCTGAATCCCTGGTCGACGCCACCAAGGCTGTGACAGAGATCCGTTCCGAGCGCGACATACGCCTCTGATCTGGTGGACGATGAAATCTCGACCGGGCTCGTCCTTGGACAACCAGGCCGGGCACCGCGGTTGACGCAGCGACTAACCGCGTTAGTCGAGCAAGCGGGAGCTTGGCTTCGGCTTCTCTGGTTCGATGCAATCACTCCCGGACGATTTCTCGTATGGGAGACGGATCGGCTAGATTTCGAGTTAGTCCGTTCGGCCATGATTAAGCTGGAAAGTGCTTTAGGAGAGATCATGGAAATTCTTAGCAAGTTGAAACAGATGCGGCTTCCTACCGGTCATACAATTCGAGAGTTCTTTTGGCCCTGTGTTTTTTGCATTATCGGATTGTTTGCGCCTGTTTTGCTGGGCGACGCGGTTTTTGAGGTCTTACGAAGCGCGGCAGAGGATTTAGACCTGGCGCTCGGCCGGATACTTTTTGCAGGTTTTACGTATTGTATCCTCGGCCTTGCGACCTCCCAATTGCTTTATGCCACAGTTCAGGCTGTTAGAAGGCAACCAGGACGTGGCGCTCGCACGACGCCTTCACAGACGGATTTCCACTCCGTGTGGATTGATTTAAGTATAGCTGTCGCGTCGGCTTTGCCGCTTGTGGGCATCGCTCTTGCAATTGCAAGAGCAACAGCGTCTCCAGAGTTAGGTGATTACGGAAATCCAATTGAGGCGCTGACCAGGCTTGAGCGCTACACATTGTGCCTCGCCCTGGCGTTGGCGGTGGGTATTTTTTGTCTTTCCCGAACTAAAGGTGCGAGACATAGATCGAACATCGTCGTTCCAGCGGTCGTGGCTGTTCTCTTCATATACTATGTCATACCACGCGCGCAGTTTCCCGGCTTCGTGTCGGCGATCTCCGTGTTTGCGGCATGGCTTGCTTGCATCGCGGCAATATCGATGTACCTCCGTCATCTGCGTCGGATATCCGGTATTCCAATTCTGTCTTTGCTTGTTCTATGCGGGCTCGCATTTACCCTTTTGGGCTGGAATAGAAATCATGAAATTCGAAAGGACGGAGGCGGTTCAGCCCCTGACCATCCTCTAGCTGACGGCGCCTTTCTTGAGTGGTTGAGCAATCGACCGGACCTCGAAGCCTATGAGGATCGCCCCTACCCCGTATTCGTTGTGACCGCCGAGGGCGGTGGGCTGTACGCTGCATACTTCACCGCAGCGGTATTGGGAGCTTTACAGGATACGTGCCCGCGCTTTGGACCACATGTATTCGCCATCAGTGGAGTTTCCGGCGGCTCGCTCGGAGCCGCCGTTTATGCGAGTTTGGCGTCGGAAGCTGTCCAACCTCTCAGCGCGTGCAATTTCGACGCCGTCAAGGATCAAGGGCTCAAGGAGCGAGCAACCAAAATTCTTGGACAGGAGATATTGACGCCCCTTATGGCGGGCACTCTCTTTTATGATTTCTTCTCGTCGGTGCTGCCTTTCTCCATCCCTGCACTGGATCGGGGCCGCGTGTTCGATGACGCAATTGAACGTCTTTGGTCAGGGCAACCCTCCGGCGGCCTACTTTCCCTCCCCATGCATAAGGCATGGCGGCCAGATGGAATGGCACCCGCGCTCATTTTGAATACATACGATCTGACGGGTTACGGCCCGGTGAGCGTCGCACCTTTCCGATTGAATCTCGGTGTTGTCGGCGACTTTTACGAGGCGGCCACCGATTATTCTCTGAACGACCTCCACGGAAGCTATCCGAACGAAATTCGCGTCAGCACCGCTGTGGGTCTCAGTGCTCGATTCCCCATCGTAACACCGGAAGGAACGTATGCCAGGTCCGTACTTTACACGAAGCCGGGATCACCTCCAGGTCCCCCTTCTAGCGAAAACCACATTGAGCGAACTGAGGTGCTGCGATTTGTGGATGGCGGTTATTTCGACAACAACGGGGCGGGCGCAATTTACAGCCTCCTGACGTCTTTGCACCAAGCCCGTAGTCGCGATCCTTGCCCTCAGGGTGTCCGCAGCACGGCTGACGTCCCTTGCCTCGCCAAGCCTTTTCAAATTTATGCCATCCAGATTAACGGGCCTGAAGGTAGGACGCGGTCCGAGGTTTATGGCTCACTAGCCACCGTGATCGCAGGCATAACCTCGATCCGAGGATCGTGGAAGCAGAATATGAACGACATTTTGGTCCATGAGATCGGTGAGTCATGGGGCAATTTGCCATGCGGGCTTCCTAGAGCTCCGATTTATCTGGATACAACGGCCTTCCGGGCGTTTGACCCTGATCACGGGATGTTTGATCTACCGCTTTCATGGCAACTGTCGCGAACAACAGAACGGATGCTCGACTCCCTCGTGCCCCATGCTTCCCTTTGTCAAAAGCAGCTCGGGCCAGGAAGCAACAGCAACGACTGCGGTCCGTGGGACGTTAGGTGGGCGTTGGAGAGTCAGGATCCGACGACACAATGCCCTTTTCGATAATTATATAGGGCGAGGCAGGCTGGACAGGGGCTGGACTACCTCGCTGGCCGATACGTACCTCGCACCTTCGCCGGGCGGGGCCGAATTCGCATGTGGAGCTTCTGCGCCGGCCAACGCGGGACACTTCGAGCTCGCCGGACATCGATGAGACCGAATGAAGGGAGTCGATACCCCCTATGCCGTCCATCATCGATTGGAGTGCCTGCGCTTCGGGGCCTGTGGAAAGCGCAACGCGAAACCCGCTTCTGCAGCCAACCGCAAACGAGTTACCCCGAAATGCGGGTGCTGATCCGTCCCAGGCCCAACCCGGCAAGCCGCCGCGCGGTCGAACGCAGATGCGCTTCGTCTGTCGGCCTTTCCGGGAATCGAACTGGTGATCCGGTTACTACATTCTCGATCCGTGGGAGACGTATGACCGGTCCTATGGGGCGGTCGAGGCAACGGCCAACACGGGGCGGAGCGATCGCAGCCAGGCTGCACGCCTGGCTATGCCTGTGGTGAGGCGAGTGTTGTGTCGTCGGCGGAGTCATCCAATCTGCGATCGTGTCATGCTAGCATCTAGGGTGAAGGCGCGTTTAGCGCGACCTTAGTGGCATCAAGCGCGGTAAAATGACACCACTCTTCATCATCGGAACCCCAGTCGCCGATGATTTCTCCGGCAACATAGGCTGTTAGGCCCCGAGCCGACACACGCGGCAGGGCCATGCGCGCCACCTCCAGTGCGTCGGTCGCTTCAGGGCGTTCCCCCGCTCTTGCTCCCGTTCTTGGCTGCGTCTCCCTTGGCGGCCTCCCCCTTCGCCTCCTCCTGAGCCTTGAAGCCGAGGTAAAGCCCGCTCACCAGCCCCATCAACAGGAGCAGCGTGGGGTCGAAGACAGGCAGGCGAAAGTTGCGTGCGACGGTCCACACAAACAGCGCCCCCAGGATCAGAGTCCAGGCGATCGCCTGGATACGCTGCAGTTGCGGCGCGCCATCGACACTCAGGACATCGCTAACGAAGCCGCGAGATGTGCGGCCTTCGGTGGTACCGGCATTGATAAGGACAGACCCGAGACCGGTCGCCCCGCTGATGCCGAGAAGCCACAGGATCTCGTTGCTGAGGAGGCCGTAGTAGAGGTCGAAGCTCATGGCGATGAAGATATAGCCGGCTATCACCAGAAAGAGCCAGAAGGCCATCTGGGTGCGGCCGAGGCTGTAGGGGCCGGTGGCTCGGTCTGCAAATTGCGATGTGGGATAATTCCGCTGGATATCGGCCACCTTGCTGGCCGCTGGGTCGACTGTAAGTTGCGCGTCATCTAGAGCTTTCTCGGCGTCCTTCAATTGCTGCGCGACCTGGTCAATTCCGGCCTGCTTTTGCCTAATACCCGATACAGCTTCCTTGATGTCCGTGCCTGCAGTCTCGAGCTCTGCTTCGGTTGCCTTGATCAGAGTTTCATTGGTCGAGACGATCCGATCTCTTGCGGCTTTGGCGTCGTCGCGTGCCTGCGTCGAGGCACCGGGCGAGGCAGTGAGGGCAGCCTCTGCTTGGTCAAGCGCAGCCTGCGCAGCGGTCAGGCCGCTTACCTCGTCGAAGGTCTTCCCAGCCGCATCGCGGGCTGCCTGCGCCGTGTTCCGTCGGGCCTGCAGCCTCGCGACCTCCTCCTGCGGCTTGATGAGCAGGTCTTCCAGCCTCATTCGCTGCACCCTTGCGTTTCCGTGCGCAGGGTCAACGTCGAGAACCGTCTCTAGTCTGCCATTTTCCGCTCTGGCGGCAACGAGGGCACTCCGTGCGGCGGTGTAGGCGGCGAATTTGTCCGGGTCGCCCGGGGCTGCGGCGAGGTCGGTCTCGGCGAGTCCGAACTCGCGCTGCCGTCGCTTCTCTTCGAGCTTCACTGCCTCGAGCCGATACAATAGATCTCGGCAGGTTAAGCTGTTGTCGCGGAGGAGCGGCGTCCGCGCGGCATATGCGATGAAAGCGGCGGTAAGCAGGGCCAACGCAAGCAATCCGACAAGCACCGGGGTCAGCGAGAAAACGTACATCGTGATCTGGTCAATGGTGCCGTTCCGGGCGGTCTCGGGGATGGAAGCTGTCGATCCGGCGTGCGACAGGCCGATATCGACCTGGCGCTTGCCCAAGGGCTTGGCAAATGCCACCTCGCTCAACAGTTCCTGCCAAAACTTCGCGGCAGGGTCGGTCGCGTCCTCGGGCGTCCACAGGGGGAAGTAGAGCCGCTGCACTGCGTCAGTCGCGTGCGCCTGCACTTTGAGAAACGGGGCGAGCTTGTCGTTGAGAAAGACAGAGAGTGGCACCGGATCGAGCGGCTTCGCGTACCCGGCCTTCGCCGTGCGGAGATCGGTCTTCGCCTTGTCAACAGCGCTTTGGAACTGGGTGATCTCGCTGGCCGGCTTGCCTTCGTCCGTTGCCTGTGTAAGCCTGGCCTGGCTCGCGGTCAGCGCTTCCTGCATTAGTTTGACGTTGTTTGCCCGCTCCTCCACCGTTTCCCTGGAGACGACGCCGGCCACCAGGACGCAGATATTCCGGCCGGGCTCCGTCTCCCCCGGCATCACGCCCACCATGCGCAGGATACCGGCCCGGTCGTTAGCGGCGTCAGCTTCGGTCAGGCTCTGTTTGGCTGTTGTCTCGGCTTGCTCGCATTTCGTGCTGGTGACCTCCCCAACATTCGGTCCGGAGGCGGCCGCGAGGCAAAAGCAAAGAACTAGCGCAGCGAGCCCCAGGAGGACGAGCCATCCGGCGGGCCACGTGGCAGGATCCATCAGCCGACGCGCTGCGGCATTCACGGTGCTTGCTGCCATAATCTCCTCCTCGGTGGGTCCGCGGGTGCACGAGCGTGCCTGCATCACTGCAGAAACCGCATACATTTCAGTGTTATGGTACAGCCGGGCCGCACTGGTCTTCATCGCCCTTCATATCGACCCAACAGATGATATCGCAGGCAAGCTGATTAATACTGTGTTGGCTAAATGGACCCGAACCGGGATTACCCAATCGGAACGTCGAACGAAAATTAAACCGGAGTTCCGTCTCCTTGGGGTTGTTTTTTCCGATCGGTTTTAGTTGCCGCTGTATTGAACGGAGGGGTGCAAGAACCTCGCCCCGTTCATAGATCCTGAAGATCTGGTCGCCTTTTCTGTTGGCGGCACTTACTTTTGGGTCCGCGCTCGTCGAGCCTGTGACAGGTGAGGAATCAAATGCATAAGCGGTGTGTATGCGCGGGGAGGCGTACGCAGCCTGTTGAGCGAGCCCGCCACCCAGCGAGTGCCCAACTGCTATTATCTCAGCATTCGGGCCGAAGTCCTTATCTATACGGCTTGTCAGTGCTTTAACGAGATCACGGGTCTGGGCATACTGGTCGCGTGTGAAGGGGTTTAGCCGCGTCAGCCACCTCAAGTTAGCAATCCAGTCTCCGAAATCACCGAGATCGGTCCCTCGGAAAACAAGCGCTAGCCGTTTTCGGCCAGTTGCCTCCGTATCGCGCCAGAGCTGATAGCCAAGTCCTCTGATCTTAATAGGGCCGCCGGGAGTTTCAACTACTGGGTCGCTCTCCAAATAGTCGGGAAGTTGTTTCCAACGGTGTCGAGGCACCACAACACTTGGACAATAGGCGCCCCCTGCCAGCCTCTCATTATAGGCCGCCGCCGCAAGAAGAGCGTAGTCTGACAGGTGGACAAGAGCTGGATCGCGAGGTTCACGCAGCCAAATGTCAACAGCTTTGCGAGACGGATCAGGATCGCGAACAATGATCCTCGTATCCCGCGGCACCTGACATGCTTGGGTGGCAAGAAGAGCCACTCCGAGCAATATGCTTTGGCTAAAACCGTTCGTCACTGACCTGATCTCCGCATACTGGACCAATCCGATCTGAAACAACCCTCTCCTGATCGGCAATCTGCATAACCCCCACCTCGCAACGCGACAGCTCTCATTATGACAAAGGGACGCAATCATATGATGGTCTAAGGCCCTCGGCGCTGCGCATGCATCCGGCCCGATACCGTCAGGCTTCTTCGGGCGGCCGAAGAGCGCACAGCGTCATCTCACACCGTTGCAGGCTCGATGAACTTTGCGAATACAAACCCATCCTTCACCCGATCGCCCTCGAGATCTACGAGCGCCCATCGACCCCTCGTGTTTTCCTCGAATTCAAGGACATTGAGAGGCGTGCCGTCGAGCAGTTCCTTGATGATCGGAAACTCCGGTCCAGGCCCGCCCCGCAGTTTGAGGTCGGTCCGTACCCGGACGACAAACGCGCCAGGCACCACAGCCTGCGCGCCGGCCGCCAGCAGGTTCTCGACAACGCAGATAAGCTTGGACCGGATCTCCGATTGATCCAGAAAGCCGTTAACGTCCAGCGCGAAGAACTTTTTTCCGACTGTGCCGGTCCCCTGAGGAATGGCCTCGTTTCCGCCGATCGTCACGGCATGCCGCACGCCATTGCGTGTCTCGAAGCCGACGACGATGGCGCTGTGCGAAGGGTAACCAGTGTTCCGCTTGGCAAAGTCGAAACTCAGCGTGGCACCATCCCGATTGTGATGAATAAGGTCTCCCAGCCTCGGCGCATATTCAGTGATACGATGACCGCGGAACACGCCGGTATGCGCGTCACCATTTGCGATGGCGGCGTGAACAAACACGCTGTGACTCAAATTGAACTTAAACTGTTGCGGCGTCGCACCTGATTTCTTGACACAGAAGGATACAAACGCGGCGGACCACGCATTGTCATTGAGCGTGGGATTGAGATCGCGGCTGCCGCCCCCAGCCTCATAATAATCTGCGATGTGTCCTCGCAGCGGCTCGTCGCCTTCATCGATACCGTTGAACCGATCGAATTCCGCCTTGGCAATGCTTACAATCGATGGTTCAGCAACGACCGCGGCGGCGACCATGATATGGCCAGGAGCCTCCCCTGTCGCCGGGTTTGGAATCTCCCGCGCGATCTTGATGAACTGGTCGATGTTCTCGCCATAAAAATGCGTTCCGTCGAAATGCCCTTGCTGAAGACCCTTACTTTTCCTGAAATTGCCAAAGCCCGTATTATAAACGATTGCAGTGAACGCCGACTCCAGATCCGTCAGCGATTGCTTATCGTCAAGGTCAAGTTGGCGGAGAGCATGCTTGAGCTCCGTGACCATTTTGTCAACGCAGGCGTCGATGTTCTGCCAACGCTGCTCGAGGAAGAAATCGGGGTCGGTTTTGAAAAACTGCAAATCATATTGGAAGATGCCATAACCGTGGACGAACTTCTCCGGTCGCCGCGCCACCCTTTGATACGCCTCGATACCGGTGGCTTCGGCCATTTCGCCAAGCAGCCCATGTGCAAAGTCGAACATTTCCCCACCGCGGTTCGCGTCGACAAGTTCTGCCCGGTTCTTTGGAAAGGCGCTACGGTTCGGCGTGTCGAGCGTATCGCCGACAGACAATCTCAATATCTCCTCACGCGACAGGTGCAGTCGGAGTTTGCTCCAGAGTTCACCGGACTCCTGAAACGCAATGGCGCAGATCAAGTCGAAAGACAGGGGCGTTCCGGCCAGCGCCGGGACAATGTCTGACGCGAAATTGGTCTTGAACCACTTGATCTCTTCTTTGATGCTCATCGAACTCTCCTAAAGTAAGGGGCCAGGGTGGCGTGAAGGCAACGGGTTCTCTTCGGCGAAATCTGAGCACAGATCGCCGTTCTTGAATGCAATGCCGTCGAATGCTGCTGCTTCAGTTGCCGAGTTTGATTTCGGTACTCCTGAATGCTCTTTGCGAAAGCGGAGTCTTTTCGTCGTCGCAGGTCTGCGAGCCATCATCGCTGAGGATTTGAACCATCCCTGAGCCAGGGATCTGCATCAACGCCTCCGGCCGCAACGACCCGAGTGCCGGCGCCTTCAACTCCTCAGGCGATGATTTTCCGCCAAGCCAGCGGTACAGCGCGAATGGTCCTTCATCGGAAACTGGTCCGGCAACGATCAGATAGTGGTCATCAACCCGTTCGACACTGCGGATACCCAGCCCTCCGAGATCCAGGCGGAAGGGTTCACCAAGCACGGCACTTCTTTCAGGATGGCTGATAACTTCGGCGGGATTGGTGAATGGAATCACTACAGCTTTGTCGTCGATCGTATCGCGAAGGCCGATCAACAGCGCCCCATCTGGCGCCGTCGCCAGTCCCTCGATATTAAGCTCGGATTTCTTGTCTCCGATCACGCCGAGGATCGCGTCGCGCAGCCGGAGGAAATCCCCCTCCCATTGCAAGGTGGCCGCCTTGCCTACGGCGACGACCTTTGTGGCAAAGAATATCTTGCGCTTGTCTTTGTCCTCGCCGCTGCTGTTAAGCGAATGCGAGCTAATCCAGTAGACGATCTCTCCCTCATCGTCTCGCGCTGCAGCCTCGATATCGGATTTGTCAAATCCACTCGGATGCTCAAAATCGAGCGGCACCCCCTCGGATTTGTCATTTCTCGTATAAAGCCGCAGAATATTTGTTTCGTCGCTAGCAACAACGAAATGATCATTGTCGATGTACGTGGCTGCCGACGCCTCGCACAGGCCCTTATAGTGTATCGGATTAGGGAACTCAGAAGCCTGTGCCGCTCCGAGCAAAACCAACAAACCGCCCAACGACCAGACCTGGAATCGCACATGCCCCTCCGTTTCACCGCCCCCACTGCGGTTGACTTGAGATTATTACTCAGGCGAACGAGGTATCTACCGCGACTAATATGTTCATCGTTATGTTTATTTTCGTTTCTTCGGTGCATATCTAACAAAATATAGTCAAAAGTGCTCAATTATTCATCCTGAAAGAATTCATTTTGTCTCTCGTTCTCCAGTATGCTACATAAGATTGTATCTTATCAAATTTTGTCTCTTACACAAGTAGAGAATCTTAGTTATTCTAATAACAAATATTCTACACTTCCTACAGGTAAATTCTGCCCTTGCCCGGTTGAAATAATCCATTTTGAGAAAGCTCTGGCCCATTGAGAGGACCAGGGATGAAGCGCTTGAAGAACTGCCTTGCGGTTTGTCTGTGCTCCAACACTCAAAGCTACCGATGTTCAAAAAAAAGGTCAGGATCGGTGCTATTCAAGTGTCTCCTAGTGTAGTCGTCGTCGACGATTATTACTTGTTCCGCCGCATCAACAAGCTGAACTTGGCTCAATGCCTCACGACTGCCTAATAAGTCCCCTTTATCATTCAGGGCGATCCAGCTCTCGGGAGACGTGATACGCATATGAATGAATGCACTTCCTGTGTTCGCGTCGATAATCGAAAGACCGAAAGCTCCGAAGACCCTGATCCTGCTCCCATCGGGCGAATATGCGAGCTTCTGAATCTCGCCTATGTTGGGAGAAATGCGTGCCTTGAAGACTCCTTGTAGCGGGTCCCAAAGATCAATGAGACTTCCGTCAGCCACAGCAATCGCATCTCCCTTCGGAGAAAAGGCAAATTCAGGCCACTTGAAACGAGTAATAATGGTGACAAAACTGCCTACTTCTCTCAGGTTCCAAACCTTTACACGTTTCTCATGCGCTTCTGCGGTCGCAAGAAGATTGCCGTCCCACGAATAGCTTACTCGGCCGGCATTCCACGCCTGCAATGGGAGTTCAAAGACCGGGGCGCCTGTATCAGTCACCCAAGTTCGTACGGCGGCTCTATCTGCGCCATCGTGCAGGCTCCGCTCCACGGAGGCGGCAAGGGTCTGGCCGTCAGGAGAAAAGGCTAGACCCCATGCAATAGGCAAGTCATCTCCACCGGGAATCTCCCGCTTTCGCGTACCTTCAGGTACGTTCCAGATATCTATACTATACGCTCCGGTACCCACAGCAACAGATCTCGAGTTGGGTGAAAATCTAACGTCGGCCACTAGTCCGGCAGGCGGGATGACAAATTCTAAGTTTCCATTTTTCGCGTCAAGGATGTGCGTATCGCCACCAATTTTTGCAACAGCAAGCCAAAGTCCATCGGGTGAAATGTCCTCGAGCTTGTCGTATTCTTCAATGCCGCCCAAGACCGATGCAATACGTCCCTTCTCGAGGTCAAAAATGGTTATTGTGCCCGCGCTCGTATCGATCCAGGCCGCAATCGTTGCATAGTCCGTGAACGCGCCCCATTGGACTGTGTAGCCGGTAGCCTTTTGACCCCCGATTTTTGTCCATGATTTCACGTCCCATCGCACAAAACCATCTTTATCGGTTGCCCAAGAAAGTTCGGTGGGCGAAGCGAATTTTATGAACTTAGAGCCATCGAAATCGGCACTAGTAGCTATCGTTTCCAAGCTACCATCGGAAATATCGATCAGGCTTACAGCCGAGTCATTTCCTCCTCCCGGACCGACCGCCACCGTCTTTCCATTTGAAGAGAAAACGACGGGACCAGCTGAACCGTGAAGCTCTGTTGTTGACAGCATTTCCCAAGTTGAAGTGTTCCATACGGAGAGCACATCGGGGTTTGCTGAGTAGTCCGCTGCCAGCAACCCGCCGTCTGGGGAAAAGTCGAGCCCAGCAACAGAGCCGATATTGGTAAGGCTGGTGAGCACATCAAACCGGTCAAAGTTGTTAGTCGACCACACCCTTATTGCGCCTGCCCAGTAGCCGGCCGCCAGTTTCTGATCATTAGGAGAAAATGCAAGGGTAAGCACGTTGTTGCGGATGGACTCGTGTGGCAGCCGGCCAACCATTTTGCCTCGAGTAATGTTCCAGAGATAGACTACCCCATCCTCAGTCCCGGCCGCGATATGTTCGCCGTTATGCGAAAAGGCGATCGATGTAATTGCATCTTGGAGTTCAGTGGCTAAAGTTCTCCGTATGCGACCCGAAACTGCATCCCAAATGATAACCTTTCCGTCGGTTGTTCCGCCTGCGAGGAGTTTTTCATCGGCTGAATAGAGGGCCGTTCCGCCTATCCCAGGATAAAACTGAGGGTACAGAACGATCTCTTCAGCCGCTGCGTTCACCACGAACAGCCTTCCACTGTACGACACCAAGCCCCTCGTACCGTCAGATGACAGGGCCAGCGGAAGCGCGTTGGCAGGTGCGACCATTGATCTCAGCGTTGCTCCCGTCGGAGTTCGGATATTCCTCGACGTTTGACCAACATCGCCGAGCACGGAGAAGAAATGTGTCGATATGGTCGCCACCGCGACCTTATCTATCGGAAAGGTCTGCCTCCTGTTTCTTAGCGATAGGACGCGTTCTCCTGGAATGCCCCACCCTAGCTGAACTGTACCGTTCTTCAGTCCACCATTCCCGACCGCTACAAGCGCCCCAGTAACGTCAAATATGGGAGAACCCGAGTCACCATGCAGTAGTGGACCTTGAACATGAAGGACAGGGAGATCGACTGAAGGAAATCCCAGTGTTTCAAGTTCATCGCGAGCACTTTGGTTCAAGCCCGGCTTCAAGGTCGCTGGCGCAATGTCACTAAGCCAAAGGCGGACAGACCGCAAACCGCTCGTTGCTTCTGGGAAACCAGCCAGCCACATTGGCTCTCCGGGCGAAGGCGTGACTGTTCGATCAAACCAGGCGACCCAATCCGGGGGACTGTCAACTTCCAACAAGGCCAGGTCACCGTCCACATCAACGGACCTAATGCGGGCATTGCGAACAACAATACCAGAATTTTCACTGCCAGCCCCGGAGCCGGCTCCGCCAAATTCCACTAATATGTTGTCCGCACCGGCCACTACGTGAAATGAAGTAATCACTTCCGAAGCACGCTGCCATGTAAATCCACTCGCAATACGCCGAGGGGACAGGTTATTGGAGTTTACGGCAATAATTCTGACAGTACTTTTCTGGATTTGCTCGATGACAGTGATCGGCAGCGCTTGGGCGAGTGCCGAAACTGGCGCGAGCAAAAGAGTTAAGAATACTATTATGGCCTGCCGGTCTCGAAGAACCATACTGGACGCCCTCCGATTACCCAATTCACCTCAGGCAATTTTCACTGCCGAATTCGATATGGAACAGAGCTAATATTCATAGTGTAGCACATCGTCTCAGCAAACAGCAAACTACGCGGTTGAAATCTTTTGCGCTATAGTTAAACGAGACGAGGAAGGTGCCGCGTATAAAATTGGGGATTAACCGATGAAAAGTCTATGGTTACTCGCAGTGAATACGATAGCCGGGGCGGCTCTAGGAAGTTTCTTGGGGTTACTAATTGCGCTGTCTCAGTCCCCAGTCGTCGCACCAACAATCAGTGTTCTGGTGGCTGCTGCGGTTGTGTACCTAACACTAAACGACGCTCTCCCGATCCAGCGTAGTACTTCGATCTCGACGGAACTACATCTGCGAACCCTCGGCTTTTGCGTAGGAGGTATAGCGGCGCTCATTGTAGGTCTCCAGATCCGCAGCACGAACGGACTGAGTGAAAATCAGCTAGTCGCCGACTACCGCTCACTTTTGGAGATTGGAGTTTTGCAAGATGATGCTCGGAAACTTGTTTCCAACTCGTATACCCAGTTGGCGGGCGCACGGAGTGAGGCAGAAAGGCTGGTCGGAATGTCAGTCTTGTTCTCCTCAGATGCCCAACCGGCGAATTGCGACGAAATGCGTCCCAACCGGTTTGCAGATGACACGAGCCTTCGAGCGAAATACATTAATGAAGGCTCACCCTGGACGAAGGCTGTCGCCCTATACGACATAACAAATCGCAGCGATGCCCCGATCAATATTAGAACGTATCTCACCACCGCATATGCAACTATTTGCCAAAATTGATTATCGGGTTCATCCTCAATTTTTGTGATTCAGCGGCAGCATTCTCGTCCTCATCGGTTCCGCACCGGCGCGACTGTACATTGCCCGCTTAGCACCTTAAGGGGGTTGATCTGCCCTTCGGCTTGACCGTTGCTCCACGTTGTGAGCGGTTTGCGCTCCCACCCAAGAATACCAGGCTGTTTCGGCTATCAAGCTGCGAACTTGCTTTTTCCATTGTATCCTTCGCTGCCTCACCCACCGAATACATGAGGTCTATGGCCTAGCTTAGCTAGCGAACCGAATCGCATGAGCTCGACCGTCGTGTTCAGCGCAAACGGCAAACAGCCCGTAGCGCGTCTCGAGCCAGCATGAATTGCTAAGAGATTGGTGATGCCGAACCTTCCCTCGAGATTTTCGAGTAGAAATCCAGCATCCGACTGGTAGCGGATCGGCTTGCGGTTGGCGGATATGATACGCCCGCCGCTCCGAAAAACAGATGACGGCCTTCAGACAGGTGACGGCGTCACGCTTGGCGACAGGCCCTTGTTGATTTCCGCTGAGAGCTGACCCGGCACAGCCAGATATTTCCATTGGGAATTGGCTCTGACTCACATTTGCTGCTGTTTAGGATGATGCTTTTGCTAATTTATCGGAGGATCAGCTATGCCGCGACGATTTCAATGGGCGAGCCTCGCGCCGTCCGGCCTTGCAGTCGACGAAGTGATGGTCGTCGCAGAGGGCATCGTCAACTTAACGGAGTGTGGACATCGGTGTGCGATGCCGGGTCATGACAAACCGTGATCCTCTCTATCGCCGACATCGCTTTCCCGCTGAAGTCATTGCTCAGGCCGTATGGCTCTATTTCCGCTTTCCTCTTAACCTGAGAATGGTCGAGGACATGTTGGCGGCTCGTGGCATCATTGTATCTCATCAAACGATCCGTCAGTGGGCAGAGAAATTCGGGCTGGCTTTTGCAAACGACATCCGCCGGCGCTCAGTTGGCCGGCTCGGTGACAAGTGGCATCTCGATGAGGCCGTCGTTTCAATGCGTGGCAAGAAGCACTGGCTGTGGCGCGCTGTGGATCAGGACGGTTTCGTCCTGGAGGTTCTTGTCCAAAGCCGCCGCAATGCCAAGGCAGCCAAGCGGCTGATGCGTAAGCTCTTGAGGGGCCAAGGACGATCGCCGCGTGTGATGATCACCGACAAGCTTCGTTCCTACGACGCCGCAAAGCGTAACCGATGTTCTGCTCCCACGTTGCTCTGGTAGCCCTGATCTGTGATCGCCTATCCCCCGATGCCGTCTCTGCCAAGTCTGGAAAGCAACAATTTGGACCTCGTGAAGGTCCACACCTGGCAGCTCATGTGTCGACGGCGTCACCGCCCCGTATTCCACCAGGAAACCAATGAACCGGCGCGCGCGATTTACATATTTGGCCGACAGACGATCGGCTTGCCGGCTGCCAGGGCAACGGCATCGGTGCTGCGCAAAGCGGCGAACGACATCGTCGTCAATCTCTGTGATGGCAATCTTCGTGCTCTGTAGCGGTAATCCCCCCGGTAATTAACGGGCTTCAAAAGTAGAATTTTCTCGGGCTTTATGATCGAGTAGATTTTGATGAAGACGAGCAGATTCAGCGAACCCCAAATCCTTGCCATCCTGCGCCAGGCAGAAGGCGGCGTTCCTGTGCCGGAGTTATGCCGGGAACACGGGATGAGCAATGCTAGCTTTTACAAGTGGCGTTCGAAGTATGGCGGCATGGACGCCTCGATGATCAGCCAGATGAAGGCTCTGGAGGATGAGAACCGGCGGCTGAAGAAGATGTATGCCGAGATGAGCATGCAGGCAGAACTGCTGAAGGAAGCCTTGGGAAAAAAATAACACGGCCGTCTCAACGCCGAGAGATGGCCGGGAAAGCAGTGGCGTTGCACGGGGTGAGCATTGCGCTTGCCTGCCGCACCTTCGAGGTCAGCGAGACCTGCTATCGTTACAGCGCCAAGCTGAACGACGAGAACGAGCAGATCGCCGATCTCCTGATCGGACTGGCGCGGGCAAAGAAGACCGTAAGCCCCCGGTGAAGGCCGTCTTGCGAGGTTGAGGCGAACATCGGAAGTCCTAGTGCTAGCACTAGGAGTAGTCATATGACGAAGCATCCGATTGAAGTGATAACGTCTGTCGAGCGCCGGCGGCGGTGGTCTCGGGAGGACAAAGAGCGGCTGGTTGCCGCGTGCCTCGAGCCGGGCGTGGTGCTCTCCGAGATTGCCCGCGCGGCCGGCATCCATGTCAGCCAGCTCTTCCGTTGGCGCAAGGAGCTTTGCCGAGTTGATGAGTCGTCGACACCGACGGCGGGCACATTGGTGCCTGTGATTGTGTCCGAGACCGCACCGACAGCTCAGCCGATGCCCTCGGAGCCACCCGCCCCATCACCTTCTCGCCGGAAGCGCAGCGATGTAACGATTGAGCTGGGTCGGGGCCGTCGTGTCCGGGTGGACAGTGACATCGACACGGACGCATTGGGCCGCATTCTCGATGTTGTACTGGGACGGCGATGATCCCGGTCCCGAGTGGTGTGAAGGTCTGGCTGGCGACCGGTCACACGGACATGCGCAAAGGCTTCCCCGGTCTGTCGCTGATGGTGCAGGAGACGCTGAAGCGCGATCCGATGTGCGGACATCTGTTCGTGTTCCGGGGTCGCGGTGGAGGCCTGATCAAGGTGATCTGGCATGATGGACAAGGAGCCTGTCTGTTCACGAAGAAGCTGGAGCGCGGCCGCTTCATCTGGCCGTTGGCGGCCGACGGCACGGTGGTGATCACACCGGCGCAGCTCGGTTATCTGCTCGAAGGAATAGACTGGCGGATGCCGCAAAAGACCTGGCGGCCAACATCGGCAGGATGAGCAAAAGCACTGGAATAGCGGACTCGAATATGATTCCATCCTGCCATGAGCGACGCGACTGATGAGCTTCCGGACGACCTTGCCAGTGCGCTTGCACTGCTGGCCGAGGAGCGTGCGCGGCGTATCACTGCCGAGGCAGAAGCAGCGACCGCCAAGGCGCAAGCCGCCAGCGCAAAGGCGCTCGTGTCGCATTCCGAAGCGCTGATCGCGCGGTTGAAGCTGGAGATCGAGAAGGTTCGCCGCGAGCTTTACGGCAGCCGGTCAGAACGCAAGGCGCGACTCCTCGAACAGATGGAACTGCAGCTCGAGGAGCTGGAGGCTGACGCTGGCGAAGACGAACTGGCGGCAGAGGCTGCGGCCAAAGCCTCGACCGTGAGGGCTTTCGAGCGCAAGCGCCCATCACGCAAGCCGTTTCCCGAACATCTGCCGCGTGAGCGGGTCGTCCTCGCTGCACCGACGAACTGCCCCTGCTGCGGTTCAGCCAAGCTCTCGAAGCTTGGCGAAGACATCAGCGAGACCCTCGAGGTCATCCCGCGTCAGTGGAAGGTGATCCAAACGGTACGGGAGAAGTTCACCTGTCGCGCATGCGAGAAGATCACCCAGCCACCAGCTCCTTTCCATGTGACGCCGCGGGGCTTTGCCGGGCCGAACCTGTTGGCGATGATCCTGTTTGAGAAGTTCGCCCAGCATCAACCGCTGAACCGACAGAGCGAGCGCTATGCCCGAGAGGGTATCGACCTCAGCCTGTCGACGCTGGCAGATCAGGTCGGCGCTTGCGCCGCCGCGCTGAAGCCACTCCATTCGTTGATCGAAGCACATGTCCTGGCTGCCGAGCGGTTGCATGGTGACGACACCACAGTGCCGATCCTGGCGAAGGGAAAGACCGATACGGGTCGCATCTGGACCTATGTCCGGGATGACCGGCCGTTCGGCGGGCAATCGCCGCCGGCGGCACTCTACTATGCCTCGCGAGACCGGCGGCAGGAGCATCCCGAGCGCCACTTGAAGAACTTCACTGGCATTCTGCAGGCAGATGCCTACGGCGGCTACAATCCGCTGTTCAAGGTAGACCGCGATCCGGGGCCGCTGACGCAGGCGCTCTGCTGGTCGCACGCGAGGCGCAAGTTCTTCGTGCTGGCCGACATCGCCACGAATGCCAAACGCGGCAGCCGCGCCGCACCGATCTCGCCTATGGCGTTGGAAGCCGTCAAACGGATCGATGCCCTGTTCGACATCGAGCGGCAGATCAACGGGCTTGCCGCAGCGGAACGCCTGGAGCGCCGTCGCAAGGACAGCCTGCCGCTTGTCGGCGAACTGCGCTGCTGGCTTCAAACCGAACGGGCAAAACTGTCGCGCAGTTCTCCGGTCGCCGAGCCGATCGACTACATGCTGAAGCGCTGGAACGGCTTCACGTCTTTCCTCGACGACGGCCGGATTTGTCTCACGAACAACGCGGCCGAACGAGCGCTGAGAGGCTTTGCTCTCGGGAGGAAGTCATGGCTCTTCGCCGGATCGGATCGCGGCGCTGATCGTGCTGCCTTCATGGCGACGCTGATCATGAGTGCCAAGCTCAACGACATCGATCCGCAGGCTTGGCTTGCTGACCTCCTGGCCCGCATCGCCGACACGCCAATCAGTAAGCTGGAGCAATTGCTTCCGTGGAATTGGCAGCCGCACGGATTGAAAGCTAAAGCAGCCTAACCTGCGGCCTTCACCGGATGCTTACAGAAGACCTGGGGCTTTGGCCTGTGCTTCCTTTACCTGCGGAATGTCCGAGGACATCGCTGGAACCACATCCGCATCAATCCAAGGCTAGCCGCAGGTCTAGACATAGATCCTCACATTCAGAAAAGTCGTATGTCCGAAATATCCCGCTCAGCATCAGCAGCGCCAGATGGGGTCTCCTTGCCGCTTACATTTGTCTGGTGAGAGCCGCAAGCGAGGAAGTCCGCCGGCATTCGACGGCCGCCGCTGGTTAACGAGTTTTATGGTATCCCGAGGCGAGGAAGCTTCAAAATGTCCGCCTCTGGGACACATCGACCTGACGGCCGTCGCTCTCGCGGTCGATCATGAGCTTACTTGTACGGCTGCCGCGGCCTCGCAGGATATCCCTCAACATATTCCTCAAGCAGCCCAAAATGATCAAGGATCCTGAAAGGATTGTTTGCGGCGGCTCGCTAATCGTTGGGGTCATCGATAGAACACCACGGACACAGATCTCGTTTGTCTCTCAGCGGCTCCGAGCATTCAGCACATTCCGCAATCGGAGGGGCTATCTCCCCGTCCGCAAACACTCTGCTGCGGCCTGCGCCTGTGATCATATAAGGTGTCGGATGCCCCAGAGCGCACGCTATAGGGGTTTAATATATAGAAATAAACTCTAGTGGTTCGACATCCTCAGTAATAAGGTTTGCGGTTTCGCCTCGGCTTAGAAGTTTTTTCTAGATTCGGTTTCGACTTAAGGCTGGCCATCGTCTCATTGACGATCGAGGAAATCAGCTGCAGATTTGAGATCACTTCTTCCGGTACCGGGTTATCGAATAGCTCGCTCGACGATGCTGGCTTTGCAGATTGCGTGCGACCAAATCGAAATGCTGCCGTGACCAACGGTAGCAACTCGACTTCGATCTGGTTAGAGTGACCGATCTTGCGGCCAAGGTCGTCCATTCCAAATCGGGAAAGAACCTTAAACTCTTCAAACCCGATATCTGCCTTGGGAGGCATGTCGAAGCTTTCGACATCGTGTATGTCGCGGCTAAGTCGACGCCCGATTCCGCCAAACGCACTCAGCAATGCGAGAGGGCTCTGCAAAGTCGCGAAAAATACGTACCAGAATGCGGCTCCGGGACCGCTTCTTGTCATGAGGATATCGATATGATCAAGGGAGTTCGGTGCCACTTGAGTTGCCAGAAAACCCCGCGCTGCGTCGCGGTCTTCTGTGCTCGCACTTAAACCCTGATCCTGCAAAGACTTCTGCAGCAAGGAGCCTCGCTCCTCCCGTGGAGCTTTTGAAATTCCTTCCAACGAAACATCAATACCGACCTTGGCGGAAATGTCTCTCCAGGCCTGATCGAGTTCGACACGATCCGAACGGACAAGAGCCTCGGTGAGCTTCTGCACCACCGAAGTCGATTGCTTTTCGTGAAAGACGCTTGCCGCCACCCGAAGCACTGCGAGTGCATGCTTCGATACGGAGGGCACCAAATCACCCAGGACGCCACCGTTCAAAACTTCATATATGTCGAGCCATTTGTCTGGAAGCGATGGCAGCTGGCTTTCCGGGGTTCCCGCACTCAGCGCCCGCGCCCAAACATAGCTGAGCGTGCGGCGGCAGGCGGCGGGGCTTGCCTGTCGCAATTTCATTATTCCTTCTGAGTGGAGTTGGACTTCGACGAGTGAAAGCATCGCGACCGCGTCGATGACGACGGACGTCACTAAATGAGAATCGCCGCGTGGTGCATCGAGAAATGCTCTTGCGGCCTCGAACGGGACAAGCCGACAAAAAGCGGAGAAAGGGGAAACGGCGTTTGGATTGGCATTAAGAGCAGCCAGCAAGTCGCTAATCTCGCCTTCGCGTGCAATTGCCAAATTTGGAAACGACATCTGATTCAAGGGCTGTTGCCCCCAGACGACCGTCACACCGCCGGTTTCCTCTTTCAAAACCGCTTTCAAGTCTAAGCGTCTCGATCTCTCAATGACAGCGTCGGAGGTTCCAGAGGCAAAAACCTCCAGAAACTCTCGTCTAGATAAGGACGCTGTCCACATTGTCTCATTCCTTGCCAAAAATACGAGCCTTTGTAACGATCTTACTACGAGGAATTACAACACTGATAGCGCCGTCGAGATAAGCCGGTATTTTTTTATCGTAGTAAAAGCTCAGCGCCGTTTTGGCACGCGTCACGGCTGTATAAGCAAGTCGCTTCTGAACCCCACCCATACGTGAGAGGTTATCGAGCCCGGCAATGTGCACGCATCGAAACTCAAGACCTTTTGCCGCCGACATTGAAGACAGCCAGATCGGAGCTTGCGGATCAAACTCATCACTTTTGCAGATAGTCAGTTGGGACGCAAAACCCAAGCCTGCGAGATGATCCGCGATGAGCAGAACGTCTTCATTCTTAGGGCAAAGAACACCGATCTTCTCCCCCGGATACGCCACCAGCTGATCGGCGATCTGGTCTGCGATGGCTTGTGCCTGTTCCGCAATCGAAAGATCTGACTTGGTGGTGACCTTCACAGGATATGCCAGCTCATCGTACTGCGCATTGGGCCTTAACGGAACGTGTGACGGATAGCCTGCGAGTATGGCGTCTGCGATACTGCAGATATCGCGACCGTTCCGAAAATGATAGTTAAGACCATGCTTTATGGTGGTTGCTGCCTCAAGCTCAGCAAAGCAGCTGTCAACCTCGAACACCTGTTGATGCTCATCAGCTGCCGCAACCAGGACTTTCGTCAACGCAGCGAATATCTTGATCTCTTGAGGCGTATAGTCCTGTGCCTCGTCCAGCAAAAGCGCATCAAATAGCTTCGTGACCTTACCGCTGTTGATCAATGCCTGGACGCCATCAGCTCTCAGCTGACGGGCTTGCTCCAAGTCCATGCCACTTGCATCGAAACCCTTACCGTTCTCGCGCAGGATATCGTTGAACAGCCTCGCATGAGTGGTGATCCTTTCGACAGGAAATTTATATTGTGCGCCGCCGATTTGAATGAAGCTTTTCAATAACGAGCCGAAGACAACGACCTGCAAATTCGGGGATGCACCTAACGCCAGATAATTCGCGCGGAGCAGCAGGAGATTGGTTTTGCCGCTACCTGGTGGGCCCTGAATCAAAATGCTTTCATCGGCGGCGATGTCGAGAATTGCCATTTGCTCGTCGATAAGATCAGTGTCGTCTTTCCACCAAGTGCTCATATGCCGTTCTCTTCCGCTGATAGAAAGTGGATCGCATCGCCAGCAACCGACCCTGTCTCAATTTTGGTGTAATAGCTTTCTAATGTCTCAAGAAGCACAGCCTGAAGCAGTGAGCTGCTGTACAAATCCTCTTCAGAACCTTTAAAAATCGTGCGCTGGTGGTTCAATTCGGATGCTTCGATGGCCCTAGAAGAAAGCGCGTCGCTGTAACGAATGACATACTGCGGAGTGCCTTCATTGTCGTCCAGGTTCGAGATCACAAATTTTAGGGCGAGCGGAAACTCCATACCCTTAGCTTCATCCGCACTGAACGAAAGCATAATTTCACGACTGTCGTTCTCAGCCTCAAAGATATCGGATCTCCGAAGAGGGAAGTATGCAGCTTCCGCAAGGATAGAAGCCAAGCGTGTGTCGAGCTGCTGAGCGAACTGGTCCATCCTCTGCAAGAACAAACGTCGTCTCTCCGCGTCTGCCAAGCTGGCCGTCGACATGTTAGCCCTTGCGAGCTTCTGCCGTTCCAGAATAGACAGTTTGCGTGCCTCGGCGTCGACATTCTCCGGCTTGGCGGCGTCCTCGAAGTCACTCCAACTTAGCATCTCCAGACGAACTTCGGGGTTCTTGACCAAGGCACGGCGAGCTAAGAACATTAGGCGGGGCTCGCCGCCGCTAATGTTAGGCGTCGTTCCGCGGACCGCATCAACCAGCAAAGTAAAGGGTTCGCTCACGTCCGCGAAAATCGGCTTCTTCATCAGCAGATCGTGCAGCACCGCGCCCATCTGATAAAAGGTGACGGCCCGCCAACCCTCTATCGTATCTTTCTCCTTGCGATCCAAGAATTCCGGGGAGCTGTAGCGCAGAGTACCAATGAATGGCCGTTGATCTGCATCAGTCAGGTTGGAGACCCCTATCGGAAGTAGTACACCTAGATCGAGGAGAATGGCGCGACTGAAGTCATCACTGATCGCGATGTTCTCTGGTTTGACATCCCGGTGAGCCAAGCCAAGGTCTTCGAGAAACCGAGCTGCGGAAGCTATCTGTGAGACAAGGGTTCCGTAATTCTCAGGCGGAATTGATGACCCAACCTGATGAAAGTTTTTGAAAGGCAGGCGTTCCATAACGACGAATAGGTGGCCGGTGGCAGCGCACTCCCCACCTTCCAATATCCTGACCAGATGAGGATGCCTTTTGCCAATTAGCTGTCGTTCGCGGTTGATACGCTCCAGCTGAACAGCCCTCCCGTAGCGTTCGATTAGCTCGGGATGAAATATTTTTACGGCGCCTTCGACACCGTCTCTAACACCTGAAAGCACAACGGCAGACTTGCCGTTTCCTAGAATGCCATCGATAGCCCAACCGCCAACGCTGTTCCCAATAAATCCTTCGGCGAAGATTTTCGCCTGTGCACTGTCCATCGGATTACTTCCCCACCCACCGACGCACTAATCAGTGCCTCACGAATCTCAATTTAACGCTCTGCTTGTATCGAACAAATACAGGGTCTCGGCAAGATTATCGCACGCCGAGACTGTAATAAATTTAGTATCCGTCGCTAATCCCTCCTGGACGATCGTTGTCATGAAGGGAGAATCATACCAGCTGTCTCCTGCGGCTGACGAAATCACTCGGATTGAACGATATGGACGAACTTAATATGAACGTCCAGATTACCCGACTGCGACTGCAAAACGAGGGCCGTCAGTTCGTCTTACGCCGACGGGTGGTATAGCGCCTGTTGGAGATAGTCCGTGTGGCTACCTACTTCTAAGAAGCGGCCGACCGCAACCGACAATCAAACCCGTAAGAAGCATAGTCTCATCCAAGGCCAGCCTCCGCGATGAAGGTGGTCGGCTTGTTTCTCCAGTGGGACTGATCGGACGCGACGAGTAGGATGCGCTTAGCACGGGTCAGGCCGACGTAGAACAACCGCCGAGATTCGTCATACGCCTCCTGCGTCGATGTCGAGAAATGCGGGATACTACCATTGTTCATGCAGATCAGGGCAACGCCGTCGAATTCGCGTCCCTTAGAATTGTGCAGCGTCATTAGCTTGAGCGCCTGCTCGGGATTGGCGAACAGGCCCATATCAGAGATTAGCAGATTCGCGAGATCAACCTTGCTGGCCTTCATGTCGGATAGCATTTCCTCGGCGGAATCGATCAGCGGCTGTTTGGCGCTGCCCGGCAACCATTCCTCGTGTTCGAGATAGTCACCAGCCTCACGGGCGATGGCGCGCAGCCAAACGCCGCCGCCGGGATGCTTTTCAGCAAGTGCGCGAGCGAGATAGATCAAGCCAAGCGCCACACGGCGCCCCTGATAGCTGAACATGTCATAGCGCGAGTTACCGGTGAGGTCGCCGATGAGCCGAAACAGCGCCCGCTCGACACCCGGGACTCCGAGATAATTGCCGGCCTCTGCGCAGGCTCCGAGTTGCTCGGCAAGCCCGGCAAGCAGTCGCCGACGTTTATAGGGCCGTGCACCCGGACCGAAGACAGGCACGTCTAATTCTCGGAGGGCGCGGGCAACGGGGATGAGATGCGTCCACCATGGCGCAAGAATTGCGGCCTTGCCGAGCGGGATGCCTGCATCCTGCAGTGCGGGCAGAAAATAGTCGGTGATGGCGTCAATCGGCTGGCCGACATGAACGTAGTTCACTTGCGCCGCTACTTGGGCAGCATCGCCCGCCGAGTGCATCCCCGGGACGGTCGGGATCAGTGTTGATGCCGTGCCGACAATCGCCGGCCCGCATCGGAAGTTACCGGTCAAGGATGTGTCGCGGTGCGCGTCGATCTGATCTCCAAACTGATCGGCGAGTTCCGGACGAGCACCTGCGAAGCGCATGATTGACTGATTCTGGTCACCGACAAGAAAGAAGCGCGTGTGAAGGAAATCCTGGATTGCTCCGAAGATGGCGATCTGGATGTCCGTGGTGTCCTGAAATTCGTCGATAAGCAGCCAAGCAAAGCGGCTCGCGATGCCGCGCCCGACGAACGGATGTTGTTCGAGAATCTTCCATGAATAATAGAGGATCATCGCGAAATCGAGGTATCCGTGGGCGCGGACCCGCTCCCAATAGAGCGCGGCAGATTCGTCAGTGACAATCCCTGTCTCGATCCCTTGGCCGCAGGGGCCGCCGTTCACGTCGATGCGAAGAGATTCATAATCCTCGAACACCTGCCCGACGGGCATGCGACCGAAAGCGTCCTCGACCGACGTTACGATCTGCTCAAACTGACTGTTCTCCCGGGAAAGCACCTGAAACGACGCCGGAACCTCGGGTAACAGCCAGCTATAGGGACGAAGAATGAATTGCAGACAGTAAGCGTGGATCGTGGAGATTTCACAGCGGTCTGCGATCGCGTTATTGCCGTAGGTGCGCAATCTGGTCTCGATCTCGTCGACTGCAGCATTGGTGTAGGTAATACAGCCGATGAACTGTGGCGTACCGATAACCTGATCGGCCAGCGTCAGCAGCTTGGCGAGAATGACCCGCGTCTTGCCGCTTCCCGGGCACGCAGTGAGAAGCAGATTGCCGTCGTATTCGACGGCCTCGCGCTGTTCCGGTGTCAGCCGGATCATTCGGTAAGCCACTCATATGCCTCCTCGATATAGGTCGGCAGATCGGTCGCGAGGTGGGCGTAGCGCGCAGCTATCTGCGCGAAACGCGCCTTACCAAAACGTTTGGCGGTATTGAGCGTGATACGGCCAAGCTCAATGCGTAGCGCTGTCTCGTCGGCGGGGCTCAGTCCCCCGAGCGCAAGCGTTGCGAACCCTTGCTCCATCTGTGCAAGGATCTGCGGCGCGCCGAGAGCGCGGACGGTCTCGATCAGCATTGGCAGGCGCCCGAGCGATACCAACTCGCGTTCGAAGGTGGTGGCGCCCTCAAAAGTGGACACAAAGTCGTTCTCCAGTGCCACCAAATCGGGCGCGTGGGTTTCCGGATCGAAGTCCTCGGCGTCGGACGGCTTCATGTCAGCATCGGCGACGATGGCGCATTTCTTCTCGAGCGATCCCGCGCGGAACAGTTTGGCATAGACGTCGAAGTGGACGCCATGAATCGCAATTACTGAGATGCCGACCCGCTCAAGCTTCACGCCGTACACTTGCTCGATCATCGCCGGGATCAGGAACATCTCGGCTGGACCTTCGACTAGCATGACCTTGCGCGCGTAGAGCAAGGCGCTCTTGGTTGCGTCGAGGTAGCGTTCGAGATCGGCAATTTCTGGCGCGGTCAGCGCGGCATTGAGCGCGAGATTGCCGGCAGCGATAGTCGCGTCCTCGCGCTTGGTGAGAGATACAATGCTGCTCAATGGAACCTGAGAGGTCACCTGGGTGCTGTGACTGGTCAAGATGGTCTGCACGTTGATCGCGCGCAGTGCCGCGATCAACGAGAACTGCAATTGAGGATGAAGATGCGCTTCTGGCTCCTCGATCAGTATCAATTGGCCGGCCGAGCGGTTGAGCGCGATCCGCCGCTGCAGGTATTCCATCAGGATCGCGATATAGAGAATGTTGTTCATCCCAAGACCGTTGCGGCCAGGTTCGAACGAGGTGAGTGAAAGGTCTGATAGAATGATTTTCAGGTTGCGTATGATCGCGCGGAAGGTCGCAGCGGAGAGGCCGAGAGTGGCGTCCATCTCAAACGCGGGGCCAGAGACATCCTTGAACCGTGCGTCAATTGCTCCTGCTATTTCGGCAATAGTCGCCGAGTTCGCGATCGCCTGGTTGGCCTCGTCGAGGATGGCAATTAGGGCATCCTGCTCGGCCGCATCGATCTCGAACGCCTCGATCAGACGGATGAGTGGCGACTGGCGCGGATTACGCAGGTCGCTCTCGACATCGCGGAGCGCAGGCAGATGAACAAGGAGGTAAGATTGCAGATCTGCAAAGCGCACCGACTCGCCGATCCCGTCGTCATCCCAGGCAATCTCCGTTAGGTCGATGGCAGGGTCACCGCCACCGCGGATTTCCCACTGATAATCTTCAAGGGTCAGCGCCCCGGGCAAGATGTCGCCACTTACAAGCTGCTCCCGGACAGCTGGCCGCGGACGGAAGCGGTAGAATATACGCGCGCGGTCCGCAGCCGTCTTCCAGGTACTAACTAGCGCCTCTTCATTCACCCGTCCCTCGAACCCAGCCAGTTCGATTCCTATCAAAACCTGGCTGGGCTGGGCGATATCGATCGCGAAGTGGATGTCCTCTCGCATCAGCGCCCGGAAACTCGACGGCAGCATGTTGTCTAGACAAATTTGGATTGCGCGGAGGATCGCGGTCTTGCCAGTATTGTTTTCTCCGATGATACAGCACAGATCATCCGCGACATTCACGTCGAGTGACGCGAACGTGCGAAAATTCTGGATCACTATTCGAGATACTCGCATGATCCCCCGTCTGAATCTCGGCTGAACTCAACGATTTAAGGTTGCATTAGGGGCACGACGAAGACAAGTGTGTTTATCATGCTCGCACCGGCTCAGAGTTCTGCAGGCGATCCAATTTGCAACACTAAGTTTGATACCGATCGGCGCCGAATATCGCTTTCGATTGGTAGAACGCTTGGCGACTTAACCGGCACCGCTTATCCAAGCACGAATGGGGTAGCGAAGTGGGCTCGGAAACCTCTGTTTTACGTCCTCTCTTAAGCGATGGATAGCTTCGAGGCGAACGCGGCGGGAACGCCGCGTTCGCAAGATTTCGGATTATAGTTTGTCGAAGACGGACCCCATACGTGGGCTGAATAGACGGTCGTAGGTCTTCAGTAGGAAGCTGTCAGTCATACCCGCAACATGATCGCAAATTACCCGGGCACCGTCTTCTGCCCTAACAAAATCGCTATATGCATCAACTGGCAAAAAAGCCCTCGGGTCAGATGCGAACGCTTCGAAAACAGATACGACCATTTTCTGCCCCTTGAACTCTAGATGTTGAACCTCGGCACTCCTGATCACTTTGGTAACGATAAGCGCCTGGAGCGCATCCAGGAAAATGCGTTGCGGAGCGTGCAGTTTTGCGCGGTACCTGATCAACGGCTCTTCGAAATCTTCAAGCTCAGTAATTTCGATATGCGTGACGAAATGATGAACGAGCCGGCCGATGCAGTGCTTCCGCTCTTTCCCGAGACCGAACAGAGCTCTCATGACGGACTCGTAGACGTCATTCGAGTTAGCGAGCGAGTACTTCTCATTCAACGAGTTCAAGAACGGCGCGCACGCGCTTTCGTTAACAGCTTCCCGAAAATCGCGTTCAGACACCAAACCCATTGCTATCGCGTCTTCCAAATCGTGCACGCCATAGGCAATGTCGTCGGCCACATCCATAATGCTGCAATCCAATGACTTATGAAGTGGTTTCCGATGCTTGGCCTTTCCTTTTGCATCAACAAGCTCGGGATCAACACTGATGAATAGATCCCGGTCCTCGTCGCTAAGCGGTTCTAGGATCCAATCTACGACCTCGCGCTCGCTATCAAGATAACATTTCGGTGGTTTCGAGCTTTCTCTGTTGATCACCCTGATCGACTGGGGCGCAGCGTCAATTTTAGGCTTAATTTCTGGATTTGCAGCCTCTTTGAAGCTGACTGGATATTTCAGAATTCCCAGGAGGGCCCGCCTCGTCAGATCCGCGCCATGCTTTTCCGAAAAGTTCTCCAGTCTCGAGAGTATGCGTAGCGTATGGCCATTGCCTTCGAAGCCGCCGTTGTTACGCATGCAAAAATTTAGCGAGACCTCACCCCCGTGACCAAATGGTGGATGACCTAAGTCGTGAGCGAAACCGATAGCTTGGATTAGACTTGTAGGTGGCAGGAAGTCGTGCGCGTTGTGCGTCTTCGCCGCCGCCAATTGCCGTACGATACTGGCGCCGATCTGAGCTACCTCCAAGGAGTGCGTCAGGCGCGTGCGATAAAAATCACTATCGCCGAGATTTAGTGTCTGGGTCTTCCCTTGAAGCCTTCGAAACGAGCCTGAATGCACAATCCTCGCGTAGTCGACATCGAACGGTCCGCGTGCGTCTTCTGGCTGCGGTGTCCATTCGCTTTTTCTGATCTGCCAATGATCCATATACTCCCACCCACCCAAGCTTTTGATACAGCGACCACAATCGGAAGCATATACTTCCAACGACAGCTCGCTCAGCCAGAGACTGCGCTTTTCAATTTGCGTCAAGCCCAACAAGCTTGAAAACGCTGTAGCTGGGGGAGAAAATATGTCCCGGTTTACAAATCCAAGGCTAGTTGACAGAATCACGGAAATGCCCATTATAGGGAACACAGAGAGAGGAGACGGCTTTGACGGAACTCACCCCTTGGGACTATCATCCAGATCTCACTGAGGAGAGGCTCTGCGCCGTCGCGTCCATGATTGTTGATGGGCGACATTCGGCGCTGGAGCGTTATGACGAAGCTGCCGGTGATAATAGCTGGACCCACGGCTGCCGCGCGTTCCAATTTGGCCGTTTCCGCATTCTCAATGCTGCAGATGGTGGAAGTTATCCTTGGCTGTCCGTAATTGACCGGACTCTTCAGTTGGTTTTCAAAATTGGGGAAGTCCCAGTCCGGATTTATAAAGGGATGCCGGATGAACCGACATCTCGAACACTTCGACAGAGTTTTGGCGAACTCAATCAGCTGGGCCTTCTATTCCTTCGGGACGAAAAAGCACAGGATTTGGCCTATCGGTTCGCAGTCGAAACGGACGTTGACGGCGCGGTTCTTGCTGTCAGCTTTGTCGGGTTTCACGGAGAGACTGCCGTACTGAATTGGAATGTCCCGTTTGATAGCACCCTTGGCTTTACGGGCACAGTGGGTAGAGAAGCCTCGGAGATCGTCAAACTGGATCCGCCGTCCGTTGGTGTCCGTTCTGACCGTAAGCGCGATGACGGTGCCACCGGCTCCTGAGCCTGGTAGTCTGACGGAAGACCAAAATGCCTGACCACCTGACTTTCGAAGGGGAGCGCTTGCGCCTAGCACGCGTTGCCCAAGGTTTAACGCTTGATGATCTGGGCGCGCGAGTTGGCGCGACACGTCAGTATTTGAACCAGTTAGAGCAAGGCACAAAACTGCCTACTGGACAGATGACTGACGCGCTGGCCGCCGCGATCGGCGTAACCACGCAGTTTTTTTACATGGCGTTGAAGGGGAGCGTGCGTCCAGAGCAGTGTCATTTCCGCAAACAGCGCACCACGCCAATGTCCGTTGTCAGCCAAGTCATAGCGCGTGGCACCTTGCTCGACAAGTTTGTAGCCTCGTTGGATCGGGAACTCGACCTGCCGCAAGTTTCCTTTCCTGACGTCCAAGCCCATACTGCTTCTGAGATAGAGGAAGCAGCAGACGCTGCTAGAGGCGTATGGAAACTTGGTTCGGGTCCGATCTCTAGCATGATGCGCGTTGTGGAGAATGCTGGGGCCGTGGTCGGCTTCTTCAACGGCGTTTCGGAGAGGGTTGATGCACTTTCAATAGATCGTCCTCGCCCACTTATCATACGAAGTGAGGCCAAACCCGCCGCTGTTAGACTACGTTTTGACTTAGCACATGAGTGCGGACATTTGGTCATGCACCGGGGCATCGAAACGGGCGACAAGGTAACTGAAGGGCAAGCTAATCGCTTCGCGAGTGCTTTTCTGCTGCCTCGGTCATCGTTTATCCATGAGTTCAGTCGAGCGCGAAATCTAAACTGGCAGGCAATATATGATATGAAGTTGCGGTGGAAAGTGTCTGCCGCTGCAATCATACGTCGAGCGTATGATCTCAATATTATTTCTGCGGACCAGTATCGCACGGGCTATATCCACCTCAGTAAAACGGGCCAGAAAAAGTCTGAGCGCTACGACGATAAAATTCCTGCCGAAGAACCCGAATTGCTCCAAACCGCCATGATGGAACTTGAGAAAGCTTTTCCAGGTGCAGTGAGGCGGCTGGCTTACGAGGCGGGTTTAAATGATATGATGTTTGCCAGTGTATCGGGACTACAGTTACCGCCGGTCGCGCATGATGAAAGTGACAATGTGATCCCCTTTGCCATGAGGTAGCTTGGGTCTCATCAAAGACGACAAACAGCAGACAAAAGACTCGTCAGAGAATCCCCCACGCCCGAAACCTCCCCCTCCCCGTCATCTCCCTGAGGCCCAGCTCCAAAACGATCCGCCGCGCCGCCTGCGGCGTGACGTCGAGCGTCTTCGCCACCATGCCGGCCGACACCAATGGTTTCGCCATCACCAGTTCCACCAGCTCCGGCAGTTTCGAAGACGTTCGCCGCCTGTCCAGCTTCCGATCCATCATCGTCTTCGCCAGCGTCAACCGGTCATGTTCTTTCATGCCGATCTCGGCGGCCGCCAGAAATCCGTGGGCGATGGCGAGCAGCCGGGTTTCTCGGTCGCGATGCCGGCGCCGATCGACCGGAATGGTTTTGAGGCCGAGATTGACGGCGGCAAGATGGGCGCCGGTAATGATGCCGGCCTGGCGCAAAATGGATGCGGAAAGCAGCCGGCCGAGCCATGGCGCGTGCTGAAGCACCGAAAGTTCGTTCCAGCCATCCAGGGCAACGATCGCCTGCAGCACGGCCGGCAGATGTTCTAGTTGCCGCAACACTTCACGCCACTCCTCCAGCCGCTCGTCCTCGTCCCAATCGAGATCATAGACCAGCGGATCGGCCGGAGCCCGGCCGGGCTTTTTGGCTCGTTCGATCGCGGCGTCAGAGCGCGCGAGCAGCGCATCGATCGCGGCATAATCGACGCCGGGCAGATCTTTGACGTCGTCACCATCATCCCCCTCCCCTTCCGCGTCGATCGCGACCGCCGCCCGAATAACTCCGGCCGTCGTCGCCTCGTCCCCGCCGCCCGACCCAATCTCCGAGGTCTGTCGGAGCGAGCGGAGGCCGTCCGGCGATAACGCCCAGCCCGGTGGCTGGCCGGCAATGCGCCAGCGGGTGCGCAACACGTCGCGGGCGATGGTGAGCTCATGGGTGGGTGTGCGAATATCGCGGGTGTGGTCGTGGAGGACGAGGTCTTCGAGATGAACGAGTTCGCCGTCGATCCACAGCGAGGCGCAGGCATCGGCGAAATTTTGGCGTTCGATCCACCCCTGGCCGACCGGCGAGCGGGCGATGCGCTCGTCCAGACGCGCCAATTCGATACCGGCGCGAAAAGCCGGTTCCATCAAGGCAGTCATGCTGATTTTCGTAAGATCGTAAGCCATTGAAATCATAGTAAATGATTTCTTATACGAACTCTATATCAATATTGTAGTTCCTCACATGGTATGATGGTAGGTTGGCCTTCTAACCATCGATAAGTACTGGTTATCGATGGTAGATTGATTTCACGGCGCAAATCAGCAAGGATCCCAGCAAAGCAGGCTGTCATGGCCGCCAGAAACGTCCTTTCGGAGCGCCTGTGGCCAAAGCCAAAAAATCACTGACCGCCGTCGAGCGCCGCGCCGAAGAGCTCGACACCATTGCCGCCGTGCTGCCGATCGAGCGCCGCGACGAACTTGCCGAGCTGCTCACCGATCAGGATGTCGAGACGCTGCGCCATCTGGTCAACCAGGGCATGGGCGACAACACGCTGCGGGCGCTGACCTCGGATCTGACCTATCTGGAAGCCTGGGGGATGGCAGCGACCGGATTGTCGCTGCCTTGGCCAGCACCCGAGGCGCTGCTTTTGAAATTCGTCGCGCATCACCTCTGGGATCCGGAAAAGCGTGCTTCCGCACCCGATCACGGTATGCCGGCCGACGTCGACGAAAGCCTCAGGCGCCAAGGGTTTCTCAAATCCGTCGGTCCACATGCGCCGGCCACCGTGCGACGGCGGCTGGCGAACTGGTCGACGCTGACCAAATGGCGCGGTTTTGACGGCGCCTTCGCCTCCCCTGCCCTCAAATCAGCCATTCGGCTGGCGATCCGAGCCGCGCCAAGACAACGTCTTCGCAAGAGCGCCAAGGCGGTCACCGGCGACGTCCTGGCAAGACTGCTGTCGACCTGCGCCACCGACAGTCTGCGCGATCTGCGCGACCGGGCGATCCTGATGGTTGCCTTCGCCTCCGGCGGTCGCCGGCGCAGCGAGATCGCCGGGCTGCGCCGCGAACAGTTGACCGTCGAGCCGCCGATTCCGGTCGAGAATGGCGCCCTCCTCCCCTCTCTCGCCATCCATCTCGGCCGCACCAAGACGACCTCCGGCGAGCAGGACGATATCGTCTATCTGACCGGCCGGCCGGTCGAGGCGCTGAATGCATGGATGGTGGCCGCGAAGATCGACAGCGGCAGCGTGTTTCGGGCGATTGGGCGATGGGGAAATGTGTCGCGGCGGGCGATCGATCCGCAGTCGGTCAATGCGATCATCAAGCAGCGGGCGGCAATGGCGGGATTGGATCCCATAGAACTTTCTGCGCATGGCATGCGATCCGGCTATCTAACCGAAGCCGCTAATCGAGGTATCCCGTTGCAAGAAGCCATGGAACAGTCGCGCCACCGCTCTGTGCAGCAAGCATCCAGCTACTACAACAGCGCAGAAAGGCGGAGCGGGAAGGCTGCTCGGCTTTTGGCATGATTTAAAACGTAAGCTAATAGTTAGCCATCAATCAGGAAGAACTTATGAAAGCCGTACTCAATGCCGTGTTGGATGGAAAGATCAAATCCTTCCGGAATGAATTCCTTGACCACGCACGTGATGTTTTTTTTGAAGATGGCAAGACGTTTCACAGTGGAGAATTTGGTCTACATCGGGAAAAGCTTGTCCGGCGATTCCTGAGATCGTTTGTGCCGCATCGGCTGGCAATCTCGACGGGTTTCGTTGTCAACAGCGAGAATAGCATTGCGACCCAAGCCGACGTGGTTATTTTCGATTCGGCGCAATCCCCATTGATTGAAAGCGATAATGATCAACTCTTCTTTGCTGCCGAAGCCGTCTGTGCGATCGGTGAAGTAAAGTCGTGCCAGACAAAGTCCGAGTTGCCCGAGACCCTTAGGAAATTGGCCGCTCAAAAGCAGATCAAACATCTCGCATGGACTGGGCCAGCGTCGCGCGTCGGCTCTATAGGTAATGAAAAGCAGCTGATTACATTCCTGATCTGCGAAGAGATCCGAAATTCTGACCGCGAAGCCACCGCGCCAGACGAAATCAACAAAGCGATCTTGAAAGCGTACGAGGAGGCAACTCCCCCTGTCCCGGCGGAGCTCAGGCACAATCTGGTTCTTTCGCTCAAGCAGGGGCTAGGCGTCTATTCCCAAGAAGGTTTTTCACCAACGCTGCGAGCAGTTCCTTACTTTGGAGCACCAAACCAGTTCATGTGGGTGGCACCGTCGGAACCCAATGGGACTGATCACATCGCGTTATTCTGCGCTTTGCTATTCGATCTGACCCACAAAGCTGAGACTTTTACGGCCCCCATGCTGAAATACATGGCCACGCCACGCGTCTCTTATTCACACGGCGTGCAGCTTAATGTTTCAGACCCGAGCGAAGAAAGGCCAGCCGAGGTGATCAAACGTCAGTTCGAGTTCAAGGACGGTAATGACGTGGCGATCCTGGGCGCCAAGTCTGACGCGCCTTCATGATCGAGGCTTAGGAGACGAGGGTTGAAGTCAGGTCTGAGGGTTCCAGCGCTTCCGCTCTTCAGGACTTCAGTAGCACCGATCCATACCGTGCTCCTGAATTCACTGCCGCTTGAAGGAGGCGTCAGGAACAACAAAATAACAAAGGTGCGCCAGAAAGCTTTCACCGGTCGGCTCCAGGTCTCACGAGGGAGCCCTCAGTCTGAAATACTGCTGCGCCATCTGCTCCCATTGCGTCAGCTTTTCGGCGGGAAGTCCATGCAGAAGCAGGGTCGAGCGAAGCCAAGCGAAATGCTTGATGAGGTCACCGCACAGAACCTCCTTGAGGACCGTGAGCGGCGGGGCACCGTCCGGATGTTCGAGATCCGGATGCGTCAGCCACCACAACCAGTGGGTCATAAGGAAAGGCGTCGTGCTGGCGGCGCGAAAGAGCGGGCAGATTCATGAACTGCGATACCATAAGGTGGCGCGGCGCCCTCCTCTCTATACGCCTGAATGATTGCCGGCCCGAAAGCGACACGGCTGAGTGCCTCCTTGTGCTTTTCGCGTTTGCCGGCAGCGAGACCCGCAGCGATCGCTTCGCCGCGGTAGACCGGACCGAAGGCGATACCGCCACGAAGAAGGACCTTGTTCTGAGGGTCAGGAGTAGAAATGAATATCGATGAGAGATCGATCATCACCGACCTCACGACCTGTTCAATGTCAGATTTGTGCTGGGAGAGAATGAAAACCCCGTCGTTGATTGGTAGCGTCTCGATGGATGTCTTCTTTGCTATTGCATGCTCCACCGCCATGTGGAGTCTAACCAGCGCGTTGGCGGGCTTTTCCAGAGAAACAGACATAAGGTGTCCCGCTCCCATGAGGTCGATCCAGGCCACGTAGACATTTTCCGCGCGGGCGATCTTGCTGGAGTCGAAACGGTACCGTTCACGCTGACGTCGAGCGTAAATGCGCGCTTGCTCTTCGGGGCTGGGTCCGCTCCTCGGCGGCTTTTCAACAGTCATGGGTGCCTTCGATCCTCCGTGCGGTTCCAATTGACGTCGATTTATACACGCTGCCCGAAAATCCGCCCCTGGGCATGATCACAACAACTGGCATAGGCGGTCAGGTTTAGGCTCTTCGCAGGCGGGATCCGGCTTCGTGACATTCGGGCAGAAGCAGCGATCGGACAAACACCATCGGCTATTCATGAGTGAGGAATAGCCGCGCCTGGTTCTCCTCAACAACATCCGCGTTGGAGCTTGAAGGCAATCGAGCCTCCATCAGCCGAATTCCCTCAGCGACCAAGGCGTCTGCCGGGAGTTCGATTTCAACCAACGCAGGCGCGGCCTGCGCCGGCGGCTTCACCGATATCCGCGAAAAGTGGCTCAAGTCTTCCTCCCGACCGAGAACGGCAAAGCCGTCCGGAAAGATTGCGCCTCCGGAACGCTTCGCTGCCTCGATGAGATCCGCAGGGAACTCCGGAAGCTCTCCCATGAGATCCAAATCCCCTTCGCTCGACTCGATCAAAGCAAAGACACGCCGAGCAACTTCCATGTCCAGCGCCATACCATTCACAAATCGCAGCGCCCCCGATTTGAAAATCAGGTGCTCTTCCCCAGTGACGACCAACGTCTCCCACTCGGCGTCTTCTCCGACGATCCACGTCCGGTCAAGCCAGTCAACGGTGGTGAAGGTCTGCTCGGAAGGTCTCCAGCGGCGATCGCGCGCTGCCTCTCCGATGTCAGGCCCAAACAGGAGAGTCAGGACGCCGCAATAGCTGCCGAACCGCACGCTCCGCGGATCAGAATTTTCGGAAGGGTCCTCCCCGTTACCGGATGACGAACCTGAACTCACCGTGTGGTCGATGAATATCTCGGCCTTCTTCACCGACTTCATCCAGCTGCCGACGGCATAGCCATGCGACGCGATCCAGGTGCCGATCTTGCGGCCCAGATAGGGCTCGACTTGTCCGTGATATCCGTCCCTAACAGTTTTTGTGAAAGCGGCCCTGGAAGCTCCCTTGGTCGCTTTGGACTCTGCAAGGGCGACGAATAGATCTCCTGTGCGACTGAAGACATAGTCCGGCGACCGGGTGGTTGGCGGCTTGCCATGGACGGCGTGGTTTTCGAAATGATCTACCCAACGGTATCCATCTCGAACCATCTGAAGATAGGCGATGCCGTCACCAACGAGGCCGGTCATGGCTTTTCCGACATAGTCCTTCAGGGTCCGAGCAGTATCCAACAAAGCGAATCGATCATTCTTGTCATCGACGTGCCTAGCGATGAGATGGCGGCACATCTGAACCTGAGCTCTCGCCGCATGCTGATCCATCTTCGCTCTGCTGGAGCACTGCGCCATAGCACCGTAAAGTTCGGCTGCCGTGAACAGCATTTCGGTGTTCTCGGGTGCTCGACCGACGATCAAGCGGTTCCTCTTCGCAACATGACCATTGATCTGCTCAACACTCAGTTGCTTTTCCTTCGCCTTCCACATCACCCCGGTCCCCGCTGGAAATTTGTTCTTCAACGCGAATAACTCACTGTATCAGAAGAGGAAATCATGAAAAAAAACGGCTGACAAGTTATGCCTGTTCCGATGAAACAAACAGAATCGGTTTCTACGAAGCTTCTAACGTCCGACTAAGCGGTTCTTCGCTTTCCTTCGTCATTGACCTTCATAAGAGCCATCAGCATCGGCCCGAGGGAAAACTCCCCGCGCTGAGAGCGCTTGGTGAGATCCCGAAGATAACCACCAGCAGAAGTTATCAAAGTCGATCGTTCGAGAATGCACGCCATTGCCACCGCAGCATTTTCCGGCCCCATCGCGTTGCAGGCCTCCTCGTAAGCTGACGGACTCACACCCAGCATGGAACGCACCACGACGGCCGCCTTCATGAGCTCACGCCATTGTTCTATGCGCCCGCCGGGACCATAATCGGCAATCTGCGGGCAGGCACGAAGAACCATACCGAGCGGAAAGGCCTTGATCGGCTCAGGCCTCGCCTTCGGACGTCCTTCCGTCTCACTCTCGGTCTGAGCTCTTTCCGCCGGGCTTTCAGCCAGCTTTTTTCGAGAGCTAGGTTCAAGTTCATAGATGGATTCGGGTTTTGAATTCTGTATGTGGCGGTCATTTTGAATGGCATTGCCCAGCAAATCTTCAGTATTTAGCTGAGTTGCCAGAATGTTGAGCGCCTCTTCGCGCAGAAGCTCCATTTCATCGAGAGCCAATTCGACCTGTACTCTGTTTGGATAGCGAGGAAGTCGCGCGAGGATATCGATATACGCCGTTTCCACCTTACCCCAGTTACCCGACGCACCCTCCTCGACCGCAGCCGAGATTAGCTTGCGGACATCGCGTCGGCATATCGTGAGAGTTTCTTTTGCTCTCCGAAAGCGCATGCGTTCTGCGGCGACGTCCTGTGCCAAGATTGCTAGCTCGCTGGCGCGAACCAAGAGCGGGGTTAGATCAAAACCGTATGCCTGCTCGATTTCCCCCTCTCGATTGCGATGTGCGTAACGTTTGCCGTTCGGACTATCTCGGCGATGGATAAGCCCGGCATCGACAAGCGCCCCGAGCTGCCGGCGGAGTGTCGATTCCGTAATCCCGTGAGCTCGTACGGATAGCTGCGCATTGGACGGAAACACGACGAGTCCATGTTCAGCGTCGAGCTCTCCATTGGGATAAAACGTCAAAAGCGCATCGAGAACGGCAAGCGCTCTGTCTTGCAGGCCAAAGCGTTCCCTCGCTTCGCACACATCGCGAAATACTTTCCACTTTTCGACACGCGTGCCTGGTGTTGAAGCCGCGATCGCCAATTGCCCTTTCACCAAGGCAAGCGTCGCCGGCCGCCGCCCAAAGGGCGTCGTTACATGTCTCGTTTGCATTTTTCTTTCACCTTTCTTCAGGCAAAGGAAATCCGCTCACCAAATCGGTGCCAAAACTCTTGACTGTGATTCCGGGAAATGCGATTCTCGATCTTGCTAAGGATAACGAGAGAGGCTTCCGCGGTTTACCGTTTGGGGGCCTTTTTCTTTTGCGGTCTAATCTCCGTTGCATTCAGGTTTGGACTGCCTGTATTCGTCGTACAGATGATCCATGCGGCTAGAAAGCCAATCGCTGAAGGGTTTGGCTTCCGCATTCGAAAGCTCGATCGCGACCTTCTTTGACCTGGCATTCATTGTGAGACTCAGCGAACTATCGCTCGACGTCCATTCTTTCGACGATCTCGGGCTTTTCGGATTCTTGGCCGCTGACTTGTTCTTGTACCGGGTGAGATACCCGTGCAGGTTATCGAACCTCGCCTCTTCCTCGAGCTTCAGAAACTCAGCCGTTTCCACATAGCCCGTGGCGATCTTCAGAAGGGCAGGGGTCAGCAGCAGCTGGCGCAAGCTCAACCACTTGTCGCGGCCGATTTTCTTGGCCGCGCCGAGAGCCTTGATGACCGGGGCAGGGACCACATCGACCACGCCTAGCATTTTGGAGAGCATTGCCTCATCAACCGCCAGCGAAGATCTGACCACGTCCTTCGTCATTCCGGACGCGAGCAGGTTCTGTGCAAAATACGCACGCTCGATGAACGACAGGTTTGATCGAGCGGAATTTTCCTGCCCCTGTGCGATAGCGGACGTGATGTCGTCCAGTTTTTTGACAACTGCCTTGACCGGAACTCCGAGCTCTTTCGCGACCCTTAAACGCCGATGACCGAAGACAACCATAAAGCGTTGACTATCTGACGAACTGGGTCGAACCAGAATAGGCGTCGTCTGGCCGGACTCGCTAATCGCCTGCTTAAGCTCCTGGTACTCCTCGCCATCGTCGGAAAGACGATCGGCGACAAAGGAAACGTCAATCACCCGTGGATCCAGGTCCACGATCACCTCGCCTTCCATAAGCTTCTTGGTATTCTCGGCCAAGTCCTCGATCGACCGAACGACAGTCTTAGCTGCACCCGTCATACCGTAGCCAGGCTTCGTCGGTGTCTGGTTAGACGCGATTGAAGCCATGTCCAGTTTTGCAAATGGATTTTCACGTGCCATAGCCAGCCTCCAAACTCGCTTTCAACGTCGACAAAGGTTTGAAATGTCTTACAAAACTCTGCAAAAAAACGGCTGACAAGTGCGTCATTTCCGCCCCCATGCGCCGTGGATTAGTTCCATGATTTCGCCGTTGGCTGCGTTCAGGCTTTCCATGGCCCGGTCGTAGGTGGAACGAACGAAATCGCCCCGCTCGACCTCATACAAGGTCTGCTTCTTTATCGAAGCATCGGAGATTGCAGTCGACTTCAGGACGTGATTTCGCAGCATTTGTTGGGCAAACATGGATTGCATGAACCCGACCATCTGCGCTTGCGGGATGTCGGTCGGCTCGAAGCGCGTAACAAGATAGCGGAACCATTCGACACGCATCTCGGCGCCAGCCTCTGCGACCGGCCCCATTATGCCGCCCAACATCATCAGGAACTGGCTCATCGACATGATGTCCAGCATCTGGGGATGGATAGTGATCAGGATGCCTGTGGAGGCCATAAGCGCCGTGATCGTCAGGTATCCCAGTTGTGGTGGGCAATCGATGACCACGACATCGTACCTGTCGTCCACCTGCTTCAGGGCGTTGAAAATGCGCATATAGAACAGTCGGCCGTCCTCACCCTTCTTGGAGGAGATTGCCAGGGGAACATCATACTCATACTCCTGCAGGACCAGATTTGCAGGAACCACGTCCAGGCCAGGAATGTTCGTTGGCTGGATGACTTCCGCGATCGACCTCCGTTCATCATCGAAACGAAGCGCCTCGTAAAGGGAGGCCGTATCATCGAGTTCAGGTTGGATTCCAAACAGGGAAGTCAGCGATGCCTGCGGATCCAGGTCGACCGCCAGTACGCGATGGCCGGTGAGAGCGAGATATTGAGCAAGGTGCGCGGCGGTCGTCGTCTTCCCGCTCCCGCCCTTGAAATTCACGACCGATACGACCTGCATCGGCTCGCCTTCACGACGACGGGGAACGTAGTATCTCTTATCAGATTTTTTATTGGCCTCCAGATAATCACGAAGCTCGAGCATCTGGTCAGCCGTGTAGTAGCGCCGCCCACTGACCGATTCTATCTCGGGACCCTTACCTTCCGAATGAATCTGTCGAAGATGGCTTTGGGTGACCCCGATGAAGTCAGCGACCTCTCCCAATTGGAACTTGCGCAGTCCCTTGCGAGCATCTGGCGGATACTGTTGGCTGCGCAGCATATGCAACGCGTTTGAGATCTTTGCCCCTTGCTGGGCAATCTCGATATCAAAACGATTAGGCTGCTGATGGCTCATTTTGCAAACTATTTCCCGGGAGGCTGAACTTTCGAAAAAATGGCCCCATAGCCATAATTTTCGCAACTATCTCCCGATTCTCAGATAGCCGCAAGAGAATTAAGGTTAACAAAGGGTTAAGGCAAAATCGACGGGTTGCACACCCATAGCTTCTTTTCCTTGCGTTTTCACGGATTTAGCTAGGGGGGTGGCCCGCCGCGTTCATGGTCCGTTTTACTGTGAATCCTACAATGCGCCCCGCGTTTATGTGGCTGCGCAAGGCCCCCTCGATCACCCCTTATCGCTTTTCCTTGCCGACTCGCGTGAGTGCGACTTGTAGGATCCTACAACTGCCTCTCGATTCAATTCTGTGCTGATTTCGCCGCCACCAACAACGACGGAGAAAGTTCATGCAGGTTCTCGCGTTTTCAGCACCCCGGACGATTCAAGAGGCTCACCTCCTTCACCTCCACTACCAGCTACGTGCGCGGGTTTTTTCCGACCGCCTCGGTTGGGAGGTGGACGTAACGGCGGGGTACGAGTCCGATGGCTTTGACGCACTTCGACCGACCTATGTTCTCGCCATCGCCGAGACCGGCCAATTGGCTGGGTGCGCGAGACTTCTTCCGGCGCTTGGTCCGACGATGGTAGCCGATGTTTTCCCCTCGCTTCTCCCCGACGGTCAGCTCAACGGTCATGCCGCGATGATCGAGAGTTCCCGGTTCTGCGTCGATACGGCTCTCACGGAGGGGAGGGCGGACGGCTCGGTCCATGAAGCGACGCTCACCATGTTCGCTGGCATCATCGAATGGTGCATGGCGAATGCGTACACTGAGATTGTTACGGTGACCGATCTTCGGTTTGAGCGGATCCTCGCTCGCGTTGGGTGGCAGTTGCATCGTTTAGGCGAACCCAAGAAGATCGGCGTGACGATGGCCGTAGCAGGCACGCTATCCGCCGACGCAGATACGTTCCTCAGGCTTCGCCCCTCCAACTACCGTTCTGAACTCGCCCCCTGTCAGCCTGGCAGCCTAAGGAGAAATACGTGAACCAGCTTCGCTCTCACCCTCGGCTCGTCCGCAAACTTCAGGATGCGCTCGGCGATCAGCTTTGTGTTGCCCTGGATGACGTGAATGTCGTCGAGATTATGCTCAATCCAGACGGAAAGCTGTTCATCGAACGGTTAGGTCACGGCGTTGCGCCCGCCGGCGAGATGTCATCCGCTGCCGCCGAGATGGTCATTGGTACAGTGGCGCACGCGCTGCAGTCAGAGGTCGACACGGAACAGCCCATCATCTCCGGCGAGCTGCCAATCGGTGGCCATCGCTTTGAGGGACTGTTGCCCCCCGTTGTCACCAAGCCTGCCTTCGCGATTCGTCGCCGGGCATCACGCCTCATTCCGCTCGAAGACTATATTTGCGCCGGCGTGATGACAGAATACCAAGCCGCAACGATCCGCAGTGCCATTTCCACGAGGCTGAACATCATCATTTCCGGGGGAACGGGCTCGGGCAAGACGACGCTTGCGAACGCTGTGATCCGAGAGATCGTCAAATCCGCCCCAGACGATCGCCTCGTCATTCTCGAAGACACCGCCGAAATCCAGTGCGCAGCCGAGAACGCCGTTCTCCTCCATACCAGCGATACGATCGACATGGCGCGGCTCCTCAAGAGCACGATGCGGCTGCGCCCCGACAGGATCGTCGTTGGCGAAGTTCGCGACGGCGCGGCCCTGACGTTGCTCAAGGCCTGGAACACCGGCCACCCGGGCGGCGTGGCGACCATCCACTCGAACACCGCCATGTCGGCGCTGCGTCGGCTTGAACAGCTGACGGCCGAGGCAAGCCAGCAGCCGATGCACGAGGTGATCGGAGAGGCGGTCGACCTGGTCATTTCGATCGAGCGGACACCGCGGGGGCGGCTGGTTCGCGACATCATTCAAGTCGAGCGGTTCATCAACGGACAGTATGAGATCGAATCCGATCAGCCCACTGAAGAACAGGAGGCGCGCCATGTCGCGTAAGCATACCCTCATCGCGGCCGCGCTCGCGGCGGCGCCAATCGTTCTTGCCTCTGTCGCGCCGGCGCTCGCCAGTTCCGGCGGCAGCCTCCCATGGGAAGGGCCACTGCAGCAGATTCAGGAATCGATAACCGGCCCGGTCGCGGGTGCGATCGCGCTTGCAGCCGTGGCCATCGCCGGCGGCATGCTCATCTTCGGCGGCGAGCTCAACGATTTCTCGCGGCGACTTGTGTACGTCGTTCTTGTCGCCGGCATCCTGCTCGGCGCCACCAACATTGTCGGCCTGTTCGGTGCGACCGGCGCTTCGATCGGGCTGACCGACGAGCAGATCACGTCAATTGGTTCGAACAGAGGAGGGGAGGGAGATCATGGCTGAGTCCCTGTCCGGCCTGCGGCGTAACCGCATCCATCGCGCGCTCTCTCGCCCGAACCTGCTCATGGGCGCCGACCGGGAGCTGGTCCTGATCACCGGTCTTGCAGCAGTGATCCTGATCTTCGTCGTGCTTACGGCCTATTCGGCTATCTTCGGCGTCACTGTCTGGGTCGTGATCGTCGGGCTGCTCAGGATGATGGCGAAGTCCGACCCACTGATGCGGCAAGTCTATATCAGACACATTTCCTACAAGCCCTACTACAAGGCAACCACTACGCCGTGGCGACGGTACTGAGGAGGCGGCCATGGTAGCTCTCAAACGCTTCCGGGTGACCGGCCCTTCCTTCGCCGATCTCGTTCCCTATGCCGGCCTGGTCGACAATGGTGTCCTCCTCTTGAAGGACGGAAGCCTGATGGCCGGCTGGTATTTCGCTGGCCCGGACTCCGAAAGCGCGACTGACCTCGAGCGTAACGAGCTGTCGAGGCAGATCAATGCCGTTCTGTCGCGGCTCGGAAGCGGCTGGATGATCCAGGTGGAGGCCATCCGTATTCCAACGGTCGACTATCCATCAGAAGATCGATGCCATTTCCCCGACCCGGTAACCCGCGCAATCGATGCCGAGCGTCGGGCGCATTTCGCGCGCGAGCAGGGCCATTTCGAGAGCAAGCATGCGCTGATCCTGACCCACCGGCCGCTCGAATCCAAAAAGACTGCTCTCAGCAAATACATCTATTCGGATGAGGAAAGCCGGAAAAAATCCTACGCGGACACGGTGCTCTTCGTGTTCAAGAACGCGGTGCGAGAGCTTGAGCAGTATTTGGCCAACACGCTTTCGATCCGGCGAATGGAAACCCGTGAAACGGTCGAAAGGGGAGGCGAGCGAATTGCCAGATACGACGAGCTGCTGCAGTTCGCGCGGTTCTGCACTACCGGGGAAAGCCATCCAATCCGGCTACCCGACGTTCCCATGTATCTCGACTGGATCGCCACCGCGGAGCTTGAGCATGGACTGACGCCAAAGGTCGAAAACCTTTTTCTCGGCGTCGTTGCGATCGACGGTCTGCCGGCCGAGAGCTGGCCCGGTATTCTCAACAGCCTAGACCTGATGCCGCTGACTTATCGGTGGTCATCGCGCTTCATTTTCCTTGATGCCGAGGAGGCCCGGCAAAAGCTCGAACGGACGCGGAAGAAATGGCAGCAGAAGGTCCGGCCGTTCTTTGACCAGATATTCCAGACACAAAGTCGATCCGTCGACCAGGACGCGATGACGATGGTAGTCGAGACTGAGGATGCGATCGCGCAGGCCTCGTCGCAACTGGTTGCCTATGGCTATTACACACCGGTCGTTGTGTTGTTCGACAGCGATCGCGAAGCACTCCAGGAGAAGGCCGAAGCGATCCGGCGGCTGATCCAGGCGGAAGGTTTCGGGGCACGGATCGAAATGCTCAACGCCACCGACGCCTATCTCGGTAGCTTGCCAGGCAACTGGTATTGCAACATCCGTGAGCCGCTGATCAACACCAGCAATCTCGCCGACTTGATTCCGCTGAACTCGGTCTGGTCCGGAAACCCCGTCGCGCCATGCCCCTTTTACCCACCGAATTCGCCGCCCTTGATGCAGGTTGCGAGCGGCTCGACAGCGTTTCGTCTGAACCTGCACGTCGATGATGTCGGCCACACGCTGATCTTCGGTCCGACCGGTTCTGGCAAGTCGACGTTGCTCGCCCTGATCGCCGCGCAGTTTCGTCGCTACGAAAATGCGCAGATCTTCGCCTTTGACAAAGGCAGTTCACTTCTGCCCCTGACGCTCGCAGCCGGCGGCGATCATTATGAAATCGGCGGCGACAGTGTGGAAGAGGGGAGGGCATTGGCCTTCTGCCCACTCTCCGAACTCAAAAGTGTTGCCGACCGGGCTTGGGCGGCGGAGTGGATTGAGATGCTGGTCGGTCTGCAGGGTGTCACCATCACACCCGATCATCGCAACGCCATCTCTCGGCAGATCGGCCTGATGGCGAGCGCCTCTGGTCGCTCACTCTCGGATTTCGTCAGCGGCGTGCAGCTGCGCGAGATCAAGGACGCACTGCATCACTACACCGTCGACGGCCCGATGGGGCAGCTTCTCGATGCGGAAGAGGACGGCCTCACGCTCGGCGCCTTCCAGACCTTCGAGATCGAGCAACTAATGAATATGGGCGAGCGCAATCTCGTGCCAGTGCTGACCTACCTGTTCCGCCGGATCGAGAAGCGTTTGGATGGGTCGCCAAGTCTGATCGTCCTCGACGAGGCGTGGCTCATGCTCAGCCACCCTGTGTTCCGCGACAAGATACGCGAGTGGCTTAAGGTGCTGCGCAAGGCAAATTGCGCCGTCGTTCTTGCGACCCAATCGATCTCGGATGCCGAACGATCCGGGATTATCGACGTGCTGAAGGAATCCTGCCCGACCAAGATTTGCCTTCCGAATGGCGCCGCTCGTGAGTCGGGCACGCGAGAATTCTATGAGCGAATAGGGTTCAACGAGCGTCAGATCGAGATCGTCTCGAGCTCGATCCCCAAGCGCGAATACTACGTCGCTACCCCCGACGGCCGGCGGCTCTTCGACATGTCGCTTGGGCCAATCGCACTGAGCTTTGTCGGCGCGTCGGGCAAAGAGGACCTCAAGCGCATTCGCGCACTGAAATCCGAACATGGCCACGAATGGCCGATCCACTGGCTTGAAACGAGAGGAGTTCACGATGCCGCATCGCTACTCAAGTAGATGGCTCGTCTGCTTAACAGCCGCCGCTCTCACGATTGGAGGCTCAGGCACGGTGCAAGCTGGGACAGCCACCGGCGCTGCGACCGAATGGACGCAGCTCGCCAACAATGCGCAGCTTGTCGATCTCATGAAAAGCTCCGGCATCCAGGTCGACAATCAGCTGACGCAGATCAGCCAGCTTGCAGAGCAGATCCAGAACCAGCTGAAGATCTACGAGAACATGTTGCAAAACACCGCGCAGCTTCCTGATCATATCTGGGGGCAGGTCGAAAGCGATCTCAACCAGCTGCGCAGTATCGTCGACCAGGGACAGGGCATCGCCTTTTCCATGGGGAATGCGGACGACGTTCTTCAGCAGCGCTTTCAGAGCTACGCCGATCTCAAGACGAATTTGCCGAGCAACGCAACCTTCTCCTCGACTTACCAGTCCTGGTCGGACACCAACCGTGACACGATCACCAGCTCGCTGAAGGCCGCGAGCCTGACGGCCGACCAGTTCGACAGCGAGGAAGACACGATGTCCTCATTGCGGTCGATGTCCGAGACGGCTGACGGGCAGATGAAGGCTTTGCAGGTCGGGCACGAGATCGCCGCTCAGCAAGTCGCGCAAATGCAGAAGCTTCGCGGCCTCGTCTCCCAACAGATGACAATGATGGGAACATGGCTTCAGACGGAACAGACCGACAAGGACCTGGCGCAGGCGCGGCGGGAAAAGTTCTTCAACGCCGAGGTCAAGAGCGTTCCGGAGGGCCAGAAAATGGAGCCGCGCTGGTGAGCCGCCCCGTCCTGATTGCCTTGCTGTTGGCTGTCGCCGCTGCATCGTCTGCAATGACAGTGCTGATCATCAATTCCCGAAACACAGGAATACCTGCGCTCACCGAGGAGCAGCGCGCCGTCCGGGAAAAATTCTTCGGCTCCGACAAGGAGCTGCCGCCGATCAAGGAAGGCCAGGAGATGCGCCCGAGATGGTAAAGGTGACTGTTGCGCGTTCTCTCCTGATTACAGGTCTCTTTTCCCTCGCCTATGCTGTTCCCGCATTCGCGCAGGAGGGACAGGTCCTCACGGAACTGGAAAACCAGGTCTCGTCTGCTGCGAGGGGGTGGGAGACCACCATCATGGAGGCGGCGAAATCCCTATTCTGGATTCTCGCAACGATCGAGATCGGCATTGCGGCCGTCTGGCTGGCGATCCAGTCAGCCTCGCTGGACAGCTGGTTCGCCGAACTGGTGCGGCGGATTATGTTCATTGGGTTCTTCGCATTCGTTCTGACCCAAGGTCCGACCTTTGCGCGAGCGGTGGTTGACAGTCTTTTCCAGATTGGCGCCGGCGCTGGTTCAGCGTCGCCCGCGGAAGTGTTCGATGCAGGCATCCGCGTCGCCTCGCAGATGTCGGAGCAGGCACAGTTCGGGGTGTTCGAAGACAATGCGCTTGCGATCGCGGCGGTGCTGGCGATGGGCATCGTCGTTATCTGCTTCTCGCTTGTCGCAGCGATCTTCGTGTCGGTCATGGTCGAGATGTATGTCGGCCTGCTCGCCGGCATGATCATGCTCGGGCTGGGTGGTTCGTCCTTCACGAAAGACTTTGCTGTTCGCTACCTCGTCTATGCCTTCGGCGTCGGCATGAAGCTCATGGCCTTGGTGATGATCGCCAAGATCGGATCGAACGTCCTGCTTGGCCTTGCGCAAGCTCCGACTGCCTCATCGGACCAGTTCGTTACGACCTTGGCGATCGCCGGTATTTCCGTCGTAGTCTTCATCATCGCCATGTATGTCCCGAACATCATCCAGGGCGTTGTCCAGGGCGCATCGGTGTCCGGAGGAATGGAAGCGATCCGCCACGGCGGGCAAGCGGCGTCTTTCGCCGCAGGCGCTGGCTTCCTCGCCGCCGGCGCCGCCGGCGCAGGCTTTGCGGCCGCGCAAGCCGCACGAGCTGCTGGTTCATCCGTTGCAGGCGCCGCTCTTCGCGGCATGGGCGCGAGCTTCAGTTCCGGCGCGCAAGCAGCCGGATCAGCCGCGAAGGAAAAGGCAATCGGCTCTCCGGGCGCTTATGCGGGGTCCATTCTCGGACTGGCCAATGCGAAGCTCGATGAACAGCGCGGCGGTCATAGCGGACCGAAGCCTCCTCCCGAACGCAACGACAAACCGTAATCGAGACAAGGGAAAAATAAATGGCAGCGAACCGCGCCCCGGAAAACCCATACCTTGCCGCCCGCCAGGAATGGAGCGAACGCTATGGTTCCTATGTGAAGGCAGCCGCCGCATGGCGGATTGTTGGTGTCCTCGGTCTGGTAATGGCCGTCATCGGCTTCAGCTACGCGATGTATCTCAGCACGCAAGTGAGGCTCGTGCCTTACATCGTCGAGGTCGACAAGCTCGGAACTGCGGTCACCGCAGGCTTCCCCGAGCAGATCGAGTATGCCGATGTCCGCGTGGTGCGCGCCACACTCGGCAACTTCGTCACGAGCTTTCGCTCGATCACGCCGGATGCGGTGGTGCAGAAGCAATATATCGACCGCACCTACGCTCTTCTTCGCACCTCCGATCCGTCGACGGAGAAGGTCAACGCCTGGTTCCGAGGCAATTCTCCGTTCGAGAAGGCAAAGTCCTCGACCGTTGCCATCGAGGTCAACAACATCGTGGCGCTCTCGAACCAGACCTATCAGATCGACTGGACGGAATACGAGCGGGACCGCAAGGGCAAGGAAACCGGCACGCGGCGGTTCCGCGGGATCGCAACGGTGACGCTCACCGCGCCACAGGATGAGGCGACGATCCGCCTCAATCCGATCGGCCTCTACGTCCGGGATTTCGACTGGACGGCACAGCTTTAAGGGTAGGGATTCTTTCAATGAAAAAAACGGGATTGATCGCGGCCGCCGGCTGCATGGCCGGACTCTTGCTTGCGGCGGGCGCGCAGGCGCAAAGTATGACGAGCAACGAGGTGAAAGGAACAAATCTTTCCAAAAAGTGGCGCGGCACGCCGGGATTGGTGACGACGGGACCGGACGGAAAGGTGATCTTCCTGTTCGGCGAAACGCAACCTTCCGTCGTCTGCTCGCCGCTGCAGGTCTGCGACATCGAACTTCAGGGTGGCGAGATCGCTCGCGATGTTATGGTCGGCGACACCGTGCGCTGGAAGGTAGAGCCGGCCACTTCGGGGGCCACAGGCGGACAGGCGATCCATCTCATCGTCAAACCGTCGGAGCCAGGCCTTCTCACCTCAATGGTCGTGACGACATCGCGGCGCACCTATCACATCCAGCTCAAGTCCCATCCGAGCCAATACATGGCGCGCGTTGGTTTCGAATATCCGGAAGACGTGTCCACCAAGCTCGCCGACATCAACACCCGTCTCGAAACGGGCGGCATTCCGGGCACCGCGCCGGACAAGCTGAACTTCTCCTATTCAATCAGCGGCGGTGCTTCGTGGAAACCGAAGCGGGTCTATTCGGACGGGGCGAAGACCTACATCCAGTTCCCGAAGTCGATCTCCGGCCAGGATGCGCCTGTGCTTTTCGTCGTCTCCGGCGGTCAAAATCGCATCGTCAACTATCGCATGAAGAACGACATGATGACCGTCGACTATGCGATCGACAAGGCGATCCTCGTTTCCGGTGTCGGTTGGCGGCAGCAGAAGATCACCATCCGGCGGGGAGGCTGAACCATGCGCAAGCTTCTCACATATTTCGTCGTCGGCGCGCTGCTCTCCGGTTGCCAAACGGCGGACGACGCACTGACCACCAGTTCCACACCTGTGGCCGTCACCGGACCGGCTGCAAGCGCCATCGCCGGCGACATGGCAAGTCGTCTGGCCGAACAGATCGGCCCGGCCGGTGCTACGACCACGATCAAAATGGAGACGGACGCATCGGAGTTCGCATCCGCCCTCGAGGCGGCCCTGAAGGGGCGGGGTTATACGGTCGTCAGGGACGGCAAAGTCGCCAAAGACATCAAGCCGGTCGAGCTTGCCTATGCAATTGAGGGATTCGACGGGCAGCTGCTCGCGCGGGTTTCGACGCCTTCGATCGCTCTCGGACGTGCTTATACACCAACGGCGGCAGGCGCCACGCCGGCTAGTCCGCTTTCGATCATGCAGGGTAACTGACGGAGAGCAATATGGTCCAGTCGCTCCAACTTGGCGCGTCAGCCCAGGCCGACGATCAGAATGGCATGCGCCGGCTCAACCGCCTGCCGATCATCGTCGCCATCATCGTCATCGTGCTGTTCGTCGGCGTGGTCGTGATTGGTCTGTCACTGCGCGGGCTTTCCTTCAATCATGGCGACATCGAGGGTGCTTCCAACAGCCCTGCGACCAGTTTCGGTGATCAGCTTAAGCGGGGTGTCACCGACGGCATTATCGGTGACCCAGAAAAGCAGGAGGTGTTTCAACCGATGCCAGTCGTCGCGGAGAAAAAGGAAAAGCAGGAACCGGTCTTCGAGCGCCAACCAACAGATCGACAAGATCGCCGACAAAGGCTCGAAGCCGAAGAGGAGTGGAAGGCACGCCTGAAGCGAGAGCAGGATGAACAATATATGCGCGAAGCCCAGCGGCAACGGATGGCGCGTCTCCAGGCCCGTTCCACGGCGCTCGATTCGCCGCTAAAGGTAGACATCTCCGATGTCGAGAAGGCTGCAATCTCCACCAATGACACCGTCCGCCAGCCGACAAATGCCGTGACGAGCAGCGCCTCAGACCTTTATGGCGCGGCCATGAAATCAGGCTTGATGGAGCAGAACGTCGATCAGAACGGGCAGACGTCGAAGGAGGACTTCTTTAATCAGGACATCAAGGATCTCGGCTACCTGCCGAACCAGGTCGTGCCGCAGATGTCACCCAACGAATTGAAGCGCGGTTCAGTCATCCCGGCGACATTGATCACCGGCCTCAATTCCGACCTGCCGGGGCGCATTACCGCTCAGATCAGCCAAAATGTCTACGACAGCGCAACCGGTTATCGCCTTCTCATCCCGCAAGGCGCAAAGCTCTTCGGTCGCTACGATTCCAAGGTGTCTTTCGGCCAGGAACGGGTACTCGTCGTCTGGACGGACCTCATTTTTCCGAACGGGTCTACCCTGCAGATCGGTGGTATGGCGGGCACTGACGCTGAAGGTTATGGCGGCTTCCAGGACAAGGTCGACCGACATCTCTGGAGAACATTCGGTTCTGCAGCCCTGGTGGCAATCATCGGGGCGGGTACCGATATGTCGATGCCTGAGAGTTCGACGCTCGCGACGCAGGACACGGCTTCGGATGCAGCAAGACGGAATTTTGCCGCGTCATTTGGCCGCGTAGCAGAAGAGACGATCTCGAAGAATCTGAACGTTCAGCCGACGATTCGCATCCGGCCGGGCTACAAGTTCAATGTGTTGGTCGATCAGGATGTTATTTTTCATTCTGTCTATAGCGGCCGCTAAACAGCTAACGGACGCTCAGATTTTCGCTTGTCGCTGAACGTCGCAAGTACATTCCGCGCGGGGCGCAGGTGTGACTAAAAATCTCTATAAAAATCATCGTCTTTAGATCAGAAAGAGTTGAATACCCGGCAGAGGTCAATAGACCTAAGCGATGCAACGAACGTGGATCTGCTTCGCGTAGAAGCAACTGCCGTATCGTCCAATGTCCCATGTGGTTCCGGCTAGCCGAACGGTGGCAACCGGTACCTCGCGGCGTCAGAACGGCGCGACGAGTGGGAGGCTTGCACCGTCGAAAAAAGGAGAAAAGTTAGTGGACGGTGACCTTCGCTCTCTCATCGATATGACAGAAGCCGCGCATGATGAACGTATGATCAAAAGTGCTTTGAAAACATTTGCGCACGCATGCGGCTTCGACCGTTTTGCTTATCTGCAGACTGAGGGGCTGGAAATCCGCACATTCAACTCCTATCCGGAGGAATGGCAGGGTGTTTATCTCGAAGGCCATTACTCCCGCATCGACCCGGTCGTTACTGAAGCCAAGCGTCGCATGGAAATGTTTTCCTGGACGGCCGACGATTGGCCCGCTCGTGGAACCTCCGAACTCAGGCGTTTTCGGGACCAGGCGATCGAGTACGGAATTCGGAGTGGGGTGACGATCCCCGTCGAAGGAAGTTTCGGGTCGACGATGATGCTGACGTTTGCATCTTCGGCGCCGACGGCTGACGTTTCAAAACTGCGGGATGCGCAACAAGCGATCCGAGCGGTGCTGGTGATCCATTACTGCCTGAAGATTATCGCTGCGACGACCATTGTCGCTCCGAGACGGTTGCTTTCACCAAGAGAAGCAATGTGCCTCATGTGGGCGGCAAAGGGTAAAAGCGCTCCGGAAACCGCAATGCTAACGGGGATCAACCCGAGGACAGTGCAGCACTACCTTGATAAAGCGCGCGAAAAACTTGAGGCTGCGACCGTCCCACAGCTCGTCGCAATTGCTAAAGATCACGGGTTGGTTTGACCGTCATTCATGTTTATCGAGTGGAACCTCGGGGACGTAGCCTAACGCATCGATGATTTCCGAAAGTTCTTCTTGCTGGACTTCAGATTTCTTTTGGCGCGCGACATACTCCTCCTGCAGGCTCTTGAGCACGGCGGCGGAAATTGATGGGTCTGCGGTCGCGCGAGCCCATTCCTCATAGACAGCTTCGTCGGCGGCGATCAGGAGGCGGTGTTCGAGAATTGCCGAGACGGCCAACGCCTCAAGCTTCGACTGTTGCATCGAGCTGAAGCGCGATTCTCTTTCCTTTTCTCGACCATTTGCATCGGATGAGCTCGCTTTGTTCACCCGCTTCTCCCAAACTTTCATTCTCTCACCAAGCGGCCCGAAGGTTCGCCTACATCAAATGGGACACCGTTACATCCGAAATCTCTGAGTTGCAGACAATGTGCTGATGCTTATATCGACAACTAAACCCATTACCCGCCCGCATTGGCGGGATTTACGGGAAGGAGCTTTACATACTTTAGTTGATAAACTCCGAGTGTGTAAACGGCGATCTTTCGGCGCATGGACATGCGCAAACTGGTCGGCTCGAATTTTGCCCGCCTGCGTCGGGAGAAAGGCCTGACACAGGAAGAGGTCGAGGCGCGTTCTGGTTTCAGCCAGCAATATCTCAGTAGCCTGGAGCGAGGTCGTCGCAACCCAACTTTGATTACGATTTATGAACTGGCTCAAGCCTTAGATGTCAGCCACGTCGAATTAGTGCGACCGATTGGTGAGACCCAAGTGAGTACGCAAACAGGCGCATAATCTGGGATCTCAGCAGCTTCAATCCGGCCGGCGACAACGAGAAATCGTCGAAGCAAGCCAAATGGAATTGAGATTTGTGCTCCTCTCGAGTCCGAACAATCGCTGCGATGAAATTGCAAGGCGCTGCCGCAGACGAGATCGTCGAGGGTTATCCGGCTCTCACTGCGCGCATAGTGGACCTCGCCGCAAGCTACATCTTTACTCCAGGCGACCACTAGAATTGTCAACTTTGTCCATCGAGTAATTAGCGTGGTGAAGAATTCATAATGCGAGGGCTTTCTCGGCCCCAGGGATTGTGATACAAATCCTAGGATAATAGATCCTATTCTCCGAGCTTTTATATCAATGCCCAGTTCAGTCACGCAACGCCAAATCGCTCGGACCGTGCTAACCGAGCGCGGAATAGCACGTTTCGTCGAACTGCGGAACGCAGGAGTCACGGCTGCCACCATGAGCCGAATGGAACGAGATGGTGAAGTGCTGCGGCTTGCCCGCGGTCTCTATCAACTTCCTGATGCGCAGCTCGACGCCAGCCACAGCCTGGCGGAGGTTGCCAAACGCGCGCCCAAAGCCGTTATCTGCCTCGTTTCGGCATTGGCATTTCACAGCCTGACAGATCAGCTCCCCGGACAAATCTGGCTTGCCATAGGCCGTAAGGACTGGCCGCCGAAACTGGAAGCCCCCGCTGTGCGCATCGTGCGCTTCACAGACAGCCTTCTCAACGACAGCGTCGAAACCCATATCATTGAAGGCGTTCCTGTGAGGGTCTTTGGAATCGCCAAGACAATTGCCGATTGCTTTCGATATCGCAACAAGATCGGCCTTTCGGTAGCGATAGAAGGGCTGCAGGAGGCGCTGCGGCAACGAAGGGCTACTCCTGGCGAAATCGCCAACCAGGCCGAACGCGGTGGCGTTGGCTCTGTGATCCGGCCGTATCTCGAGGCGCTGACCGCCAATGGCTAAAGAAATCAGAAACGTCGGCGCCTCGGTGCGCGCCCGCCTGTTGCAACTCGCCAAGGCAAGCGGGCAAAGCTTCGATCTCGTCCTGACGCGTTTCGCCCTTGAACGGTTATTGTTCCGGCTTAGCCAGTCGCCCCACGCCGATCGCTTTGTTCTAAAAGGGGCGATGTTGATGATGAGTTGGTTCGACAATCCGCACCGAGGCACGCGCGACCTGGATCTTTTGGGTTTCGGTGATCCGAGTCCGGACCCGATGCTTGAGACATTTCGGGAAATTCTGGCGCAAGAGGCCGACGATGGCGTTACGTTCGACGCTGATACGCTGCATGTGGATCGTATTCGCGAGGCACTGGATTATGGTGGGCTCAGGCTGCGGGTGATCACTTCGATCAGCGGAGCCCGGATCAACCTGACCATCGACATCGGTTTTGGCGATGCGCTTGAGCCTGGGGTGGAGGTTTTGGATTATCCTTCCATGCTCGATTTTCCGATGCCGCGGCTTCGGGCCTATGCGCGAGAAACGGTCATTGCCGAGAAGTTCCAGGCAATGGTGATGCTGGGGCGAGTAAACAGCCGCATGAAGGATTTCTACGACATCTGGATCCTCAGCAGGTCTTTCGACTTCAGCGATGATCGGCTGGCGCGCGCAATAGCCGCTACCTTTGATCGCCGCGAGACACCGATCCCCATTGACCTGCCGGACGCCCTAACGGACGCCTTTGCCAAGGACCAGCAAAAGCAGCGACAATGGCGTGCTTTCATTGAAGGCGTTGCACACAATCCTGGCGATCTGATCGACGTCATCGCGCAGATTGCCACATTCCTGATGCCGCACGCGGTTGCGGCTGCGAGGCTGGACGAATGAGCGGTTTGGTCGCAACCACGCGAGTTCATGGCTCAGCGAGCAGAATTCAGATCCTGTCGGGTTTTTGTCGGGCAACTTCATAGCTGGAACCCGTCAGTACGGCGGGTTTTACTGGCTCGCCGCCATTACAACCGCGGACGAGGCATCTGGAAGGGCATTAATTTCATGCTTTGGAGTCGCCTAAACTTTGGCTTGGCCGGAACATGCCTCGCCAATGCGAGGTGAACTCAACGCTGTTGTTGACCAATGCGGGAAAGATCGATCCGTATCCCCGCATGCCTAACATCCTGCATCGTCTCTGGTTGTAAGTCTTTCGGCGTCGCTTCCTCGCCATCCACTTCCTTATCGCTTTGCTGCGGCGCTTCGATGGGTATGCCAGGATCCTCCGCCTGAAACACGCCGACACCCCCGAACTCGCCGGTCTTCCATGCGTAGACCGCGTCCTCGAAGATTTTCGGGAAGACGTCTTTGCTCGTGGGGTTGCCATACCATTTTGCAACGATCCTCAATACCTTGGCGAACATCGCAGTGCCTTTCCGGAGGTTCTGGCAAGGATCGACGAGATCGGGCTTCAGATCCGCCGGTTCCTTGACTCCCACGCCAGCGGGGAACTGGGTGAGCCCTACGCGGACGACCGCTTGACCAGCATATTGGCGCGCGATCGCAATCGCCTCCTCGGCCGATGCCGCTTTCGGAACGAGGATCAATCGGTCGCCTGATTTGACGGTGACGGCGAAGGTATCAGCCGAGCCCGCCGCCATCACGAACTGCTCGACGATCGTCGGCTTGAGAGAAGGGTCTGCGCATTCATTTATCAGGGCTGCGTCGATCATGGTGTCTCCTGAGCACTCAGGTGTTGAAGGCAATAACAATCGGCTTTGCGAAGAGCTTTGACCACGCTGTAGTGGCAGTTCGCTGGATAGCAACGATTGATGTCCCTTCGGTCCACCACCCGTTTCCGACAGCAACAATGAGGTCCGGATCGTGCAGCATCGACTGAAGCACCGGCCAAACAATCAATTGCTCGTAGCAGATCAGCGGTGCCGCGCGGCTGGCGCCGATGGAGACGACCGGGTTCGCGAAGAAATCCGCCCGAGCACCACCACTCTCCCCAAACCAGGATCGCCACGGCTGCCACATCGAACCGGGAACCGGCATACGTTCGCGATAGAGGATGTGGCCGCCCCTCCCGTCGACCGCGACCAGAACATTGTCGTAGCCCCCAGCATCGACCATCGCCGCACCGGCGATCACCGTCCCATCATCATCCCTGAAGGCGTTCGTCCAAAGCCGCGCCACGGTCGGTGTCCAGAAACCGAGCGCAGTTTCCGGCAGCACCACAAAACGGGCCCCATCGCTGGCCGCGCCACGCACCGTTGCGATCATGTCACGCTGGCGTTGAAGCCCGGGCTCCCGACCGAGCGAAGCCCCCATATCAAGATCGACGCCGCGCCAGCCTTCCGGTAGTTTCGGGTCGGTCCAGATTGCGGCGGACCACAGCCAAGGGCCTGCGAAGGCGATGGCGACAGCTGGCCAAATGCGGGTTACGAGACCCGCAAGGCCGGCTGTCATGACGCCAAGTCCCCACCATCCCCATCCCGGAAACAGAACACCCGCGGCGGTGACAGGATGCGCCCAGCCCGTGATGCCGAACGGCGGAACGGCCATGACGGCTGCCGCAAGGAGGTAGCGAAATGGACGCGCGCGTCCGTTCATCGTCCAGACGAGCGTATGCACGGCAACGAAACTCATAGACGCACCCAGCCAGAGCAGGAGGCCTGGCCAGATATCCGACGAATAAAAGGCGGCAACGCCTTGTGGCAGACCCCGGGACGCGGCCAGGAAGTATCCGCTGGAGACAAGTGCCGCGACCGATCTCGTTTGCGAGATCGACCAAAGAACCGGAAACCCGAGCGCGACGGGTAGGAGCAACACATGGCCGCTCCAGCCCACCACGCCGATCGCGATCGAAGCGAATATCAGCAGCGCCGGCTGAAGGTAATCACGGCACATAGGTGAACACCTCCTGCGCCAGCCCGAGAATGCCGGAGATCGGCACCGGGCCAAAATATCGGGAGTCATAGGAGCCGGGGAAGGCGGAATGCAGGAAGACATATCCTGGCGGTATGATGCCGCTCGGAAACGGCGTCAACGGCCGGCCTTTTCCATCACGTAGTGCGAGACTGGATGAGGAAACCACCCGCCCATCCACTCTCACGTTGACGCCGATTTCGACACGCTGTCCTACAACGGCGATCACTGTCTTGATCAACGGTGCGACGTCGCCCGGGCAGGAACCAGAACGGAAATAGCCTCGTGCCCTGGCTGCCCGCATCGCCGCCGTTTCCAGCGGGCAGATGAACAGGAGGTCGTCGACTGCCACCGGTCGATGAAGCGGGATAATGCGCCATAGGCCCAGTGGCTCGCTCGGCGTCAGATTGATGCGGTAGCCGCCGGCGACGGCAGTCACCACCAGCAGAATGGTGGCCGCGGCCGCTATCGACAGAACCGCAGTGGCACGTCGTTGTTGCGTGGTCATCGACCGGGTGGTTGCTGCCCGGGTCATTTCAGCGAGAGCCCTTGACTCTTGGTTTGCCGCAGCGTCTCTGCCTGCTTGAGCGCTTCGGTCGTGCGTTCATGAGCGCCAAGCTGCTGGACCGTCCGCATAGATTTCCACGCGGACTGGACCTCAGCCTTCTGGACGACCGTCATTCCTGCTGTGACGGTCTCGAAAGTCTTGCCATCAGTGTCTTTGGCAGCCAAAGGCAGGAAGGTCCGTTCCCCGAAACGCTCCGACACAGCCTTGGCAAAACCTTCGAGTTCTGCCTTCACGTTTCTGTCCGCCAGCGCATATTCGAGGCCAGCCGGGAGATCGTTGCGATCGATGGCATCTCGCACGCGTTCGAGCGTTTGCTTGGCAGATGGGGAGAGCGCCGGGATATCGACTGAAACCTTGAGTCGGACCGCGCGCTCCTCCGTCTCATGTTTGAATTCGGCCTCGGCCCGCTCACGAAGGTAGCGTTCAAGATTTCGGGCAAGCGCCGGCACATTGGCGATGGCTTTTTCCCGGTCCTGCTTGTCGGCACGGCTGGCGAGAAGACCGGTTTTGCCCTTCAGCGCGCCAAAGCTCTCTGGCTCGCCGGTAATCCTTGCCAGGGTCGACTGCTCGACCGACTGGTCCTTCAACATGGTATCGACATTGATGGCCTTGAAGGCCACTTCCGGCTTCGCGTAGACGAGCTGGAAGCGGGTCGAGACGTCCTCCCATTGCTTCTTGAGCCCGGGATCGCCGGCGAGCTTGTCTTCGACAGCCTGGTCGAGCGATTTCGGGAAGGTGGCGATACCTGACACCATGGGCTTGGCCTCCTTGATTGTGTCCGGGATGGAGTGTTTGTGGCTGCCGTGGACCAGTCCGAGTGCCGCGCCGATGGCGGCAAGACGGGCGCCGAGATTGTCGAGCTTCTGTTTCTGCCGGACGGCCCATTGGAGGCGATCGTGTGCGATCGTGCGGGCGACGTTGACAAGATGAAGGCCGCGGGCTTCCGCGAAGCGCAGCGCCTGGCGATAGAACGACGCCTTCTCGTAATCGAGGGTCGTCTCCTTGGCGTTTCGGCGCGACAGGATCGGGATGAGCCCGCCGGATTTCGCAAAGGAACGACTGCCGTAGTAGATCGCGAGATCCTCACGATGGCGCGTCATGGCCACATAGGTGAGATGCCGGTCCAATGAAAGGGAAGCAAGCACCTTCACCCGGTCGACGGTCGCGCCCTGGCTCTTGTGGATGGTCGTGGCATAGCCGTGACCGAGATTGTTGTAGAAGCGCTGCTCGATCGTGACCTGGCGCCGATGTTCCCTTTCGCCGATCTCAGCGACGATCCGGCCGGGTGCGGCCTCAACCACCTTTGCGAGCATGCCGTTCTTGACGCCAAGGCTGCCCTCGTTCTTGAGGAACACGATCTGGTCGCCGGCCGCGAACATGCGGGTTCCGTCCTCTGTCTTGAACGCAAATCCGTCTGCGACGACGCCACGCTCGACCAGCTTGGCGCGGGCCATATCGTTGAGCTTTCGGGCGTCGCGGCGAAGGTGTGCGAGGATCAGGCTGGTCTTCGAAGGGTCGTAGTCGCGGTCCCACGCTGCGATCAGGCTTTCGACCGCCTCGTCCTTCAGTCTCAAACCAATCATTCGACCATGGGCGGTGTAGGCATCGACAGCCTTGCGGATATTGCCACGCGCGAGATCGAGCGAGGCGTCGCGCATCCATTGCTGGCGCTGACGATAGATCGTCTCGAGTTCGGCATAGCCGATGCGAGCCGCAATCGCCCGAAAGGCCGCACCCGCTTCGATCGGTTGAAGCTGTTCCGGATCGCCGACAAGGACGAGTTTGGCGCCGGCCTTGGTGACTGCTTCGACCAACAGCGCCATCTGCCGTGACGAAACCATGCCGGCCTCGTCGAGGACGAAGACGGTCTTATCATCGAGCTGGTTGCGGCCCTGGTTCCAGCGAAGCTCCCACGACGACAGAGTGCGGGAAACGATGCCAGCTTCCTTCTCCAAACCTTCGGCCGCTTTGCCAGCCAACGCTCCGCCGACCACACGATAGCCGGCCGTTTCCCACGCCTCGCGCGCAGCCTTCATCATCGTCGTCTTGCCGGCGCCGGCGCGGCCGATGACAGCGGCAATCCGCGTGGCCCCGGCGAGATGCTCGATTGCCGTTCGCTGCTCATCCGACAGACTGGAATGGCGCGCAAAGGTTGCCTGCAGCACCGCCTCACGGACACCATGGGAGGCGCGACCGGAGAGCCAGGTCGCGCGATCGGCCATCTCGGCTTCAAGCCGGATCATCTCGCGCGTGGTGTACTTCGCGGGTGTCCGAATACCTGTTGCAAAGTTGATCCGCTCGCGTTCGAGCCGGAGCGCTTCCGGACTTTGCAGAATGCGGATCATCAGACTTTGGAACAAAGCGACCTCGTCGACATAGCGATACAACACCTTGGCAACATCGCGTTCGTCGAAGACGCTCCTCTCCCGCGTGATCAGGTCGAGCACAATCTCCGGACGGCGCTGGATGCGGCGGGCGTTCTCGCCGCGGCGCTCCTCCTGAAGCTCGATGCGTTCGAGTTTGGGAGTCGAGGTCTCCGACTTGTGGTGGGATTGCTCGGCCTTGCGCTCGATGGCTTTGGCGCCGACGCCGAGGTGAATGGTTGGCTCGAGGTCGATACCCCGCTTTTCGAAGGAACTGCCATCGATGCGGATATCGAGGCCGGCAAGCGCCAGATGTTTGTTCTGGCAGGCAAACCAACCGTCGCGAAACGCATTGAAATCCTCAGTGCTGCCGGCCCATAGCTGATAGATGATCTTGCCGGCGTCATTGCGGAGCGGCTTGCCGTCCGGGGCGAGAACCGCGACTTTCTTCGAGCCGAACCCGTCTTCGGTGAGCGGCCGCAATGTCGTCATCAGATGCACATGCGGATTGCCTGGGGCGTCGTGATAGACCCAGTCGGCGACCATTCCCTTCGACGTGATGTGCCGCTCCACGAAATCCCGGACGAGCACAATGTTCTGCGCGGCCGTCAGCTCTATTGGCAGGGCTATGGTAACGTCCTTGGCAAGCTGCGCGTCGGACCGCTTTTCGAAGCCCTCCACCTTGTTCCAGAAGCCCTCGGATGCGCCGGCGACCGAGCGATCGGCAATCATGCTGCGCACCCATTCCGGCGCGTCGGCAGGGATCACGAACTCCTCATGCAGGAGCCCCTGCTTTCGCGTGTAGTCGATCGTCCGGGCTTCCCGCTCGAACTCCATCTTGGCGCAGTGCCGGTAGGCCGCCGACAGCACGGCGCTGCGGCCGGAGCCACGGGCGACGACGCTGACGGAGAAGTGAGGGACGGCCACGGCGGAGTTCTTTCCCGGTTGCGAACGAAATCGAAGGGTTCGTCGGGAGCGGCGGGCCCACCAGGCTCTCTCAGCAACACGTCGCGGCAGCGACGTATAATTGCGCCCTTGGAAGCCGCTCCTTCGGAACGGCCGGGATGATCCACCAAAGGATCGTCGTTGGCGATTGTAGGATTCACAGTAGTGCGTTCGCTACTTAAGTTCTGGAAACTGGCTTCGAAAGACAAGCTTTCTCAGCCAGGGAGACAATCGGAATGAAGAAGCCATCCGCGAAAATCCGCGACGAAATTGCCAAACTGCAGGACCAGCTCAAGCTCGCCGAGACACGGGAAGCGGAACGCATTGGCCGGATCGCGCTCAAGGCAGGCCTTGGCGACATCGAGATCGACGAGGCGGAGCTTCAGGCAGCGTTTGACCAACTGAGCAGGCGAGTTCGCGGAGGGCAGGGGGGTACGACCGGAGGGAAAAAGGGGGCAGGCGATAGCCGCGGTCCAACGTCGAATACGGCGCACGCGTCTGGCGCGGCTGCGGGCAGCGGTGGCGAGGCTTGAACGTATGGCGAGAACGATGAGATCCGACGCCCGCAAGAAGGATACGCGGGAGAAGATCGAGCTCGGCGGCCTGATCGTCAAGGCCGGTCTGCGCTACGAGAAGCGAGCGCTGTTGCTGGGCGCGCTGATCGATGCAGCGCGCCGCCTCAAGGGTGACGATGGCGAGCGCTCCAGGCTCACCGCACTCGGCGTGGAGGCGTTCGGCAATGACGATCAATAGGATTGCGCTCGTCGTCGTGCCGGCGGCGTTGATGATCCTGGTCGTCATCGGAATGACCGGCATCGAACAGTGGCTTTCCGGCTTCGGAAAGACCGAGGCCGCGCGCCTTGCATGGGGGCGGGCAGGGATCGCGCTTCCCTATCTCGCAAGTGCCGCAGTCGGAATCTTGTTCCTGTTCGCGACCGCCGGCGCGATCAATATCAAGCAGGCAGGTTGGGGCGTCGTTGCGGGATGCAGCGAGATGATCCTGATCGCGGCACTTCGCGAGACAATACGCCTTTCCGCTTTCATGAAGACGGTACCAGCCGACAAGACGGTCTTGGCCTTTCTTGATCCGGCAACGTCGATCGGAGCGAGTGCGGCGCTCTTATGTGCCTGCTTCGCACTCCGCGTCGCGCTCATCGGCAATGCGGCATTCGCAAGCGCCGAGCCGAAGCGCATTCAGGGCAAGCGGGCGCTTCATGGCGAGGCAGATTGGATGAAGCTCACAGAGGCGGCAAAGTTGTTTCCCGATGCTGGTGGCATTGTCATCGGCGAGCGCTATCGGGTCGACAAAGACAATGTCGGCGCCCGAGCGTTTCGCGCCGACAGCGCCGAGACCTGGGGCGCCGGTGGCAAGTCGCCGTTGCTGTGCTTCGATGGCTCGTTCGGCTCGTCGCACGGGATCGTCTTTGCCGGTTCCGGCGGTTTCAAGACAACGTCGGTGACGATCCCAACGGCGCTCAAATGGGTCGGCACGCTGATCGTTCTCGATCCATCGAACGAGGTCGCACCGATGGTCTCCGCGCATCGCGGCGGAGCGGGCAGGGACGTATTCGTTCTCGATCCGAGGAAGCCGGACATCGGCTTCAACGTCCTGGACTGGGTCGGACGTTTCGGCGGAACCAAGGAAGAGGATATCGCCTCGGTCGCATCATGGATCATGAGCGACAGCGGCGGCGCGCGCGGTGTCCGTGACGACTTCTTTCGCGCATCTGCGCTGCAGCTGCTGACAGCGCTGATCGCCGATGTCTGCCTGTCCGGTCACACGGGCGAGCGGGACCAGACGCTTCGCCAGGTGCGCATGAATCTCTCGGAGCCGGAGCCCACATTGCGCAAGCGGCTGCAAGACATCTACGACAATTCGGGTTCGGATTTCGTGAAGGAGAACGTCGCAGCCTTCGTCAACATGACACCGGAGACCTTCTCCGGCGTCTACGCCAATGCGATCAAGGAAACGCACTGGCTTTCCTATCGAAACTACGCAGCTCTCGTGTCTGGGAAGAAGTTCTCGACCAGCGACATCGCGGCCGGGAATACGGACGTCTTCATCAACATCGATCTCAAGACATTGGAGACCCATTCGGGTCTTGCGCGTGTCATTATCGGTTCGTTTCTGAATGCGATTTACAATCGCGACGGACAGATCAAGGGGCGCGCCCTGTTTCTCCTCGATGAGGTCGCCCGCCTCGGCTACATGCGGATCATCGAGACCGCGCGCGACGCCGGACGCAAATACGGCATCACGCTGACGATGATCTACCAGTCGATCGGCCAGATGCGCGAAACCTATGGCGGCCGCGATGCTGCAAGCAAATGGTTCGAGAGCGCCAGCTGGATTTCGTTCGCCGCGATCAACGATCCCGAGACCGCCGATTACATTTCTCGACGTTGCGGCATGACCACGGTCGAGATCGACCAGGTGAGCCGCAGTTTCCAAGCGAGGGGATCATCGCGGACGCGCTCGAAGCAGCTCGCTGCCAGACCACTCATCCAGCTCCACGAAGTCCTGCGCATGCGTGCCGACGAACAGATCGTGTTCACCGCAGGAAACGCGCCGCTCCGATGCGGACGAGCTATCTGGTTCCGGCGCGGCGACATGAAGGCATGCGTCGGCACGAACAGGTTTCACATGATCGGCGATACGCCAACTGCATGATCCAAGCCGGCGCGCAGTGCAAACAAGCAAGGCTGATCCAGGAAAATGAAGAGTATCGGAGAAATCAGCATAGCGACGCCCGACGGGCGGGATTTCGGGAATTCTCGTCGTGCGACGGGCGGGAAACAGAGCAGCCGCGGGAGCCTCAACATAGTGGCCCCAAAGGGGAGGCGGGATCGACTGCTCCCCGACCCTCGCACACCATTTTGGCGGCCACGCCGCAGCCCGAAGACAAGCTCCTCCGTAAACGCAGATGAAACCGGGTCCGACATAGGGTGAGGCGAAACGAGGAATCGGATAGTGGCGAAACCGAATATAGTTCCGATCAGAAAGCCGCCGAAGGCCGGACGCGGTCGCGATCGGCAGCGCGCGGGCGGAGGACTGGTAAGATCTGAGCGCATCAGACGGCGTAAACGCGCGGCGGCAGTTCTATGCACGGTGATCATTGCCGTTGGAGGTTGGCTTGCCTATGGCGGCAACGAAGCTCTCCCCGGTTTCGTCACTTTGGCCAAGACACCCACGACGGATTCATTGTCGGCGGCATTTTCGATCTGCGGCGACAGCCACCGGACGAACTGCGTCGTCGATGGCGACACCTTCTGGTTCGAGGGCGAGAAAATCCGCATCGCCGACATCGATACGCCTGAACTCAGCCCGCCCCGCTGCGAGGCCGAAAGGATCAAAGGTGAAGCGGCAAAATCCCGGCTGCTGGCGCTGCTCAACGCTGGGAAGTTCTCTCTGGCGGCCGGGTTCCGTGACGAAGACAAGTACGGTCGCAAACTTCGCACCGTGTCTCGCGCAGGCAATTCGCTGGGCGACGTCTTGATCGGCGAAGGGCTCGCCCGATCATGGGATGGTGCCCGACACGGCTGGTGCCAGGGCGGGTGACAGCGAACCATCGCTTCCCCGGCACGGGAGAAGGATAGGGGTTTGGGGAAAGGGAGGAGGGAACCGTCCCCTTTCCCCATGGGAGGAAGTTTGAAGGAGGGCTTTGCCCTTCCTTCATGGGGTGAGGTTGAGAGGGGCGGCAGGCCACCCTTTCAAAGCCGCACCGGCCGGTCGTGGGCTTGAATGGCTCACGCGAAGTCAAGGACCAGAGGCGGTAAGCCGCCTCTGGTCTGGATCTCAATCAGCGGGATCGAAGAAGGGCTCTTTGTCGTCCAGGCCGATATGCCATCGTTTGTCGGACCACCGCGACGGAAGGTAGATCTCATCGCCGCCAGAATGCGCAATGATGATCTTGCCGGGTTCGTGAAACAATCCGAAATCGACCTTGTTGTCGATTGCCCAAAGCAGCGCCGCTGACAGAAACTCGCGCGAGATATCGGCGGGAAGATGCACCTCCGCATCGAAATTTCCGCGCAAGCGTTCAAGCCAATCCGGCTGTTGATCCGACCGCTTCTGGTCGTCTCCAATCTGGTGAGTGATTTGATGCTTTGTCATCAGGGTCTCCTTTTCGTTTCTGACGAAAGGTGTCCGCACCGTAGTCCGTGAGGGGTCCGGGACCGCGGAACGCGGCCGCCGTGCGGCGAGCGGAGGAACCGATTTTCTCTGTGCCGCTTGCGGCGCTGGGAAAATTGGAGGGGCCGCGATGTCCTTGACGCCGGAACGACGGGTGCAAAATGGGATGTCAGAGAGAGATTAAACCGCGTCCTGAAAGGACGCGACCGCTTGCCAGCACCGCTGGCCATGGGACGTTCCGGCCATATCCCATTACGATAGCAGGCACAGGAATGCGTCTTGCCGCGAGAGGATCGTAACCCGCCAGGGCGCAGACCGCGTGCGGGCTCGGGTCGCAGCGCGACTAGAGCCGTGCGCCGTCGGCGCCTCGCCCGACACGCCATTCTTCACGAAAATGAATCGGTCGCACTTGTAAGATTCACATATGTCGTTGGACGTGGCGGCGACGTGTGGCGATCATGCCGGCATGATTTCGCAACCCTACCAGCTCTATGTCGAACGATCGGATCCAGCCAAGAACATGGCGCGGTATTATGCCATGGAGATCGAGCAGACGATGTTCGGAGAGGCTTGCCTGATCCGGCGATGGGGACGGATCGGCAAGCGTGGCCAGGAGAAACGGCATGTGTTCGAACGGGAAGAGGAAGCGGTTCACTTATTCCTTGAACTGTTGAAGCAAAAACGTACTCGCGGCTATCGGCCCAGAACAACTCTGCGATATTTGCAGAGCTGACCCCAATCGTCTCCGATCTCTCAAATGGCGAAACAGGGGCCGCCGAAGCGGCCCCTGTTGGCGCGTTATTCTCGCCGGTTCCAGTCGGTCTCGAACGACGCCTCGATCTCGACCAGGAACGGGATCTTGATTGTGAGCTCGAGACCGAGTTTCCCTTGCGGAAGAAGTGACAGATCACGTTGCCGAGGACGCGGAGCCTGCGGCCGGTGGCGATGAGGAATTGAGCGAGTTGTTGCACGGTATATTCTCCTTTCGAAAAGCGGATATCGCGGGGATAGGCCGCATGACGGGCAAGGAGGGAGCACCTGAAAGGCCGAAATGAGAGTGGAGGACCTGCCGGCGCCTGAATTTTGGCCTGCGAGGAGCCGCAACGCGGTGGGGAAAATTCTGGCGCCGGCAGCTTGCGGCGCGACGGACGGGATGCAACATCCCCGATGTCGATGACAGAGATCGAAAGGAGAGCGGCAGTGGATCGCTCATCTCCGTGCTGTGGATGCCGGCGGACTGGCAGTGTTGGTGATTATGCCGCCCTCAGAAGGGCGGCTCGGCATTGATGGAACCGTCCTGTTCGGCAAGTATCATGGTCAGCTCGGCCTGGGCGATTTCGAGTTCGGCTTCGATCTGGCGGCGCTCGGCGGGCTCAACGCAGGCGTTCAGCTCAGCGCGCAGTTCTTGGATTTGTTGTTCGATCATCGTCATCTCCTTGATGTTTGAGAAAGATGACGCCCACCGTCGTGGCGGTGGGTCAGGGTCAAGGATCGCGCATGCGACCGTCAGCGGCGGCGAGTGGGGGAGCCGAAATGCGCCAAGCATTTTGGGGGGACCGCTCGTCCTTGAGGCTGGCCCGGCTCCACGGCACGATTGGCTTGATATGAGCAGACCCCACTTCCCCGTATGGCACCCAAAAAGCTGGAAACGGGCTCGACGCCCGTTGCCTGCTTTCTCAAAGCGGCCCGTTGGCCCGGCGGGGCCTTGGTGGGATCTCAATCCCGGTTGGGGCGGGACCAGATCAGCTGGTAGCCGTCCTCGCCTTCGACCTCGGTGAGCGTTGCGTAGATCGGCGCCGGGAAGCTCGGGTCGTCCAGCTTGACCGAGAGGTAGTCGCGGTCGGTCTCGCTGGAGCGCTTCTGCCAGGCCGCACCCAGCTCGACATTGCCGGCGTAGATACGGAAGTGCGGACCCTTGTCGGAGGGGTTTTCGATGCGGGCGATGCGGGCCTTGACGTTGAGTGCGAGGGTGCGGATCGAGCCGGTGAAGCCGCTTTCGGTGGAGGTGAAGGTGCCGATGGTAGCCATTGTCTGTTCCTTTCTTTCGGTTGTTTCGGGCCGCGCCCTTCGCGGCCTCGATGGCTGTCGCAAGGATCGGGGACGATCGGACCGCACCCCGAAGGGGCCGAAACGACGTGGAGGGCGGCGGGGAGCGGCTTTGTTGCCCCGCGAGGAATGCGAACGCAGTTCGCAGGGGAAGAAAGTTGCGGACGGCCGTTGCGGGAGAACGATCGAGGCTAAGCCGGTCTTCGATCAGACATGCCTCATCGAGCCCGCGCGGGACGTGGCTATCACAGCGATGGGAGGAGCAAGGCAATGGCGGCCCTCGTCATGGCGTTACCGTGCCGAGACACCGCAGCCGCTAAACCGTTACCCTGTCTCCAAGTCATAGCGTCGAATTCGGATGCGACAAACTCGGCCGGCCGGGCAGTTGCCTCCTGCCATTAACGCGGTATCGTGCGCTTGCGATTCGTCGCCTGGAGGATCTATGCGTCAGCAGACAAAGCCGTTTATCGTCGAAATCAAGCAGTCCCGAAAACTGAAAGCCACCGATCCAAGACCATCGATCTGGGTGAAACTGGACCTCACGTCCGATCAGCACACGCCGGCGGAGAAAGAGCCTAGAAACCTGTCGGCCGTTGCGGGTGACAACGACCGACCTTGACGTCTCCTACGCAGCCGCTCTGTTGTCGGCCTGGATGGACTGGAGTCCGTGCAGAAAGTTGACAGAACGCTGGGCATGTGCCGCGGCTTGGAAGATGGCCCGCCTGTCGTCGGATAGAACCTTCAGCCACGAGCCGAGGTAAGACGCATGGTCCGGCCGTGGCTCCAGCTCCGGTGCGATCCCGAGATCAGCGCAAAGGAAGCAGCTTCCAAGTTCGGCGATCAGTTCCTCGCGAGCCCGCTCGCTCTTGTCTTTGGCATATCGGCTGAGATCGCGCCCAACGCGATCGGCGCGCGCCGTCCAATGGCAACTTTCGTGACTCAGGGTTGCCACGTAAGACGCGGCGTCGCGGAACGTCTCGAACGGCGGCATCTGGATGTGGTCCGTGACTGGCGAATAATAGGCCTGCACCCCACCATGGCGGATGACTGCGCCGGTGTTGCGGAAAAAGCGATCGGCGTGCTCCATGCGCTCGTCAGGATCGAGCACCGGACCGGGTTTGTGATGGTACGGCTCCGGCAGCCTGTCGATCTGTTCGATGTTGAACACTGTATATGCTTTCAGAAACGGGATTTCCCGGTCGACTTCTCCACCATTGCCGTCCGCCTCGGACTTGGTGAAGCGGCTGGCGAAGACGACCGTCGAACCGGTCTCGCCCTTGCGCACCGCCGCTCCCAGTTCGAGCGCCTGCTTGAACGTCATCCACATGGGTGAGGTGAAGCCGCGCGCCATTCCCTCCGACCATAACAACAGAATGTTCATGCCCGAATAGGGCTGACCGTTGTAGCGTAGCGGCCGGGTAATCCGGCCATTGGTGTTGGCCGCGTGCCAGGGTTTCATCCAGGGTTTTACACCTTTTTCCAGATCGGCAACGATCCGGGCCGTGATCCGTGCATAGATGTCGGCGCGTTCGCCCTCGGCTTTCCTGCTCATGTCATTATCCTCCGTTTTGGAGGCCGCGCCCACCGCGGCCCCGTCGCGGAGGTCCGAAGGCAGGAGCGATCGGGTGGCATGCCGCACCGGAACTGCCGGAACGGAGAGAAGGACGGCGAAGCCGTTGCGGCGGACAACCGGCTCCTGCAGGACCGCCGACCGGGACGGGGTCGCGTGGCGAGCGGGGTCCATGTTTCTCTTCCTTCTGATGACCTGGAAAAAGGCCGGTCCCAAAGGAACCGGCCTAATGATCAGGGAGAGGGAAGAAAGGGCGGAGCCGAAGCTCCGCGCGAAAAACGGCTCAACCGAGTGCCGCCATCTGCGCCTCCGCCGCCTTGCGGTCGAGCGACTGGCCCGGGTTTTCGACCGGGCGGTCGAAAGGCTTCCAGGCTTCGCCGATGACGTGGCTGTAAGCAGCGACTGCGCCCTCGGCGGCCATCCGCAACGCGTGGGACTGTATGCCCATGTCGGCGGCGAATTCGCGTTTGCGCTGGGCGGCGCTGTCGTAACCGACCGGGCCATCGAGATCCTCGTCGCGGGCATCGTTTGCCGATTTGGCGGTGGCGTCTCGGGCCTCGGTGACGGCGCGGCTGTAGAACTGGCCGGCTCCGTGCGCCGAGCCGACATAGGCCCCGACGATGCGCTGGAGATGGATCTGCATCGCCTTCTCGCCGAGGCCGTCCGAGAGGCTGTCGGCGGTCTCAATGATCAGGCGCTCATGGAGCTCACGGACGCCGTCACTGTCGACCACCGCCGTTCCAAAACTCTCGGCAATCAGCATTGCCTGGACGGTGTCCGGGCATGTGAGCCTGACCATCTCGAGGGTCGCGCCCTTGCGGAGCGGCACGACGCGGGGGGAGGGTCGATTGGTTGCGGGCTTGGCCATGGGATCTTCCTTTCGTGGTTTCCACCGAAGCGGCTCCGGCCCCTGCCGGTCTGCCCTTCGATGCGATCGACAGGAACCGGCTGAGGACGGGCGCTTTCACAGGTCCGGGACGGCCGGACGAGCGAAACGGGTTTGCGGACAAGCGGGGTAAAGCCCTGCGAAGGACGCGGAGCCGTTTTGCGAGGGAGGCTGCACCGGCCGCTCCGCGGCGCCGCCAGCGACCTTGAAACGACCGGCCGCCGGTTCAGACCGCAGCGAAAACGAAGGGCAGACCGGCGGGGCGGGCTAAGGCTCCGAAACCCCGGAGGAGAGAGCCCCTCGCGACCGACAGCCCGCATCCCTTCCTCCAGCGCGGATCAGCCGCCACGAAAGCCCCCATACGGTCTGACTCACGCCGCCGCATTACCCGCATCATCGCCGAGCATCAGACGCATGGTAGTGATCGCCCGCTCCTGATGTTGGAGTTTGCGAGCTAGGGCAGCGATTTCCGTTCGCCGTTCGAAGCTGAGCCGCTCGACGTGATCCTGAAACAGCTGTTCGTCGGAGCGCGTCCACCGCGACCCGCCCCGGCGGTGCGAGCGGGCTTTCGCCTTCTCGGTGGCCGCTCTGCGTTCGGCCCGGCCCGTGATCTGCCGGTGAATGCGATCGAGATGGTGGCGGGTCTCTCGCCGCGCCGCCTCCATGCGGAACAGAAGAACGCAGGGACTAACCGGTTTCATGGACTGGTCACCCGCGCCTGCCAATTGATGAAAGACGACGGTCCGTCATAGGCAGCGTGGCGCGCCGGATCGATGACGAAGCCAAATCGGCCAACCTCGTACTCGTCTCTTGGCACGAGATAGCGGCGTTCTTCATCGGTTGCCCGCAGCCCGCCGATCGTGGCGATGACTTCGGCTATCCCGGCATGCTGCTCCGAGCGTAGCGCGGAGATGACGATCCAGTCGCCGGCATGCTCCCGCTCGAAGGCGCGGCGATCCTTCTCATGGGATTCACCGGGCGCAAGGGGGCGACCGAAGATCGCTTCCCAGGCATCGGGCCACTAATCCCGGATCGTCCGATCGGCGCACTTGCGCTCGTATCCGGTAAAGAGATTCGGATAGGCGAGGGCAATCGCGGCCCACGCGGTATCTTCTTCGTACCAGCCGCCTGCGCAACGAAGCATCGGATGAATCTTGACGTTGCACTCGTTGCACAACTTGAACCCGCCATGCCCGGCCGTGGTGTGAGAGACGATACCCTCCGCGTAGACGGTGGCGCCCTGCGAAGGTCCCCACGGGGTGGAGCAGTTCATCCGAACCGTTGGCCGGGCGAGCGCCCGGAGCTCGCGGCTGTGTTCGGCCTGTTCGAACATCCGTGCTTGAAATTCCGCCTCATCCGCAACGGCGCCATGATGCGAATAGAAGTCGTCGCGTTTGAGTTCGGAAAGCGGCCGTGCCACACGCCAGGCGCTCACGAGAAAATGCTGGCCATCGCGTCCCGACACCATGGCGAAAACGAGATCGCCGACACGGGCGACAGGCAGGTCATCGGCGCTGCGGCTGAACTCCGGCCCTGGCAAATCACGGGCGGAAGCTGCTTTGGCTTGGAGAGCAGGCGTGTTCATGCCGCGACCCTCCCCTCGACGTGATGCCCTGACGTGGCCGAGCTGCGGGCGCTCGATCACCTTGAATGTCAGGCTGCTGTCGAGCGAGAACGTCCTGTGGATACGGATCGTGATGACGCCATTGCCGCCGAAATCGCCCTCATGCAGCGTGAAATCCGGCGACAGGTTGGCATTGCCGATGCCGCGCTTGCCCTGTTTGCGGATCGGCCTGCCCTTGCTGTTGCGGTTTTCCCAGGCGGCGAGCTTCTTCCTGTGGCGCTCGGGCGGGCGGGGCGTGCCGTCGGACCAGACGACAATCGAGCCGATCGGGGCGAGGTCATAAATCAAAGACGCAGACATCTTCGTTTTCCTATTTTGAGGTGTGGAAACAAAGCAGCCGCCGGTGATGGCCGGCGGCGGTATCGATCAGTATGACGTTGTGGGAGAGGGTTACTCGGCCGCAATTCCGTAAGCGGTATCGGGATCCTCAGTGCTGGTGTCAGCGTCGGCTTCATCCAGTTCTTCGAGCCCGGTGTCGGCTGCGTTGCCGCCGTCCTCGATGCTGCCCATCGGCCCGTCGGCGGGTGCATCGTCGTCCTCGCCCCCTTGCTCCATGTTCTTGGCCAGCCACTCGCCCAGCTTCACGTCATCGGGTGCGAAGAGGCCGGACGGATGCACGAAACGCTCTTCCTTGAAGTGCTCGACAAGGGCAGCCCGGGTGTCCCTGACGCGCGGGCGGGGAGCGACACTCCTACCGCCGCAGGACGCTTCCAGTGCCGGACGCGATAGGCACGCGAGGAATTGCTCCGTGCCCATGTTCGGAAGATAGGTGTCGGCGCCGATGGCATCCCCGGCGATCCGGGCGACAATACCACTGTCCGTGCGGTTGGTCCGCGCCGACAGTGCGTCGATCAGGGTCAACCTCGCCACGACACGAAGCGTGTCCGTGGCGAACTCCAGTTTACCGCTTTCACCGATCAGCCGGACAGCGTGCCGGGCGAAACGCCTGGAGCCGTAGAGATGGTTGGAGGTTTCGGAGCCGGAGTCGACCGAGACGTTCTGCCCGGCGAATGCGAGGACGAGCAGCGCCATGAGGATATCGTCCTCGATCGGCGCTCGTGCCAATGCCTCGTGCAGAGCGTCTGTGCGGAAATCGCCGATCATGTCGAGGCCGTTTCGGGTCACGTCGGGACGGGTCTTGGCTGCAACATCGATGGCCTCGTTTCCGTCCTCACCGCCGGGCGCGGTCGGATCGGCCTTGCCGTTCGCCTTCTTCGCCTCCGGCATCCGGAAGTGGGCGGACTGCACCTTGCCCTCTCGATCGAGATACATGGCGGTGCAATCGCCCTTGCCGGGCTTGCCGTAGACACGCTCCGCCTTCGGCGGCAACTGCGGCTGGCCCCAATTGTTGAGCTCGACGATGGAACCCTTCTTCGGGAGATTGCTGCTCATCCATTCCTGCTGCGCACCGAGGAACGCTTCGACGTTCGTCGTGAAGCGATTGTCCTCGTCAGCCGGTCCGAACAGGTCTTCCGCCCATTCGATGCCATAGGCCTGGCGAAGATCGTCGCCAAAGCTCGCATCGCGCGCGAACATGCGGGTCTTGGTGAGGCCGGTGGCGATCGCCCACCAGTATGCCGTGTCACCCTTCTTCGGCTTGTGGGCCTTCCAGACTTCCTTCTGCTCGTCGAGCGACGCCGCGGAAATCGTGCGAAGCTGCTGCTCGTTTGGCATGTCGCCCCTGGCCATGTGATCGAGCATCGCCGGCAGCACATTGGCGAGCAGTCGGAGCTTCCGGATCTGTCTGACCGGCAACGCCAGCGCAATCGCGATCGCTTCCTCGGTCCAGCCGAGAGCAACGAGGCGCTCGATGCCGCGCCATTGGTCGACCGGATTGAGCGGTTCGCGCGCGATGTTTTCGATCATCGAACGCATCGCGCCATTGTCGTTGGCCGCCTCGACGACGATAACATCGATTTCCTCGATGCCGGCGGCGATCGCCATGCGGGTGCGCCGGTGACCGGCTTCGATGACATAGCCGTTGCCGCCGGCTTCGGCGAAAATGACGGGCGGCTGGATGATGCCGACGGCCTTGATGGTCGCAAGCAGCAGCGCGTCGGCCTGGGGCGTCGACTTCGACTGGCGCGTATTGTCGGGATTGTCCTTCAGCGCACGCGGATCGACCTTCATGAGTTGCATGGGAGTGTTCCTTTCCGGGGGATGCGGACCTGGCCCTCTGCCGGTCCTTCCTGTCTTCATTTTTTTCCTGAAGACATCTTCCGGACCGCAAAGCGGCCCGACCGGCGCAACAGCGGTCGAGCAGCCCTGCCGCGAAGGACAAGCGGGGCTAACAGCCCTGCGAAGGACGAGTGGCCGGGATGCGGAGGCGGCGGTTGAGCGACAGCGGCGGCGGGAGGACCGATCTGCGATCGGTTCTCCTTCCCTTTCCCCTTCTCCCTTTCCCAACTTCTTCTGATAAGCGCTCTGCTACAGAGCTCGAAATCTGGTTGCGAGGGAACAAAAAAATGGGCCGTCGGAGAACCGAGGCCCATGAAGTGTGAAGGTCAAAAACCTCCAGAGGGGAACAGCTGTTGCGGCGGCACTGGGAGGAGACCGCCATGTGCATCAGCTGTGTGCACTATGATCATTTTTTGATCAGATGGAAAACATTTATTGTGCAATGCACCTATGCGCATGCGGCACTGCTTCCAAGATCAAGCTGATTGCCTGGCAGAGGTACCTGCCTCGCGCGCCTCGGCTGCGAATTCCGCCTCAACGTCCCGGAGCTGGCGACGCTTTTCGCCCAGTTCCGCGGCAAAGGCGAATTCGCCACCGTCACGGGTTTGGTATGAGGCAAGACGTCTGCGCGCCTCCTCCAGCCGCTGGCGATAGCGTTCCCGCTCCCCGTCGAAGTCGTCGAGCGCGTGCTCAAGGCGGGAGACCGCGCCGAGCGGCGTCACCGTGACAGCGAGATCGATCTCGTAATCCGCGCCCGTGCGCTGAAGCAGGGTCGTGTAGCGATAGCCGTCAGACCTGCCGAACCGCTCGCCATCATAGACGAGATCGAAGCCACCAATGGAGGCGATGACGATCTCACCCTCCTGTTGAAGCTGGACGAGGGTAAGGATTTCCTTCATCAGCGCGCGGCCGGCTTCCTTTCGCTCATCGTATGAAACGCCCGTGACGGTCATCGTGAAGGCATCTCCCGCAGTCGGAACCAGCCGTCGGATATCCCTGCCGATCTCGTCGATACGCCGGGTCGATACCTCGATGTCGCGTTCGGCGTCCCGGACTTGCCGACGCACCGCGAACAGATCATCATCATGGGCGGCGCGTAACCGCTCGAGACGAGCGATTTCCGCTTCGAGCCCGGCCTTCTGCATCAGGCGCTCGTCGCCCGATGCAATCGCCTTGGCCATGGCGAACTGGTTGGCCTGGCCTTCCCCAAGGTCGTCCAGCCGGCGGATCGAGGTGTCGCCAGAAAGGGCGGCGGCGATAAAGCGGGCCTTGCGCTCATTGTTCTGCCACATCGCAGCATCGAGTGACCCTTGCGTAGCATAGGCGAAGATATCGACGACATCGTGCTGATTGCCTTGGCGGACGATTCGACCCTCGCGCTGCTCGATCTGGGATGGAAGCCACGGCACATCGAGGTGATGCAGCGCCTTCAATCTGAGCTGGGCGTTAACGCCGGTGCCCATCATTTCCGAGGAGCCGATCAGGAAGCGAACCTTGCCCGAACGGACGTCGCCGAACAGGCGTTGCTTTGCCTCGGTCTTCTTGAAGTCCTGAATACAGGCGATTTCCGATGGCGGGACACCGAGACGGACCAGTTCGTCGCGAATCCAGCGATAGGCGCTGAAGCCGCGCGTCTTCTCGACATTGATGGTGCCGAGATCGGAGAAGATCATCTGCGCGGCGCCCGGCAGTTCATAGGGCTTGCCGTCCGGGCGATGGTAGGTGTTTTCGCCCGTTTCCTCCCAGATGTGAAAAGCGTTCTCGATGAGCAGATTGAGCTTGTTGTCCGGCTCGTCGTCGTTTGCCGGAATGACCAGCCGCAGGTCGATCGCCGCGTGGCGGCCGTCGGTGATGACGGATAACAGTATGTCGTCGCCGGGCTGGGCCGGGCCCTCGCGCATCTCGATCGCCTTGATGCGGCTGTCGAGGATCTGCTGATAAAGTTTGAAGGCCGGCGTCGGCCTGGCCGTGAGAATCTGCCGCCGGCCGGTCGAGAGTGCGGGGACCTTCACATATTGTTTCAGGTCCTCCGGCATCACCACGTCGGCGAAGGAGCGGAACATGGCGATCAGCTCGGGCACGTTGACGAAGCTCGCAAACCGGCTGACCGGCTTGTATTTACCGGACGGCTGGATTTCGAGTTCGGTCGTCGTGTCGCCGAAGGTCGAGGCCCAGGCGTCGAATTCGTGAAGCCCGCGTTCGCGGAGCGCCTCGTGGCCGAGCAGGCGCTGGATCGAGAACATCTCACCGAGCGTGTTGGTGATTGGCGTGCCGGAGGCCAGCACGAGCGCGCGGCCGGGATTTTTGGTCTCGATATAGCGAGACTTGACATAGAGGTCCCAGGCCCGCTGCGATCCGTTCGGGTCGATGCCTTTCAGCGTCGACATATTGGTCGCAAAAGAGAGTTTGCGGAATTCCTGCGCCTCGTCAACGATGATCTGATCAACGCCGATTTCCGAGATCGTGAGAAGGTCGTCCTTGCGCGTTGAGAGCGCTTCCAACCGCTCTTGCAAACCTTCCTTCAGGCGCTCGAGCCGCTTTCGCGACACCCGATCCTCGCTGTCCACCTTCGTGAGCAGATCCTCGTAGAGCTCGAGCTCGTCCTGGATCATCTGGCTCTCGAAAGCCGACGGCACGGCGATGAACCTGAAGGCAGAATGGGTAATGATGATTGCATCCCAGGCTGCCGTGGCGGCGCGCGACAGGAAACGTGCTCGTTTGTCCTTGGTGAAGTTTGTCTCGTCGGCGACGAGGATGCGGGCATTCGGATAGAGGGCGAGGAACTCGCGCGCTGCCTGTGCCAGGCAATGGCCAGGCACGACCAGCATCGCCTTGGCGATCAGGCCGAGACGGCGCTGCTCCATGATTGCGGCGGCCATCGTCATCGTCTTGCCGGCGCCGACGGCGTGAGCGAGGTAGGTCGAGCCGGAGGAGATTATCCTCCAGATACCACGCTTCTGGTGCCCATACAGAACAAAGGCGCCGGAGGCGCCGGGCAGTTTCAGATGCGAGCCGTCGAACTTCCGCGGCGCGATATCGTTGAACCGGTCATTGTAGGCTCGCGCCACCCGGTCGGTGCGGTCGGGGTCAGTCCAGACCCAGTTCTGAAAAGCTTCCTTGATCTTTTGTAGCTTGTCGCGGGCTGCTTCGGTATCGACGACGTTCAGAACGCGGCGTTCACCCCCAACATCCCTATACACGTCGAAGATCTGTGGAACCCGGCTGTTCAGCGCATCGGCCAGCAGTTCGCCGGCGTGACGGCGCGCCGTGCCCCATTCGGAGGTCCCCGCGGCACTATAGCCAAGCTGCCGTGCCTCGACGGTCCATGACCCGAGCTCCGGCATATGGTGGATCCTGATGTCCACATCCATCGTTTCCTTGACGAAGGCGACGACATCGGCAGCCGGAATCCAAGGTGCGCCGAGACGTGCGGTGATATCCGACGGCCGGAGGTCGGCAGGCTGGACGTCCTGCAGCGCTCGGACATTGCGCTCGTATATTGGATCGAGTGCAGCCGCCGCTTCGGCGACGGTGAGCTTCGTGCGGACCGGGCCTGAGAGATAGGCGTCAGAGGTCTGCCAGGAGCCATCGGCGGGATCGCGGAAGATGGCGTCACCGAGTTCGTCGATGACAGCGTTGGGGTCGCGATGCAGCAACTCGGCAATATGCTCGGGATCAACGCGGCCGCGTTCGTTGAGGACGACAGCCAGCGCATCGGCCGCACTGGTGATGACGGGTGGTGCCGGAGGCGAAATGACCCGCTCGGAGAAGATCGGACCGGGCTTTGCCGTGTCTGTTTCGAGGTCGTAGTCCTCGATCGAGGCCACCAGCCAGCAATCCGGGTCGTCCAGGAACGGCTGGAGATTGGACCGGCGATGGGTTTCGCGGACCTCGCCCGTCTCATCATCCTCCGAGATCGAGACCGTCGTGTGGTTGATTGGCCCGAAGTCTCGGACGAAACTCGACCAGGCAATACGCAGCCGAACCTGCAGATCCCACCACGGCTGGTCGCGTTCCTGCGCTTTCAGCACCTCGCGCACGGCATCGCGGATCGGAACCAGCTTCTTGATAATCCGGACATGCTTTTCGGACAGGCCGTCGCCTGACCGGCCTTTCCGCACCGAAACCGCGAGCGGCACTCCGTCGATCATCTGCATGAGGCCGTGGCGGTTATTGATGAAGAAGCTGCCCTCGCGGACCTTGTCGTTGCCGGAGCGGAGATCGACGATCTCGCCCAGTTCCTCTTCCAGATCGATGTCGATCTGCGTCGGCTCGCCGTCATACAGATTCTCCGGAAGAAGAGCGATCACGGCCTTCAGTGCCGTTTCCAGGTCTTCACCGGCGCGTGGCCGGCACGTATAGGTCTCGCCGAACGGGCCAGACGTTAGGGCGTGCTCGCCGAGCACGAGATCCGGGTGCTCTGCGAACCAGCGGTTCACGCGGATTGCACCGTCGTCGGATGTGGCCGGGTGCACCTCCTCCAGATCGAGCCACGACAGATCGCCCTCCGGCTCGGCGATCCGGCGCTTGCGGAAGAACAGGATGTCCACCACTACGTCCGTGCCGGCATCTGCCTGGAAGCTGCCCTCGGGCAGGCGGACAGCGGCGATCAGATCGGCGGATCTGACGATATGCTCGCGGGCCGTCGCGTCCGCCTTGTCCATCGTGCCGGCGCTGGTCACGAACGCCGCGAGTGCACCAGGCTTCAAGAGATCGATCGACCGGGCGATGAAGTAGTCGTGCAGTTGGAGACCGAGCGGACGGTACTGCCGATCCGAGCGAACCGTTCGATCGGAGAAGGGCGGGTTGCCGATGGCGAGATCATAGATCGCATTGAGATCGGTGCGCGCAAAGTCGGCGTTGATGACGCGCGCCTTCGGCTGAAGCAGCCGGGCGATCCGTGCCGTGACCGGATCGAGTTCGATTCCGGTGACTCGAGCGTTATCCCTGAACGCGGTTGGCATCAGCGCCGGAAACAGGCCCGTGCCGATCCCCGGCTCCAGCACCCGGCCTCCACGCCAGCCGAGACGCTGAAGTCCCGCCCAGACCGCGCGGACGATGTATTCCGGCGTGAAGTGTGCATACTGAGTGCAGCGGGCGAGCGAGGCGTAGTCGGTCTCGGTGACGGCACTTTCGAGCGAACCGCCGAGATCGTCCCAGCCCTTGCGGAATGCAGTTTCGCCGGGCCGGCGAAAAATCCCATTCGCAAGATCCGAGGCGCCAAAACCGGTGAAGCGGATCAGCTTCGCCTGTTCGTCACGGGTGGCGGGTCGATCCTGTTTTTCGATTTCGGTGGCAGTCAGGATGGCCGCAAGATTTGCCTTCGCCCGCTCCTTCCAGGTCGCGGCCAAGCCGCGGTCGTCGCCGTCGTTGAGATAGAAGTTGGTTCGCTCGCCGTGTCTCCGCGTCGCCGGCCGCTTCGTAGCTGGCAGAGGCAATGCCGGCGTGGGGGAGGGCGGCGGTGGATCGGGATCGTCTTCATTGGCGGCGAAACCGCCAAACGCGGTGACACCCAGGCCGAAGCCGGACGACAATGCGCTGCTGCCTGATATATCGAGGGTGAAGGGATCGTGGGACATGAAAGCTCCTTTTCGAGGATGTGCGCCATCGCCCACGGGACAGGTCCCGTGGCTGCGAAGGCGGATGAAAATGAGTTGTGGGAATTGGACCTGGTTCGTCCGGCGGCAGCGATCGCGAGCTACGAGCGCGTGATTACGGAGAGCTGCGTTGTTTCCGTCGCAAACTCCGCCCGCAGATACGTGGCTTCCGGGTTTGTGGAAAGCATGGCTTCCAGGCTCTCAGCGTCGATGAAGACGATGCCGTCGTCTCCCCCGAAATACCGGCGCTTGTAGTGCCAATGGTCCGGATTGGTCTTCGGATCGCACTCGTCGGCATAGACCGCGAGTGCCCTTTGACCCTCTGCCAATTTTCCGTTGGAAAGCACATAGACGCCTTCATCGCCGACGATCCACAGGCCGTGCCGTTCGTCGTTGTCCGGGAGAAGTCCATAGTGAGGATTGCGGAAACCGCCATTGGCTGCCGCGTCGGTGCGTCCGCGCGCGATCACCGCACGGACATCGACCGCGCTAAAAGTGAACATGGCGTCCTCCTCACGCGGCGATCGGGGAGGGAAGGTGGCGAAGATGCACCGGCAGCTTCACAGCGATCTCCCCGTCGGTGAGTTCCTCGAGTAGCTTCAGGAAAGTGCCCTCGTTGCCGCCATAGAGCACGACGGTGCGCTTGCCGCGAGCGGACTGCGGCCACTTGTCTCCGGCATAGCCGCGGTAATCGTCGGCAGTCGTGCTCCAGATATGCTCGAGCCGCTCTTGCCGCGTCATGGCCCGGACCGGACGGCTTTCGCGCTCGATGATGGCGACGCGCATCGTTTCGACGGATGCCTTGTCGGAAAGATCGCAATAGCCATGGAAATACCGAATCGCCTCGTCGATCCTGAGCGCGAAGAACACTGATGTCACCGAGCCTGTCATGTATTCGCGCATCGCAAACATGGACCCTCGGATCCACAATGGCGGTAGGATCTCGAACATGTAATCATGCTCGGTCTCGCCGATCTCGAACCATTCGTCTGCGTAGAATGGCGCGGCATCACCATCCCAACGGTTTGGGCGCTGCGCGTGGCGATCGAACATGCGGAACATCTGCTGGCGGCTTGCGACGCCCTGAAAAACCTTGGCGATTGCGGGAGAGGGGATCATCTGCGGCTCCTTGCGCGTTTTCGGACCGAAGTGCGGCGCCGTCCTCTCGACCTCGCCATCCTCTTCAATCCTTCATGACCCCTTCCGAGCTGCCGGCATCGCGACCGGCCGGGTCAAGGGCCGGCTCCGCCGGGCGAAGCCTCCCTTGATGCGGGCGGTGCGAATGCGGCACGCCTCTTTCCTTTTCCCGTTTTTCCTTTTTCCCAATCTTCAGGGTCTCGTTCCAGTCCTCCTCGGGCGGGCGCAGCCGCGTCCAGTCGCACCCGGTATCCTCGGCGAGCGCCCGTAATCGCTCGGCAAACAGATCGCCTTGTGCATTGGCGTCCGTTGCGGCGACGAGTTGGGCGCCGGGCCGGAAGGTCAGTTCCCACAGCGCGGCTTGCGTGGCCGGCGACCATCCGCCGCCGGTGCTCAGATAGAGCGTGCCGTCGCGCAAACCCTCGATCGCCGCGAGACTCATGGCGTCAATCGCAGCTTCGGTGACGGCCAGGCGCCACGCAGTAGGCGGCCCGAGACGGAAAAGAACCTTGTTCCCTCCAGAGGCGAACCCTCGGTATTGCGGACCTCGCGCCTCCCAGCCAGTCACAACGCCGACACCGTCCGTATGAGCTGCCCACATGCTCCCGTATGGCCCTTCCCGCAGAAGGTCGCCTTTGATCGCCACGCGGAGCAACGGCACCGGCAGGCAACGATCGCCATGGAGATAATGCCATGTCGGTGATCCGTGCCATGGGCGCCGGCGCGCCTGCCAGCGCTCGGGAAGAGAGAGGTTGTATCCTCCTTCACGCCTCGCGGGCTGCCACTCCGGATCTGTGATCCTGACACCGACGAGATCCGCGACCCTTTCGGCGCCTTCGAGAAAACCGACATGGTCGAGATGCTCGACAAGCCCGAATACGTCGCCTTTCGCATCGCTGAGCGGATCGAACCATCCGCGCCCCTCATGCGTGACGATGATGATTTCACCGTCACGGCGAAACTTGATCGCCCGCCGGGTGCTTTCCTTGATGTCGATGGCGAAGCTCGCCCTTTCGAGAACGGCCGCGCAACTGACCCGTTCGCGCAGCGCTTCTATGTCTCTTCTCTTCATTTTATTTCCGATCGCCCGGCGATCGGCCCTCGTTGCCTTCTTTGCCCGTCGTTTCGCGGGCACCCTTCGGCCAGCCGCGAAGAGCAAAGGCGGCAAGGGCGCGGCTGACAAGTGTCGGATCATGCTATGCTCGACCGCGGCGAAGCCTCCCTTGCGGCTTGCAGTTCGCAAGCGGCACGCCAGAGGCAGGGGCAGGTTCAATGAGCCGGCCAGGGAAAGAATTCGTGAACGATCGCAAGATCGTTGTCGGGGTCGATTCCGTCAGAGGGTAGAACGCCGTACTCGCCATCGGCTTCGACGCGGGAGAGCTGGAAGGCGTTGGACCGTGCGAAGGAAAGATCGCGCGACTTTAAGGAGGTTCAATGGGAGCTGGCCAATTCCCGCTCAATGGCTCCTCAAAGGCAGGGGACGGACGCGATCAGCCCGACGCGGAGCGGCAGCGGCCACAACTTCCTAGCGGACCTTCAGCGGGTTGACGGTAGAATCCGGAGCTCGGCTAGGATCTATCACAAACACGCGGATCGGCCTGCTTTCGTGCCACCTCTCAGCGGCGTGCCGCACCGACCTCAGGAGCCAGTGTCTCCGTACTTTCAAAACCGATGGCGCGATCTTGCTGCGGGCTGACGTTGCCAAGACGACGCATTTAAAAGCAGCATGCAAAGCAAGGTGAAAGCGTCCGGCGCCAGCGACCGTGGCGATCAATCTGACCGCGTGATCTTCATTTTCTCGAGCGCCTGTTCCACTGAGTCGGCGTTGAGTGAAATAACCGCACGCTCCACGCACACCTCAATTTCAGCGGTATCCTTTCCCTCGATCAACGCGATATCAGTCACCGCCCAGCCTCTAGATATCCAATGGAGGCAGGTTCGTTCAAGCGGCGAGAGTATCGCAATCTTCATGGCGTGCTGGTTCCACTCAGCCAAAGCCAGCAGGTTTCCGAGCGGAAAGCATCGACCATGAGATTGGAGAACCTGTGCAAATTTGATCCAAGATCACCATGATCGCTTGTCTCGAAACCCTTTGGCCTACCTGTCCAGCTCGACTTCAACTCAAACTTGGGGTCAACACCAAGAGATCTGCGTCGTCTTCAGGCACAAGCCGACCTTTGTGCTCAGCATGCTCATGGCGTTGGTGGGTCCCGCAAGCGGGAAGCGTATTTGTCAGAGCAATCCAAGCGGCGACGGCGCGCGTGGCTGCCTTGGGAAGGCGGCCCGCGACCAAGTTGGGCTCGAGACCGTAGTTTGATGCGAGTGACAGCCGAATCGAAGCGACTGCAATTTCGCGCTTAGCTCGATTGAATATTTCAGGGATATGGCGGCGTGGTCGGACAAGCCTCGAGCGACTGTGACGACGAATTCGGAGTCCAGGGCGCGCAAACCGCATCGAAGGCAGCCAAGTCATTCGCTAAGCGACCGAGCAATCTGGCCGCAGCTTCTGAACTTCGTCGATCTCTCGGCGCATGTTCGTTTGCAATGGTGGCGTGCATGATAGGATCCTGTCTTGTAAGAAGAGGGGTCAGTTTTCGAGAAAGGTGAGCTCGCTGACGAAACCTTCGGCATTGCCTCGGAAAAGAGAGCGGGTGAATTCGATCGCGCGGCCCGAAGCAAGATAGGCAACGCGTTTTGTCAAAAGCCCAGCCGTTCCGACCGCGACGCCAAGCGTTGTGGCGTCCGGATCTTCGATGTTAAGTGCGAAAGTGCGTTGGATCGCACGAACGGGTCTAAAGTTTGCGTCCGCGAGTGTGTTGCAGATGGAACAGGTAACGGTACGAGCGTCGGGCAGGAACTCGGAGGAAATGCATATGCGTTCAATCGCAATCGGCTGGCCCGCCGAGCTCCGCAAATGGGTGATGCGCACGACGCGACTGTCGCTTGACAGGCCGAGTGTCATCATCTCCTCTGGTGCGGGCTGGGACGTGCTGCGCTCGATGCACTCGACTTTCGTGCCCGATCCAAGCCAGGAAATGCCACCTGTCAAAAGATACGCGCGTGACGGAGGCTGATCTGCGCGGACCGCCGATCCGGCTACGAAGGTTCCTGAGCCGCGCCGGCGAACCAGAAATCCGTCTTGCACGAGATGGTCGATTGCTTTGCGGACCGTTACACGGCTAACGCGGACATGTTCAGCGAGGTCTCGTTCGGGATAAAGAACGTCGCCCACTTTGAGTTTACCCGACAGGATCGCCTTTTCAAGCGCCAGGCGAAGCCTTTGATAGAGCGGACCGGCGCCGTTGATGTCTGTGCCCCATCCTGGAAGCATAGCCGCAAGCGTGTCGCTCATTCGATCGCTTTCAGATGGCCGAAGCGCGACACAGCCAGGGCCACGGCCCCGCTCAGTGCATCGCCTTCGGGCGTTACCAGTAGACTTTGATGCCGTGCAGCGATCGAGGACGAATACAGCGGCCCCAATCCCCCGAGCAGGCAAATCTTCTGCGTTCCTCGAGCGACTAGACGATCAAGTGCTTCGTCAACTGAAACAGCGGCTTCTTGCAACAGGCGCGCGGCGACAGCATCGCCCCGTTTCATGTGCTCGAATACGCGCGGCGCATAGCGGCCGAAGGCGCCGGGCTTTGCATGCCGCGCAAACTCGACGATATTGCGCGGGTCATTTTTGAATTCCGCAAGGACGGAGGCGGTCATCGCGGACATGTCGTGGATGCCGTCATATGCGAGCAGCGTTTCTTGCAAAAGCGCATGTCCAATACGAGCACCGCTGCCGAGGTCGCCCACAGTAAAGCCCCATCCGCCGACGTAGGTCACCGTTTCGCAGTGGCGGGAAATGTAGATCGTGCCTGTTCCTAAAATGGCGACGGCTCCGTCTTTGTCACCTAGCGCGCCTTGTAGCGCGATCAGCCCGTCTGACTCGATGTCCGCCTGGGCGAAGGGTAGCCTGTTTTTCACGTAGTGAACGGCCTCGCCGACATTATTGCCTGCGACCCCAAGTACTGCACGCGCCGAGGCGATGCTACGCGCATTGATGCCAGCTGCGTAGAAAGCCGCGCGGGTCGCACTGGCAATGTTGTCGACGGCCGTATCCGGATCGGAGAGAATGTTAGCTGGCCCGGCTTGAGCCCGCGCAAGGATACTCCCGTTCGCACCGGCGACTGCAGCTCGGCAGCTGGTGCCACCGCCGTCGATTCCGATTAGGTAGACAGTCATCCGCCCGTTCCTTCAGGATGTCATCTGACACAACGTCGATCGCGTTCAGGCCGCACCAGCCGCGCGCACCGCCTTAGTACGTACGTCGCACAAACATACTGGGCTGTCAATTCGAAATCGGCTTGGGAGAGTATGGGCGACCCAGCTGAAGCAACCCGTAATGCCTTTCGACCTGAACCCTTTCCCCGTCGCGAGTAACCGTCATACAATTTGGGATATGCTCGTGCGCAAACACGTCGGCAGCTTCGTCGCCCAGGGTTGGAAGATCTTTGCTTCGTCGTTCAAGTTTGAAGGATTCTGCGGGTCGGCCTCGTGTCGAGGCAGGCGCTTCCAAAAACAGCATGGCACGGAAACTTTGATCTGGATCAACTCGCGGTCCCGGCGAAATTGGTAATCATCAAGCCGCGCCGGAGGAAATCGGGATAGCCGAACCCGCAATCGCGACGTAAGCGTCTGAGTATGCCCAGCATGCGCAGCCACATCCGGCACACGCGGATTTTGAAGGGATCAGGACATGGACGTTGCACGCAGTAAGGGTTCCGACGCCGGCACTCCCGTCGCTTGCGCTTCCTGCCAGGCGCGGCACGGCGTCGTCTGCGGCGTACTGTCGAGCGGTCAGTTAAAGGACCTCGGCCGCCACTCGCTGCGCCGCAAGGTCGATGCCGGCAGCGAGATCGTCGCTCAAGGGTCGGAAAGCTCTTTCTATTCGAACATAATGCGCGGGGTGGTGAAACTCTGTAAGGTGATGCCGGACGGGCGCCAGCAGATCGTCGACCTGCAATTCGCCCCCGATTTCGTCGGCAGGCCCTTCGTGCGCGAAAGTACGCTGTCGGCTGAGGCTGCGACCGATGTCGAAATCTGCGTCTTTCCCCGCGACCTGCTCGACCGCATGATATCGGAGACGCCGGAACTGCGGCGCAGCCTGCACGATCAGGCGCTGAAGGAGCTGGACGCCGCGCGCGAATGGATGCTGACGCTCGGCCGGCGCACCGCCGAGGAGAAGGTCGCAAGCCTGCTCCACCTCATCGCCACCCACGCCGAACCGCAGACCGCCACGACCACCGTTTTCGACCTGCCGTTGTCCCGCGCCGAGATCGCCGATTTTCTCGGTCTGACCATTGAAACCGTCAGCCGCCAGATAACCAGGCTGCGCAAGAGCGGCGTCATTCGCATCGAGAAGTTTCGACATATCATCGTCCCCAACATGGATGAGATGGAGCGGATGATCAGCGCATAGAACGGGATCAGCTGCCGAATTCGGGATCAGCGCGTGATTACGACGCGGTTGTTGGCGAGGCCAGCCTGTGGCGCCAGCAGCGCTCCTCATCACATCACCCACCCGGGACCCCGTCCCCATTCAAGCTCGAACGAGGCAGATACATGAACAAGATCAAGGTCGCCAATCCCGTCGCCGATCTCGACGGCGATGAAATGACGCGCATCATCTGGCAGCTCATCAAGGATAAGCTGATCCATCCGTATCTTGACCTCGACATCGACTATTTCGACCTCTCGGTCGAAAACCGCGACGCCACCAACGACCAGGTCACTGTCGACGCCGCCAACGCCATCAAGAAGTACGGCGTCGGCATCAAGTGCGCGACGATCACGCCGGATGAAGCCCGCGTCAAGGAATTCAACCTCAAGGAAATGTGGAAGAGCCCGAACGGCACGATCCGCAACATCCTCGGCGGCGTCATCTTCCGCGAGCCGATCATCTGCAAGAACGTGCCGCGCCTCGTTCCCGGCTGGACCAAGCCGATCGTCGTCGGCCGCCACGCCTTCGGCGACCAGTACCGCGCCACCGATTTCAAGTTCCCCGGCAAGGGCAAGCTGACGATCAAGTTCGTCGGCGAAGACGGCACCGTCATCGAGAAGGAAGTCTTCAACGCACCGGGCGCCGGCGTTGCCATGGCGATGTACAACCTCGATGAATCGATCCGCGAATTTGCCCGCGCCTCGATGATGTATGGCCTGATGCGCAAGTGGCCGGTCTACCTGTCGACCAAAAACACCATCCTCAAGGCCTATGACGGCCGCTTCAAGGACATCTTCGAGGAAGTCTACGAGACCGAATTCAAGGATCAGTTCAAGGAAGCAAACATCACCTACGAACACCGTCTGATCGACGACATGGTCGCCTCGGCGCTCAAGTGGTCTGGCGGCTACGTCTGGGCCTGCAAGAACTATGACGGCGACGTCCAGTCCGATACCGTTGCCCAGGGCTTCGGCTCTCTCGGCCTGATGACCTCGGTTCTGCTCACGCCGGACGGCAAGACGGTCGAAGCCGAAGCCGCCCACGGCACGGTGACGCGTCACTATCGCCAGCACCAAAAGGGCCAGGAAACCTCGACGAACTCGATCGCCTCGATCTTCGCCTGGACCCGCGGCCTCGCGCATCGCGCCAAGCTCGACGACAATGCCGAACTCGCCCGCTTCGCCGCGACGCTCGAAAAGGTCTGCGTCGACACCGTCGAATCCGGTTTCATGACCAAGGATCTGGCGCGGCTGATCGGCCCCGACCAGCCGTGGCTCTCGACCACCGCCTTCCTCGACAAGATCGATCAAAACCTGCAGAAGGCCATGGCGTGAGCCGGCCTTTCCAAAATAACATCGAAGCGGCGGGGATTTCCCCGCCGTCAGATTGCTGCGAGTGTTCGACGCCCCGACGCTCAGCCCAGAACCGCCGCGGTTACAACGATAAATCGGTTGCCGGGACATCTTCGATTACATCGTCGAACAGGCGATCGGCCACGGGCTGGTCGGCACGGTGGCGTTACACGGATTCGACCCATCTGAAGGCCAATGCCAACAAGGGCGAATACGATCTTGCAATGGTCGAGAAGTCGCGCGCCGACTACTTGGCCGATCTGGATGCGGCGATCGAGGCCGAACGCAAGCTGCACGGCCAGAAGCCCTTGAAGGACAAGGAACGCCGGCCGGAGGTGACGACGACTAAGGTTACGCGCAGCGTTCAGACAGCGGCTATATGGTGCGCGACGGCAGGCCGAAGGGCTTCTTCTCTCTCGATCATCGCACGATGGACGGCAAGCTCGCCATCATCACCGATACTTATGTCACGCCAGCCAATGTCCACGACTCGATCGTCTATCTCTCAAGGCTCGACCGGCAGCAGACCCGTTTCGGCTTCGATGTCGGCGCGGACGGGCTGGATGCCGGCTATGCTACGCCGGGCATCGCCAAGGGCCTGGAAGACCGGCAGATCCTTGGCGTCACAGGCTATCGCAATCCCACTCCGCCCAAGCCCGTCATGATGCGCAAGTCGACGTTCGTCTTCGAACCCGAGACCGATGGCTATCGCTGCCCCGAAGGCCATTTGCTGACCCATTCGACGACACCGACGAAGCCGACAGATTCTTTGGTCTAAACTGTCCATCCATCTGGACCGCGGAACGGTTCAAACGTCAACGCTGCTACCTTTGTCACGACGTAGTGAAGAATTGTCGAGGGCAGGCGCATTCGCCATCACTGCTTTTCCTCTCGCGCGCCTCGGCTACCATCTCCTCAAGCCTAACAGCAACACCGTGAGCGCGGCGATAGTAGGCGGATTCTGGTATCCCATACCGGTCAATTGGCGTCTCGAAGTTGAGCGGAGTCTGATAAGGAGTTGAGGCGATCGCCGAGGCGATCGTGTGCCAATCTAATCGTCCGTCGAATGGCAAGAGATGGTCATCCACTGCTCCGAAGTTGTCGTGAATGTGAGTAGCAATGACGCGATCCGCGAAACGCTCAAGCACGCTGAGCTTGCCTGGCTCGATCAGTTCCCAGTGGCCACAATCGAAGCAGACGCCGATGAACTCCTTGCCGTATCGAGCGAACAGCCGATCATAGAGGTTGAGGAAATTCTGGGCGTTGGCGCAGAGGAGAGTTTCCGCGGCAATCTGGACGCCCTTTTCGACGCAGTAAGGCCTGATTTCGTCGAGAGACTGGAAAAGGGGGTCGAAGAACGCTCGTTCGGCGGCTTCGCTGCCGAAGACGTTGTCGTTGATATCGATGTGCAGAACGATATTGGGGGACTGGAACGCGGCCGCCAGGTCGACACGGTTACGCAACAGCTCGACTCCGCTGCGGCGCTGCCATTCATGCGGCGACAGGAAGTCCTTGCGCGTCTCCATCGCGAAAGGGCCAGGGTTTTTGTAGCCGATCTCAGTGATAGGATTGCGGCCATTGCTGGCATGAACCGAGTGCACTTTCAGCCCAGCATCGGCCACGATCCTGCTTGTAAACTCGATCTCGGCGTCGGCCAGCCAGTACGAACTGCCGGAGTCGGGATTCCAGTTGATGTGTGTGAAGCCAGCTTCCTTAATGAGGGTGAGCGAGTTGCGAATGCCTTCGTCGTACCAACGCTCCTGGTGCGGCCAATGCCAGACGGTGATGCAGGTATCCAATGGATCAGTCTCCTGTTCTACAATGTTGTGGTTTCTGGACCTTTGCCAAGGCCGATCCGCTCAGCCAACAGAATGATCGCCATTGAAAACACCATGATCAGATTGACGTAGACGAGGTTGAGGGCCGCCTGCTCAGGATCGACAGACAGCGAGCTGTCTACGATTGCAATCGGCAGCGGCTTGTTATTGACGTTGTATAGAAAGGCCGACAAGGGGTATTCCGACAGGAGATCGTTGAAGGCCATCCCGGCGACGAGGATTACAGTCGGCGCCACTATCGGCAGAATGATGCGGCGATAGCGATAAAGACCGGTGGCGCCCATCGAGCGGGCGGCCTCGTTATAGGCCGGATCAATTCCTACGAAGGCGGCCCTCAGGAACCTCACCATCAGCGGCAAGGCGACGATGGCGTAGCCAATCGGCAGGAGCCAGTAGCCGCCGAGGAGGACTGCGTTTCCAACGAGCGGGTTTGGCGAGTCAAAGGTGACGATCAGCCCGACAGCGAGCAGAATACTAGGAACTACCCATGGCAGGAAGAAAGTGATGTCCAGAAGGCGCGTCAGCCAACTGCGGCGGCCAAGAATAACCGGGACGGCAAACAGTGTAACGACGAGCGCCGCCGATACCGCGACAAGGCTCATCACTATGGAGTTGAAAAACGGAAGAAAGGCGCTGCCTTCGGTGAAGACGCGGGTATAGTTCTTCAGTGTCAGGCTGGATGGGATCACTTCGATGCCGATGCTCGCGGCAGGGGCGAAGGAGAAGAGTACGACAAGCGCGATCGGCACCGTATAGATAGCCACGAGAAGATAGGCAAACAAATGTAGCACTGCATTGCCGATGGGGCTGCAAATTTTGCGTAGCTGGATGGGCGCAGTCGCTTTCGCGCCGCCGACATAGGAGCCGCGCGCTTCGAAATATTGAGACAGCAGTATAAGCGCCATGAGACATAGTCCCATCATAAGCGCGAGTAAGGCGGCCATGTCGGGACGGCGCAGGCTGTTCAAGGTCAGCACCATCTGGCTCAGCATGTGGAAATCGCGACCGCCCAGCACCTGAGGGGCGGCGAAAGAGCTGATTGCGGTGTAAAGGGTGAGAAGGGTGACGGCGAGGAACGTCGGCATGATCGCGGGCAGTACCACACGCCACAGGATCGTATATTCCGAGGCACCCATACTGCGCGCAGCTTCGATTGTTGCGTAGTCGACGCGGCGCATCGCAGCGCGCAGAAAAAGATAGTAAAAGTTGGTCATCAGAAAGGTATGCGTGAAAAGCACGCCAAACCAGCCGATGAACCAGGCTTGCGGGAGGCTGGAGACGGCGGCCTTCACCAGATGTGTCACCGCACCGCTGGGACCATAGGTGAAGTTGTAGCCCGCCGCCGCAACGACACCGCCGAAGACCAGGGGCGTTGCATAGGCGATTTTCAAGAGTGCGCGACCGCGTACGTGAAAATATTCAAGGACGACGACCTGGAACATCCCGACAATGGTCACCGTAACCATGGTCGCTGACGTCATCCAAAGCGTGTTCCAAAGGGCAGCGCGCACTCTTCGTGATCTTGAAAGTTCGCTTGCGATCTGGCCGACCACCAGGCTGCCGTCCTTGAAAAAGGCCGCATGAAGTGACGCGACTAGCGGCAGGATCAGGAAGGTGATGACGATCCAGATCAGGGCCGCCACTCCGATCCAATAGACTACGCGCTCGACGGGCGCCGCGCGGTTCATCTGCCCGCTTCCTCGAAGATATGCGCCGAGCCCGGCCGGACCGTCCAGGACACGGTCTCACCGATTTCAGGTAACTCGTGCCCCATCCTGGCGGCCGAAATTAAGTGTCCGCCGGCATCCAGGTCGATGCGGCTGTGGGCGCCAAGAAATTCCACATGGCGGACGGTCGCCGGCAACCCGGCTTCTACCGCTTTCCCGACGAACACATCTTCGTGGCGGACAAAGATGCGTCCCTGAACGTCGCGGCCCAGAATTTGCGCGACAACCGGTGCGAGCAGTTCGTTGGCGGTGCCGATAAACTCGCAGATGAACGGCGTCGCGGGCTTTCGATAAAGAGTACGTCCGTCACCGATCTGTTCAACGCCACCGTTCGCCAGCACGACGATCGTGTCGGACATGGTGAGTGCATCTTCCTGATCATGCGTGACAAAGACCGCCGTGAAGCCAAATTCCTGCTGGAGCCTCTTGATCTCGCGGCGCATCGTCACTCGCACCTTGGCGTCGAGATTGGACAATGGTTCGTCGAACAAAAGCACCTTGGAGCCCGCGACGAGCGCGCGCGCAATCGCGACCCGCTGTTGTTGCCCACCTGACATGGTCGCGGGCTTCTTGTGCAGTTGCTCCGTAATCCCGGATGTTTCGGCGATCTGGGTGACACGCTTGACAATCTCGCCCTGCGGGATCTTCGCCACACGCAAAGCAAAGGCGATATTCTCGAAAGCCGTCATCGTTGGAAACAGCGCATAGTTCTGGAATACCATGCCGACGTTGCGCCGCTCCGGAGGCTCGATGGTAATATCTTTTCCTTCAAGAATAATCCGACCGCTCATGACCGGATGAAAGCCAGCCAGGGTCCTTAGGACGCTGGATTTGCCGCTGCCGGAAGCCCCGAGCAGAGCAACGAACTCGCCTTCGTGAATCTCAAGCGAGAGGTCGCTGATGACAACCTTGTCGCCATAGCCAATATGCAGTTTATCGATGATGAGGATCGGGGTCGGCATAAACATACTCCTGAGAAGCCTGGCGATCTGCGTCGCCCGGCCCTACATCCTCACCGGATTTCTAGCTCGATCTTCTGCAACCAGCCGTCCAGTTTGGGCGCGACGGCATCCCAATCGATCGGCTGCGCCTTGACTAGTTTCGCATTCGCCTGCACCTCTGGCGGTGATTTGGCCAACGCCGCCGGCAGCACCGGAACCTGACCGAATTTCTTGGCGTAGCCGGCCATGACATCGGCAGAGCCGAACCAGTCGACGAATGCCTTTGCCTGCTCCAGCTGATCGGTTCCCGCCATGATCGCCACGCCTTCAGAGATGACGGGCGTGCCACCTTCCGGGTCAATGACCTTGACTTGCATGCCGAGCTCCTTGGCGTCCTTGATGACGCCGCCGAACCAGGTTAGATTGATGATCGCACCGCCCGACTTGAAGGCTTCCTTGCGCGCATCGGCGTCATCGACAACGATCGCGTTCGCATAGAATGCGCCAAGAAAATCCCATCCAGCCTGAGTGACTTCGCCCTTGTCGTCGAGGAACCGGGCCAAGATGCCGGCAAGATAGACCCTTGTCGTCTGCCAGGCGGTGTTGCCGATGACGTATTTGCCTTTGTATTCGCCCCTTGTCAGGTCCAGCCAGCTTTTCGGCGCCCGCTCAGCGGCAAGCTTGTCAGACTCATAGGCGATGACGACCGGTGTGCTCCAGAATTTGTAGACAATGCCTTCCTTGTCCTTGTAGTGCGCAGGCAGGTCCGCCGCCCAGGCTGGTGTGTATGGCTGGAACAGGCCATTCTTTTTGAGCAGAGCCATAGACGCGTCGACCATGCCAAGTACGACGTCGGCCTGGGGGTTGTTCTTCTCGGCGACCAGCCGATCAAAAAGTTCTCCTCCGGGTGCGCGCAGAAACTGCACGTCGTGACCGGCGGCTTTAGCCTGGTCGATTATCCATTGAACGTTCTCTTCCCCCTGAGGTGAATAAACGACGAGACTCTTTGCCAAGGCCGGAGAGGCGATCGCGATCAGCACGGCGGCGAGGCTCAACAATCGTTTGATCTGGTGCATGGTGTTCTCCCATTTCATTTTGGCGGTCATTCCGGTTTGGCTTTCTTAAAGGATCCTCATGACAGATTAATTACATTGCGTAATTTAATATATATTGCAATAGCTGTTTGGCTGCTGACAATTTGACACTCTTGGAACCAATGGACCTTTCACGGAACGAACGACGACTGGTCGAACTGATTTTCGTAGGCAAGCAGATTGCGCGGGTCGACCTAGCGGAACGGTCCGGCATGACAGGTGCTTCTGTCACTCGGCTGATAGGTCGCTTAATTGAGATCGGACTTCTGATCGAGGTGGTCGAGCGGACCGGCGCCCAAGGCCAGCCTCGGCGCTTGCTGAGCTTGCGGGCTGATCGATATCTTTCCGCGGGAATAACATTCTCGGTCTCCCGAATGGAGGTAGCAATTGCTGATCTAGCGGGTAAGATTCTTACCTCCCGATCTGTAGACATCGAGACCAGCACAGCTTTGTCTGTGGCAGAGGCGGCGCAGGCTGCTATCGCAGCGATGCTGACCGATCTTGGCACGCCTAAAGATCGCCTTCTCGGGGTCGGCTGCTCGGTGCCCGGCAATTTCGGCACGATGTCGCACATCCTCAAGGCCCACAGCTTCTTCCCGGCTTTCGATGATGGTGAGGCGGACCAAGCTTTTAAAGCGACTTTCGAAGCGCCCTATTACATCGAGAATGATGGAACAGCTGCATCGCTCGGAGAGTATGTGTTCGGCGGACGCATCCCGCAGCCTGATCCGATGTTCTTCATTCACATCGGACACGGTGTCGGGGGAGGGGCGGTTATCGACGGGCGGCCGTACCGCGGTGTCAATGGAAACGCCTGCCTGCCCGGAGTTCTCTACCCGTACGACCAGCCGCGCCCATCCGGCCAAGACCTTTTTGCCACCCTCAACAGTGCCGGCTTCGCCATCCACGACTTCATCGACCTCGATCGGTTGCCAGATAGCGCCGAAGCGGCGTTAGAAATCTGGATTGAACGCGCCGGAAAGCAGCTCAGCGAGACGGTGCGTGTAGCTACGGCGATGTTCGACCCCGCGCTGATTGTCCTTGGGGGACGGCTGCCAGAACTAGTGACAGACAGGCTGGTACGCGCAATTTCCAGTCAGCCAATCCTTGGCCCGTCGCGCGGCTTGGAGGCTGCCGCAGTTGAGGCCTCTCGACTTGGCCCTCGCGCCGGCGCGATCGGGGCGGCCTGCATTCCGTTCTTTGCCTCTCTCTTTTCCGCCGCCGTCGCAGACGATGGCAGTCCTTACCTTAACGGTCGCAAGCCCAAATCCCGACCTTAGAAAATTCGATAGCGCGCCTGAGTCTCTTTAAGAAGCCTACCGGACAGGCCTTGCCCGGCGCGAATCGACACAACAGGTCCGCAAGCCCCTTCGTTGCATATCGGTGTCGCTACAAAGCCTCAAATGACCAGCTTGAGGTGGCTGGATAAAACCAAACCGGCGGCGCCGCGCAGAGCCGTATGGCCTTCGCCGATACCATTCACCGTGATCGATATCTCCTGACCAGGTCTCTTCACCACTAGCTGCTCTACATGCTGCCTGATCAGCTCTGCTGCCTTCATTCCGCCTCCGGCGACGTCTCCATGAAGGACGTAGGAGTTGAGGGAGAGTGTTTGCTGCAGATTGACGATGCCGAAAGCCACGTTCCGTGTGTAACGGACGAGAAGCTCCTCTGCCGCATTCGAGCCTTCGTCTGCTTCCTTGACAAGCCTGGCACAGGTGATGCTCTTGGGATGCGGCAAGCCCATTCGGGCGGCTTCCTTTCGTAACCACGGAAGAGCAGCGACCGTCTCCCAGCAGCCGTGCTTTCCGCAGTTGCAAGGGGCACCATCGATCTGCACCACGGTGTGCCCGAGCTCGCCGCCGGATCCGGCGAGTCCACGATAGACCTTGCCGTCGATGAAGAAGGCGCCGCCGAGAACCTCGCCAGTATAGACCGCTGCGAAATTTTGTTGACCGCGACCGGGTCCGAACCATCTGTCCCCAACAAGCAAGGCACGGGGGTGGTGATCGATGGCAACCGGAAGAGAGAAGCGTTCTTGTAGTATTGCTACGAGGGGAAGTCCCGTTAGAACGGGAGCAAGATTGACGGTGAGAATGGTTCCATTGTCACTGTCGATCATTCCAGCAGAGGCCACGCCAATGCCAAACGGCGCCTGCTGGGCCTGAGACAGTGTGGCAGTAAGCGTCTCCGTCATGACCGCGATGAATGCTTCTGTGTCGCCATGCGTATCAAATTCAGCTTTCGCAACGGCCTTGATCTCACCGGTTAACGCCACGAGGCATGTTTGTATCGTGCCGGGCAGAAGGAGGACCGCGCCAAGCATCGGTGCATCGGGGTTAAAATAAAGCGGACGAGCCGGCTTGCCGCCTTTGACGTCGGAAGGCGACGCATCTCCCTCAATAAGAAGCTGGTCTTCGATCATCGGCTGCACAATACCGGTTATCGTGGTCCGGTTGACACCTGCAAGTCGAGCGAGATCTGCCCGGCTTTTGGGTCCGTTGTCATATAAGGCTTGAAGGACGCGACCGCGGTTTATCGCTCCAAGCGCCGATTGGGAGACAAGTGTCACGTTACCGCCGTTCTCGCCGACGGCGACTTCTCTGCTGGCAGGGGTGCGCTGGCCCAACGAATAGGACGGCTGGCTCTCAAACTTCAATTCTCTTCTCCAATCTACCGGATCCTTTTAGCCCGTACATTATCGAACGGCCATACAACATAAGGCCCTTTCCGGTGATGCAAGCAGGACCTCGATGACAACCGCAGTACCGCGCCGGAATTTTCGCCGCGACAACTTCTTGACACTAACATAAGTTTGTGCGAGGTACAAACTAACTGCTTACAAAAAGCACATTAGGGGTAACAATCTCAGTATCGACAAGCGGAAGCCCAGGGGCTGCGCTGAAGGGCCGGGGTTGGGATACGAAGCAACTGAGGAGGCTGTTTATGACAATCGATATCGGAAATATGTCGCGACGTGACCTGCTGAAAAGCGCTTCCGTCGCAGCTCTTGTGGCTGGCGCGGGATCATTGGCCATTCCACGGAGGGGTGCCGCGCAGGATGCGAACACCGTGCGCGTCCTGTCCGTTGAAGACCCATTTTTTTTCTCAATGAAGGCGCTGGTGCCAGAATACGAGAAGGAAACCGGCATCAAAGTCGAACTGGAGAGTCTCTCCTATGACGCCCTTCAATCGCGCCTCGTGTCTGCCTTTGTCGCCAAGACCTCCGACGCCGATGTCATCGTCGTCGACCAGATGTGGCTCGGGCAATATCTCGACAACGGCTGGATCATCTCGCTGAACGATTTTATTGCCAAGGACAGCGAATTCGACCTCTCCGACTTCATCCCCGAGGTCCTTTACTCCTCGAATATGTGGCGCGGCCAAGTTGGCACACTGCCGGTTGCCGCCTATGCGCAGGGGGTCATGTATCGCAAGGACGTCTTTGACGAACTCGGCATTGCAGCGCCGCCGACCGAGACATCGGAAGACTGGACCTGGACGAAATACATCGACACACTGAAGTCGATGGAAGGCAAATCATTCGCCGGTAAGCCGCTCTTTCCAACCGTCGTTTGCGGTTCCCAGCCGTCGCCGATCGTCCACATGTTTACGCAGGTGTCGGCAAGCCACGGCGCGAATTGGTTCAAATCTTTCCCGGCCGCTCCGTGGGATTTCTCCCCGCAACTGACGAGCCCCGCCTGGATCAAGTCTGTCGAAGTCTATAGGCAGCTCTACAAGTTGTCTCCGCCTGAAGCGATCAACTATGTTTGGTTCGATGCCGGCACCCGTTTCGCCAAGGGCGATATCGGCATGTTCTACTGGTGGACCCCGTACTTCTATCTAATCAAGAACTCGGGCTACATGACCGGCAAAAAGTCGGACATCATGGATAAGTACGTAACGGCGGCCTTGCCGAAGGCCGAGGGCGTGCCTCAAACGGTTAGTCTCGGCGGCTGGAGCCTTGGCATTCCATCGAGTTCCGAAAGGCAAGAAGCAGGCTACGCCTTTATCAAATGGGCGACCTCGAAAGCCACGCAGAAGAAAATGGCCCTTTGGCCGGACCTCAACTACCAGTTCTCCGACTTTGCGCGCATTTCGCTCTATCAAGACGAGGAAGTCAAGGCGATCTATCCTTACCTCGATGTGCAGTATGCGATGATGAAGCAGGGCAACGGCAAGATCACACGCCCGCCTGTCCCTGGTTACACAGCCATCGAAAGCGTGTTGGGTCTCACATTGAACCAGCTTCTGACCGGTAGCGAAGAGCCGAAGACCGGCCTCGAGCGCGCCAACAGCCTGTTCGAGAGCATCCTGAAGGGCAATCTCATGATCCCTTATCAGAAGGATAGCTACACAGATACTCTTGATGGGGCCAAAGCCCTGATCGCCAAGAACTAATTAGAGTTCTCCTCGGGCCGGCGCGAGAGCGATCGCGCCGGCAGCCAAGTGAAGAAGAACTGGATCTGGCAATGCACACGACTACTGTTTGCTCTCCGCGAGCCCTCGGGCCCGCCCGGAAGAGCTTTATCCGACGAAACCTGCCCTACTTGCTGATTGCGCCTTCGGTGGTGATGCTGCTCGCTCTGATCGCCTACCCCTTGCTGTTTGCCCTAAGATCGAGCTTCTATTTCTGGAACCTGCAAATCGGCCCGGAGCCGCTCCAGTTCATTGGGTTCGAGAATTATGTGCAGGCCTTCAACGCTTTCGACTTTCGCGCCGCGCTCACCAATACCCTGATCCTGTCGATCCTTGGCACGGCACTTGAGTTCACGTTTGGCCTGGCGATCGCGCTCATTCTGCTCAAGGCACTGCCTGGCATGAACATCGTGCGGGCCCTGCTGATCCTGCCAACAACGATCGCGCCCATCGTCGTCGGCTTTTTGTTCCGCTACCTCTATGATCCCGGCGGTGGCCTGTTGAGTTGGGTGTTGCAGTCGCTCTGGCTCCCCGTTCCCGCAGAAGGAATTCTTGGCTCGCCATCGACAGCACTCGCGGCGATCCTCTTCGTCGACATCTGGCAGTGGACACCGTTCTTTGCAATCGTTCTCTATGCGAGCCTTTTGGCCGTGCCGGACGAGATTTTGGAGGCCGCACGCCTGGATCGCGCGTCTGCATGGACGATCCTGATGCGGATCAAGCTACCGCTGATCAAACGCACCGCAATCATTATCGTCATGCTGCGCTTCATGCAGATCTTCAACACCTTCGACACGGTGCTTGTGCTCACGCGCGGCGGACCGGGCACGTCTACACGCACCCTTGGATACTCACTCTACGAACAGGGCCTTGTGAACTTCAACATCGGACTGGTCAGTGCCATGACCTGGATCACCGTGCTGATCGTCAACGTCATCGTTGCACTGTACGTCTTCTTCGCGTTCCGAAACGAGGAGTGGTAAAATGTCGCGCCGACACACGAGCTTCAACACGGCACTCACCTACGCCGCCGGCCTCCTCTTCCTGGCAATCTTCGTCGGTCCGATCCTGTGGTTCATCGCCCTTGCGATCCGGCCGGCCGAGACGGCGTTCACCATGCCGCCGCAACTCACATTCGAGCCCAATCTCGACGCATTCCGGCACATCCTCGTCGATCCTGGCACCAACGCGCCGCAACTGGTCAACAGCCTCATCGTCGCGATCGGTGCTGTGCTACTCAATCTGCCTTTTTCGGTTCCCGCAGCCTACGCGTTGTCCCGTTTCAAGCTCCGCGGCAAGAAGAACATCATGTTGTGGTATCTCGGGCTGTTGATGGCCCCGCCGGTCGCGTTTCTGATCCCATATTTCATCCTCATCACGCGCATTGGCCTCCAGGGTTCCTACTTTTCGATGATCCTGGTCCTACAGACGCTGACGATCCCGTTTTCCGTCTGGTTGATGAAGAGCTTTATCGATGAGGTGCCAGTGGAACTGGAGGAAGCTGCCCGGGTGGACGGCGCCCGTTGGTACACGATCATGTTGCGGATCACGCTACCGATCGTTCGTCCTGGGATCATTGTTACCTCGATGTTCGCCTTCGTGTTCGCGTGGAACAACGCCGCTTTTCCGCTGGTGCTGAGCTCACGCTCGACCGCCACCCTTCCGATCGGAACACTTGGGTATTTCGCAACGAGCGGAGTGACCTGGAACTACATCGCCGCCGCCGCAGTGCTCGCGATGATACCTCCGATGATCATCTTCCTTGTTTTCGATCGATACGTCGTACGAGGCCTCACCTTTGGTTCGGTGAAGGGCTGAGCTTTCCTTTATGAATGGAGTAATGAAATGAATAGACTGCGAATGGGCGTCATCGGCGCCGGTCTCTGGGGCGGCAATCATGCCCATACCTTTAATGTCTTGCCGGAGACCGATCTGGTCGGCGTCTGCGATCTTGATGAGGGCCGGGCGCTGAAGATGAAGGAAAGCTACAGCGCAATGCAGGCCTTCACCGACTACCAGAAGCTGATCTCAAGCGATCAGATCGACGCCATCTCGGTCGCAACGCCTGACTTTACCCACACGCCGATCATTCTAGCGGCTCTGAAAGCCGATAAACACGTGTTGAGCGAAAAGCCGCTTGCGACGACGGTGCGTGAAGCCGAGGAAATCGCTGCGGCTGCCGCTAAGTCCAAGGGCAAGCTGATGATTGATTTCCACAACCGTGTGAATCCGATCCTCGCCCAGGTTCGTGACATGATCCAAAACGGTCAGATCGGCTTGGCCAAACACGGGACCGCGCGTCTTTCGAATACGACATTCGTTCCGCTCGAAATGCTGAGCTGGGCTGCAAAGTCTTCGGCACTCTGGTTCCTGGGCAGCCACCTCGTCGATGTCCTACGTTTCATTCTCGCAGACGAAGTCGTGCGTGTTTATTCGGTTGCCCGCTCGGGTACCCTATTTGCCGCCGGCGTGGATACGAAAGACTTCCATGTGTCGGTGCTTGAATTTTCCAAGGGCACGGTCGTGACCATGGAGAACAGCTGGATCCTGTCGCGTGACAATCCTTCGCTTGTTGATTTCAAGATCGAGTTCGTTGGTGAAAAGGGCCAGGTCCAGGCGGACCCCACCCATAATGGCGGCCTGCGCAAGATCGTCGACGGCGGACTGAAATACAATGACTACATCGGCATAACACCAACCGGCGCGACACGGATCGGCGGTTTTGTCTTGGAATCCATTGCCCGCTTTGTCGATAGCGTCGTGCGAGACGCTCCGCTGCTGGCAGATGCGCAGGACGGTCTGGCAAACACAAAGATCCTGGCGGCGATCGAGGAATCCGTCGCGACCGGCAAGGCTGTGAACATCGGCTAAAGCCGGAACCAAAGGCGAGGGGCATGTCCGCACAAACGGTGCGGCTTGCCTCCTTGAAAAATGCGGGAGTACATAAAAATGGCGTCCATGACCTTCGACGGGATCGGCAAGACCTTTCCGGACGGGACCGTTGCCGTTGCGAATGTAAGTTTTTCGGTCGCGGACGGAGAATTCGTCGTGTTGGTCGGCCCGTCGGGTTGTGGCAAGTCGACACTATTGCGGATGGCAGCGGGTCTTGAAGCGCTCAACAGCGGCCGGCTGCTCATGGATGACGCTGACGTGACGGAGACAGAACCCCAGGACCGGGATATTGCGATGGTTTTTCAGAACTACGCGCTTTACCCCCATATGACCGTTTACGACAACATGGCCTTCGGTCTGCAGCAGCGAAAAATGCCCAAGGACAAGATCGACAAGCTGGTTCGCGACGCAGCGGAAATGCTTGATCTTACCCGTTATTTAGAGCGCAAGCCCGGGGCATTGTCCGGCGGTCAGCGCCAACGCGTGGCGATGGGCCGGGCGATCGTTCGCCATCCCATGGCGTTCCTGATGGATGAGCCTCTTTCCAACCTGGATGCCAAACTCCGCGTGCAGATGCGCGGCGAACTGAAGCTCCTTAATCAGCGGCTCGGCGTCACAACCCTTTATGTGACCCACGATCAGGTCGAGGCTATGACCATGGGCGATCGTGTGGCTGTGCTGAAGCCGGTGTTTAATGGACAGGAGAGTAATCTTCAGCAGATCGATACGCCGCAGATGCTTTACGACAAGCCGTCCAATCTGTTCGTCGCGGGGTTCATCGGTTCGCCCGCCATGAATTTTGTTCGGGTCGAGCTGACGGCGGAAGGCGGGTCGCTAAAAGCTGCGGTAACTGGAACGAAAATATCCTTCTCGGTCCCAGCCCAGGGGGCACTGTCGGCCTTCGCCGGGCGACAAGTCATTGTTGGAATTCGCCCAGAGATGTTTAAGGTTTGTCCCGAGGCCGAGGCGTTGTTCAACGAGCAGATCCCGGTTGCCGAAGCGCTTGGAGCCGACACCTTCGTGTTCTTCGACATCGCGTCACCGTCGGTCAATATCAACGATGCTGAAGATACCGAAGACTTTCTCAATAAGGGTAAGAACCGGCTCGTGGCGCGTATACCACCGGCGCTGACGCCTCGACCCAATCAGGTGCTGCCATTGACTGTCGACCTGGAGAAATTGCACTGGTTCGATCCAGTAACCGGGACTGCGATCCGCGACTGACAGAAAGTGCACTTACTATCGCCATCTGGGGTTTCAACTCTTTTCTCCTGCCCTCCCAGGCAACTTGGCTGTCGTCGATTACGAGGTCGGCGGCAGCCATTTTTTTAAAACCCGAGACATCAAACCATCAGAATCTGAACATCCATCTGCCGTAAGTGATCCCGAGCTTAGAGGAGTGGCCTGTGAAACACGTTTCCATTGTCGGTAAGTTCTTTATCATCGTGGCTGTCTTCGGCATCCTGGCACTCGGTCTGACGTTCTATCAGAACCGGCAAATGCTGAAGGTTAACGACAGATATCAGGAGCTTCTCGATAGAGATGCATCTGCAGCACTACGCTTGACCCAGTCGAACCGAAGTCTGGAAACAGCGCGTGCCAGCATCAGCGACATGGTGATGACACGGTCGAAAGAGGCGAGGGCGCGCGCTGAAGCTGGCTTGAATGACGCACGAGAAAACTTCGTCAGGTTCATGGATCTGGCGATCGCTGCAGTTCCTGAGCAGAGCGAACTGCCGAAGTTGAAGGCGGATGGATTCTCCGTCCTGACCGATACGTGTGGTGCAGCCATCGCAGTTGGTCGCGGCGCAACTAGTGAAGCCGAGCTTGCCATGGTGCAGCAACTCTATCTCACTCTTTGCCAACCCGCCTTTGCTGCTGTCTCACCGAGATTCACATCCGTCACGGAAAAACTCGCTTCGGACGCAGAGCAAAAGCGTGGTGACGTTTCAAGCGTTGTCCGTGACACGTCCGTGCTGAGTTTGGGAACAGCTATTGTGGCACTCTTCGCTGTCTCGTGCTTCGGCTTTCTCGCAATTCGCTCCTGGTTGGTCAAACCTATCAAGCAGATGGTTACGACAATGGAGGTCATAGCCGACGGCGATCTCATTTCGACTGTTAAGGGAACGATTCGCCGCGACGAGATCGGATCGATGGCCCGGGCAGTACAGTTATTCAAGGACAACGAGTTACGGGCGCGCGATTTCGAAAAGGATGCAGAGACAAGCCGTGAAGCAAATGAGATTGAACGTGCGCGTCTCGCCGAGACCGAGCATCGGCGAGCGCAGGATATGGCGGAGGCAACGTCCGGGCTTGCAGAAGGCCTAAGGCATCTCGCCGACGGGAACCTCCTGTTCAGCCTCGACGACAAATTCGCCGACGACTTCGAACCGTTACGGGCGAATTTCAATGCTGCCGTTGCCCAACTCGCTGAGAGCTTGAGAGCTGTGTCGTACGCAACTGAATCGATCGATGGCGGGGCGCAGGAAATCAGTTTGAGCGCGCAGGACCTGTCACGCCGCACAGAGCATCAGGCTGCTTCACTGGAGCAAACCGCCGCCGCTTTGGATCAGATTACCCAGAACGTCGCCAGTTCCTCAAAGCGCACAGCGGAGGCGCGACATGTTGCGATCGAGGCAAACAAGTCGGCGCGCCACTCCGGCGAAGTGGTCTCAAGCGCTGTGGCAGCAATGCAACGCATCGAACAGTCATCCTCGCAGATCTCCAGTATTGTGGGGGTCATCGACGAAATCGCGTTTCAGACCAATCTTCTGGCGCTCAACGCAGGCGTCGAGGCGGCACGATCCGGCGAGGCAGGAAAAGGTTTCGCGGTGGTTGCCCAGGAGGTGCGGGAGCTTGCTCAACGCTCCGCGCACGCAGCAAAAGAAATCAAGAATCTTATCCTCAATTCGGTTGATGAGGTCAGCAGTGGCGTCAAGCTGGTCCGAGACACCGGCGAAGCACTCAAGATTATCATTCAACAGATAGTCCTGATCAACACTCAGCTTGATGCCGTCACCGCCGCTTCCAACGAACAGTCCGCAACCCTTTTTGAGGTCAACCGGACAGTCAATCAAATGGATCAGGTTACGCAGCAAAATGCAGCCATGGCCGAGGAATCCACGGCTGCAAGTACGGCACTTGCCATCGAGGCAAAACAGTTGCGCGGGATTGTAGCGGAGTTTCAAATTGAGAATGCTCTCTCTGAGAGGCAGACCAGTCAAACCAACCCGGAGACAGCGTCAATGTCTTCGCCAGCAAGCCGGATGCTTGAAGAGGTCGCGAACGCACTCGGCACAGTGAGTGACCGTCGAGTTGCAGATACATCCCGGCAATGACCGCGGACCGCCTCAGGTCGTTCCCAGATTGCTTCAAATGGAGTCCATTTTGCCGCCACTTAAGAAGCTTCCGAAGGATCTGTAGCGGATGTCATTAGATGACGAAATTCAGCAATTCAGAAAGAAGAAGACTGGCGGCACCGCGTAAAGCCGCCAGGCATTCGCTGTCTCCGAAAGCAAGGGCAATTTCATCACCCGGGCGATGGAATACCAATTCCCGGAAGCTTTCCTGGATTAAATGAAGCATCGGGTTTCCCCCTCGTACGATGTCGCCGTGAATAATGATGAAATTGGGCGCCATGAACTGCTGGAGGTTCGCCAGACCGACCGAGATATTGAACGCGTAGTCGCGAAGTAATTCTCTTGCGCCTGGGACATTGTCGTTGGCCAGAGTCAATAATCGGCTCACATCCAATGAGTGAGGTTGTGGCAGCCGCCTGACCTTGGCCTCGTCTGCTAACCACTTCGAGCTGGCAATTGATTCCCAGCATCCGCGTCGGCCGCACTGGCATAACCGACCTTTGATGTCTACGGTCGTATGACCGATTTCACCGCCTGCACCTGCGGATCCCCGATAGAGATGCCCATCAAGGTAAAGCGCCCCACCCAAAGTCTCGCCGATATGGACCGAGGCGAAGTTTCTCCGACCGCGGCCTTGCCCAAACCATCGGTCTCCAACCAGCAAAGCTCTGGTATCCTGATCGACACACACGGTAACTCCAAATCTTTTGTGCAACTCGGCTTCGAGGGGTAAGCCGTCCAGGAATGGCCCGAGACTGACGGTCACAATTGTGCCCGTCTCCGTATTGATCGTTCCAGCCACTGCTACACCTATCCCTAAGATTGGCTTGCCAGATGCGATAGTTTCTTCGACACAGGTGCATATAATACGTGAGGCGTCGGAGGGGTGTGTTAGGTTCTTCGGAAAATCGGCGGCGTGTTGAGCATAGACCTCGCCCTCCAAAGAGACCAAACACGCACTCACGCGGTCGTGCAGCAGGAGCACCGCGCACATTGGTCTTGCATCCTTGGAAAACCATAACTTGGTAGCTGGCTTGCCCCCTGTTTCGTTCGGAGGTATCACTTCTCCTTCCGCTAGAACACCCTGATCGATCAGGGGCTGCACAATCCCTCCGATAGTTCCTCGAGTCACACCGGTAAGGCGGGCCAGATCTGCTCTGCTAGATGGCCCTATGTCGTACAAGGCTTGCAACAATCGGCCCCGATTCGCGGCGCCCAAGGTTCCCGTTGGAATCAATCTTTGAGCCAGTACAATACCCTTAGTGCTCTCATCAATATGGTGATCGTCAGGACTGCCCTCGCGTTCTCCCAGTCGATGAGCTTCGTGTCTTCTTATCAAGGATTCCATCGCATCCAATCCTGTTGCCGAATTCCATTGCCACCAACGGCCAGTACTAGCGGAGGGCGACCTTTCGCCATTCGGTGGGGCTCGGATTATGAGCTGGGGTGGCAATGTGCTGTTCGTCCAACGCTTCTTCAATCGGCACCGGGCGTTACGGGAAACTTTGGCCGGTTCCCGTCCCCAGCCTCATTCAGTGATCTCAGTTGTCCGGCCAGCCGTTAAAAAACTATTGAAATTTCCAACGTGCTCCGCACAGAAGCTGACCAAAGTGACGCCTTAGGCGCCCGTCCGCCAATATACAACAAATATTCAGTAACATACTTATTGCGCCCGCCTGCTCCTAATCTACTTTAAAATATACTTTGTGATATACTGTAATTTAGCTACCAAACGTGGGAAAGCAGTGCTAGCGTTTGTGTGGGCTGATCAGCATTCTAGTGAGCATGATTGGAGAACGTGATGAACGGATTCGGTGCACTACGGCTCATAACTCGCAACACAACTGGTGCTTTCTCAGGCGAGAAGCTCGCCGTTTTCGGTGGGAAGCCTGTGGTCCCCCAGGGACGTGTTACACCTTGGCCCGCCGCGGAGAATAAGCACTTGCATGCACTCCAAGGTGTTGTGGATGGTGGAAGGTATCACCGCGTTAACCACCCAATCGTGAGCGATTTGGAACAAGATCTTGCAAGCTGGACTGGGAAGTGGCAAGTGCGCGCTGTCGGCAGCGGAACGGCGGCCATTCACATCGAGCTCGACTACGTCAAAGAGCGAGGCGAGCAAGTTGTTACCGCGGCACTGAATTGGCCAGGAGCGGTAGGACCAATCAAAATCAGCGGTCTCGAACCCGTCTTCGTTGATGTCGACATGAACTTGGCCGGGATTGATCAGCGCGCGGCCGCTGAAAAGTTCGGCCCTAATGTAGCTGCAGTTTTAGTCACTCACCTTTTCGGAAACAATGTTCTCGTCCCCGACGCGAGGTCTGCAGCGCGAGCTCAAGGCATTGCTGTGATCGACGACATCTGCCAATCAATCGGCGCCGCGAAAGCAATCGTCGGCGGTGCGCATCTTGATGCAGACGCGCTCGCTCTATCCGGAAACGGCGCCAAGCACCTTGGGGCCGGCGAACTGGGATTTGTCATTACTGAGGACGCCAACTTGATTGCACATGTTGATCGCGTATCGCTGTCCAGCTCTTCTCGAAGTGGAGCGCGAATATTCTCGCCCTATTCCCAAGGGTACAACTACAGGCCGAACGTATTCTCGTCATCTATAGCGAAGCTGCGGGTAACAGAGATGGATACGCAACTGCAAATCCGAAGAGACAATTGCAAGCTTTTGTGGGAATTGATCGGCGAACTTGTGGGCATATCTCCTCTCTTCAACCCATCCGACTGCGACCATTCGATGCTCAACTTTCCCCTCCGGATCGAACCTGAGGCGCTTGGCTTCGCACCCGGCCCGGCTGCAAGGGATTTCGTGGTCAGGTCTCTGCAGGCCGAAGGCGTGCCTATCTGTGTTTGGCTCACGAAGCCCGTATTCGAATATCTTCCGGACATTTGCGACAACTGGAAGGCCGCCGATTTCCCGAACACAGTGAAACTGTTGGATACGATGTTTTACGTCTCGGAGATTGCGCCACCCAACAATGGCGAATTGATGGAGCTTTATGCAGAGGCGTTTCACAAGGTTTGGAATGCTCTTCATAAGCAAGGCCCGAAGATCGCCGCAGGAGCAATTTCCGGCTGAGCACCGCGCATCAATTTCCCAGTGCCGCAATGGTCAACATCCGATCGGCTACAATCCTACCCTGCTCAATGCCTGGAAGATTGAAAGCTGCCACTGGGACAAAACTCAGAGTCATTCTATAATGAGGACTGCTTATGTCTTTTTCAAAAAGTCCGGAACTACTGATCTTCGACTGCGATGGGGTTCTCGTCGATAGTGAGCTTATTGCAACTGCGGTGCACATCGAAGCTTTGGCTAAATTCGGCTACATCATATCGGCTGAAGAGTATAACGATCGCTTCATAGGGATGACTGACCAGCAAAGTTATTCAGTCATAGAATCCGAGGGCGACTTACGCCTACCGGAGGATCATCATGAATGTGTGATGGCCGAAGTTGCAAAACGATACCCTCGCGATCTGCGTGCAATCAGCGGCGTTCGGCAAACCTTGGAGACCATTAATTTAAAGAAGTGCGTGGCGTCGAACAGCGATGCTGCAAAGCTTTCCTTGGCGCTTAAAGTCACGGACCTACATGATTACTTTTGGCCCCATGTCTTCAGCGCTTCGCAGGTTGCGAGTGGTAAGCCTGCGCCGGATCTGTTTCTGTTTGCAGCAGATCATATGAACACACCGGCTAGCAGTTGTCTCGTTATTGAAGACAGCGTTGCTGGCACTCAGGCGGCGGTGGCAGCCGGGATGATGGTGATTGGCTTCGTAGGTGCTTCGCATTGCCTTCCTGGGCACGGAGACAAACTGATGGAAGCAGGTGCCACTAAGCTGTTTAGCCGCATGACCGCGTTGCCACAAATCTTAGCAGGTTTGTGATCACGCTGTTGCGTGCTGGCGACCCGTCTTGAATCGCGGCGTCACCGTGCAGGATATATCGTGAGGTCCGATAGCTCACTAGTGCAGGGGCTTCACCTCAAGTTGACCGATCGTCACTCGATTGCTCGGCCCGCCAAAAAATGGAGACACTATGACCGAGAAAGCAATGGTAGCTGGAACTCCGGTAACGATCGAGTACCTAGAAAGATTTCCGAATTTCATTTCCATTTGCGCAAGTTGGTCTTTCGGACAATGGGGTTGTCAATCAAATGGCTCGTACGAACAAACGCGAGGCGAGTTTGAAGCGGCAACAAAAAGCTCGATGCCGCTAACACTAGTCGCCATCGAAAACGCGTTGCCAGTAGGAATGGTCACGTTGGCTGATCGTGATTTCGATGGAAAATCTCATCTATCCCCTTGGCTTAAGTCGCTTTTTGTCCATCCATTTCACCGCAAAAAAGGAATAGCCAGGTTGTTGATCGAGCGGCTCGAGCACGAAGCATCGTGCTTCGGTTGCAAGAGTCTTTATCTGACAACAGAGGACGCGCAACTTCTTTACGAGAAGAGCGGCTGGCGGGCAATTGATCACGTCCAAACATCGTATGGCGAAGCGGCGTTAATGAAGAAAGCCCTGCTTCCTCTCAACTGAGGCTACGCTAGGACGAAATAATTGCGCCGGAGCTCCAAGCTGCTTTCATGACAGCTCTCTCAACGCTTGAGCACGCGATGGCGCTACGTGGCAACGCAGCGGCTTGGGTGGAAGCCGATTTATGGATCATCTTGATGTTGAAGAGCGTGTTATTGCCGGCACATCGCAGCGATAGTGGGCCGGCTAAAAACTTCCTCGCACTAAGGGCACCCCCAGGATTTCGCTCCCCCAAGCCTTGCTGTGATGGGCTGTTGCAAAAGGCCGCACGAACAAGCCGTACAAAGTAGCGAGCTACCCAAAATTCTCATCGAAAGGTTTTGAATCTTTATGGACACCAGCAACAATGTGGCATCAGTGCTTGTGAATTTTTGCTCCTCGCGTCTCGGTTACCTCGGCGGCCGACGTGATCTGCGTGCATCGCTCACTTTAACTTCTCTTCTTGCTTTCGGTATTCCATCCTACGCCGCAGCAGAGGCGCTACTTCCGGTAAAGCCTTCACCATATCTTGTAAGTGCGATTACAAGAAACATGTTCAAGCTGCCGAAACCCGATGACGACTTGGTCCTGCTATCTGCGCACCGCGGATCCTGGGAGATCTATCCTGAGAATTCAGCCTATGCCTTGCAAGACGCCTGGAATTCGCAGATTGAGAGCGTGGAGGTCGATGCCCGCTTCACCGCAGACAAAGAAGTCGTTCTATCTCACGACTACAGGATTGATCGCGAGTCAACTGGAAGCGGCCTATTATATAATCAGAACTTGTCGCAGCTACGACAGGCCGATCTACGGGACCGACATGGCCGCGTTTTTACGGATTCACAAGGGCGAAAGGCGAAGTTCCTAACATTCTCCGCCGCGCTCGATCTACTCGCCGAATATGTTTCCGATGATGGTCATGGGTACGTGATGATCGTCGATATCAAGGCGGCAGTCGATGATCAGGACCCTACTGATCCCATCGAGCTCATGCAACGCTGCCTTGACATTCTCGCGAGCAAGGGAAATGCGAAACTCAGCAAAGCCGTTGTATTCAAGCTCAAAGCAAAGGATGCGGCGGATGTCGGCACGATTCTAAATCGGACAACCTACGACCCCAACCTCATTGGCGGGCTAATTGTCGTCGAAAACCCGGATGACGAGAATGTGAAGGATTCCAGCTATGATCCCCACAAGGATCCAATCTACGATCAATGGAATGTGGTGCCGTTCTCCATTCAGTTTGAAATGAACCAATTCTATAAAGGTGACGGTCTGCAGGCATATTTCGACTATATCGACCAGCAGCAGGGCTTCGCCACCTATCATGAAAGTAACTACTTTCCAGAGGGCGTAGCAAACAGCGCCGGAAAATGCTGCTTCGAGCACAACACGGATCCGAAATCGACCGCTCAGCGAGGGATCGTACCAGATTACCGAGGAGATCCTGAGATGGCGCTCGTCAATCGTACCAATCTTATCACCACTGATTGGCCCGACGTAGTCGGCGATATGCTGCGCCAGATACGGCGCCGCAACACCTCCGAACTCACTCGCTAGAGCAAGACCTCCGCATTCAAAAAGGGAATGTTTTGATGAATAATGGAATAAAAATCTTCCTATTGTCTTCCGCGCTGGGCTGTCTTGTCGCTGGAGAAGGGCAAGGGGCATCATGTACCAATGAAGCCAATTGCCTTAGAAGCGCGTCGGAGAAAGTATCTCAGACGCTCACACCGAAGGTAGTGCCCATTTTCGGGGAATTTCCAAAGCTGTACATACACGACTCGGCGGCAGAAGCGGATTATCCAGTGCCCGAAGATACGAGGCAGGCATTTGACTTCTATACCAACAAGACTTCCTTCAACCTTCCACCGCGCACGTCAATCGAGACTAGTCAAAGCGCGTCGATCAGACCAGACACGGGGTTCACTGTCCTTTTGGTCGAAAAAACCCGTGAAAATACTGTTCCTAATGGCGGCAGCGCCTTATCGCTTCTAAGTTCTAATTCAAACGATGCTTACCTATCATTCGCATTGGGAGCTGCACCCAATCCGAATGGTCAGAAGTGGTCATTCGCGAAAAGCCTGCTTCAAAGCGACATGGCGTCTACTGCATGGTGGCAGAAGCCCTGGGACATGAACGTCGTGGGGCCAACAGGGGCATTCTCCGGCACTGAGTGGATTTACTATACCTTTACTCCAGACGGCAAAGTTCGCATGGACCGTTTTGCGCCATACACATATTTTCTAGCGTTTACAGCTTACCAGTGGGATGAGGCAGTGCTCGACAGTGGGTTCCCGCATTCTCCTTTCAGCTCTGGCACGCCAACCGATCGTCCGAAATCCGTCATTTTCGGATCGGTTGGCCCATGGGTTATTGGCGCTGCAGCAGTGCCCGGTCAGACATCGCCCATGATTGAGCCAATTGAGGCGCTACCGGGGTTTGAGGGAGTGACGATCTTCTCGAACCCCTTGTCGATGAAAGAAGTCGTAGCGTATCAGAACTCCCTGAAGAGGAGCGACTTTCTGGACGTCAACATGCTGCCCTGCAACAGCGGCCAGTACCTTTCCGGCGAGATAAGGACTCCCTGCGGCACGGCTCGTCCTGGCAATCCTCCGTCGAATGTAAAATCGGTGGCTGGTGATGCGATCCGCACTAATATTGAACGCTTTGAATAACGAATGTTGGACGACTCTCATTTGTTCCAACGGCGATCAGACGGCATCAGTTTCAGCTACCGCGATGCCGCAATCCCGGTCGCTTGTGAACCGAATGTCTGACAAGATTGGGCAAAGATGGTGACCACTCAAGCGTGGAAATCGCCGCGCTAAGATATTCTAGAACTCTAGCAGGATTAAGCCGTCTCAATTTCTGAGCATTGCAGCAGTGAGATTTTCTCCGGCGCGGCCCCAGGTGGCCGGCGTGCGATCCTCAAATAGTGTCGCCAGCGGGCCCCGTTTCGTGAAAGCCTTTTGAGTTCGCTCAGCGACTTGAGCGTAGGTCCTCGTCCGGCCCTTATTCATCTCTGGCCCAGCCCTTGCTGTCGGCTGTCTTCGCTAGGAGGAATGCATAACACCTGCTGATCTCGTCGAGCTTTCTCACTAACTCGCCGTCCGATCCACCAAGCAAGGTTTGATAGCCCTCGCCTCTTGTTGACCTCTGCCAATCATTCGCAATAAAGCGCGCGGTCGCATTGCCGAGGGAAGAAACCCTTGGTTTAGGGCTGCCAAACGATACGGCTGCGCGCCTCAATCCGTCTAGGAAGCTTGCGTCATCGAGTCCGCTATAAGGTTTTCCTTCGGAATTCGTCGCATTGAGGAAGATCTGCTCGTCACCGACTACGCTATATCCGCCGCCCAAGCCATTTTTCGTTGCATCCGCTGCCTCGAAGAATCTCTGCGCCACGGTGGCGCTAAGGCTGCCCTGCGGAAACCGCACGATAACAAGGCCTGTCTTACCTGTCGTGTCGTCGAGGCGAGAGGTAAGAACGCGATATTGGCGCAAGACGTAGCCTAGCGAGCTGGCAAGCCTATCCGCCGCGGCATCATCGAGATCACCCTCGGTCTGAAGCGATGCATTTGTTTTGAGGAGATACCCGCCCGGCGTAACCTCTGTCCTCAAGGTCGCAGCGTCGATCCCGTTGTCTGTTATGATCTTTGGCACAATGTCTTTTGAGACTTCGGCTGAAAACGTCGCTCGATCAATATAGCTGGCCTGGCCGAGCCGCGGCAAATGGAAACCTACGGAGGGCGTTGCCCGATAGGACACAAGCACCTTTCGCTCTGCCAGCGCTGTATTCTGGGATGCTTAAGGGATGGAGGCAGCCTCTTTGATTTGGCAACATAAATTAAAATGCTGGTAGGTGATGCCGACGACGGCTTTTGGATTGCCCGCAGCAGCCGCAGATATGCGCGGCACTCGACAAAATTCTTCAGGCTCGTTGACTAGGATCATTCGTCGAGATGACAGTTTGAAATGTCACAAACTTTTCGCAGGCCCCGGAAAACCTGTTAATCCACGTTCGTTCACCTCTTGCACAATCCTTGAGACGGCACCCTGTTCTAGATCAAGGTGGTTCATCAACGCGGACTCCACCAGGGTCGTTGCCGTGCCTAGTTCAGACATTGCGTCAATTAGCTTCTCGAGGCTTTCAACAAACGCGGGCCGAAGTTCCGACGCAGTTAGTTCCATTCGTAAAGGGTGAGTGCAAAAACAGAACCGGTGGACGATTTTGCAAGCCTCGCAATTCGATGCTTCTTGCGCGATTTTAGTGAATATCGCTTCTGCCCTTAAGGCAAGTTCGTCAGAGGACAATTTATCCGCCACGGTCCAGCTCTCTGGGGCCTGCGGCCGCATTCGATTCAATGCCGAGATCAGGGTTTCACGTCCGACAACATAAACATCTAACAGAGCTCTTTCCGACATCGGCCTGGTGAAAAAGCCTCTTTGAGGGATGTATTGAATCTTCCCTTCAGCTGCGAGCCGCTGAAGCGCTTCGCGAACTGGTGTTCGACCAAGATCGAGCTTAGACGCTAGATCCTGTTCCCTGAGATGTTGCTCCGGCACACGGCCGTTACTGTGGAGAATTCTTCGAATAGCATCGTAGGCAATATCGGCCTTTGCAGGTTCTGGTTCAGTAGAAAAATTCGAGCCACCCCCACGACCTTGGGGCGCGTTCTTGCAACACCGCATTTGATAGTTTTCCTCTGTCGATATCCTTCAAGGACCCTACAGGAGCTTCTTGCTTTGAGACCGGACGGTCGCTTGGAATTGAAGGTCGAATTAGTCGACCCTTCCAATACCGGCACCGCGTTTCACGCCCGAACCAGATTCGGGATCAACCACCTGTATTACAGCCGCGGCCGTAATTGGCAGCTATCGCATTCTGCCGCTAAGTTCAATGCCATAGGCACAAGGCTGCGTCGGGATGGCGCGCTGGTCCAATGTCTACCGCCCGTCGTATTACGCGCAAGCGGCCGCCTTTAAGCGACCCGTGTCTCCAAGGCCTGGAAGTGCGATCAATGTACTGACAGTTTTCAAAATCAACATGTGCATGATAGCTCTTCGGTGGACGTGATCGGTTACTCCTATCAATCAGCTGATTATAGGCTTCGGCGGATTTGATGTAGCCGCGGCTCGCGAGAGCCTCGACTTGTCCATCAGTAGCGATGGCTTCGCCGTTGTCAGAATCGCCTCCAGCGCAATCAAAGACACGTTCAGATTTTGAATGAGACCATGTGATCTGATGCATTTGTTCCGGTTCGTGTTTGGTGGCGAGATGTGCTTTGGTTAGGTCCAGGCCTATGCTTGCCTCGTGTTCGGCAGGTGGTTGTTGCAATGTCGACAATATTTCAAGGCTCAGCTCCATGCCGGTCACTCCGGGACGGTTAACCCGATAATATCTTCCGCTATCTGCGACTTCGCGAAGCGCATCCAGATGCTCGTTCCGTGCGGCCGGCTGCCAGCGTATACCACGCCGTTGAGCAAGCACGCGTTCGCCATCGAGCAAGACGAGCCCCATTTCCGGGCTATCACACCTGGGTTCGTTTGGATGCATTTTGTCACGTCGGTTCATCTAAGCCTCCCGTCGCTGACCGGGGTAGTCCCATGCCGCGTGTTGAGCAGGTCTAGACGGCACTCCGCCATAGATCAATATTTAACAATAATATATTTTCTGATATATTTAGCCAATCGCCATTGCTTACGTTTATACTTTGTTGGGCGAGTACACAACTCGGTACGATATAGTATTACGCAAGGGAGTTCAAGATTTGCTTGAGTCCGCAAATGTTCGAGCTGACAATCTCCCGTTGGCGATGGCCAAACCTCGAAGTGGTAATGTACGGCTATGACTCCCTCAAGCAGCACGAAAAGTTCCCCTTCTATCTGACAACCCCGACATGTTGGTCGGATTGAGTATTTCGTCACCACCGGGCTAATCGCCAATGAGTTGAATTTACTGGAAGAATCTCAGTCTCGACGGAGACACTTCCTTCGCTCTTGTATTGAAAGTCGAACACCAGATTGCTGACAGGATAACGCGTGGGACGAACACCGGTTACGCCGAAGTCAGTTTACTCGGACCACCATTATATTCGGCCGGCAGAGAAAGCGTTCTCGGAAGGTCGGAAACGATGACATCCTGGCTCCCCTTGCGGTAGATCCGACTAGCTTTCGCTGGACGAGCGATGGTCTGACTTGACAGCTCTTGAGAAGAGCTCGGATTTTGACTCGTCAAGGATACGAAGGACCGCGGCCGCCCTAGGAGTTTTAGACAAGGTTTGAGACGTGCGTCGCGCTGAAGTCGCTACACAGCGGCCTGCAGCAGCTCACCGAGTACAGGAGGCGCTTAATGGGAGGCCCTTCAAGCTCCTACAGCTTATAGGGCCATCCAGGCTTCAGACTTAGCCGAGCTGGACGCTTCCGCCTAATTGGCTGGCGCGAAGGCTAGCGCCTGAAGTCATTCGTCGCACCCTTGCTGTAGAGACAGCTTGCCGACTGCGATTGGTGGAAACCCAGGCACGCGATCATCGTGGCACGGTGATCGATGAGCGAATCTGACCGCATTTATTCTTCCACCAATCGCAACACTGGGGGCGCGTCATATGCGCGGAACGTCTTAAGGTCGACTTGAACCATCGGGCCACGCGGCGTGTGTATCGTGAGGGTACTGATATCGACATCAATGCCGGATTTGTGTACGTCGCGGATGGCGTCATTCATTTTTTGAAGCGCTGCGCCTAGCCTTTCCTTAGCATGCTTCTGCCTTGTGAGGTAAGATGTCATGGTGCCCTGCTTGTTTGCTGCTTGAGTTCCGCTTATGCGGTCAATTTGATTCGCGCTATGAATCGATAGCGTTTCGAGCACGATCGAACGGGCTCCTCTTTAGTTTAGACACCGTTGCTGGTCGCTAAGTAACTGCTGTAGCAGGTCGGACCTTTGCAAATTTCGCATTCTTCCCTCCATGGCGAGACGAAAATATGCTTCCCGATCGTTGCGCGAGCTCCATTTCGCTTCAGCACCAGCGCAACCCATTTGGCCATAGAGAGTTGTTCGCCCTCGCCGTGGCGTGCAGTTTGCTGCGCCACATAGAACGCCAAACTGAAGTTTTTATTCCGCCCATTGGGCGCGATTTCAGGATGGCAATCTACAATAGGGAGAAATATTGGCATCGTGTCGTTATCATTAGTCCATTAAAAATATAGAATTACGGTCGCAAAAGGATGTCGCCGACATGAAAATTCTGGGTCTTGCGGGAAATGTAAAACGACCATCGCGAACTGCCTCCCTTGTGGAAGCACTTGTGTCGGCAGCCACATCGAAGCTGGGTCTCGATGGGCAAACCATAGAACTGGTTGACGCTGCCCCCATTCTCTTCAAGGCGCTTCGATCGGACCAGTTGGATGCCGAGGGGCGGGCGATTATCGACGCCGTCGAGGCGGCTGATGTCCTTGTTGTCGGGTCGCCGGTCTACCGGGCATCGTATACCGGCGCTCTCAAGCATCTCTTCGACCTTGTTGACTACCGCGCACTGACCGGAAAGCGGGTCATTCTGGCTGCCACAGGTGGCACACCGCTGCACGGTTTGATGACCGAACATCAGTTGCGCCCGCTATTCGGCTTCTTCAACGCCCTGACACTGCCGACGTCGATCTACGCTACCGAAACCGATTTCACGGATTATGAGATCGCCAGTCCTGTGGTTCAAGAGCGTATCGAGCGCGCCGTTTCAGAACTCGCTCAGGTGCTGCCGCTCTCTGATCACACCGCTGCCGCGCGCGCTCATGCAAACCGCCCGGCGCTCGCCGCCGCGTCAGCCTAGCCATTTCAAGAGGGAGAGTATCATGTCCTATGCCAGCAGAGAGCCGGTCAAATTCGCCTACTGGGTTCCCAATGTTTCGGGTGGCCTCGTCATTTCCAATATTGAGCAGCGGACGAGCTGGACGATCGAATATAACAGAAAGCTGGCGCAGATCGCCGAGGCCGGTGGCTTCGACTACGCGCTGAGCCAGATCCGTTTCACCGCCGGTTATGGCGCCGAATTCCAGCATGAATCCGTCTCCTTTAGCCATGCGCTGCTGGAATCGACGACAACGCTGAAGGTGATTGCCGCCATTCTGCCGGGACCATGGAATCCTACACTGGCGGCCAAGCAGATCGCCACCATCAATCACCTCACCAATGGTCGTGTCGCCGTCAATATCGTCAGTGGCTGGTTCCGAGGCGAGTTCCACGCAATTGGCGAGCACTGGCTTGACCATGACGAGCGCTACCGCCGCTCGGAGGAATTCATCCGCGCACTGCGCGGTATTTGGACCGAACACAATTTCACGTTCCACGGCGATTTTTATCGCTTCAACAATTATTCGCTTAAGCCCAAGCCGATCGATCCACAGCCGGAAATCTTCCAGGGCGGCTCCTCTCGCGCTGCACGCGACATGGCATCGCGTGTTTCCGACTGGTACTTCACCAATGGCAACACGCCGGAGGAAATCAGCAAGCAGGTGGCTGACATCCAGGGCAAGGCGAAGGCTAACGGTCATTCCGTCCGCGTTGGTGTCAACGCTTTCGCCATCGTCCGCGAGACCGAGGTAGAGGCAAGGGCCGTGCTCGCCGAGATTATTGAGAAGGCCAATCCAGAGGCGGTCAATGCCTTCGGGCACGAAGTCAAGAACGCCGGGAAATCATCACCTGAAGGCGAGGGTAACTGGGCGAAATCCTCTTTCGAGGACCTGATCCAGTACAACGACGGCTTCCGCTCCAACCTGATAGGGACACCCCGCCAGGTCGCCGAGCGGGTCATCGACCTGAAGCGCGCCGGCGCGGACCTCATCCTTCTCGGTTTCCTGCATTTCCAGGAAGAGGTCGAGTATTTCGGCAAGCACGTCATCCCGTTGATCCGCGAGTTGGAAGAAGCCGAAACGGCGACGGCCGTCGCCGCCGAGTAATCGCAACACGTTGTCGGCCGG
>NZ_JACCEY010000005.1:128494-171913 GCF_013591995.1 Rhizobium sp. WYCCWR 11146
AGAACCCGGTGGTTCGTGGTGGGATAGCGTGCGCCTATGAACTCGTGGGCTCGTGGCGCGCCGTCGAAAGCAGGGGCTGCACACTATGACATTTGCCTTCGGAGGCTTGGGAGCGGCGCCGTTTCCGCCGGACGTTCAGGAGCACTTGGCCGGCTTGGACAGAGGAACAGGCGCGGCCTGGGCGTCGCCCATTGAAGCCGGCGCAACGGACGGCATCATTCTGGAGCTGGCCCGCATCGATCTATCCTTCGGTGGCGTCGTCGCCCTGAAGGATATCGATCTGTCCGTTTGGCGTGGCGAAATCCTCGCCGTTATAGGGCCCAACGGTGCTGGCAAGAGCTCGATCATCAATGTGATCAGCGGCGTATACCGACCCGATCGCGGTTTTGTGTGGCTCTCCGGGCGCCGCCATGCCCAGGTCCCGACGCAGAAACTTGCCCGTCTCGGCATCGCTCGCACGTTCCAAAACCTGGCATTGTTCAAGGGTTTGAGCGTTCTCGACAATGTCGTGGTGGGACGAGCGCACAAGACGCGGTCTAGCTTCGTCGAACAGATCGTCGGCCTCGGTCGAGCCCGCACGGAACAGAGGGATGCCCGCAGTCGGGCTTTCGAGGTGCTCGAGTTCCTCCACCTTTCGCATATTGGCGATCGTCTGGTCGGTACACTGCCTTATGGTCTGCAAAAACGGGTGGAATTGGCGCGCGCTCTGGTGGCCGAGCCCGACATCCTGCTGCTCGATGAGCCGATGGCCGGAATGACGGCGACGGAAAAGAACGAGATGGCCGATTTCGTGCGCGCCGCACGTGACAGGTTCGGTACCACCGTCGTGCTGATCGAGCACGATATCGGCGTTGTCATGGGGTTGTCCGACCGCGTTGTCGTGCTCGACTACGGCCGCAAGATCGCCGATGGAACACCCAACGAAATCCAGCGCGACCAGCGCGTGATTGATGCCTATCTCGGTGTCGCTCCCGAAAATGAAGAGGGGGCGGGCATCTGATGGCTGACTTCGACTGGCTGTTCTTCATGGAGGTTCTCGTCGGCGGCCTTTTGTCCGGCGTCATGTATTCGCTGGTCGCGATCGGTTTCGTCCTGATCTACAAGACATCCGGCGTCCTCAATTTTGCGCAAGGGGCGATGCTCCTGTTCGCGGCGCTGACCTTCGTCAGCGTGACGGAACGCGGCATTTCCTTCCCGCTCGCATTCGCGATCACCTTCGCGATCATGGTCGTTATCGGGATAGCTGTCGAGCGTACCGTGTTGAGGCCGCTGACCAACAAACCGCCGATCACGCTCTTCATGGCGACGCTCGGCCTCTCCTATATTATCGAGGGCGCTGCCCAACTGATCTGGGGCACGCAGGTGCACGGCCTTGATCTCGGTATCGAGGATGTGCCGTTCGATGTCGGTGGTGTCTACATCAGTCAATTCGACATCTTCGCAGCCGTCGTTGCCGCCTCCATGGTGCTGCTGCTCTCTGTCTTCTTCCGTTACACCCGCATCGGGCTCGGTTTTCGCGCCGTGGCCGACGATCAGTTCGCGGCGCTCGCCGTCGGGTTGAGACTGCCTTGGATCTGGGCGACGGTCTGGGCCACCGCAGGTCTGGTGGCGCTGGTCGCCGGTCTTTTGTGGGGAGCCCGCGTCGGGGTGCAATTCTCACTGTCGCTGATTGTCCTGAAGGCCTTGCCGGTTCTCGTCCTCGGTGGGTTCGACTCGATCCTCGGCGCGATCCTCGGCGGGTTGCTGATCGGCGCGTCCGAGAAGCTGGCTGAGGTCTATATCGGCGGATATTTCGGCGGCGGCATTGAGGGCTGGTTTGCCTATGTCATCGCGCTCGCCTTTCTTCTCGTGCGCCCTTCCGGCCTGTTCGGCCAGAAGCTTGTGGAAAGGGTCTGACCGATGTCCACGACCACCCATGATCTTTCGGTCTACAGTTTCCCGGCGCACTGGGCGACGCCATTGCGTTGGCTTGCCATTGCCTATGGTGTTGTGCCGCTTCTCGGGTCCGACTATCTCTTCGAGGCTATCCTGTTGCCGTTCCTGGCGCTCAGCCTCGCCGGCTTGGGGCTCAATATCCTCACGGGTTATGCAGGGCAGGTGTCACTGGGAAGTGCTGCCTTCATGGCTGTCGGTGCCTTCGCAGCGTTCAATCTCAATCTTCGCGTCGACGGTCTGCCATTGATCGTCAGCATGATTCTTGCTGGTCTTGCGGCGGCCGGCATCGGTCTGGTGTTCGGCCTTCCGAGCCTCCGCCTCAAGGGCTTTTACCTTGCAGTATCGACCCTCGCTGCGCAGTTTTTCGTGCAGTGGGCGCTGACCAAATTCAGCTGGTTCTCCAATGACTCCGCGTCCGGCGTGATCGATGCGCCGCAGCTTTCGGTCTCCGGATTTGTTTTCGATGACCCGGTCGGACGATACTATTTCGCGCTGACGGTGGTCGCCGTTCTCACTTTGCTGGCCCATCGGTTGGTGAATTCGCAGACCGGCCGCAATTTCATCGCCGTGCGTGACAACGAGACAGCGGCGCGGATCATAGGCGTGCCGGTGCTGAAAACCAAGCTTTTGGCCTTCGCAATCTCCTCCTTCATCATCGGCATCGCCGGAGTCCTGTGGGCGTTCGCCTATTTGCGCACGGTCGAGCCCGCCGGTTTCAATCTTGACCGGTCGTTCCAGGTCCTGTTCATCGTCATCATCGGGGGGCTTGCATCGATCCGCGGTGCTTTTTTCGGAGCGGCGCTGATCGTTGTGTTTCCCCTGGTCCTGTCCCGGCTTGGCTCCTTCCTGCTCGGAAATATCTTCAATTCAGGCGTGTTGGATATGAGTCAGCGCATCGTGCTCGGCGCGCTCATCATCCTCTTTCTGGTCCTCGAACCGGATGGGCTTGTCGCCCTTTGGGATCGGGTCCGAAAACGAATCCGTGCCGCCATCGTGCAGTCCTGATCGAAACGGAGCTATCAAGGCTCTCGAAATGCCACCAGCCCTTATCAGATCAACCCGGACCGGCGCCTTGCCCCGGTCGATACCCGGAGTATGTCCAAAAATGACGATCCTTGCCAAATTCAAGATTGCGGCTCTTGCCGCCGGCCTCGCCTTCACGGTGGCCCTGCCGATGGCCCATGCGGACGAACAATATTTCCCGCTCCAGAGCTATCGCGTCGGCCCCTATGCTGCCGGCGGCACCGGCTTCTTCGGTGGTTTCATCGATTATCTGAACCTGATCAACACGCGCGACGGCGGCGTGGGTGGCGTCAAGCTGACATGGTCGGAAGCTGAAACGCAGTACGAGGTCGAGCGTGGCGTCGAAGCCTACGAGCGCCTGAAGTCCAACCCGAACGTCGCCGCCTGGAACCCGCTTTCCGTCGGCATTGCCTATGCGATGATCGATCGCATCACCGCCGATAAGGTGCCGTTGATTACTATCAATCATGGCCGCACGGATTCGACCGATGGCCGCGTTTTCCCTTATGTTTTCCCGCTGCTGCTCAATCCATACAGTGAGACCTCAGGCATCGTGAACTACATCGCCGGCAAGGAAGGCGGTATCGAAAATCTCAAGGGAAAGAAGATCGTCGTTCTCTATCACGGCTCGCCCTATGGCAAGGAAACGATCCCGATTTACGAACTGCTGGCGCAAAAATATGGTTTCGAACTTCAGCAGATCGAGGTGCCGCATCCTGGCAACGAACAGCAGTCGCAATGGCTCACGATCCGCCGCGCCAAGCCAGACTTCGTCGTCCTACGCGGTTGGGGCGTGATGAACCCGGTCGCGCTGAAAACCGCAGCCAAGGTTGGCTTCCCGGCAGATCATATTATCGGAAACGTCTGGTCCAATTCAGAAGAAGACGTCATCCCCGCTGGTGATGCCGCCAAGGGCTATACGGCGATCACTACGCAGGCATCTGGCACAAAATACCCGGTCGTTCAGGAGATCGTCAAAACGCTCTACGACTCCGGCAAGGGCAACCTCGAAGACAAGAAGCGTATCGGGTCAGTTTATCATAACCTCGGTATCGTCAACGGCATCCTCAATGTCGAGGCAATCCGTATCGCGCAGGAGAAGTTCGGCAAGCGGACGCTCACGGGCGACGAGGTCCGCTGGGGTTTTGAACACCTACAACTCAACCCGGCGCGTGTCGAGGCGCTCGGCGCCAAGAGCCTGTTCCACTCGATCAACGTTACCTGGGATAATCATGAGGGCAACGGCTACGTGACTTTCCAACAGTGGGACGGGAAGAAGTGGAACGTTGTCTCTGACTGGATTGCACCGGACTGGGCACTGTTGCGGCCGATCATCGAGAAGTCCTCGGAAGCCTACGCGACCGAGAAGGGCATCAAGCTTCGTACCGCGGCAGACGCCGAAACGGCGACCAACTAATCCCTTCATGCCGCGCCTGACAACAGGCGCGGCATGAAGAGCTGGCGCGAGGGTGGTGCCTCTCTCTCCAACCTCTCGCCTTCTCTCAATCTCGCCTTTCAAGGCAAGAGGACACTGTCATGGCTCTGGAAACCACTCTGCTTGCGGTCGATGATCTGAAGGCAACGTACATTCACGCCATCACCGCACTCGACGGCGTCGGTTTCCATCTGGCGCGTGGTGAAATTCTGGCGCTCCTTGGCGCCAACGGCGCGGGAAAGACGACGACGCTCAAGGCGTTGTCCAATCTGCTTCCAGCCGAACGTGGGCAAGTCGTTTCCGGCAGCATCCGCTTCGACGGGCTCGATGTCCTGCGCACAAGCCCTGCTGCACTGGTGCGTGCCGGTCTCGTGCAGGTGCTTGAGGGCCGCCATTGCTTCCGCAGCCTGACGGTCGAGGAAAACCTCGTCTCCGGCGGGCTTGGCCGCAGCGGCACGCGCGCTGAGATCGCCGAGGATATCGAGAAGATCTACGCGCATTTCCCCAGGTTGAAGGAAAAGCGTCGTGCACTTTCCGGCCTGACCTCGGGTGGCGAGCAGCAGATGACGGCGATCGGCCGGGCGCTCATGTCGCGGCCGCGCCTCCTGGTTCTCGACGAACCATCCATGGGACTGGCGCCGCTCATCGTCCAGGACATTTTCCGGAAGCTCCGCCACCTCAATCGCGAAGAAGGTCTTTCTATCCTTGTGGCGGAGCAGAATTCCGCCGTCGCTCTGAAATATGCGGATCGCGCCATCATTCTCGAAAACGGCGCCACGGTGCTGACCGGTGACGCACAGGATCTGCGCGGGCGCGACGACATCAAGTCTTTCTACCTCGGCCAGAGAGCCGTGGCTCCCTCCATCCCCGCCGTTGTCGGCTAACACGATCCAAGAGGAGAAACACCGTGACCCATCCTACCATAAATACCGAAAATGCCGCAAAGGCCGTGCCACCTGTTCCACGCCCGTCGCAGCCCGCCCACATTATCAAGACTGACGCCGAAGCGATTGCCATCGCCAAGACACTCGCGGCAGAGTTCGTCAAGGAATCGGCAGCACGCGATCGCGACCGCATCTGGCCGGTCAAGGAACTGGACGCGTTTTCGCAAAGCGGGCTTTGGTCTATCAACGTGCCGAAGGCCTTCGGCGGTCCCGAGGTCTCTTATGCGACGCTTGCGAAGGTCATCGAGATCATCTCGGCGGCCGATTCATCCATCGGACAAATCGCGCAAAACCACCTGGGTGTGGTCGCCGCCATCCGCACGGTGTCAGACGAAGACCAACAGAAGCTGCTCTTCGCGGAAGTGTTGAAAGGAACGCGCTTCGGCAATGCCTTCTCCGAATTTGGATCCAAGCGTGCGGTCGACTTCGAAACAAAATTCGTTGATGCCGGAGATCATGTCGTGGTCAACGGCCAGAAATTCTACTCGTCAGGAGCGCTGCTCGCGCATCTGGTGCCAATCGTGGCACTGGATGACGAGGGCAGGGCCTGGTACGCAATTGCCGAGCGCGGTGCCCCGGGTCTGACTGTCATCGACGACTGGTCCTCCTTTGGCCAGCGTACCACGCTGTCGGGCACGGTACTGCTTAACAACGTCAAAGTGTCGAAGACGCATCTCGTGCCTGGCTACAAAGGGTATGAAGTGCCGACTGCGGACGGAGCGATCTTCCAGATTATCCAAGTGGCTGTCGATACCGGCATCGCGCAGGCCGCGATTGACGAGACCGTCAGTTTTGTGCGCACCAAGAGCCGCGCCTGGGTGGATTCCGGCGTCGACAACGCTTGGGACGATCCGTACACAATCCAGGCGATCGGGGACTTGACGCTAAGGCTTCATGCGGCGCAGGCGCTGCTTGAAAAGGCAGGTTATGCCATTGACCGAGCGATCCTCGACCCGAACGCGGGAACCGTTGCGGAAGCCCAGATCGTTACCGCCGAAGCCAAGATCCTCTCCACTGAGATCGCGATCGCGGCCGCCAACAAGTTGTTCGAACTGGCAGGAACGCGCTCGACCCTTGCAGAGCACGGGCTTGATCGCCACTGGCGCAACGCCCGCACCCATACTCTGCACGACCCCGTCCGCTGGAAGTATGCCATTTTGGGTAAGTATTTCCTGAACGGCGAGAAGCCACCGCTCCACGCCTGGAGCTGAGGGTTTCGATCTGCAAAGCACCCTGAGATTAGGTGCTCTGCAGATTTGTCTCCAGCGTATACGAGGGAAGAAGTTGTGGCCTTCGTCAACGACTGTCGCGGACATTGTTGTCACTGCTCGGCCGCCGATCGTCATAGCCCCAAGTCTTTTTCATATTCTGCCGGCCATCTACGAAGGGCGCATAGTCGTCCGGAGATAAACATTTTGGCATCCATTATTCAAATCCCTCAGATCAAATCAATGGATTTCACTAATTCGCTCTTGGAAAACATAAGGGGGGCTGGCAGCGCAGGCTGCCTCACAAGGAGTATATGCGATGATGATCAAAGGCACTGATAGCAGCCCCTTTATTAACGGATCCGATGACAACGACACAATCTATGCACGCGAGCTCAATGACTGGATCAAAGCCGGCGGCGGCGATGATTGGGTTTGGGCTCAAGCCGGCCACGACGTGATCTTTGCCGGTGACGGCCATGACATTGTCTATGCGGGGGATGGCTCAGACACAATCCATGCTGGTGATGGTGACGACCTCCTGTATAGTGACGGCTCATTCAAAGCCTTCAACCCCTTCGAAGTGCGCCGCGTAATACCACATAGCGGCGAGAGCGACGACAGGCTCGACGCCGGTAAGGGAAGGGATACCCTGGTGGCCGGCGACGGCGCAGATGTTCTGACTGGCGGCGAAGACGGCGACGCCTTCGTGTTTCGGTTCCACGATCCTATGGTTGGAACAACGCACTGGTATACGACTGTGACGGATTTCGACCCGAAGCAAGACCGTTTTGTCATGGACGCCGGTGACTTCGGCAAAGGGGATCTGTTTGGCGCAAATTTCATCAACCACTCGAAGGGTTTCCCAGGCGAATTTGTGGACACTTTCTACAATGGCGAGGCCGCGAAAGCGCACGGTCAGCACGTCGTGGTAATCACGGATCGAGGGTTCACGTCTGGCTCTGCCGCCGCGACCGCTATTCACGACGAAGTCCCCGGTGACATCATTGTCTACCATGACGAAAAAACTCTCGGTCAAGATGGCAAAACTCACGGTGCGACACTAGCCTATGTCGATTCTGCGAACCACGCGCATGCCTTCGCTCATGTCGACAATCTGCACGACATGTCGGATCTTACCTCGCTTACGGCGGAAAATTTCGGCTTCATTTAATTCGAAGATCCGAGGAGCGTTCCACCCTTGGGGCGCTTCTCTTTCCCAACGTGGCGCAGGGAACTGAAAATAGAAACGACGTGATTTATTGATCGACTGCACCAGTAAAGGTACGCCATTGAAACAAGTTCTCGTCGCCGATGACGACGCCGCCATGCGCCACCTGCATCCTGGGGCGGTTGCGCAAGCTGACTTTCTTCTCGCTGGCTGAGGCTAATGCCGCTATTGGCACTTGATCGCATCAACGATCACCTCATGCGTCGATTGGGTGTTACCCGGCGGCAAGTATTTGAACGTGTCGAACGTGCTGCGCTCGCTAGCCTCCCGGGTGAAACTACGAATTCGCCGAATGGCGTCTGGTCCGTGTCTCGACCGATTATCACGTCGAGTTCAAAAGCTTCTTTTATTCCGTCCCCCATGCCCTCATTCGCCAGCAGGTCGATCTTAGAGCAACGGCGCGCACCATCGAGATCTTTTACCGCGGCAAGCGCATCGCCGTCCATCAGCGCCGCTATGGCGGCTGTCGTCATGGAACCGACCCAGATCACATGCCCAGTTCCCACCGGCGATACGCTGAGTGGATACCAGATCGCTTTGGGCGCTGGGGCGCATCCATCGGTCAAAGCATGCCGCGAGGATTTCTCCGTTGCATACCACCGCGTTCCCCGGCTGTTCGCCACGCTCGCGCTTGCAAGGGGTGACGGGCGATACGGCAGAATCCCCAAATCTATCGCCAAGACCGACCTGCTGATCCTCGATGACTGGGGACCGGAAAAACTCAGCGATGATCAGCGCCGCGATCTTCTCGAGATCATCGAAGACCGCTACGAGCGTCGCTCGACGATCGTCACAAGCCAGGTGCCCCTGGATCGCTGGTGGGAAATTATTTCAAACCCAACGCCGCCGATGCGATACTGGATCGCCTCGTTCACAACGCCGAGGCATCGATATCATTGGCGAAAGTATGCGCAAACAGCGTTCACCGATGGCGCTTGAAACACAGCAAAGCTTGACCTGGCACAAAACCCGATCCAAACATCAAACAGACCCAGGATCAGCCCGAAAAATGGCCGGCTTCAAATCGGAATCGGTGGCCGGTTTCATCGGAATACGCACCCAATGCAACATCTGAAGATCGACCTGATCGGCTTGCTTAATGCCAACGAAGCGCATCGTCGGTCGCCTTGCAGCTTCTGCGATCGCCGCAGCATCGATGATGTCATTCTTGTTCGATTTTACATAGACTTCACTGCGCCGGGATGATGCGGACGGAATGCCCCATCGTCTGCAACTTGGCGCAAGCCATTGGGAACCCGGACGGGATTCCATTCCGACAAGCGTTCTGTTCGCTCGTTCGAAGAACTGCAGTAGCGTCTCGCGCCGGAACTATCCAGGCCGACCACGTGGAAGAGGTTCTTTCCGATATCGATGCCGAAGACGGCGCATTGGCGCAGTTGGTTGCGATCCATAATTTCAGCCCTCCTTTGCCCACCTCCGTTATGCTCTCGGGAGACAGGGCGGACCATCCCATTAGCTCTAAGCCCTGCTCGTAAGCGGGAGGTGGTGAAGGGCATGTGCCGCGATTGGACGACCTCCCGGCCGGCGCCAATACAACTCAGGCGCTGGCGCGCTAATGACGTGATCAGGTTAAACCATCCCGCATCCAGCGCTCGGCTATTGCGAATGTGCGGATTGGATGTTTGCATTTGCGGCTGCAACCGTCGAGGCCTCCCTGGGTGACGCGACTTTGGGAGCCGCAAAACCACCGCGGATTGCTACATTCAACCGCACGTGATCCTTGGCCAGTTGTTGGATCGCCGCAGCGAGGCTCGCCTGAGCGCTGGACACCTGCCTTTGCGCTTCGAGAACATCGAGGAGAGAAGAGGCGCCATCCGTGTACGAGGCCGTCGAAAGCTTCAGTGCTTCTTCGATCGTTTCTACTTGCCTGCGACGTGAGTTCTCTGTGTGAACGTCGCGTCGGACGGCTGTCAAAGCGTCCTCGACTTCCTGCACAGCTGTCAGGACGGTTAATTTCCAGCTTATGTAGGCTGCTGCGGCGTCCGATTTAGAAGTCTCCACGTTTGCCCGCAAACGGCCGCCGTCCAGAATTGGGAGGTCGAGGCTCGGCCCGAAGGACCATTTCAAGATACCCCCGTGACGGCCGCGCTGCTTGGTATAGGAAGGGGTGATCGAGCCGGAGAGCGTTATCGCGGGGTAAAGCTGTGCTTCCGCCACGCCGATCTGTGCAGTCGCGGCGGCGAGATCCCGTTCAGCCTGGCGAATATCGAATCGATTGCGAATAAGATCGGCGGGAATGCCGGCATTGATCTTTCCGCGATAGACCGGCTGCCCTTCACTTTTCTGCAGTTGCTTGATCACTGTTTCCGACGGCAAAGCGAGGAGGGCCGCAATGTGATGCGCCGACACGCGAAAATTCAGTTCTAGCCTTGGTATTTCGGCAATCGTCGATCGGACAAGTCCTTCGGCTTGCAAGACATCCAGCCGGGAAGCCGCTCCCGCTTCGACTTGAAAATTCGTGAAATCGTAGGTCTCCTGGCGGGACTTCAGGTTCGCTCGGGAAATCGAGACGCGCTGCTGGTAGTACCGGGCGTCGATGTAGGAGGAAACAAGATCTTTGATTAGAGCTAGCTTTGCGGCGTCGACAGCCGCATGCGCAGAATCAAGAGAAGCCAGTGCGCTTTCAGTGCTGCGCCGGTACTGACCGAATACGTCCAGCAGCCAAGTCAACGATAGTTGCACGCTGGAGATATTCTGTGTGCTCGTGACATCTCCCCCTTTGCCGATCTCGCCGCTTGACGTGTGTGATGCCTTGGGAAGGCCCCCGGCGCCAGCGATGGTGACGTCCGCGGCGGCGGCATTAACCCTTTCGAGCGCCTGCTGAACACTGAGGTTCTCATCCAGGCCGGAGGCAACGTACTGGTTGAGCGTACGATCTGAAAACGAATCCCACCACGCCGACACCGCAACATCGCCGGCGCTCTGTTTTGCACCCTCGGAAAACTTCTCCGGCAAAGGCGTTTCCGGCGGTGCATGGTCGGGCCCGAGCATGCAAGATGACAAAAGTAGCGGCAACACCGCAGCGGCCAGACGGAACGAATGCAATCAATCAGCCTCCATTACAGCGAAATTCAACTCAAACCCGTTTCGCCTGCCCGAAGGATGATGCCAGCGCGCAATTGCCGACGCAGCAGATCGAGAATTCCGGCGTGACACTACGAAATCGCGTGCAGCCAAAACAACAAGTCGACACCCGCTGGCGCGAGCTGGCGTCAAATCCCTTTAGGCCTGTCGTTCGGATCAAACTGAATTATAGTGATCCAATTAGCAGTGAGTGCCGGTCGGTTCTCGTTCTCGATCTCCACCGTAACCTCGTAGGTAGTCACCAGCATGCTTGCGCCGCGAAATTGACATTCAGAGAGAACGAAGCGACCGCGCACACGGCTGCCGGTCTTAACTGGTGACATGAAACGCACCCGGTCTAAGCCGTAGTTAAGGCCCATGGTCTGCTCGCGGATCTTTGGCATGCCGCTAAAGTTCATCGCCGACAGAAGCGAGAGTGTCAGGAAGCCGTGAGCGATAGTGCCACCAAACGGGCTTTCGACTGCCGCGCGTTCCGGGTGCACGTGGATGAATTGATGATCGTGTGTCGCATCGGCAAAGAGATCGATTGTAGTTTGATCAACGGTTATCCATTCGGATTTACCGAGCTCCTGGCCAATTCGCGACGGCACGTCGGCGAGCGAAAGTTCGTGCATACGACCTCACTTATTTGATGTCTGATCAAGTCGTGGATTTTCTCGGAGGCGAGTTGCGATCTAACCAATCGTCACGATCATTCGACTGTGACTGATTTAGCCAGATTCCGCGGCTGGTCCACATCTGCCCCCATGACGACCGCTGTGTGATACGCAAGAAGCTGCAGCGGCAGAGAAAAGATCATCGGCGAGATAATCTCCTCGACATTGGGTAATACGATAGTGTGCATGGTGGGGAGTTTCGACATCGAAGCTCCCGTCTCGTCTGTGATCAGAACGATGCGGCCGCCGCGGGCAGCCACTTCCTGCATATTGGAGACAGTCTTATCGAAGAACCGATCATGTGGCGCGATGACGATGACTGGCATATTTTCGTCGACCAATGCGATCGGACCGTGTTTTAATTCTCCTGCCGCATAACCTTCGGCATGGATATAGGAAACCTCCTTAAGCTTCAGCGCACCTTCCATGGCCAATGGGAAACTTGTGCCGCGGCCGAGATAGAGCACGTCGCGGTAATTCGACAATTCCCGTGACAAGAGCTCTATCTTCGGCTTGATGTCGTTCAGCACCTGTCGCATAACGCTCGGCAACGTCGCCAAACTTTGGACGAGCAATTGTTCCTCGCCATCTGTGATCGTGCCTCGCGCCTTGCCTGCGCCGATGGCTAACGCCGCGAGAACAGCAAGCTGGCAAGTGAATGCCTTGGTAGAAGCAACGCCGATCTCTGGCCCGGCGAGGATCGGAAAGATGGCATCTGCCTCGCGGGCAATAGTTGATTCTCGGGTATTGACGACAGCGCCTATTCTCAGACCCTGTGCTTTGCAATAGCGCAGCGATGCAAGCGTGTCAGCCGTCTCACCAGACTGAGAGATGAAGAGCGCTGCCGACTGCGGCGACAACGGGATTTCGCGGTAACGGAATTCAGAGGCGACATCAATTTCAACCATTAAGCGTGCGTAGCGCTCGAACCAATATTTGCCAATCAATCCCGCAAGATATGCCGTGCCGCAGGCGGCGATCGCGAGGCTCTCAACCCTGGCGAAATCGATGTCGGTTGAAGTCGTTGTGACATGACTATCTTTGACATTGATGTAGTGCCCAAGAGCACCGGCGATGACCTCGGATTGCTCGTAGATTTCTTTTTCCATAAAGTGCCGGTGATTGCCCTTGCAGACCAGGTCGGCGGTAGCAATCGATCTGTGCCGCGGGCGCGTAACGACTTTGCCTTCGATATCGAAAACCTGGACACTCGTTTTGCCTACAACAGCCCAATCGCCATCGTTCAGATATGTGATGTCATTGGTGAACGGAGCAAGAGCGATCGCGTCGGAGCCTAGAAACATCTCACCATCGCCGTGGCCTATCACTAACGGTGGTCCATTGCGCGCCACCATAATGGTCGCGGGATCATCCTCGAACAGGATGGCAAGAGCGAAGGCGCCCTCGACGCACTTCAACATGGCATGCATTGCCTCAAGGCATCCCATGCCATCCCGGCGGAATTTTGTCAGGAGATGCGCAATCACCTCGGTGTCCGTGTCAGTCTGGAACTTGGCCCCTACCTCCGCCAATGCGTCCTTTAGCTTGGAGAAATTTTCGATGATGCCGTTATGAACAACGGCTACACCATCGGTAAAGTGCGGGTGAGCGTTGCATTCTGTCGGTGCGCCATGGGTCGCCCATCGTGTGTGGGCAATGCCGACAGTGCCGCTCAGGGGCGCTTCTTTCAATCTCGTTTTAAGGTTCCCGAGCTTGCCTTCCGCACGGCGCCGGTGCAATTCTCCTTCGAAGATCGTAGCAACGCCGGATGAATCATAGCCGCGATATTCCAGCCGCCCCAAGGCTTCGATCAGCCGCTCCGACACGGGCTTATGTCCCACTATGCCAACAATCCCACACATGCTCGTCACCCATGTCCCAAGAGCCCCCGACAGGTAATCAGGAGGCGGACGCCGCTCGGCGCGTGTCCTCCAGCGCGTGCTAATAAATCCAAACAGATTAGTACAATTGATTGTTGGGATAGCTATCATCCACGTTATGGATGCAGGTGTACTTAGGTAGGTGGTCAATCAACGCTGTACGTGGCGAAAGGCGCTTTCTGCAGAGTGGGACCGATAGGCTGCGCCGGGTGATCGGTGCCTACTTCTGAAGATGTTCCTGGCGACAGCAAGATATTTACCGACGACATACCGCGCGTGGATTTCTATTCAGAGCGAGCAATTGTCATTCATCGCGCGCACGAAAACAATTCGTGCTCATGCAGGTGAAGCGGTCTGTATCTGCGAGTTGAGCCTTAAACGTAATTGACCCCTTCGCATGCGACCAGTTCGCAACTCATAAATCGGAAGCAGAACCAGCATCTCCTGGAAAACATCAGTCGATCTAGATTCGACAGGTTGGTTTCGGGCGCCGATGGGAAGGAGGCTTTGGCATGGGACGAACGCAGGCTATCTTCAAACGGTCTCCGAGGAAAGGTCACATGGCCGCGTGTGTCGGCAGTAGATGGTGCCTTAAGTTTTCGACAGGACAGCCGGATCCTGACGCTGGAATCCGGCGGTCCGGTGCAATGTGCAGCCGGTCGTAGCAAACGCGATCAGTAAATCACTTAGCACGACTGCCCGACCGCATTTGCAAAGAGAACTGCGTCAGAGTGCCGACGGTCGCACGGGCCATGGCGACCCAGAATCGTCGTTCGCACAAGCAACGAGACTACCCCTTACCACCGGATTTTCGCCCGACGCCTAGTTTTATGATTGCGGCAAGCGTCCACCAACCCTGACCCGAGCTGGATTTCCCATCGCCGTGCTTCCTGCAGGAACATCTCGAGTGACCACGCTACCAGCGCCAATGACAGCATGATCGCCGATCGTCACGCCCGGGAGAATGATTGCTCCACCACCAATCCAGACGTGCCTGCCAATGCTGACCGGTCGTCCCAACTGCAACCCAGCCTGGCGCTGCTCTGGATCATGTGGATGGTCCGCAGTATAAATCTGCACAGCGGGCCCTATTGCGGTTCCGTCGCCGATAGTCACTGCTGCCACGTCAAGGATGACGCAGTTGAAATTGATGTAGACCCACGCTCCGATACGGATGTTGAACCCGTAATCGCAGTGGAACGGAGGACGAATAGCAGCTCCAAGCCCGACAGCCCCCAATCGTTCTACCAGAAGCGCATGCCACCGCTCGGCGGGGTCGCCCAGCGTGTCATTGTACCGTTTCAGCCAAGCCCCGGTGAGGAGCAACTCGGCTTGGATCTCAGGATCCGCTGCGTTATACATCTCGCCTGCGAGCATCTTTTCTTTTTGGCTGCGTGTCATCGTCTCTTCTCAGATCTTGTTCGAGGAGTGGTCGGTCATTGCGCTCGGATTCACCTGGTTGCCGGCAGAGCGCACAGAGGAGTTAACAGCAATCTTTCGCCTTTTCGCGGTCTGGTTCGAAAGTCATCTGCTCAAGCGCGGCAAATCCTGCAGATAGGCAGACCGGGAGCGACCTTCGCATTCACCGGCTGGGGGAGGGCACAATAAGATGTGTCTATTTAGCTTGGCAGATTCCGAACACAGCGGCAAGCGCATAGGCAGACCAAGGCTGACTAAGAGACCGTCATAAAAAGACTTTTACTCAAGTTACTGCCCGGCTTCCCGAAGGTTTATTCTATTCCAGTCTCTATGGGCCGTCCGCCTTGCTCGATGCCGGCGGGAATGCAAATCGTCAGCGTCTTGGCGGGGCGCGGCATGACGAAGGGCTGGTTCACCGACGGAGGCCGCTATCGCGGCCGCCGTCAATAGAATCCTTGGAACCTGAAAGATTACCGCTGGCCAGTGCCTATGAACTGCTCATTAGCTGTAGTTTCTTTCACCCACCGATTGCTTCTTAGCGTGCAGAATTGGGTCGCCAGGGTGACAAGCGCGCGACAGCGGGCGGAGGTGGATATTCCACTTTCCGCCTCACCTTCGCGCAAGACCGGACGAGAACTGCTGGATGTAGGAAATTCACCCCTTACTGGCAGGCGGTCAGGCCCCCCGGATTTCGAATGGCGGCAAAACCGACGCCGTCGATCGTGTCGTCGTTACGGGCAATGAAGCAGTAATTGTCATCGGCGGGGGGAGCGGCGACGATGCAGGAGTTGGCCCCAGCCGGAATGACATAGGTGTCGGCTCCGACGATCGCAAAGACGGAGGCCGTTCCGTTCGGATGGGGCACCGGCTGCTTGGTGAAGAGGATCGCGTCGTTCGGCGGGGCGACCGCAATGGGCTGGTAGTTCCGGCAATCGGACGAAAAAACGAGTTGCGCGGCGGCAGGCAGCGCTGTTGCGAGGATAGAGACGATGGAAATGGCAAGCCCGGCAGCGATTTTATCGCGACGTGCTGTTTGGCCAGCGAATTTCGACGTGATACGTAACATTGCTATATTCCTTTCGGTTCAAGGGTTGGCTTGTTCAAGCGTCAATGATGATCCGGTTCTCTGGGTCTACGGTCCTCCTGTCGCCGAAAAGGTTCCGTCAGCTTTGTAAGTCACGGTGTAGCTCGCGTAGCCGATGGTGAAATCGCAGCATGCCGAGTTGCTCTCGTCATAAGTCACGGTGCTTCCGACCGGCTGGTAGCCCATCTTCACGAAAAAGATCTGTTTCGGTATGCAGTTCATGACGGCGTTGGGGAAAGGAGCGACGAAGCTCGAGAGTATGATAGCTTGATTGTCGTTCAGTGCGACGACGCCACAATAGAGCTCGGGACGCGGCAACGGCGTGTAGGAAGGCACGTTTATGCCAAATCCTCCGATCGCAACTCCGGCTTGATTGGCGGGCGCGGAAAGTCCAAGCGGATCGAGCGTCAAGGTCGTGCAATTGTCCGGCGAACCGTCGACCGTGGTGAGCGTAACCGGTCGGAACGCCGAGCTGCTGCCGACCACGGATAGCGTGGCGGCATTGAGCGAGAGAAGCGCGATAAGCTGCGAGGGGGACGCCGCCTGTTTGGTGCTGAGGGCACCTGCATAGACCTGACTGTCCAAACCGAAATTTATCTGCGCTCCCGAACTTGCGTAATTGCCGATGCTTTGGCAGCCGAGACTGCCGCTGAGGATGGGACCATGGCTCGGCAGCAACGGAAATGCCGCCTGCTTCTGGAAAACATAGAAATATTGCGTCGTCTGCGAGAAGTTCCGAACGATGATCTGGTAGGACGAACTGGTCATGGCGTGTGACAATCCCCTCTGAGATCAAGCCTGTCCGTCGCCCGGCGGGCGGCGGCAACGCGCGAATGCTGCGCATGCAGGTGAAGAGGGGACGGTTCTTCACCTGCATGGCTGCCAAGGTTTACTGGAGCTGCGTCGTCCAGGTGCCGTCAGATTTCAGGCTGACGTTGCAGACGGAATAGCCGCCGGTGAAGTCGGAAAGCGCCGCGTTCACGCTCGACTGCGTGAAGTTCATCACGACACCTGGCGTGTAGGCGCCGGTCTGGACATAATATTTCAGGATCGGCTGGCAATCGGTATTGCTGGCCGGGTTTGCCTGCACGAAGTTGGAGAGCACGATGCCGCCATTGACGGCAACCGCTGAGCCGACATTGAAGTAGGGCGGCGAGTTGAAAACCGGCGTGGTGATGCGGAATGCGCCAGGCTGTACACCTTCCCCGTAGATTGGCGAGGATAGTCCGAGCGGATTGACCGTCGCAGTCGTCCAGTCGTTCGGTTTACCGCTGCCACCCGAACTCGGAGCAAGATCAATGGCGCGGCTGGCTGACGAGTAGCCAGATGATGCGCCAATTTGCGGCGGTGTATTCGCCTGCTGGATGCCGGCATAATATTGCAGGTTGACCTGGAAGGTCAGGATCGCGCCGGTGTTGTCGTAGTTGCCGAGCGACTGCGAGAAAAGGCTGTTCGAATAGACTTGCCCGCCGCCGGTATAAATTGCCGGTTGCTGGAAGAAGTAGAAGTTTTGCGTCTGGGATTCGTAGTTTTTCACGTTGATGGTCAACATTGTAGACATGTCGGCAACCCTTCTGCGTTGATAGTGAAAACAAGGGTCTTCGCGTCGGCGAGGGCAGGGTGGGCTAGCCTTCCTGCCGGTCTCGTCATTGAAACCCTAACTAGAAAGATCGTTGATACGGTGAATTTGAGCAACCTAAAGCTGTTGAGCGCAAGGTAAAAAAACCGTGCGGAATTGTGCTTAGCGTAACGCTTGTTCCGGAGGGATGGATTCGAGCAGCCCAATAAGATTGGACCGAGCCGCCGCAGATCGGCCACGTAGCGCCATTACCCACAGCAATTCCGTGGCGGAGATCGCGCTGTTCCTATGCCCGTCTATGGTCCCTCGCCCCAAGAGCAGCCAATCGAGGGAAACATCCAGCAGGCGCGCGAGAGCGCAGGCGCTTTCGAGGGACGTATGGCCGCCATTTTGCCAGCGCGAGACGGCCGCGACTGATACATTCAGTTCGGCTGCAAGAGCGTGTACTTTCCGGAACTTGCCCCGAGATATCGCTTCTCGAATGCGTTTGCCGCGGGCTGGATCGTAGGTCACGAACGATTCTTCCTTGGTTGCGTTGAATTGGCAGCCACAGCGAGCTTGAGATCGATCAAGCTTCGGAAATGCCTGTGAAAATGAAAGGTAAGTCGAAGCGCCGGTCAATCTGGTGAAATATCCAGATTGCTCGAGGTCGGCGCCTGTTGTGAAACATCGACGATCAGGAGGAACGGATATGTTGCGGATACTCACCAAAGACATGCTCGAGACCGATCGACGTGCGTTCGATGCAATGTTTCGGGCTCGCGCCGTCGTTTTTCGCGATCGGCTGGGATGGCAGGTCGATGTCCGGGATCAATGGGAGAGGGACCGATATGATGAGGTCGAAGATCCCGTATATCTCGTCACTCAACGACCTTCGGGCACACTGACAGGTTCGCTACGCCTGCTGCCGACCACTGGCGCGACGATGCTCAAAAGCGAGTTTCGGCATTTCTTCGATCAGCCTATCGACGTCGACAGCCCGACGACCTGGGAATGTACTCGCTTTTGCGTTCACCCATCTGCCGGACACATCGCGCAATCGCGCGCAGTCGCCACCGAACTGCTCTCAGGGCTTTGCGCTCTTGCCCTCGGCGCCGGTATCGAAAACATCGTCGGCGTCTATGATGGGGCGATGGTCGGGGTGTATCGCAGGCTCGGCTGGAGGCCGACGCCGCTTGCCCGATCACTGCCCGAGATCGGCAAACTGTATGTCGGCCTGTGGGACGTGACTGGAGATAACTGTCGGACACTTCGCACCAACCTAGCCCGACTTCTCAATCAAACCTCTTCCTGTCCTGGCAGGGCCCTTGTCGATGGTGGCATGCGGTAAGGCCAGTCGCCGTCCCGCCGCCCACAGTGTCGTCAGTTCCTTAACCTGTTCTTCACATCGCGCCATGGTTGCCATAAAACGTTCTTTTCTCGTTCACCGCGAAATGTTACGACTACCCCAGTCAGGAAAACACACAACCGCGAGTCCATCTCATGCTGAGCAGTTCTCGTTTTTTCTACAGTTTGGACCGGATCTCCGCATCGCCGACGTTGGAAGATCTGGAAACGACGCTGGACGAAGTCCGCCACATCTATGCGATATCGCACATGGTTCTGCATGTGACCCGCTCCTCGGGCGCAGCGGCCAACAATCCATTGCTGATGCTGACCTACCCGCCCGAGTGGGTGAAGCAATATCTTGCCCGGGATTACTTCAGCATCGATCCCGTCGTGCGGCTCGGACAGCGCGGCTTTCTGCCCGTGGAATGGTCCGCGTCAAAATGGGATTCAGGGCGCGCTCACGGCTTCTTTAAGGAGGCGATGGCCTTCGGTATCGGGCAGCAAGGCGTGACACTGCCGGTGCGTGGGCCTCACGGGGAGCGATCGCTGTTTACGATCACCTCCAATCAGCCCGCCTCCTACTGGCGTCGGTTCCGCATGGACAGCATGCGCGACCTCCAGTTTCTCGCCCACCATCTCCACGACAGGGCCATGGTTCTGTCGGGCCTGAGAAAAACTGCGGATTTTCCGCAATTGTCGCGCCGCGAACTGCAATGTCTCGATATGACGGCCAGCGGCCTAATGGCAAAGCAGATCTGCGCCCGCTTGTCCATTTCGGTAAGTGCGGTGCAGCTCTATCTTGCGTCGGCACGCCGAAAGCTGACCGTCGCCACGACCAGTGAAGCTGTCGCCAAAGCCACGGCGCTCGAATTGATATCAGCGTGGTGATAGCTTTCTCCGATGACCACGAAGGCCGCAAAGTCACCGAAGGTTCATCAATGCCAACAAGCAGCGGTGCCGAGCCCACTTCGTCAGACGTGTGTGCTCGCTGATGCCGGAAAGAGCGGGCGACCGGCTGCATCCCTCTCATCCCACAGCCTTTGCCCCGAGACGGCGGAGTAGCATGGTTTGCGCGGAGGAAAATTTCAGATGCGAGAGTATCCGAGGAATTAGAGCGAGACTATTTGACAGGATTGCGGTGCCTGCTTCAAGCATGTGCCGCTGGCCTTACAAGGGTTAGTCGTGACGATCTTCACTTCATTGCACCTGCTTGAACGCAAGGACAGCATTCATGCCGCCCATGGCGAAGGCGTTGCTCATGGCCACGCCCACCCTGCGCTCTCGGGGCACATTTGGCGTGACGTCCAGATCACAATCGGGGTCTGGTTCGCGATAGTTGGCCGTGGGCGGCACGACACCTTCTTGGATCGCCATCACGCAGGCTATCATTTCGAGCGCACTTGCTGCCCCGAGGCAGTGCGCGTGAGTGGATTTGGTGGAAGAGATGGACATCGATCGAGCATGGTCACCAAAGACGCGCTTAATCGCCGTCGTTTCGATCTGATCGTTGGCCTTGGTGCCGGTGCCATGGGCGTTGAGGTAGTCTACATCCTCGGCATTTAAACCCGCATCAACAAGGCAGGCGCGCATCGCCGCCTCCGGCCCATGCACAGCTGGTGCAGCTATGTGGTAGGCATCGGCGGAAAGGCCGATGCCGGCGACCTCGGCAAGCATCGTTGCACCGCGGGCGGCGGCATGCTCATAGCTTTCCAGCACGGCCATGCCCGCACCTTCGCCCAAAACTAGTCCTTTCCTGTCGCCCGAGAATGGCCGGCAAGTATCTGGAGCGAGTACGCGCATTGCTTCCCATGCCTTAAGCACGATCCACACGAGTGGCGCGTCGCTTCCTCCAGCTAGCATAACGTCCGCCCTACCGAGCTTGATCTGATCTACCGCTGAAGCGATCGCATGGTTGGCCGAGGCGCAGGCAGAGGTGGCACCGAAGACTGGCCCCCGCAGCCCGAGGTTCATGCTTACCTGACAGGCAGCCGCGCTAGGCATTGCCTTTACCCCAGTGAATAGCTCAGTGCGAGTCGCGCCGCCCAATAGGAGGGTGCGGTAGGCCTTCTCGGTAGCGTCCCAGCCGCCAAAGCCAACGCCCACTGTCGCGCCGAAACGGTGGGCATTTCCTTCATTGCACGAAAGGTCGGCCTGTAGCATGGCTTGTTTAGCTGCAAGCACGGCTAGCAGGCTGAAGCGGTCCATGGAGATGAGCTGTTTGCGATCAATGTCGTGTTGAGGCAGCACCTTGATCTCGGTCCCGATCATCCCCTTCAGCTCATGAATCTCTGAGTTTGAGATCGGGCCGATGGCGGAGCGGCCTTCGCGCATCTCCGTCCAGATAGAGGAAGCATCGGTGCCCAGTCCGCACAGTCCGCCCAATCCGGTGATAACGACGCGTCTGTCCATTCAGACCTCCTTGGTGAGCAAGCCACGGACGGCTTCCACCACGTCGCCGATATTGTTGAGGTTCGACCAGGCATCGGCCGTATTCATCTCGATCTTAATGCCGTAGAGCTGCTCCAGATCCCAAAGGACATCGGCCAAACCCAGCGAATCGATGCCAAGTGAAGTCAACTCAGTGTCAGTCGTTATTTCGCCGAGCGCTACGATCGTTCTCCCGCCGTCTTCAGCTTTGACGAGCTTATTGATCGCACTGATAATTTCCAGTGTGAGTTGATCAGCCATTTGTATTCCTCTCCATCATGCCTAATTTCGACGAGCCGACGGCCTTGCGAGAAGGCTCGATCTAATTGCTGCTAACATCGGAAGATGTTCCGGCTCGTCTGCGAAGTGACGACAGAAACCAATAAAACTTACCGGAATCTCACCGCGCGGCTGCCCTGCTATGGATCATATGGGATCATTGGTAAAATTGATTGTGTGGATCAAATGCATCCACGCTATGGATTGTGGCTCGACATATTGCCGCGGCTAACTTCTCGCGCCGGCGCCGTTTCAAACCCTCAAGAACAAGATTTATCGCGGGATCGAAAGTAGAGCTTCGGCTACTATCCCGGGTCGGCGCGTTGGTCATTTTCGCGCAGAAGCGCATGTGCGGAAGGTCGGGGAAGTCACCGCAGCTGGATGCTGGTTTCCGCGATCGGCCGAACATAGGTTACAGGAATAAAGTTTTGAATCACCTTTGCATGAGGCCAGGGAAAGCATACGAATCGTACCTTCTCAGGTAACGATCGCTCTCGGCAATAGCTTCGATTGCTAGCTGAGCTGAGGCGGCGGGGGCCGCCTGTAACATAATGCCTCCTTTGGGAACACAGCCAACGCGCTGTGATGAGCCGGCGGTGCCGCTTACGACGTACAACTTTCCATCTCAGATTCCATGCGCGAAGCCTCTTGGATCATAATCTCGCGCATCCAGATGTTTCCAGGATCAGTGTTGTGAAGAGCCGGCCATTGGACAGCCTCAGTGAATGAAAGAAGCGGCAAAGGATGCTCAATGATTCTTAGTGGGATAGTTCGTTCGTAATGTTTGACCAGCCGCAGGGGGATGGTTGCTATTCGATTAGTGCCAGACAGCAATGGCGGGATCAAGTTAAACCCCGGGACGACGAGCTCAATACGCCTCTTGAGGCCGTGCTGCATCAATAACCATTGCTCTACGGAAGGCTTAAGACCACGTCCGAACTTAGCCGCAACATGTCCCATGGACATATATTGCTCCAAGGAGAGCTGCCCTTGTAACTGCTCGTTCGTAGGGCAGCCGACGCACACCAGTCTCTCTTCGAAAAGCCTTGCCTTCGGATGGGCGCCGGACATGAATAAATCCGGGAGGATCAGAAAATCGACATCACCACGGCGGAGAAGCTCCTCCGGATCGTCGTCAAGTGGCAGCAACTCGAAGCTGACCCCTGGCGCCTCCCGAGCTAAGCGCAATATTATCTTGTCGAAGAAGACCAGTGCCATGAAGTCTGAGAGGATAATTCTGAATCGGCGGTCGGACTCCGCTGGGTTTATTGGATCCCAAGCTATAACGGAGACCTGGATATGCAAGAGGGCTTCGCGGACAGCGGGGGCAAGTGCCTCTGCACGCGGGGTCGGAACTAGCTCCCGTCTCTGCATGATAAAAAGGTCGTCGCGGAAATAGTCGCGCAACCTAGAGATGGCGGCGCTCATGGCGGGTTGGCTGAGGTTGATGCTGCGCGCCGCTGCTGTGAGCTTGCGCTCGGTCATTAGAGCGTCGAGTGCTACAAGAAGGTTTAGATCTAGGCCTTTAAAACGCATGGGTTGAATATCCATTTCATAGATGATTGCCATCCAAACAATCAATTTTACCAATCTTTCGGATCACTTATAGAAAACCCGGAACTTGATCAATATCAGGGCCAGGAACTAAAAAACGAAGTGCCGGGCAGGGGCCCGGTTCGAGACTCTTAAACCTCTTAACCGCTCGATTGCCTAACCGGCAATCCAACAAGTATGCGCAACAATATCGCGCAGCTCTGATCGTGGTTGGGCGAAGAAACAACTTGGAGCTTTTGCATGTCTTCTGAAGTGCGATGGAAAATATGCTGGGAAAATGAGCTGGAAGCTTCCGACCACGCGGAACTCGCTGATTTTTTTTGTAAGACCTATGGACCGACGGGAGCGTTCAATGCCAAGCCGTTCGAGACTGGCCGAAGCTGGGGTGGTGCGAGGCCCGAACGCCGCGCAATCGCATATGACTCGCACGGCGTCGCTAGCCACATGGGCTTGTTACGCCGCTTCATAAAGGTCGGTACGACTGATTTGCTTGTGGCTGAGCTAGGCCTGTACGGAGTGCGACCGGATCTAGAAGGATTAGGCATCGCTCACTCGGTCCGCGCCATGTTTCCGGTTCTGCGCCAGTTGAGTGTTCCATTTGCTTTCGGAACAGTTCGCCACGCCATGCGGAATCATATGGAAAGATACTGCCGAGACGGGACCGCCAATATTATGACCGGGCTGCGTGTGCGCTCCACGCTTCCAGACGCGCATTCCGACCTGCCAGCCACGCGCACTGAAGATGTCCTCGTATTGGTGGTTCCCGTCGACCGTCCAATGACTGAGTGGCCCGCGGGCTCGTTGATTGAACGAAACGGGTCGGAACTATGAAACGGCCCGCATATATGAGCGAAGTACCGGTCAATCACACAAGCGGCCACGAAGCTCGCTGCGTTTACTTGACGTTCGACGACGGTCCTAATCCATTCTGCACGCCGCAAATCCTGGATGTTCTAGCTGAGCACCGCGTTCCGGCGACATTTTTTGCTATCGGCTCATACGTGAAGGATCACCCCGAACTCATTCGGCGTCTTGTGGCGGAAGGTCATGATGTCGCCAATCATACCATGACGCATCCCGACCTCGCCACCTGCGATCCCAAGGATGTGAAACGTGAAATAGACGAGGCGCATCAAGCTATTGTCTCGGCCTGTCCCCAAGCCTTGGTCCGGCACTTACGAGCGCCTTACGGGGTTTGGACTGAAGACGTCCTTTCAGCATCGGTGAGGGCTGGACTTGGAGCCGTTCACTGGTCGGCCGACCCTAGAGACTGGTCTTGCCCGGGCGTCGACGTGATCGTTGATGAGGTGCTTGCTGCTGCTCGGCCTGGGGCAATCGTGCTTTTGCACGACGGGTGTCCTCCCGATGAGGTTGAGCAATGCTCGCTTGCCGGACTCCGTGACCAGACGCTCATAGCACTCTCTCGAATTATTCCGGCACTGCATAGCCGCGGATTCGAGATTCGTTCACTTCCCTGAAACACTGGACAAACGAGAAACCATGACCCTGCTCGCAACAACCAGCATCGCCGCCATCTCGCTTTATGCAATGCTCTCCACTGTTTATAAGAGCGCGCAGGTCTTTCATGCTAGGCGGACAACGATCTCAACAACACCTGCGAAAGACATTGAAACCAACCCCGTGCCAAGCGTTGATGTCATCGTGCCGTGCTTCAACGAAGACCCAATCGTTCTTTCGGAATGCCTCGCGTCGCTTGCGGAGCAAGATTATGCCGGAAAATTGCGCATCTATGTAGTCGACGACGGTTCCAAAAATCGCGACGCGGTTGTGGCTCAGCGCGCTGTCTATGCAGACGATGAGAGATTCAACTTCACAATTCTCCCTAAAAATGTTGGAAAGCGCAAAGCGCAAATCGCCGCTATAACCCAGTCCTCTGGGGATCTCATTTTGAATGTGGACTCAGACACCACGATCGCCCCCGACGTCGTATCTAAGCTTGCCCACAAAATGCGGGATCCAGCAGTCGGTGCGGCGATGGGCCAAATGAAAGCCAGCAACCAGGCGGACACCTGGCTAACTCGCTTGATTGACATGGAGTACTGGCTTGCCTGCAACGAGGAGCGCGCGGCACAAGCTCGCTTCGGTGCAGTTATGTGTTGCTGCGGCCCATGTGCGATGTACCGTCGGTCTGCTATGCTTTCGCTGCTCGATCAGTACGAGACGCAGCTTTATCGCGGCAAGCCGAGTGACTTCGGCGAAGATCGCCATTTGACGATTCTCATGCTGAGCGCAGGCTTTCGAACTGAGTATGTTCCGAGTGCCATCGCGGCGACAGTCGTTCCAGACACGATGGGTGTTTATCTACGCCAACAACTACGCTGGGCACGCAGCACCTTTCGGGATACTTTGCTTGCGCTCCCCGTACTGCCTGGTCTCGATCGATATCTCACGCTGGACGCAATCGGGCAAAATGTCGGCCTGCTACTTCTTGCGCTGTCGGTATTGACAGGAATTGGCCAGTTTGCGCTGACCGCCACACTACCCTGGTGGACGATCCTGGTCATTGGATCCATGACTCTTGTCCGCTGTAGCGTGGCTGCCTATCGCGCCCGCGAACTGAGGTTTCTGGGTTTTGCTCTCCACACGCTTGTGAACATCTTTCTCTTAATTCCCTTGAAGGCCTATGCCCTTTGTACCCTATCCAATAGCGACTGGCTGTCGCGCGGATCAGTCGCGATTGCGCCCACGGTTGGGCAGCAGGGCGCTACCAAAATGCCAGGGCGGGCGACATCTGAAATTGCCTATAGTGGCGAGTGATGAACGCGTCACTGCAGCTCAAAATCTGGGACAAGAAATGAACGGGCAATTAACGAATTTGAAGACGACGATCGCTGATCCGCACCAGGATCATCTCATCCTATCGGAGCGGCAGCACCAATCGAAATTTAAGGCAATGGATTCGCCTTCTGGCTCATTGTCCCCAGTCGCAATCGACCTGGCCGGCGTTTCGAAATCATATGGTGGTAAAATCGTCGTCAATGACTTGTCGTTTACTATCGCCGCAGGAGAATGTTTTGGTCTTTTAGGACCGAACGGCGCAGGTAAAAGCACGATCACCCGTATGATCCTCGGAATGACGTCGCCGAATGCAGGCAAGATCACTGTACTCGGAGCGCAGGAGCCGGGCCAGGTTCGCTTGGCGCGCGCGAAAATCGGGATCGTGTCTCAGTTCGATAATCTCGACCTGGAATTCACGGTCCGCGAGAACCTTTTGGTATACGGCCGCTACTTCCGCATGAGCACCCGAGAAATCGAAACGGTGATCCCATCGCTGCTTGAATTTGCGCGACTTGAAAGCAAGGCGAATACGCGTGTGGCAGACCTATCGGGAGGGATGAAGCGACGCCTCACTTTGGCGCGTGCGCTCATTAATGACCCGCAGCTACTCATTTTGGACGAGCCGACCACTGGCCTCGACCCACACGCGCGCCACTTGATCTGGGAACGACTTCGATCGCTGTTGGCATGCGGCAAGACAATTCTTCTGACGACCCATATCATGGAAGAGGCTGAGCGGTTGTGCGACCGGCTGTGCGTGCTTGAAGCTGGGCGAAAGATCGCCGAGGGCCGACCGCATGCCCTGATCGAGGAGCAGATTGGCTGTCCTGTGATCGAAATTTATGGCGGCGATCCGCAGGAGCTTAGTCTCTTGATCAGGCCGAATGCTAGGCGACTGGAGATCAGCGGAGAGACCCTGTTCTGCTACACGCCTGATCCAGAGCAGGTGCGCGCGCAGCTGCGTAGATATACGGGCCTGCGCTTGCTGGAGCGTCCACCAAATCTAGAAGATGTCTTCTTGCGGTTAACCGGACGCGAGATGGAGAAGTAGAATGAGCGTAGCAGCATTATCCGCCGGCGGTTTAAATTGGCTCGCAGTTTGGCGCCGGAACTATTTGGCTTGGAAAAAAGCGGCGTTGGCATCCATTCTGGGAAATCTAGCCGATCCCATTATATATCTATTCGGGCTCGGCGCTGGATTGGGAGTGATGGTGGGGCGCGTTGACGGCGTATCGTACACTGCTTTTTTGGCGGCTGGAATGATCGCGACAAGCGCGATGACTGCTGCAACCTTCGAGACTATCTATGCGGCCTTTGGCCGAATGGAGGGCCAGCGCACCTGGGAAGCAATGTTATACACGCAGCTCAGGCTGGGGGATATCGTCGTTGGGGAAATGGCGTGGGCGGCAACCAAGGCGTCGCTCGCAGGCACCGGTATTGGTATCGTCGCCGCCATGTTGGGATACACTCACTGGCTGGCTCTTCTCTACGCTCTTCCGGTCATCGCCATCACGGGCTTAGCCTTTGCGAGCCTTGGAATGGTCGTCACGGCCCTCGCGCCCAGCTACGATTATTTCATATTTTATCAAACGCTGGTCATCACACCGATGTTGTTTTTGTCAGGCGCAGTCTTTCCCGTAGACCAGTTGCCCGTAGCATTCCAACAGATAGCCGCCTTCTTGCCCTTGGCACATTCGATAGATGTTATCCGCCCGACGATGCTGGGCCAACCAATCGCCAATGTCTCCCTGCATATCGGCGTTCTCTGCATCTACATAGTCGTACCATTCCTCGTGTCGACCGCATTGCTTCGGCGGCGACTAATGCGGTGACGGATGCTGCTTCACATCATCATCAGAATCAATCCGGTCGGTTTGCTTTGCTTGGCCCGGCATCTCGCAAGTCGTATGGAGGCCAGGCGACGGCGCGTCTCCTGGTAAGCGACTGGCCTTGTGATGACGGTGAGGAAAGGCTGCCGTCAAGGGTGCCGACACATTGCGTGCGGTCAGTGCGGGTATCGCCGCTGTCTCGCTCGTGCAGCAGGGAGTTGAAGAGCGGCGACCGGATCTGCCCTCAAGCGCAAAACGGTCCAAATTCAAGTGCTAGCCGCCTTCAACGTCACGTGTGCGCCGAGAGCCCGCCCCATCTGGCATGTCCCGGATGCACCACTCCTTCTCACCAAGTTGCTTCGAGCACCATGTTCAGCGGCGTCTGGGCTGCTCGTCTGACATGTGTGAACCCGCCTGACCGGATCACCTCCGTCAATCGCTTCTCTCCCGCCTGAGCGCCAAGTGCTAATCCCGTCTCCTGCGCCAGGGAGGTGGGAACGCAGATCATCGTCGAGGCGGAGTAGTAGAGCCGCCCGACCGGGTTGATATTCTCCTCAAGCGTGTCTCCCGCCAAAGGCTCGACGACCATCCAGGTGCCGCCTTCCTTCAGTGCTTTTTTGATATGAGACGCCGCGGCTTCCGGGTCGCCCATGTCGTGTAGGCAGTCGAAGCAGGTGATCAGATCGAAGTCGCTACCGTCGAAGTCCTGCGCGCGGCCCACCTCAAACTGCACGTTCGTCAAACCGTGCGCTTCAGCGTGCGCTTTCGCAGCCGCGATCGAGCCCAAATGAAAGTCGTAACCCGTGAACTGGGATTTGGGAAAGGCCTGCGCCATCAGAACCGTTGATACCCCGTGCCCGCATCCGACGTCGGCGACCGTTGCACCCGATTTCAACTTGGCGTTCACGCCATCGAGCGCCGGCAGCCACTCCTGGACCAGCGCATTGACGTAACCAGGGCGGAACAGCCGCGCGACAGCGCAGAACATGCAGCCAGCCTGGTCACCCCAGGCAACGCCTTCACCTGTCTTGAAGGCAGACTGCACCTTCGCCTGATTTCCGACCATGGCGGCAGCCGTATCGAAGGCGCCAATCAGGTTGACCGGGCTGTCGGGTTCAGCAAACACGTAGGCCTGCTCGGGCGTGAGCGAGAACCGGCCATTCTCGTAATGCACATAGCCCGAAGCCGCCTGCGCTGCCAACCACTCGCGCACATAGCGAGGCGTGCATCCCGCGGCCACGGCAACCTCCTCGGCCGTCGCGGGTCCGATCGCCTTCAGCGTCTTGTAGAGGCCAAGGTCATCGCCGATCCGCACCAGCGGCACGCTGAATGCACCACCAAGGTCGCCAAAGATGCGGTCCACGAGCTCCTTAAGCGTTGTTTCGTTGAGTTGGGTCATGTCGGATTCCTCCTGATATACGGGCAATCTTTTGCCAATCGTCGTCTTCAACGGACCGGCAAAGGATGGATGCTCTCGATGGGGCGTATGAACTGCTTGCGCTTTGCACTTCGTCTATCGACCGGCGCACGCACTCTAACTGGATAGCCTCCTCGCATCGACAGTGACGGGCAGGCGCCTGTTCTGCGACAGGTCGGGAAGAGCAATCTGCCATCCGTTTTTCAGCAGAATAAAGCCGCCCCATAGGCTTTTGTGCTCAACCGAGATGATCGGTTCCTCGAGGTCTTTCTTGTGAATATAGGCCGATAAGCCGACGTCAGTTCTGCTGATTGTCACTCTCATGCATGTTCCTTCTCGCTGGCTGCTTTGGGAGCTTTCAAAGTCGAGCGTTATCAAAGCCCATTATTCTGGTTGGAAATATCCCCAGGCCGATACCTCCGTTATGGCTCTACATCAGATTTGGGCGGAATCCGCTCACTGGATGTGATACCGGTAGTACGCAATTTTCTAACCGCATGTTCGCCCGCTCGTCTCATTTTTCGCGCTTTAGTCGGTGGCGATCAAGCAGGGACGCAGGTCTTTGGCATCGGACACACCGAAGCGCATTGTTGCGTGTCAAACTCACCCTTGCACTCGGTACATTTTTTTGAATCCACAACATATCCTTCACCTTTGAAACTGATCGCATCTGAGGGACATGCAAATTCGCAAGAGCCGCACTGGGTGCACTGGGATGCAATGATCTTATAAGCCATGTTTCAACTCCTGAGTCAGTCAGAGGGGTAACGCCGTCGGCATCGACGGCTTGCGGTCAAACTCGGCGATGTACAGCGCGCCGATCGCAGTCTCGATGTAAGCATAGGCAAATGCGTCCGTTGCTCGCACGCCAGCTTTTGCCAACCGCTTCTTTGGTCCATCGCCAATTTTGGCAGAGAGCAGAATATCGATACCGTCGAGTGCAACGATGATTTGATCCAGAGCGCTCTCCTCGCCTACGCCACCCAAGCAATATGGCAGAACCTTACGGTGTCCCACCAAGTTGATCCCTTTTCGAGAGACGGCATACAATTGGAGTTCTCTTACCTGACCGAAATGTTCGTTGATCCGGCCGCCACCTTTAGTCGCCACGGCAACGACAAGAGTTCCCGACGAACCCAGTGACTTGACTGCTTTGTTCGCGTCCAATTTTGCTGCAAATTGATCCTCTCGCTCATGCTCGACCAGCTTCCGATATACCTCGCGCTTGTTGGCATCGTATCCAGCTTTGGTGGAGATTTGGTCGAGGGCAAACTCTCGCTCACGATCATCGCCCAGCAAACCGATGGCGTCGGCCCGGCACTGTTGGCAGTGGCGCATAAGCTTAACGTTACCATCGAGACAGTCTTGAAGTGCCTTTAGTTCGAACTGCTCCGGGCAACGCTGACCCGTGAGACCGTAATAAGTACCATGCGAATGCTTTGAAATCAGGGGCACAACATTGTGCATGAATGCCCCGCGGTCTCTGATCCATTGGTTAACTTCCACGAGGTGCGTGTCATTGACGCCTGGAATCATAACCGAATTGATTTTGGTGAGGATGCCGCGTTCGGTCAGCATTTCCAAACCCAACATTTGGCGCTCGTGAAGGATCCTGGCACCTTCTATCCCAGTGTATCGACGATGACCGTGGAGTATCCATGGATAGATCTTCGCCCCGACTTCCGGATCCACCATGTTGATGGTGATCGTCACGTGATCGACGTTCATGTCAGCTAGCTCATCGACATGGTCCGGAAGCGCCAATCCATTCGTAGAAATGCATAGTTTGATGTCAGGTATTTCTCTGGCAACGCCTTCAAACGTCGCTACTGTTTTCTTCCAGTCGTAACAAGCGTCGCCCGGTCCGGCAATGCCGATTACGGAAAGCTCCGGCACTTTGCTGGCGACGGCAATCACCTTGCGTAGTGCCTGGTCGGGAGTTAGCTTGACTGATGCGACCCCGGGACGGCTTTCGTTGGTGCAGTCATATTTGCGATTGCAGTAGTTGCACTGGATGTTGCAGGCAGGTGCGACCGCGACATGCATGCGAGCAAAATAGTGATGGGCTTGCTCTGAAAAGCAGGGATGGTCTTTGATTCTCTCCCAGATCCGCGCATCCATGTCATCCGTCACCGAAAGGTCATAGGACGAAGATGCGCGGCCGCCGCGCATAGCGGGCGCCATCGGCGCCCGGTCGAAGGGGGCGCTGCTGGTCATCCCGACCTCTATTTCCGGTTCCGACATCGCATTGTTCCATTGGCTAGGAAAGGTTAAACCTCCAAAAGCAAGATCGATTCCGGTCGACGAGACATTGCTGTTTAAGCGCTTATGTCGCCTTTACCGCCCGTTTCCGCGCTCGCTGTCGGAGATGTTTTGTAGCAATCAAGGCAGGATTGCGCCCGAAGTCGCTTCTCCGGCAACCAAAGCTTACGATGCTCTTGACATCGCTCACCTTCACTCTTTGATCACATCGATACCAAACCGGCGCAGCGCATAGCCCACCTGCCGCGGCGTTTTCCCTAGTATACGAGCCGCCTTGGCCTGTACCCAACCAGCCTTCACCATTGCATTGATCAGCCGATCACGCTCAGTGAGACCGGGTGCCTCCACTGTGGCTGCGGAACCCGTGAGAGTACCTGCGTTGGCCCCCAGTCCGCCTAACGTTGCATCTCGTGGGTTGAGACGATGCACCGCGTCGTTGCCAATACCGTCGTGGGCGTCTTTCCAGAGGAGCGCCGAAGAACACTGGTCTTGCTGACAGGCAAAATCTGATGAAGCGATCGTATTTGAACTGGCGAGAGTAGCGGTCCTTTGTACGCAATTGTCCAGCTCACGAACATTGCCGGGAAAGGCGCATTTCGACAAAATGTCTATTGCCGACGGCGCGAAGTCGAGATCTCGATCATTTGCCTTGTTGAATTGCTCGAGAAACACTTGCGCTAGAAGCGAAATGTCTCCGTCGCGCTGCCGAAGCGGCGGCAAAATGATGGGCACCACATTGATCCGGTAATAGAGGTCGGCTCTGAACTCCCCTCGAAGGACGGCCACTTCAAGGTTTTTGTTGGTGGCGCATATAACTCGGACGTCTACTTTCAATGTCTTCGTTCCGCCGAGACGTTCGAATTCGCCTTCCTGTAACACGCGCAATAACTTCGCCTGGAATTGTGGTGATACATCGCCAATTTCATCAAGCAACAGCGTTCCGCCATTGGCCAGTTCGAAGCGTCCAGCTCGTTGAAGGAGAGCGCCGGTGAAAGCACCCTTCTCATGGCCAAACAATTCGGATTCCAGAACGGTTTCCGACAGCGCGGCGCAATTCAACTTAATAAACGCCTTGCTTTTCCGTATCGATAACGCGTGTATTGCTCTTGCAAAGCATTCCTTGCCAGTGCCGCTCTCTCCTCTCAAGAGCACCGCGGAGTTCGTCGCCGCCACGATATTGGTGGTAGCTAATACCCTCTTGAGCGCGGGGCTCTCCCCAACGATCCAGTCGATTTTATCGAGCTGGGTGGGTTGAGGCTTGGAATTGATTTTCGGAATCTGTCCTGCTTGTTGTTCCTCGGCGACTGCGCCGCCATCGCTGCACAATTCGCGATAGCGCTGGCAGGTTAAGCCGATCAGGACGGCAATCATTGCCAGAAGGGCTTCGTCCTCATCTCCGCTTTTCTGCGCGAAATCAATCCACAATGCGCCAATTGCTTTCCGGTTTACTTTAACGGGGAGAACGGCAGAATTTTTCCCAAAGTGCTTCTCACCGCTAGTGATGACACGATTTATTGCGTCCGCGTGTTCAGTCGTAAGAGAACGCGAGCGAACGTCGTGCCCAATGGGAGCCCGCACGTTTATCCAGGGCTCTCCTCCGGCGCCGTGAATCACGATTCCGCCATCGCGCAATTGCAGATGCTTGACGAGGGCGTTCATCGCAGCCTTCAGTACGTTGTCTAGAGGAAAAGAAGAGATGAGCTCTTTGGATATGTCGTAGAGTATATGGAGCCGCGCCTCTGGTTTAATCATGCCTACAAACAGGGGAGGGTGCACTGCTTTTTACCCTGGTGCGCGAAATATGCTAACGCATATTCCTAAGTTAAAAATACGTGTTCCGGCGGCATAGAAAATTGCCTTTCGAAAGGTGATGAGTGGATGCACACTCAATCGCCGCCGCTAATGCAGCTGGATCGGTCGCTGCTATTCCGGCGGAGGTAGGGACTCCTCATCCAAATTTGAAGAGGACCCCGAACCCGCCCCGGGGATAATTCCATTTGATGTCGCCACTCGCTTCGCATAGCACTCTGCATGTGCCGCATTCCAAACAGCCATCGGAAACAATCGCCACCTGACCAATTTCGTTCACTTCGTAGCATTTGGCCGGACAGACTTGCGTCAAGGCGAGCAGGTTCGGGCTTGGCGACCGGTGCGGTCGCACTGTGATATGCGGACGTCCAGTGTCGACGAGATATCGGTTTTGGTACAGCTTGTCCTCAATGCGCTCAATGATGGTCGCCTTCATCGAATTTTCCTTTAACGCCAAGATGCGGCGGAGCGGACCGCGTCGCTGATCAACCCCCAACGGGATCGTGCCTTGACAAAGGAGGCAGCTGTAGCCTTCTCCCTGTTGATTTTAGGTGCACCGTCGACACGCACAAAATTTTGCGCTGCCTGTGATATAAGCGTTGGATAGGTCATGAAAAAATTGTGACTGTCGGTGTGGAGGAGGCTTGGAAGATCTTTGTGTTTGATCAGGTCTTTCATGACGAACGACTTATCCAGCATGCCCTTATAGAGAGAGAGATTGCGCTTCGTCATCAAGCCGCCACGGCTCTTTATCTGAGAGATCGCTTCGCCGGCCATGAGGCCTGATGTCATCGCGAGGTTTGATCCCTCCCTATGCACGGCATTGTTTAGTTGCGCCGCATCGCCCACGACCACCCACCCGTCGCCAAAGAGTTGCGGGATTGCCTTGAAGCCCCCTTCGGGAATAAGATGCGCGGCGTATTCTTTTATCTCTGATCCGGCCAGTAATGGTCGGATCGAGGGATGTCGCTTGAAGGCGTCAAGAAGGCGGTACGGATTTTCCATGCCTTCTGCTAAACCGGAGACGAGGCAGCCGATCCCCACCGAGATCGACTCCTTGTTGGTATAAACGAAGCCCAGTCCGGCCATTCCGCGTGAGATCGTGCCGCCGGCTTCGATCACACAGCCTTCGCTACCGTTGAGGCCGAAGCGCTCTGCGATGACCTCTTCCGGCATGAAATGCATTTCCTTGACAGCGAGTGCCACGTTTTCCGGCTTCGGCATATCGCGTAACCCGGCTCGTGTTCCAAGCAGTCCGTTCACGCCCTCAGCAAGGACGACTACGTCCGCGAGGATCACACCGCCCTCTCGGTCCGTGTGAACGCCTATTACTTTACCGTTCAGGTCCCAAGCGAGTCTGGTCGCTGTCGTTTCACAAAGGACTGTGCCTCCCGCCTCGCGCACCTTGCGTGAGAACCATTTGTCAAACTGGGCGCGGATGATCGTATAACGGTTTGGCTTCAGTTCATTGAAGTCATCAGAGCGATAGTGCACGCCCGTGTGCGACGAGTCATCCATTAGCCAGAATCGTTGCTCGACCAGATGCCGTTCAAGAGGGGCGTCATCGCGGAATTCTGGGATAATCGCCTCCAACATGTTGGCGTACAATATAGCCCCTTGAACATTCTTAGAGCCCGAATGTTCTCCGCGCTCCAGCTGCAGCACTTTTAGACCGCGACTAGCCATCGAATACGCTGCGGCGTTACCGGACATCCCGGCACCAATGACGATCGCGTCGAACTTACTCTTGGTCATCTAGCCTTCCTCGGTCCATAACCTTGATAGAGTTGTGCGGTGGCATTCGCTTGGCGAAAGCTTCTGTCAACGCCGGCAAGAACTCCAGCGCGCAAGCGACAACGCCGATGTGGGCGAAGTCAAAGATCGGAGCGTTCTGGTCGAGGTTGATAGCGACAATCAGATCGGCTCCTTCGACGCCAACGCGATGCTGGACCGCGCCAGATATTCCCGCCGCGATGTAGAGCTTGGGTCTAATGGTATGGCCGGACTGACCAATTTGTCGATCAGCAGGCATCCAGCCTTTTTGGACCAGTGGGCGCGAGCACCCGACTCCCCCGCCGATCGTCGTTGCCAGGTTTCTCAAGTATTGCAGGTTTCCTGCAGTGCCGAGGCCGAGACCGCCGCCAACCACAATGTCGGAGTTGGCCAGATCGGATTGCTCAGACCCACTGTTGCAAAGGAACGCGAGGACTTTGGTGACGATCTCCTCCTCAACCATCAGGAGTTGATGTTGGATAACGCGTCCGATTGGCTTATCCACACGTTGCGGCGTCGCCATGACCCTGGACCGCACCGTTGCCATTTGCGGCCGGCTGTTCAGCGTGTAGATCGTGCACAACAAGGACCCGCCGAAAGTTGGCCGCGTTGCTGCGAGTGAACCATCTCCATCCACATCCAGCTCGGTGCAATCAGCCGTAAGCCCTGTTTGTAAGGTCGTTGCTACAGCACCGGCTAGGTCGCGGCCGAGCGTGGTCGCGCCGAGAAGGAGAATTTCTGGTTTGTGAGTAGTGACCAGATCCGTCAAAGCCTTGGTGAAGGGTGCGTTTCGATAGTTGTCGAGGAGGGGCGATTCTACCAGATAGGCGACATCAGCTCCGTAAGCGAAGGCCTCTTCGATCGCAGGCTTGGTGCCCACGCCTTCAGACGAACCGAGGATTACCCCGGCCAGTTGGACACCCAGTTTGTCAGCTAGTCTGCGGCCTTCGCCGAGGAGTTCAATTGATACGGGATGAACATTGCCGCGCTCAAGTTCCATGAAGACCCAGACATGCCGGTGATCTTCGAAACACTTAAGCAGCTTTTTCCCTGAGCTGGCGCGGCCGACCGCGTTTGCCGTCGTTTCATTTTTTCTAGCGACCAAAATCTACTCCTCGCTGCTCACCGATTGCCATGGGACGTGAGCTTGCGTTCCAAAACAGGCTGGCGGGCAAAAATTGCAGCGACCGTCTCCGCGGCGACCTCGGCCAACGTTTTGTCGTTAATCTCCATTTGCATAGCTTTTTCGGCGCGCGGACCAGGAGCGAATACTCGCTTCACGACCGTCGGCGATCCCCGCAGGCCGCATTTGGTCAACTCCCCAATGCCGGCGTCAGCGGCCCCCCATTTAAGAACCGGGCTTCGCGCTGCACGGAAGGCGTCATCAAGAGAACCCCGGCGGATAGCATTGACACCTTCCAGCACGGTGATGAGACATGGCAACGTGCTCTTCAGCATCTGCGTGCCGCTCTCCGCGTGCCGTTCAACCATGAGCTCGCGCGAAGTGGGATCAATGGAGACAATCTTCGTTACGTAAGTCAGTTGCTGGAGGTTCAACCTCTTTGCAATTCCGGGTCCGACCTGGGCCGTGTCGCCGTCAATTGTCTGCTTTCCCGTAAAGACGATATCAGGCGCCCCATAGCTCTCGCCAATCTTCGCTACTGCTTGAGAAAGAGCATACGAGGTCGCCAGCGTGTCAGATCCAGCAAAGTGGCGGTCGGTCAGAAGCACTGCGCGGTCTGCGCCGTGGGTAAGGGCTTTGCGTAGCGCTTGCTCAGCCATGGGCGGTCCCATCGTCAGAACGGTCACCTCGCCCCCATAGCGGTCACGAACTTGAAGTGCCTCTTCGAGAGCAAACAGGTCGTAAGGGTTAATGATGGTCGGTACGCCTTGGCGCATGATCGTATTTGTCACCGGGTGGACGCGTATCTGCGCAGAGTCAGGCACTTGTTTGATACAGACCACGATGTGCATAGTCGTTTAAGCTCCCCAATCGGATTCGGGCTTTAGGGACCCGGCTAACTTTGAGCACTGCTCGCGCCAATAAAGTTGCGCCGCAAGAAGATGCTGTCCGGGTTCAGGTTGATGCCCTCCTCAATGGCCGAGAGCGCCGTCTTCCAATTCTTAATCTCTGTCGCCGCCGAGACTCGATCATGGAACTAATCGCCGCAGCATAAGTCTCGCCTTCAGCAATCCGCTCCTTTTCGGCATTCTTTGCTTCCGCGCTGGCGCGCCAGCTGCCGTTAATCACTTTTGGCAAAACGTCCTCGAGCATAATCAGATCACCGATAAAGGCGATACTACAGTCTCGGTCGACAACGAACGTCTTTGGAACGTGGAACGACAGGCTGGCTTTGAGCCAAACCTCTTTCATTTCGCCTGAGTGGTCGAACCCCATCCGAATGCTCGTATTCGGGAGCGATTTGGTTATAGACGCGTCCACCTGGGCTCGGGCGTCGTCAGCCGTTGCAGCTTCCTCACTTGCTGCGATCCCGATGAACTCAACTCCCGTGTCGCTGAATTTCGCCAGATCGGATGTCTCCTTCCCGCAATAACCCCAGGTAGTCGAAAAGAACGCAACGATGCCTATTTTGCCGAGCTGGATTTTGGAAAGCGGATCGCCGCGCAGCCAGTTCTGCACTTTGATCGAAGGGGCTGGAGAGCCGCTACTTAAACTAGAGGCCATGTTTTATGCTCCACAGTATTTTATGGGCCGCTTCGTGCTAGAGGAATGAGCCCTTCCGGCCAAGTATCAGGTCGATTTGTTTTGATATTGAAAGGCCATCGCGGCGATCGTTCCATAGGTTGGACATTGAACGTTTGTGATCCCGTCTTCTGAAATGGCTTCTGCGGATGCGGCGTGACATTGCAAATTCCTTCTTCTGAGAGCGTGACGATATTCACCGTCGTGACGGGAAGGTGCCGAGGTCTGATGCAGATGATGCAGGAGGCCATTCCAAATCCCCTCGCTATTTAAGTCGATTGCTGGAGGGACAGCCTCCTTCCAATGCCGATCAGACCGGGGCCGTGTCGCCGTCAATTGTCTGCTTCCCGACGAAGACGATACCAGGCCTCCGAAGTCCGGCACTTGCTTGATACAGACCACGATGTGCATAGGCGTTAAGCTCCCAATCGGATTTGGGCTTTAGGGACCCGGCTTACTCTGAGCACTACTCGTGCCAATCAGGTTGCGCCGGTAAGCCTTCGAGATTGCACATGTTTCGTTGTCGTTATGCGGAGGGGTTTTGTAGGGGTGCCGACATGTCGTGTCGCAATCCGCCCCGATCACCACAGCGAACCGAGGGGCGGTTCGATAGGCTTCAGGTCGGATAAGTCCACGATAGCTGCGCCACGAGCCGGAAGGTTTCAACGCCGAATAATACGCCGGGAAATAGCAAGGGGACTGAAGTTCTGGTGCGGTGGGCGTGTATCGAGATTCGGTTTACCGTTGATAGTCTGACTAGCGACACCGTATGCGCGATCAGAAGCACAGCGATCGAGAGAATAACGTTGCGGGCGCCTAGTGAGGTTGGACAAGCGGTTTAACTGGACGTTGCGGCGTGAGCAGGATCATTGGCAGATGCGTAGAGAAATCCTTGCTGGGAATCTCAATCGAAAGCCGTCCATAAACGCTGCCGCAGCGCATCGAGCTCTTTCTCCGCCTCAATCGTTACATCAACGCCGTTCTGATCGGCTGGGCGAGCTACCGTATGATCAAATGAACAAGCCGAAGCCACTTGATCTGACGCGACTTGCTACATTGAGCCAGCGCCATCCTTCAGACGCATGACAACAATCCAACATTGTCGTCACCTTTGTCAGATCAGCGACAAAGGTTACCTCCTCGATCGCGCGCCTTTTCCGCCCACATAACTGGAATAGCAGGGAATTATTGTTCGTCATCTAATCGGCCTGCTTGGCATGAATCTTGAGAGCTATTGCGAGGCAGCGGAAACGGCCGCCGCCGCGTTGCGGAATAACCGCATTGCTTCGAACACAGGAAGGAACGCCAAGCATGGCAGCTCTGCGTCAGATTTTATGGAAAGGGCGGATTTGGCAAGTCCACTACGTCCCAAAACACGCTAGCGGCCCTCTTGGACCATCGCGTACCACGGATACCGGTGATCATTCGAATTGGGATACGCTAAATGGCCAGCAAGTTGAAAAAGGCCCTGACACGTCTTGTTGATGCGGCCAAGCACCTCAACATCGACCCGATAATTCTTGAAAGATGGGCGTCCCCGAAAGCGACCACGCACGCCCGTCTGACGATCCAAATGGACGACGGTTCACACAAGCACTTTCCGGCCTTGCGCTGCCGCTATGACGATACCCGCGGCCCAACCAAGGGCGGCATTAGATATCACCCTAGTGTAACGGCAGATGAAGTAGAGACGCTCGCCCTCCTGATGACTGTCAAGTGCGCAGTGGTGGACCTGCCATTTGGTGGCGGCAAAGGCGGCGTCCAGATTGATCCTCACCCTCTCTCCAAGACTGAACTGGAGCGTCTTGCGCGTGGCTATGTCCGTTGCTTTGCCCATGTCATCGGGCCCAACCGCGACATCCCGGCGCCCGACGTCAACACCAACGCAACGACCATGGCATGGATGGCGGACGAATACGCTTCTATCGTTGGCGAATGGACGCCGACGGTCACCACCGGTAAGCCAATCAGCCTTGGTGGCTCGCTTGGCCGTGATGATGCGACGGCCCGTGGCGGCTATTATCTCCTCCAATTCCTGGCGAAGGACCTCGGCTTTACTCCGGGTGCACGAGCCGCGATCCAAGGCTTCGGCAACGCCGGATCTCACATGGCGCAGTTGCTCGAATCGGCCGGATACAAGATCGTGGCCGTTTCCGACTCAAAGGGTGCAATTCGTTGCCCGGCGGGCCTCGATATCAAAAAGCTGAATGCTGCTAAAGAGCGCAACGGAGGCGTTACCAGCTTCGCGAGTTCAGACGGTGTCTCGAGAATTGCTGCCGACGAACTGGTTTCGGTGGATTGCGACCTGCTCGTTTTGGCAGCCCTGGAGGACATGGTCCACGCGGGTAACGCTGCCAACGTAAAGGCTCCGATCATTCTTGAACTCGCCAACGGCCCGATCACGCTGGAGGCTGATGAGATCCTCAAGAACAGGGGCGTTGTCATTCTTCCGGATATCCTCGCGAATGCGGGTGGGGTCGCTGTCTCGCATTTCGAATGGGTGCAGAACCGCCAAGGCGACCGTTGGCTCATTGAGGACATACATGCCCGGCTGAAGACGAAGATGGAAGAGGAAGGAGCCGCAATATGGGCGTGTGCGAAGGACAAGAACATCACCCTGCGAAGCGCCGCCTACGTCCACGCGCTCTCACGACTTGTAGACGCTATTGAGGCGAAGGGGACTTAGCAATTCTTTGCAAGCTAATGGCCGAAAGGAGACCAGTACGAACCACCGCTGTGCGGAGTGACAGCTAAAACATCTAAGTCCGAGGCGCGGTTCATTGGAGTTTCGAAGTCGAGCGCCTCTGACATCCCTAGGCCTTCAGCCAAGATCAGGAGTGAAATGATGACCGATATCGTTGGGCACTACGTTGATCACGAAATGACGTCGCCATTTCAAATGGCGCAGCATTCAGCGAAGATCAAACCGATGGCGATCGATTTAGCGAAACGCGGGATCCTTTTAATCACAACCTGCCTGCGCGTTGAAGTCTATGGAGAAGAGTCTGCGCTCGGAAATATAGATCTTTTGTTCTCTGGTTTTCCGCGCGCGCTTGTCAAAGGTGCGAGGGCTGTTGCTAAGCGTCTCGCGGAGATCTCTTCCGGTGCTAAATCCCAGATCCTTGGGGAGCCCTACGTTAACGATCAAGTTTCGAATGCTGTCGCGCTCCTTGATCCGGCGCTTCCAATTTCTCGGATCGCACGGCTGGCACTAGGTGTGGGTCGCGCATCGCGAGAGCGACTGCACTTCATCGCACCGTTCAACTATGATCGAATTGTTTACGACTTAATAGCCGAGCAATTTAAGGGGATAGAGGAACCCGGCCGTCTTTACATGATTGGGGCAGGTATGCTGGGGCGCGACCTAATCAGCACTGGAGGGGCAGATCGATTCCGTTCCACTGTAGTCGTAACGCGGAATCCCAAAAAACTTCGCAGGCGCCTCCGGGGCTCCTCTGACAGGGAAATCGCGATAATGCGTCCAGAAGAGATTGGGGGCGTTCGAGAGCTGCGATCATGCGCTGTTATCGCAACCGCCGATTTAAGTGAAGATTACAAAGCGGCTCTAAAGGGCGCCCTTCTGCGACTGGAGCCACGCATCATAGTGGACCTTTCGTCAATTCCGGTGCTGTCGAAATGCGCGGTCCCGAAGCTCAACTATGTGACTATGTACGACCAAGATTTTCTCAGGCTTATAGATCTGAACAATCAGCATTTGGTGTCTAAACTGCCTCTACTTCTTTCCGATATCGAGAGAACGCTACCGACGGCTGAGGTCTTCTAGACTACGTCATCTATTTACTCACGCAGGGGACACTCTTGTGGCCAGTAAATTGCGATGCAATACGCGAACCTTGGAAAAATGGGAACCTCTAGAGACAATTCAGTGCGAATTTGCCTTCGGATACAGCCTCGGACGGATGGAGGGTCAACACCCAATGCGAACAAAAGCACTCGTACTCATTGAAGGATCGAGAAGTAATGGTCTGCTGTACGTCCAGGCCGCCCGACGTCGTGGACTACAACCGATTACCCTGGCGGCTGATCCAACGCAGTATGACTACCTTATGGCGGAAGGCGGTAAGGCGATAATGGTCGATACTGACGATTTCGATTCGGTGAAGCGTGAGTGCCTCAATCTGGCTACGACCTATGATATTGCCGGGTTTGTCGGTTTTGCGACCCGCGGCGAGTCGGTTAACGTGACGGTCGGAAAGCTATGCCGGTGCTTCGACCGACCAGGTCCGGACCCCCTTTTGATCGAACGTTGCTGCGACAAATTTAATCAACGTCAGCTCCTGACGCAAAATGGCCTGCCAGTGCCGACCTTTCGATGGGCAGCTAGTGCAATGACTGTGGATAGGGCTGCCGCTAACATCGGGTTCCCGGTTATTGTTAAGCCCGCAGTTGGGAACGGAAGCAGCGGTGTCCGATTATGTCGCGATGCCGCTGAGTTAGCCGAACACACAACCTATCTGCTGGGAGGGGCTTTCCCCTGGCGGTCTTCGCCGACAATACTTGTTGAGGAGTTCGTAGAAGGGCCTTTTTATGACGTTGTTACAATGGGGAACGCAGTCATTGCGATTGGTTCAGCCGAATTTGGGCCCCCGCCTCATTTCGTTCCTCGTAGAAGCATGTTTCCAGCCCAGCTAACTGATGAGGAGCACGAGGGTATCACGGATGTCTCGTTGAGGTGCTTGCAAGCACTCGGCCTCGGCTGGGGCCCAGCAAATGTTGAACTCCGCTGGACAAAACGAGGCCCAGTCGTGATGGAAGTCAACCCACGGCTTCCGGGTTGGACCACTTCTCGGCTGGTCCAGTTGGCCTACGGTCTAGATGTCATCGAACAACACATCAACCTTGTTATCGGGGAAAAGTGCGACCTGCATACAAGCCGCTCCCGCGTCGCGGCTGCCCATTTTTTCGTACCTGATCGGGACGGCACACTGGCTCACATCAGAGGTACCGATCTGGCGGAGATTGTACCAGGGATCGCTGAGGTTAGATTCCATGTTGACCCGGGAGCCTCTCTTGTCAGGAAAGGTGATTATCTAGACATAATTGGACATGTTATCGCCGCTTCGACCAACCACGCTGAAGCCGAGGCGATACTTCACCGAGCGTTGAACCTAGTCGATTGGGCTGTAGCGCCATCTCCGGATGAACAGGGCAACGGGAGACTGCTTGGCACTGAACCACGGAGTGTTTCAAGACCTGGTACCTTCTAAGATACGACGGAGATATGTATGTTTCTCAAAGCCGACGGAACTCAAGTGTGGTTGCGGAGTTCGACCAGATTGCCGTATTTGTCCCTGGTCGGCGCCATTGAAACTTCAGAGAGCTATGACGTAATCCGATCCAGACTTTCTCGAGCTTACGAAATGTTCCCCGGAATGGCATCCGATGACGCATTCCTGGTGCTAGAAGCCGAGGGCAGTAAATTGGTCTTCTGCGCTCGGCCGGACAAAGTGTGCGCGTTGTTGTTCCTGGGAAAATTCACACTCGCCGGAGACAAGCAACGAATCGGTTTGCTCGAGAGTTGCTTTGAATTGATGGTAAACTCTGTAAACGAAATCAGCTTGCGGGTGGGCGCGACGATTCATTTCGAGGTCGTGCAATCAGAACTCGCTTCACAAGCTTGAGGTTTTTGTGAGTCCATGCTGAACCGCGACCTGCGGGCTTTGAGAGGCTAACCGGTACGCCTGATTTGCGCGAGGAGTTTCTGGCGGAAGACTTCT
>NZ_JACCEY010000006.1:0-1112 GCF_013591995.1 Rhizobium sp. WYCCWR 11146
GGGGTGGGTTCAAGGATGAAGTGCGACTTGCAATAGATAACAACGGTTTATCCTTGCAAGGAACGAGACATGAAGCGCACCTACTCCCAGATCGATATCGATGAACGCCGCAAGATTGCCCGCTGGCGCACGGCTGGGTCAGCGTTGATGTGATCGCCGAGAAGCTGCACCGACATCGCTCGACCATTTTCCGTGAGCTGCGCCGCAATACGTTCGAGGATCGTGAGATGCCGGACCTCAACGGTTACTACTGCGTGATGGCCAATGACACGGCGCGAGAACGGCGTGCCAAGCTGCGCAAACTTGCCCGGTTCGCGCAGCTCCGCCAATCGGTGATCGAGCGCATCATGCATGGCTGGTCGCCGCAACAGATCGCCGGCCGATTGCAGCTTGAGCGCCATCCGATCTCCGTCAGCCATGAGACGATCTATAAGTTCGCCTATTCCTCGGACGGTCACGCCATCAAACTGTGGCGACACCTGCCGGAGCATCGTGCCAGACGCCGGCCGCGGCACGCCAGACGCCGCCATGGCAAGCGGTTCACCCCGGATGTCAACATTCTCTACCGGCCAGACGCCGTCGCCGAGCGAAAACAGTTCGGGCATTGGGAATGCGATCTCATCCAGTTTCGCAAGAAGTTCGGAAAGGCCAACGTGACGTCGCTGGTCGAACGGGTCAGCCGATTTGCCGTCTTGCTGCGCAACAATGACCGGCAATCGAGGCCGGTGATGGACGGCCTGATCCAGGTGCTACAATCCCTGCCCCACCTCGCCCGTCGCTCGATCACCTTCGATCGTGGCACGGAGTTCACCGACTGGCCTTACCTGCAGGCCAGCATCGGAGCGCAGACATGGTTTTGCGATCCGCAATCCCCGTGGCAGAAGGGCACTGTCGAGAACACCAATAGACGGGCCAGGAAATGGCTTTCGAGAGAGGTCGATCCACTGTCTCTCAGCGACCGCGATCTCACCGAGATCTGCAACCGCCTGAACGCAACGCCACGCAAATGCCTCGGCTACAAAACGCCGGCAGAAGTCTTCCGCCAGAAACTCCTCGCGCAAATCAGGCGTACCGGTTAGCCTCTCAAAGCCCGCAGGTCGCGGTTCAGCATG
>NZ_JACCEY010000007.1:0-57164 GCF_013591995.1 Rhizobium sp. WYCCWR 11146
CCGCCGCGGCGCCCGACAGCGCCCATCACGGCGAACTTGCCTTCGTCAAGATGCGCTACAAGCGGCGGGGCGAGGACAAGAGCGTCCTCATCACCACGCCTGTCGACGATAGCAACGCAGTCGCCACCGTCGATGCCGCGCCGCAAGATGTCCGCTTCTCGGTGGCCGTTGCAGCCTTCGGCCAGAAACTCAGCCATGTCGCGGCCGTCGATTCCTATTCCTACCAGGCGATTGCCGCTCTCGCCGCGGCATCGCGAGGAACGGATGCCTTCGGCTACAGGTCGGATTTCCTCAGCCTCGTTCGGCTGGCGGACGGCCTCAGTCAACGGTGAGGCAAGAGGCACAAAATGAGAGGCCGTCCTAAAAGGGCGGCCTCGGCTCTTCAACGATTATCCGAGTCTCGATCCGTTGGCCGTGAGATAAACAGCATAGAGAGACGTGCTCGCGGTGATGAAGAGACGGTTCAGTTTCTCGCCGCCGAAAGTGACGTTGGAGACGCCCTCAGGAATATGGATCTTGCCGATCAAGGTACCATCCGGATCGTAGGCGTGCACACCGTCGCCGGCGCTCGTCCATATCCTGCCCTTGCGATCGACGCGAAAACCATCGAACAGACCTGCAGTACATTCTGCGAAAACGCCGAGATCGGTCAGCCTTCCCTCATTCGAGACCGCGAGCTTTCTGATATGACGCGGACCGCCGGGCAGGTGCGTTGCGCCGGTGTCGGCAATGTAGAGCACCGTCTCATCCGGGGAGAAAGCCAGCCCGTTCGGCTTGACGAAATCGGAGGTCACCTGATCGGTCGTGCCTTTTGCCGGATCATGCCGATAGACGTGGCATCCGCCGACTTCCGCTTCGCCATAGTCGCCCTCGTAGTCGTGAAGGATGCCGTAGCTCGGGTCGGTAAACCAGACGGTCCCATCGGATTTGACGGTGACGTCATTTGGAGAATTGAGGCGTTTGCCTGCAATTCGATCGGCCAGAACGGTGATCCTGCCGTCGAAATCCGTGCGCGTGACACGGCGCGTCAGATGCTCGCAGGTGATCAGCCGACCCTGATTGTCGACGGTGTTGCCATTCGAATTGTTGCTGGGCGAGCGGAAGACTGATGTATGCCCGCTGGTGTCGTCGTAGCGCATCATCCGGTTGTTGGGGATATCCGAGAAAACCAGATACCGCCCGGCGGCAAACCAGGCCGGTCCCTCCAGCCAGCGGCCACCCGTCCAAAGTCGCTCAACGCGAGCGTGACCGACGAAGCAGCTTTCAAAGCGAGGGTCGAGAACCTCAAACCCTGTACCGTCAATTTGCCCGAACATGGTGCTCCTCCGTATCATCAATTGTTATCGATATCATACTGTCGTGTTTTGGGGGCTCGGTACAGATACCGATCTGCCCACCTTTGCGAAAATGCCCAGGGAATCTTGATTTTTGGACGTTGGAATGGTGCATTCCTGCAATAATATCGATTGTACGATGATAGCGATAACTTTATTGTGTCTTGGACTACCCAATTCGGAAGCTTTGTGAAAGCGGAGATCAGTGAAAAACGAGGATGAGCCGAAAGACAAGCGTCTCAAGCCGGGAGAGGCTCAAAAGCTGACGATGGCGGAGGTCGCCAAATATGTCGGCGTATCTGCCATGACCGTGTCGCGTGCCTTTCGCCAGGATGCGAGCGTTTCCGAGGAGACCCGGAAGCGCATCATGGAGGCCGTCGACGCACTCGGCTATGTGCTCGACCTGTCTGCCGGCAGTCTCTCGTCGAGGCGGAGCGGCTTCATCGCTGCGCTGGTGCCCTCGATCAACAATTCGAATTTTTCCGACACCGCACGGGGCATGACCGATGCGCTGCAGAATACCGGCCTTCAGCTCCTTCTCGGCTATACCGACTATTCGGCGGAGAAGGAAGAAGAGCTGATCGAGGCGATGCTGCGCCGCCGCCCGGAAGGCATCATCCTGACCGGTGGTTCGCACACAGCGCGCGCGCGGCGCATGCTGGCAAAAGCCGGCATTCCCGTTGTCGAGACCTGGGAGCTTCCGGAAAATCCGATCAATCAGGTCGTCGGCTTTTCCAACAGCGAGGCGATGGCCCTGCTGGTGCGGACGCTTGCCAGTCAGGGATATCGGAAGTTCGGCTATATCGGGGGAACGACGGCGCGCGATACGCGCGGCAGCCAGCGGCGTAGCGGTTTCCAGAAGACGGTTGAAGAACTCGGCCTGGGACCGGGACGGATGATTTCCTTCGGCGTCCCGCCCATCACCATGGAACAGGGTGGCCAGGCAATCGTCAGCCTGCTGGAGCGCTGGCCGGACACGGAAGTGGTTCTCTGCGTTTCCGACCTTTCCGCCTTCGGCGCCATCATGGAATGCACGCGCAGGGGAATGAAGGTTCCGCGGGACATCGCTGTTGCCGGTTTCGGCGACTATGAGATCTCGTCCATCTGTCATCCGCGCATCACCACCATCAATGTCGACTGTTATGGCATCGGTCGCCAGGCGGCCGCCCGCCTGCTGGATACCCTCCATACCGGCGAGGCGACCGGCGATGAGATCACATTGACCGGCTACAAGGTTGTCTTGCGCGAAAGCACGGACCGAAACGGCGCGCCGACCGCTTGAGACTAAAGCGCCGCGCGTCTTTTCGGATGCGCGGCGCTGTAACGTTTTGAATGTCTGGATAATTTTATCCTCAAATCGATTCCGATTTAAGGAATTATACAGTCGGTCAAAAGGCGATCTGGACTTTCATGGACTTGCTGCGATCGCCCGCCAGCTCGAAGGCGGCGACGGCCTCTTCGATCCCAAAGACACCTGTCAGCAGTGGCTTCAGATCGACGCGACGCGCGTTGATCAGTTCAACGGCGAGCGCAAATTCCTCGTGAAAACGGAATGTGCCGCGCATCTCGATTTCCTTCGCAACGATCATGTTCTGCGGAATGGAAACATCGCCGCCAAGGCCGAGCTGCACGAGAACAGCGCGGGGCTTAAGCGTCTCCAAGCCGGCGCGCACCGCCCGCTCATTTCCCGACGCTTCGAACATGACATCGAAATATCCCTTTTCGGCACTGTAGGCCGCGAGGTCGGAAGCATGCGTGGCAACATTGATCGTTCGGTCGGCGCCGCTGGTGCGGGCAATCGCCAGAACGCTGTCGGTCACGTCGGTCGCGACGATCTCACGGGCGCCGAGGACGCGCGCCGCGACGATCGCCAACATCCCAATGGGGCCACAACCGGTGACCAGCACCCGTTTGCCGAGCAGCGATCCGGCGCGGTTTGCCGCATGCAGCGTCACCGCAAAGGGTTCGGCAAAGGCGGCCTCGTGAATGGAAATGCCGTCCGCGACCTTGTGGCATTGCCAACGCTCCGCCACCAGCCGCTGGCGAAAGCCACCCTGAATGTGCGGCATCGGCATGGCGCTGCCGTAAAACCGCATGTTGAGGCAGTGGTTTTGCTGCCCCTTCAGGCAATATTGGCAATGGTTGCACGGCCGGCTCGGAGAAACCGCAACACGGTCTCCCACAGTAAGGTCGGCGACGCCGGAACCGAGCGCCTTGACCGTGCCGGCGATCTCATGGCCGAGGATCATTGGTTCGCGCAGGCGAACGGTGCCGAAACCGCCATGATTGTAATAATGCAGGTCGGAACCGCAGATGCCGCCGGCTTCGATGGCAATCTCCACCTGCCCGGCACCGGCAACCTCCGGCTCGCGCTCTTCGATCCTGAGATCCTTGGCGGCATGAATGACGATGGCTTTCATATCGGGACCCTCACACGACGGGAGTTGGAAGCAAGCTACCTGCAAAATGCGCAGCGAGATTGTCTCTGACCAGTTGGCCCATGGCCTTGCGGGTCTCGACAGTGCCAGAGCCGTGATGGGGCTGCAACACGACATTTTGGAGGGTCAGGAAACGCGCATCGATCCGGGGTTCGTTCAGGAAGACATCAAGGCCCGCAGCCTGAATCGTGCGGTTTTGAAGGGCTGCGATCAGCGCCTCTTCGTCTACGGTCGTTCCGCGCGAGACATTGATCAAGATGCCGTTTGGCCCGAGTGCTTCAAGCACTTCAGCGTTGATGATCTTCATGGTCGCCTCCCCACCGGGGACGATGACGATCAGAAAATCGGCCCAACCGGCAAGCGCGATCAGGTCTGGCTCGTAGGTGTAGGCAACATCCTGGTGATCATGGCGGGCGAAATAGGAGATGTCGCAGCCGAAAGCGGCAGCCCTCTTGGCGATCGCCTTGCCGATCCGCCCCATGCCGGCGATCCCCACCTTCTTGCCCGAGACGCGTGTCACCAGCGGCATGGCGACACTGCCCCACTGGCCGGAGCGGACGAGAACATCTGCCTGCGGGACCTGCCTTGCCGTCGCAAGCAGCAGTCCGATGGCGATATCGGCGACATCTTCGGTGAGCACATCAGGCGTGTTGGTGACGCGAATGCCGTTCGCGCGGGCATAGGACAAGTCGATGGCGTCGGTGCCGACGCCATAACAGGAGACGATTTCCAGTTTCGGCAATTGCGCCATCAACTCTGCGGAGGCTCCGAGTTCGCCACGGGTCGCTATGGCGCGGATATCCTTGCCGACCCTTGATATCAGCTCCTGTCGGTCTGCCGCTTCCCACAAGCGATGGACGCGGTAGTTCGCCTCCAGATCCACCATGTCCCATTCCGGATAAGCTCCGGTCATCAAGATTTCTTCTTTAGGCATTCCGTTTCCATCCCGCATTTTGACAGTTGATTATGTTATCGATAACATATAATTCGGAAGAGGGATGTCAAGTGAGTTTCACCGTCAGCGGCAGTTGAAGCCGTCACCCGCGGCGGAACCGGAGGAGTTATTTGCATGAAGAACTTGTTCGATCTTTCCGGACGGCGTGCCCTGATCACCGGCTCGAGCCAGGGGATCGGCTATGCCCTGGCCGAAGGCCTGGCGCAGTATGGCGCCGAAGTCATCATCAACGGCCGCACGCCCGAAAGCGTCAACCGCGCGGTCGAGAGCCTCAAGGATCAAGGCCTGTCTGCCCATGCGGCGATCTTCGACGTGACCAGCAAGGATGCTGCCAAAGAAGGCATAGACGCAATCGAAGCCGATATCGGGCCGCTCGACATCCTGATCAACAATGCCGGCATGCAGTTTCGCACGCCGCTGGAAGATTTCCCGGCGGACAAATGGGAGCTGCTGCTGACCACCAATATTTCGAGCGTATTTTATGTCGGCCAGGCCGCGGCCAAACCCATGATCGCCCGCGGACAGGGCAAGATCATCAACATCGCCTCCGTTCAAAGCGAACTGGCGCGCCCCGGCATTGCTCCCTACACCGCGACCAAGGGCGCGGTGCGTAATCTGACCCGCGGCATGTGCGCCGACTGGGCCAAGTACGGCCTGCAGATCAACGCGATTGCGCCGGGCTACTTCAAGACGCCGCTCAATCAGGCGCTTGTCGACAATCCCGAGTTCTCGTCCTGGCTCGAGAAGCGGACGCCGGCCGGACGCTGGGGCAATGTCGAGGAACTGGTCGGCGCCGCCGTTTTCCTGTCGGGCCAGGGCTCGTCCTTCATCAACGGGCACACGCTTTATGTCGACGGCGGCATCACGACCTGCCTCTGATAGAGACGAGACCATGGATTTCGAGAAAAGGGCGCCACCTCTGGCCGTCGTCGTCATGGGCGTCAGCGGCTGCGGAAAATCTTCGGTTGGAGAGCATCTCGCCGCTCGAAACGGCATGCTGTTTCTGGAGGGCGACCAACTCCACCCCGCTGGCAATGTCGAGAAGATGGCGCAGGGCATACCGCTGACCGACGACGACCGCCTGCCCTGGCTCGACCGGATCGGCGAGGAAATAAGGACCGCGCAAGAAGTATCGCAAGGGCTGGTGATTTCCTGTTCGGCGCTGAAGAGAAGCTATCGGGACAGGTTGAGGCAAGCGGCGGACGGGCATCTCGCCTTTGTTTTCCTGGAGGGATCCCGTGATCTGCTGCTGTCGCGGATGCAGGCCCGTCAGGGCCATTTCATGCCCGCGACTTTGCTCGACAGCCAGTTGCAGACGCTGGAGCCGCCGACCGGTGAAGCTAATGTCGTGATGGTGGCGATCGACAATGCGTTGGATGATATCGTGGCACTGGCTTGCAAGGGACTGAGCGGCATGGCCGTCAAGGGAGGAGATTATCATGCAGGATGACTACAGAGCAGATGTCGCCGTCATCGGTGCCGGCATCATGGGAACGGCGATCGTCACCCGATTGATCGAAACCGGGCATAAGGTATCGGTCTTCGACCTGGATACCGAAAAAGTTGCGGCTTTGCAGGCCAAGGGGGCGCGCGCGGCCGGCTCCGTGGAGGAAGCGGTCTCATGGTCGGGGTTTTGCGTGCTCAGCCTCAATCACGCAAACATCGTCCGCGCCGTCGTCTTCGGCGAAAAGGGCGTTGCGGCGGCGGCGAATGCCGACAAGGTGCTGATCGATATGTCGTCGATCGACCCGGCCGACACGGCCGACATGGCGACGCGGCTGCGTCGAGAAACCGGCATGGCATGGGTGGATTGCCCGCTTTCCGGCGGCGTGCCGGGTGCGTTGAGCGGACGCCTGACGATCATGGCCGGCGGCAGCCCAGAGGATTTCGAACGGGCACGCGTGGTGATGCGGCATCTTGCCGCCAATTACACGCTGATGGGTGTATCCGGCGCGGGGCAGACCACGAAGCTGATCAATCAATTGTTTTGCGCCGTGCTGTTTCAGGCCGTCGCGGAGGCGGTCAAGCTCGCTGAAGCCGGCGGCGTCGATCCGGCCGCCATTCCGGCCGCCCTTGCCGGCGGCAGGGCGGACAGCCGCATATTGCAGGAATTCATGGCGAAATTCGCCGCCCGGGATTTCTCGCCGACAGGCAGAATCGACAACATGTTGAAGGACCTGGATTCGCTTCAAGCCTTTGCGCTCAAGACGAAGACGCCATTGCCGATGACTGGCTCGGTGGTCGAGATTCACCGTCTGCTCTGCGCCGCCGGGCTTGGGCCAAAAGACTCGGCCGAGATGATGCGCCTTCTCGATGGATTTCAGGCCGATTGACGTCAATCTCTTCGGGAAATTCGAGATCGTCATCTTTCCGCTTGACCATCCATAAATGTTATCGATAACATACATCCATGAAAACCGCAGCTTTGGGAGGAGCCACAGTGGAAGCCAAGAGACTGCTGGAATTCCAGTCGATCACCAAGAGCTTCGGCGGCACGCAGGCGCTGCGGGACGTCTCGATCGACCTGCGCGAAGGAGAAATCCTCGCGCTGCTGGGAGAAAACGGTGCCGGCAAATCGACGCTCATCAAGACGCTTGCGGGCATCTACAAGCCCGATAGCGGCGACATCCTGTTTCGCGGCCAGAGCTACCATCATCGTCCCCCGAAGCCGAACGAGCGGCAGCCGGTTGCCTTCATCCACCAGGATCTCGGTTTGATCGAGTGGATGACGGTCGGCGAGAACATGGGCTTGTCGCAGGGTTTCTCGATGCGTCGCGGCCTCATCGATTGGAACAGGACGCAGGCGCGCGCCAACGAGGCCTTGAAACTGGTCGGTTGCGACTTTGACCCCACGACGCGGGTCTCGGCATTGTCGCGCACCGAAAAGTCGCTTGTCGCCATCGCCCGTGCACTTGCCGTCGAAGCTGACGTGCTGGTGCTCGACGAGCCGACGGCGAGCCTTCCCGCCGATGAAGTCGATCGGCTGTTTAATGCGATCCGTCCGTTGAAGGATCGGGGAGTCGGCATGATCTACGTTTCCCACAGGCTGGACGAAATCTTCCGGATTGCCGATCGGGTCGCCGTTCTGCGTGACGGATGCATGGTGGGACAGAAGCCCGTCAGCGAGACCACCCCCGAGGAGCTGGTGACGATGATCATCGGCCGCAGCGGCGACAGCCTCTTTTCCAAGACGGCGATCACGCCCGGCAAGGCGATCGTCGAGGTCCGCGATCTCGTCTGCGCCGGCACAGGCCCGATATCCTTCGATATCCGCGAGGGCGAGCTTCTGGGACTGGCAGGATTGCGTGGCGCCGGTCAGGAACGGATCGGCCGCGCCCTGTTTGGTTGCGAGCCCTTCAACGGCTCGGTTCTGCTGCATGACGAGGCCCCCAACCTTTCCAGCCCACGAGGGGCAATGGCGTCGGGCATCGGCTTGATTGCCCGTGACCGGACGGAGGAATCGGTGGCGCTCTCGCTGTCCATTCGGGAAAATACCTACCTTAATCCGGGAGCCGTCGGGCGTGGGCTTTTGTCCTTCCTGTCGCCGCGCGGCGAAGCCGACCTTGCCCACAAGATCGGCCATTCCGTCGGCCTGCGGCCCAACGACCCGGATCTGCCGGTCGAGGCCCTGTCGGGCGGCAACCAGCAGAAAGTGGTCGTCGGCCGCTGGCTGGCGACCGGCCGCAAGCTGCTGGTCGCCGAAGATCCGACCGCCGGCGTCGACATTGGGGCGCGTGCAGAGATCTACCGTCTGATCACCCAGGCGCTCGAGGCCGGTCTCGCGGTTGTCGTGGTGTCGACGGACTTCGAGGAAATCGCCCATATCTGCCACCGCGCGCTGGTCTTCTCGCGCGGGAAAATCGTCAGCGAACTGACTGGAAGCGCTCTGACGACGGAGGCGGTCATCACGGCCGCATCCGCATCGGAAGCCGCTTGAGCCATCGGGAGAACAGCCATGCAATCCATTGAATCCACGGCGCTGGAGCCAACCAAGAGCGAAATGGCCGGCCTGTCCACAGGACAGAAGATCGGACGCCTGATCCCGGTTTACGGGTTGGTGATCCTGACCGTCGGCCTGATCGTGATCTTCTCGATCCTTCTGCCCGATACGTTCCCGACCGTGTTGAATGTCCGCTCGATCGTGTCCGACAAGGCAATCATCGCGCTTCTATCGTTGGCTGCGATGATCCCGATGGCATCGGGTCGCATCGATCTGACCGTCGGCTATGGCATCGTGCTCTGGCACATTCTCGCCATCAGCCTGCAGACGGCCTACGGCCTGCCCTGGCCGGTCGCGGTGGTCATCGTGCTCGCGCTCGGCGTTCTGACCGGCTGCATCAACGGCCTGCTGGTCGAGGTTGCGAAGATCGACAGCTTCATCGCGACGCTCGGCACCGGAACCGTCCTATACGCGCTCGCGCTTTGGCACACCGGCGGCCGGCAGGTGGTCGGCGTCCTGCCTGATGGTTTCTATGCGCTGAACGGCACGATGCTGTTCGGCCTACCGATCACCGGCTTCTACGTGCTCCTGATCGCCATCTGCATGTGGATCGTGCTCGAATACCTGCCGATCGGCCGTTACCTCTACGCCATTGGCGCCAATCCGAAGGCGGCGGCCCTCAATGGCATTCCGGTCCGCAAATTTGTGATCGGCGCCTTCGTCACCTCGGGGTTGCTCGCGGCTCTGACCGGGGTCCTGCTCGCCTCGAAGCTGCGTATCGGCCAGGCGAGCGTCGGCCTTGAATATCTCCTGCCGGCGCTTGTCGGCGCGTTCCTCGGATCGACGACGATCAAGCCGGGACGGGTGAACGTCTGGGGCACCTTGATCGGCGTCATCATCCTGGCGGTCGGAATATCAGGAATTCAGCAATTCGGCGGGTCGTTCTTCGTCGAACCGCTGTTCAACGGTGTTACCCTGCTGATTGCCATCGGCATAGCAGGTTACGCCCAGCGCAAGCGCGGAGCTGTGAGGAGGATCACACCCGCATCCAAATGAGGATGCCGGCTCGTCCCGGCATTTCACAACAAACAAAATGGAGGAGTGAACATGAAGCGTAGAACGTTATTGCAGGCAACGGTCGCAACCGTCGCCGTTATGCTGAGCATGCCGGCATTGGCCGATTCCATGGCCGACGCCAAGGCCGTGGTCGAAAAGTATGCTTCCAAGGTGAGCGCCTGGGATGGCCCGACGAGCGGCCCCAAGGGCGCTGCCGGAAAGAACATCGTCATTCTGGCCGGTGATATGAAAAATGGCGGCATCCTCGGCGTGGTCAATGGCGTTCAGGAAGCGGCAGGCGCGCTCGGCTGGACGGTGAAGGCGCTTGACGGCGCCGGTTCGATCGGCGGACGGACCGCGGCTTTCGGCCAGGCCATGGCGCTGAAGCCGGATGGCATCATCATCAACGGCTTTGACGCGGTCGAGCAGAAGCCGGCGATGGAAGCAGCCAAGGCTGCCGGCATTCCGATGGTTTCCTGGCACGCTGCCTCGGCGGTCGGTCCGGTTCCCGAAGTCGGTGTCTTCGCAAACGTGACCACCGATGCGATGGAAGTGTCGAAGTCCGCGGCGGACTGGGCCTTTGCCGATGCCGGCGGCAAGCCGGGCGTCATCATCTTTACCGACTCCACCTATGCGATCGCGATTGCCAAGGCCGATCGCATGAAGAAGGAGATCGAGGATCTCGGCGGCACCGTGCTCGAATATGTCGACACGCCGATCGCCGAAACCTCTCAGCGCATGCCGCAGCTCACCACGTCGCTTCTGCAAAAGTATGGCGCGAAGTGGACGCATTCGCTGGCGATCAACGACCTCTATTACGACTTCATGGGACCTTCGCTCGCCTCGGCCGGCATTGCAGGCGATGGAAAACCGGTGAACGTGGCAGCCGGTGACGGTTCGGAGAGCGCCTATCAGCGTATCCGCGCCAAGCAATTCCAGGCCGTCACGGTCGCCGAGCCGCTCAACCTCCAGGGCTGGCAGCTCGTCGACGAATTGAACCGCGCCTTTGCGAAAGCTCCATGGTCCGGCTACGTGTCGCCGCTCCATGTGGTGACCAGCCAAAACGTCGAGTTTGACGGTGGACCGAAGAACAGCTTCGATCCCGACAACGGCTATCGCGATCAATACAAGAAAATCTGGGGTAAATAACCCTCTCAATCAGGGCGTATCGATCGATACGCCCTGATCCTACGACAGCCCGCCACCATCGATCCAGCTCCGGCGAGTTTTGGAAAAGAGAACCCATGATCATTCGTTATGCTTTGTTTGAAGGCGAAATCCATCCCGGTAAAGAAGGGGAATTCCGCGAATTCGTGCGGCAGCGGCTCGTCCCTCTCTGGACGAAATTTCCGGGCGCCGAGGAAATCCGGGTGCTGGACGGGATGGAGCGCGACGAAGGCGCCCCGATCTATGCCATGGCCTTGGCCATTCGTTATCCCGATATGGACGCGGTGAACACGGCACTTCTCTCCGATGTGCGGTCGCAGAGCCGCGAGGTCACCGGCGAACTCCTGCAGCTCTTTACCGGCAAGGTGCATCATCACGTATTCGCGGCCAACGAATATGCACCGCATATTGCCTGACATAAGGCGATCCCGACGTCCGCGACGGCTTGGCGTCTGAAGGGCGGTCGCTGCGGTCCGCTGCCCGGCCTTAAACAAAAGTAAGGGTTTGAACAAAGACCCGGAAAGCGCCCGCGGACGAACGTCCCAGGCGCTTTTTTCATGTCGGGACGCGCCGAGCATCCTTCGGACGCGCCGGATGCGATCGTTCCGGTTGCCCGACTTTTGAGGACAATTTTCCCTCAGCGCCACTTTCATTAAACTAAATAGTCTATCGATTTAGTAGATTATATTCCATCTTACCGTGCATCGCTCCTGCAATTAGCAATCCGAAACGGGAAGATCGACGATGACATTGGCAAAGACATTCAAAATTGCGTTGTTCAGTCTGCTTGGTCTCAGTGCCATTCACGGTCCGGCGGCAGCCCAGGCAGACGCTCCCCTCCTTCCCAAAGTGCCGCCGGGCACGGTGCTGACAATCGGCGATCCGGTCACCCAGAAAGCGCTCGAAGTGTCCGGCCTCGGCAAGGAGCTCAGTTTCGAGGTCAAATGGGCCAATATCAGCGGCGGGCCGCAGACGTCGGAAGCTTTCCGCGCCCATGCACTCGATGTCGGATCGGTGGCCGAGATACCCTCCATCTTCGCCAACTGGAACAATCTGCCCGTCCGCAACATCGCCTATCGCGAACGCCGTGACCCGATCGCCAATCCCATCTACCGCTTCGGCATCGCGCCAGGCGCGGCCGTCAAGACGCTCGCGGACTTCCGCGGCAAGCGCATCGCCTTCAGCCCGGGTCAGGCACAGGGCACGCTCGTTCTGCGTGCCCTCCATGCCGCAGGGTTGAAGAGCGGCGACGTCACTCTGGTGGAGCTGCCGAGCACCAGTGACGTCTACCCGAAGGCATTGGCGAGCAAGCAGGTCGACATCGCGCCGCTCGGCGGCGTCTACATCAGGCGCTATATCACCCAATACGGGCCTGATGGGGCGACCCTCGTGGAACATGGCCTGCGCGACGATCCGAGCCATCTTTACGCGCCGCAATGGGTTCTGGACGATCCCGCCAAGGCGGCAGCTCTCGCCGAATATGTCGGCCTGTGGGCACGCGCCACTGAATGGGTGAACCGGAACCCGGACCTCTGGATCAAGGAATATTACGTCGGTCAGCAGGGGTTGAGCCAGGAGGACGGGGAATATCTCGTCAAGTTGACCGGCGAACAGGTCGTTCCCAGCGATTGGAGCGAAGTGAAGAAGCGCCACCAGGAAACCATCGACCTGCTGGCAGACGAGCTCGGCTACAAGCCGCTCAATGTGGAGCAGATTTTCGACAATCGCTTCGAGAAGCTCGGCGCCGCGGCTTTGGCCAAGAGCCAGTAACGCTCGACACCCCTTCGGAGAGGAGATTTGAAGCATGGCAACCACTTGGGATGCAGATGAGGCGAAACTGTCGCGGTCGTCCGGCGGTAGAATTGTGCGGGCAGGTTCTCGCCTCGTAAAACCGGCTGGCTCCACTGGCCCCCGCGCCCGGCGCAGGCTGGGTCCCGGACCCGCGATCCCTTTCGGGTTGCAGATCGGGCCGGTATTGCTCGTCTTGACCTGGGTCGTCGGCTCGGCGCTCGGATGGATCGACCCGCGGATCCTGTCGGCGCCGTGGACGGTGGTCGAGGCCTTCGTAAGGCTGATAGAGCAGGGTCGCCTGCAGGACAATTTCGTGACGTCGGCGACACGCGCCCTGCTCGGCCTTAGCATCGGATTGCTGATCGGCACGATCCTGGCGGTGATCGCCGGCCTTTCCCGGATCGGCGAAGCCCTGATCGACGGGCCGGTCCAGATCAAGCGCGCGATACCGACGCTGGCCCTGATCCCCTTGCTGATCCTGTGGTTCGGCATCGGCGAGAGCATGAAGGTTACGACCATCGCGCTTGCCGTCGTCGTGCCGATTTACATCCACACCCACAATGCGCTCCGCAGCATCGACAGCCGTTATGTCGAACTGGCCGAAACCCTGCGGATGAGCCAGAAGGACTTCATCCTTCAGGTCGTGCTGCCTGGTGCTTTGCCGGGCTTTCTTCTGGGTCTGCGGTTTGCCGTCACCCTCTGCTGGGTTTCTCTCGTCGTGGTCGAGCAGATCAACGCCACCAGCGGGCTCGGTTACATGATCGATCTTGCCCGCAATTACGGGCAGACCGACGTCATTCTCGTCGGCCTGGTGGTCTATGTGCTGCTCGGTCTCGTTTCGGACGGTCTCGTCCGCCTGCTTGAACGGAGGACCCTCTCATGGCGCCGCACCCTGGCAAACTGAAGCCCGCAAACAAAGCCGTCCACGTGCGAGACCTCGCACGCCGGTTTGCGACGAAGACGATTCTTGACGGCGTCGATCTCGATATCGAGGAAGGCGAGTTCGTTGCACTGCTCGGCCGCAGCGGCTCCGGCAAAAGCACGTTCCTCAGGGCGCTTGCCGGTCTCGATCATGGTGTCGAGGGAACCGGCACCCTGGAGACGCCGGAGAGCCTTTCGGTGGTTTTCCAGGACGCCCGCCTGCTGCCCTGGCGCACCGTCATCCAGAACGTCACGCTCGGCTTGACCGGCGCCTCCGGCCAGGAAGCCGGACGGAAGGCTTTGGCGGAGGTAGGACTTGCAGGCCGGGAAACGGCGTGGCCGAACCAGCTTTCGGGTGGCGAGCAGCAGAGGGTCGCTCTTGCCCGTTCGCTGGTGCGCGAGCCGGCCCTGCTTCTCGCCGATGAGCCGTTCGGCGCGCTCGACGCGCTGACCCGGCTGAAAATGCACGATCTGCTGCGGGAGTTGTGTGCAAGACACCGTCCTGCCGTGCTGCTCGTCACCCACGACGTCGACGAGGCGATTTCGCTGGCCGACCGGATACTGGTTCTCGACGAAGGGCGTCTCATCGAGGATCTCAAGATCGATCTGCCGACGCCGCGCGATCACGGCGATCCGCGCTTTGCGCAATTCCGAATCCATCTTCTCAGCCGGCTCGGGGTCGAGCTTCCGGGCCGCAAGGCCGCCTGACATCAGCAACAGCTCAATTTGATCTGGAGATAAGCCAATGAGCACATCGAAAAGGCAAATGCGGCTTGGCGCGTTCATCATGGCGACCGGCCATCATATCGCCGCCTGGCGCCATCCGGAGGCGCAGGCCGATGCCGGCCTCAATATCGATCACTACCGCGAGCTCGCGCAGACCGCCGAACGCGGAAAATTCGATCTCGTCTTCGTCGCCGACAGTCCGGCGGGATGGGACCGCGCCAAGGACCCGGAAGCGCTTCGCCGCACCGCCCAGGGCGCACATTTCGAGCCGCTGACCCTCTGGGCTGCCCTCTCGCAGGTGACCAAACATATAGGCTTCGTCGCCACGGCATCGACGACCTACGAGGACCCCTACCTGCTGGCCCGCAGGTTCGCCTCGCTGGACTATATCTCCAAGGGCCGCGCCGCATGGAACGTCGTCACGACGGGCGCGGATGTTTCGAAGAACTTTTCCATATCGGGCCATCCCGCCCATGCCGATCGTTATGAGCGGGCCGAGGAATTCGTCGACCTGGTGAAGGGTTTGTGGGATTCCTATGAGGACGACGCCTTCATCCGCGACAAGGAAAGCGGCGTCTATCTCGATCCCGACAAGGTGCATCTTGTCGATCACAAGGGCAAGTTCTTCTCGGTGGCCGGTCCGCTCAACGTTGGCCGTCCGGTTCAGGGCTATCCTGTCATCGTGCAGGCGGGCGCATCGGAACCGGGGCGCGAACTTGCCGCCCGCACGGCCGAGATGATCTTTACCGCCAACCAGACCTTCGAGGATGCGCAGGAATTCTATTCCGACGTCAAAGGACGGCTCGACCGCTACGGACGCCGGCCGGATCAACTGCTGATCAGTCCCGGCATATTCCCTGTTCTCGGCGGGACGGAAGCGGAAGCCCAGGCAAACTACGACCATATCCAATCGCTGGTTCATCCCTCCATCGCCTGGAATATCCTTGCCCGCCACTACAAGGGCGTCGACCTTTCCGGCTACTCGCTGGATGATCCCGCCCCTCCCTTGCCTGAAAATACCGAACTCAACAAAAGCCGCCTCAAGCTGGTTTCCGATCTGGTATCGCGCAACAATCTGACGCTGCGCCAGTTCTATCTGGCGGTCGCCACCGCTCGCGGCCATCGGACGGTGGTCGGGACACCCGAGCAGATCGCCGATGCGATGCAGAGCTGGTTCGAGAACGGTGCTGCCGACGCCTTCAACATCATGCCGCCGATCCTGCCCACCGCCTTGACCGATTTCGTCGATCAGGTCGTCCCGATCCTGCGCAAGCGCGGCCTGTTCCGGCACGAATATGAAGGCACGACGCTGCGGGAGAACCTTGGCCTCCAACGCCCGCCGAATGGCTTTGTGGTTCAGGCGGGGCAGCAGCAGGTGCAGGCGGCCGTATGATCTCTTGAGGGGGCTTCCCTCCCCCTGGCTTTGTTCCAATCACACACAGAACTGCAGCATCGCATGAGCAATAATTCCGAATTTCTCTGGTATATTCCGAACGACGTCAAAGCCGGTCATCGCGGCGATTCCGCCGTCGAGAACCACAACAGCCTGGATACGCTGACCAGCCACGCCAGGGCACTGGAGGAGCATGGCTGGAAGGGCGCGCTCATCGGCACCGGTTGGGGCCGCCCCGACACATTTACCGTCGCAACCTCGCTCGCCGCCCGGACGACCACCTTCGAACCGCTCATTGCGATCCGTCCCGGCTATTGGCGACCGGCGAATTTCGCTTCCGCGGCGGCGACGCTGGACCATCTGACCGGCGGCCGCGTGCGGATCAACATCGTGTCGGGCAAGGACAACCTCTCTGCCTACGGCGACAGCGAGGGCGATCAGGCACACCGCTATGCCAGGACCAAGGAGTTCATGCGGCTGGTCCGCAGACTGTGGACAGAAGACAACGTCACATCCGCGGGCGAGAACTTCCGGGTCGCTGACTCCATCGTGGTGCCGCGCATCCAGGTCCGCGGCGACCGTCGGCACCCCAAATTCTATTTTGGCGGTGCCTCGGAGGCGGCCGAACGGGTGGCCGCGACCGAGGCCGATGTCCAACTTTTCTGGGGCGAGCCGCTCGATGGTGTTCGGGAACGGATCGCGCGGCTCAAGGCGTTGAGCCGGGAACTGGACCGCGATCTCCCGCCGCTGGAATTCGGCCTGCGGATCACGACGCTGGTCCGCGACACCACCGAACAGGCCTGGACCGACGCCGAGGCGAAGGTCGCCGAGATGGCGAGAAGCAAGGGCACCGGCTGGCACGATCACCAGCGCGCGCTCGCCGTCGGCCAGCAGCGGCTGCTTGATCTGCATGAGCGCGGCGACGTCCTCGACGACAACCTCTATACCGCGCCGGGCAAGTTCGGCGGTGGCGGCGCCGGCACCACCTGGCTGGTCGGATCGGCGGAAGACGTCGCCCGCTCGCTGCGCAAATATCAGGATCTCGGCATCACCCACTTCGTGCTGTCCGACACGCCCTATCTCTCCGAAATCAAGCGGCAGGGCGATCAGCTTCTTCCGCTGCTGCGCGGCTGAAGCCGGAGCAACGGCGCTCCGGTACCGCAGCTGCAATTCATGCCGATTGCCGAGATCGTTCAGAGCGTCGCGCAGTTCACGGGCAAGCCGCAAAACCTTGCTATGCGGGGGAGGTTGGTGATTTCGCAACCATCGGGAGAGCGCTCGTCGAATTGTCCATCCGAAAAGCGCAAATGCTATCCAGATATGGCGATATAGCAAGCTCCGTCGGCTCCGTTTACACTCTCTAAAATATATTCCTCTAATTTTTTTTAGATATCGGGACGACGTTCTTTAGGTTCGTCACCTCCGCCATGATAGCGGGCCAGGCACCCGAATTTCGCATGAAATCGGCTTTTATTGCTTTGACGGATGTCCCGTATCTCGAGCGCGATTCCGGGCACGGGGGTGCCCGTCGGATGCACTCGGAGACACCGAGGCGCTGCATTCGAACGAGATATGACAAGCAATCCTGGCTGCCGAGACATCCTTCCAACAAACCTCACCGCGAGGGGAGAGTGCATATGAAGAATATCATGAGTTTCGGGGTTGTGGCCCGCCTGGCGCTTGGCTTCAGCGTTCTCCTTTTGCTGATGGTTGGCTTGACCATCTATTCGACGGACAAAGTTGCGCAGATCAACGATAAGCTTGGAACCATCAACGACGTCAACAGCGTTAAGCAGCGGTTTGCCATCAACTATCGCGGCAGCGTGCATGATCGGGCGATTGCCATCCGCGACGTCACTCTGGTGACGTCTGCCGATGAACGGAAGACGGCCGAGGCATTGATCGAAAAGCTGGCAGCGTCTTACGCCGAGAATGAAAAGCGCATGGCGGATATGGTTGCTTCTCCGGCCGGCGCGACGGAACAGGAAAAGACCATTCTCAGCGAGATTGCAGACATCCAGGCGAAGACCAATCCTCTGGTCGCCCAGATCATTGCGCTGCAGGAGAAAGGCGATGGCGAGGCCGCCCGCAAGATCCTACTCGAACAGGCTCGGCCGGCTTTTGTTGCCTGGCTTGGCGCCATCAACAAATTCATCGACTATCAGGAAGCGCTGAACAAATCGATTGGCGGCGAGGTTCGCAGCACGGCAAGCGGCTTCAAGCCATTGGCCCTGACAGCGCTTGGCATTGCGGCCGTTCTTTCACTGGTTGCCGCCGCCGTGACGGCACGCACGATCGTCGGTCCGCTGGCAAAACTTCAGCTTTCGCTGAAAGCGATGGCCGACGGCAATCTTAACGGCGATCGCCGCCTCGAAGCGCGCGGCGACGAGATCGGCAAGCTTGCACGGGCGGTGGCAGGGCTGCGCGACGCAATTTCGGCAAAGGCGGAACGGGAAGCCGACGCCGAGGCGAAGCGAGCCGTGTCGGAGCGGCATCGGCTCGAGCAGGATGCAGATGAACGCCGCACCCTTGCCGAGCAGACGGACCAAGCCGTCGGTCAGCTTGGTGATGCATTGCAGGCGCTAGCTAACGGCGACCTCACACAGCAGATCGGCACTCCGTTCATTCCGTCCTTGGAAAAGCTCAGAGCCGACTTCAATTCTGCAGTCGAAAAGCTCCGTGCCGCCATGCAGAAGGTTGCCCAGAACGCCAGCGCCATCGCGGGCGGTGCACAGGAGATCCGCTCCGCCTCGGACGATCTCGCCAAGCGGACCGAACAGCAGGCAGCCTCCGTCGAGGAAACCGCCGCTGCTCTGGAAGAGATTACGACCACCGTTGCCGACTCGAGCAACAAGGCTCAGGAAGCCGGCCAGCTCGTTCGCAAGACGAAGGAGAGTGCGGAGCGCTCGGGCAGCGTCGTTCGGGATGCGGTCGACGCCATGGGCAAGATCGAATCCTCCGCCACCGAAATCGGCAGCATCATCGGCGTCATCGATGAAATCGCGTTCCAGACCAATCTGCTGGCGCTGAATGCCGGCGTCGAAGCCGCCCGTGCCGGTGAGGCAGGCAAGGGCTTTGCCGTCGTCGCTCAGGAAGTGCGCGAGTTGGCGCAACGTTCCGCCAAGGCGGCAAAAGAAATCAAGGAACTGATCAACGCTTCGAATGGCCACGTCAAAAGCGGTGTGGCCCTGGTTGGCGAGACCGGAAAGGCGCTGAAGGAGATTGCCGAGCAGGTGCAGCAGGTCGACGGCAATGTGGGGGCCATCGTCGGCGCTTCGCAAGAGCAGGCGACGGGACTGAAAGAAATCAATACCGCCGTCAACAGGATGGATCAGGGGACGCAGCAGAACGCCGCCATGGTGGAAGAAGCGACAGCGGCCGCTCATAACCTTGCCAAGGAAGCCGACGCGCTGTTCCAGCTTCTGGGCCAGTTCAACATTGGCGGAGTGGTGGCACCGAAGCGCACATCGCAGCCCGCTGCCGCGGCGCCACATGCTCAACCGGCGTCCTCGCCTGCGCGTCAGATGATTGCCAAGGTGGGTAAGTCGTTCCAGACGAACGGGAATGCGGCATTGGCCGGCGATTGGGAAGAGTTTTAAGTCGCCCGGATCTCTTTCCGGCTGACACTGGAAAGCAAAGCCATATGATTCTTGCGAAGGGCAGCATTTGCTGCCCTTCGCATTTTCGGATCAAAGAAGGTGAGCATGATGTTGTCCGAAAACTGCTCACACTTTTCGGCATCATGCTCTAGGCCCGGGCCGGAGCCTTGGCCGGAAGCAAGGCGTTGACCACGACCGCAACGGCGATGTTGGCCGCAAGCGCCAGCAGTCCCGTATAGACGGTGAAGGGTTCGCCGCCGAGGCTGATCAGATGCAGAGGCTTCCAACCGGCATCCCAGACGAGGAAAGTGCCGCCGCCGAAGCCGACGAACCAGCCGGCAAGCAGAGCGGGTGCACGGAACCAGTTGGTGTACAGGCCGAAGACCAGGGCCGGAAGCGTCTGCAGGATCCAGATGCCACCGAGCAGCTGCAGGTCGAGGGCGAATTGTGTCGGCAGGAAGATGATGACGAGAAGCGCGCCAACCTTCACCACGAGCGAGGTGATCTTTGCGACCTTCGCCTCGCCCGCGTCACTGACCTTGGGATCGACATAGGCTTTCCAGAAATTGCGGGTGAAGAGATTGGCGGCGCCGATGCTCATCACCGCTGCCGGAACCAGCGCGCCGATGGCGATCGCCGCAAAGGCAAAGCCGGAGAACCAGCCTGAAAACAGCGTCTTGAACAGCGTCGGAACAACGTCATTGGCGCTGTCGAGCTTCAGGTTGGCGGCATGCCCCATATAGCCGAGCAGCGCCAGAAGGCCGAGCAGCAGCGTATAGGCGGGCAACATGATCGCATTCTTGCGGATCGTCTTGCCGCTGTTGGAGGCAAAGATGCCGGTCAGCGTATGCGGATACATGAAAGCCGCGAGCGCCGAACCCAAAGCGAGTGTTGCATAGGCGACATACTGATTGCCGCCGAGCAGCAGGTTGCCGGAACCCTTGGCCTGGAAGGCCGCATCGGCCGAGGCGAAGACATTGGCGTAACCCCCGAGTTTCGACGGGATCAGTGCGACGGCCGCAATCACGACGATATAGATCATGATGTCCTTGACGAAGGCGATCAGCGCCGGCGCGCGCAGGCCCGCGGAATAAGTGTAGAGCGCCAGCACGATGAAGGCGATCGCCAGCGGCAGTTCGCCATGCAGCCCGAGGGCCTTCAGCACCGCGGTCATGCCGACCAGCTGGAGGGCAATATAGGGCATGGTGGCAATGACTCCGGTTGCCGCCACGGCGAGTTCGAGACCGCGCGATCCGTACTGACCGTGGACGACGTCGCCAGCCGTCACATAGCCGAAATCCTTGGCGCGTTTCCACAGCACAGGCATGACCATGAAGACAAAGGGATAGACGACGATGGTGTAGGGCAGCGCGAAGAAGCCGTAGGCGCCGACCGTGTAGACCAGCGCCGGGACGGCGATCACCGTGTAGGCGGTATAGAAATCGCCGCCGACCAGGAACCAGGTGATCCAGGTGCCGAAGTTGCGTCCGCCGAGGCCCCATTCATCGATATGGGCCAGTGTCTCGGGCTTGCGCCAGCGGCTGGCGACGAAGCCCATGACGGTAACGAGCACGAAAAAGAAGATGAAGACGGCAAGCGCCGTGCCGTTGATGTCAGTCGTCATGGCGAGTGCTCCGATAGGCGATCCAGGTCAGCGCTGCGGTGATCGGCACCCAGAGAAGCTGATACCAATAGAAGAAGGGAAAGCCGAAAAGAGATGGCTCGCGGACATTGTAAAATGGTGGCCAGAGCAGACCTAGATAGGGAATGACAAGCAGCCAGAGCGCTGCCTTGCTACGTGGTTTTTCCATGTCGGGATACCTTTCAGGCGCCGCGTCGGCGGTCGCCATGTTCCAGTTGTCGGCGTGGAAGGCAGGTCTGTCAGCCGGCGGCCGCGGCAGGCCCGGCTCGGGTCGCTCGAGGTTTTCCGACCGATCGGAAGCTGATGTAACGCATGTGAATTCCTCCCAACGGCTCGCACTTGGCCAGCCGTGGATGGAGTCCTATGGCGGTGGTTTTGTTCTCACAAGATGGGCGCGGCGCTGAAATGCCGGGGCCTACCCAGAAGTGGGTAGACGCGATTTACCCGACTTTCGAGACGATGCCGTGATCGAGCGCATAGCGGATGAGGCCCGCTGTGGTGGAGATACCGAGCTTCTTCTTGAGGTTCTTGCGATGGGTTTCCGCCGTGGCGGAGGTGATCCCGAGCGTTTCGGCGATCTCCTTGTTGCTTCTGCCGGCAACGATCAGCCCGAGAATGTCGCGTTCGCGCGGGGTCAGGGGGTCGCTACCCTCCTCCGCCCGTTCGCCCATCAGCGCGTCGAAGACGCCGGACGAGAAATATGTCCCCCCGCCCGCCACGGTCTCGATGGCCGAGACGATCTCGTCGGTCGAAACGTCCTTCAGGATGTAACCGGCAGCGCCATGCATGACCGAGGAGGAAATATACTCGCGGCTGTCATGCATGGAGAGCATCACGACCCGCGCCTGGGGAAGTTCGTTCCTGAACAATTCGATCGCATCGATGCCGCTCAGCTTCGGCATGTTGATGTCCATCAGCACGACCTGCGGCAGGACCTGCCGGCCGATCTCGAGCCCCGTTTGCGCGAGGCCGGCCGTGCCGGCGACTTCGATATGGTCGAATGTTTCGAGCACGGCCTTCAACCCGTCCAGCACCAGCGGATGGTTGTCGATCAAGAGCACCCTGATTTTCGGGCGTTCCGTCATGCGGCTTCTGCCTGCTTGCCGGCGGGGAGATTGGCCGATTTCGGCATCATCGCCGTCAGCGTCGTGCCGGCCTCGCTGCTGTTGATCAGCAGCAGGCCGCGGAAGTGAGCCATCCGCTCCTGCATATTGCGCAGGCCGAGACCCGATCTGCCGGATAGGCCGTCCTTGGCGCCGTCGAAGCCAGTGCCATTGTCGGTGACCGTCATGCGGGCGCGGCCGTTGTCGCTCCAGAGCTTGACCGCAAGCTTGGAGGCGCTCGAGTGGCGTTCGACATTGTTGAACGCTTCCTGTGCGACACGATAAAGCGCGGTATTGGCTTCGGCCTTCAGCGTGTCGGTGAAGCTTGAGGCGTCGATCTTCGTCTCGATCCCCGTCCGCTCGGCAAAGTGATAGCAGAGTGCCTCCAGCGCGGCCGTCAGGCCGAGATCGTCGAGCACGCGCGGGCGCAGATCGTGCGACAGCCGTCTGATTTCCTTGATGGCGCCGTTCAGCGCCTCGACACCGCGATCGATGGTCAGTGCGGCATCGTCGACATTGGTCCTGACCTTGCGGCCGGCAAGATCCATCGCATAGCGCACGCCGACGAGATTCTGGGAAATGCCGTCATGCAACTCGCGGGCCAGCCGCGCGCGCTCTTCTTCCTGGGCATCGATGACCCGCTGCGTCAGCGCCTTGAGCCGGCTGTCGGCCATGCGGCGCTCATGGAACGTCAGCAGCATGCAGGTCGTGAAAACGACAAGCACCGAAGGTACGGCGATCAGCGCGACGATGATGAAGGTCCGTCTTATGTTGGCGCGCATTCCGGCGTTGGCGGCGGCACTTTGGGCAAAGACGTCGTCCAGGTAAACGCCGGTGCCGACGACCCAGTGCCATTTGTCGAGACTGACGACGAAGGAGAGCTTGTCGGCGATCTGTCCGGTCGATGGCTTCTGCCATTTGTACTGATGCAGGCCCCCGCCCGCTCTTGCCGTGGCGATCAGTTCGGCAATGACCTTGTCGCCATCCGGATCGGTGAGGTCGAGCCAATTATGCCCATGGCGGAAACTCTGGCGCGGATGGACGATGTTGTTGCCGTCGTAATCGTAGACGAAGAAATATCCGTCCTTGCCGTAGTCGAGCGAAGTCAGGATCGCCGCCACCCTTTGCTTGGCGGCTTCGTCGTCGGCACCGGCATTGTCATAGATCGTCTGGATGGCGGACAGGGCAAGGTTGGTCAGATTGAGGATCTCGGCTTCCTTGGTCTTCAGCATGTTCTGCTCGAACGTGTCGATGCTGTTCTTGGCGAGGTTTGCCGATTGCCAGGTAATGAAGGTGGTGATCGCAAGGATCGAAATGACGAGCGGAACGATCGCCAATGCGATGATCTGGTGTCGTAACGTCAACGATCATTCCTCCCGAGAATTTGCGCCGGGAATTATGCCCTTTGTCAAATGCGAGTCCAGCGGCTTGTCGGTGCCCGATCTGTGACAGCCGGAACCAATGCCGGCGCGCATCGCGTGCGCGCTAATCCAGCGGAACGAACAGACCGAGCTTGACGTCCCGCAACACGACATTCGTGTGCATGCGGCGGATCTGCGGATTGTCAGCCATGATCAGCGCGGCGATGTCGTCATAATGCTCGACGTCGCGGGCGGTGACGATCGCGATCAGATCGACTGCGCCGGTGACATAATAGACCTGCTGTATGTGATCCTGCTTTTCCGCCCAGAGGCGGAACTTCGCCAACGCGTCGTAATTGTCCCGCTCGATCTCCATCCCGACGATGAACACCATTGCTGTTCCCGTCGCCTTGCGGTCGACGACGGCCACCTCTGCCTTGATGATGCCTTCCTCGCGCAGCCGCTTCAGCCGCCTCTGCACGGCCGAGACCGACAGTCCGATCCGTTCGGCGATCGTTTCGGCTTTCAGCTGGCAATCGCGCTGAACGATATCGAGAATGTCACGGTCAAAACGATCCAGCTGTTCCATTGTCCAATCCTAATTCTCGCCGCAGCAATTCGCGCATTCTGCCGTACTTGTCGCGCGAAGAAGAATATTTTGCATAAAATATGCATAATAGATGAAAACTGCGCGAAAAAACCGCGTTATTTTATCATTATCCTTCGCAAGCTCAATTCACCCGGAACCATGCATGCCAGATCAACCCTTTCCTGCTCTTCGCGTCGATGATCTCCATAAAAGCTTCGGCTCGCAACAGGTTCTCAAGGGTATCTCGACGCAGGCCGAAAAGTCTGACGTGATTTCGATCATCGGCTCGTCGGGCTCCGGCAAGAGCACCTTTCTCAGATGCATCAATTTCCTGGAAACGCCGGATCGCGGCCGCATTGCCGTGAACGGCGAGGAAATCGCGCTGAAGATGGGGCGGGGCGGCCGGCTGCAGCCGCGCAACTGGCGGCAGATCGAACGGATACGGACCGGACTGGGGATGGTCTTCCAGAGTTTCAATCTCTGGGCTCATCGTACAGTGCTGGAGAACGTCATCGAGGCGCCGGTGCACGTCATGGGCATTTCGCGGCGCGAAGCCATCGAAAAGGCCGAGGCCCTGCTCCACAAGGTCGGGCTGTTCGACAAGCGCGATGCCTATCCCGCTTTCCTCTCCGGCGGTCAGCAGCAACGCGCGGCGATTGCGAGAGCCCTCTGCGTCGACCCTGCCGTCATGCTGTTCGACGAGCCGACGTCGGCGCTCGATCCGGAGCTGGTCGGCGAGGTCCTGAAAGTCATCCGTGATCTCGCGGAAGAAGGCCGGACCATGCTGATAGTCACGCATGAAATGCGCTTCGCCCGCGATGTCTCCAGCCGTGTTCTCTTCCTGCATCAGGGACGGATCGAGGAGGAAGGTCCGCCGGAGCAGATATTCGGCGCGCCCGTCAGCGCCCGCTGCCGGGAATTCACCGGCCTCAGCGCCCATTGATGCACTCCGAACTCTCATCGCCAACACAAACCAGGAGAATCCTGCGAATGAAACTGCTCCCCACACTGTTTGCCGGCGCGGCACTCGTGCTTTCTGCCGTCACCGCACAGGCAGAGGTCCGCTTCGGTGTCATGAACGAATCCTATCCGCCCTTCTTCGCCAAGGATGCCTCCGGCCAATGGCAGGGATGGGAGATCGACCTGATGAACGCTGTGTGCGAGGAGATGAAAGAGAAATGCTCGATCGTCGAAATTTCCTGGGATGGTCTCATTCCGGCTCTCCAGAGCAAGAAGTTCGACGTGATCTGGTCGTCGATGTCGAACACCGCGGAACGCTCGAAGGTGATCGACTTCACCGATAAATATTACAACACGCCGAGCACCTTGATCGGCCCCAAGGACCAGAAGCCGGGCGCCACTGCCGAGGACGTGAAAGGCAAGACCATCGGCATCCAGGTGTCGACGATCCAGTCGGAATACTACAAGAAGTATTTCGCCGAGGCTGCCGAGGAAAAGACCTACCAAACGCTCGACGAAGCGTTCCAGGATCTCGCCTCCGGCCGTATCGACTATGTCTTCGGCGATTCACTGGCGCTCGACGCTTTCCTGAAAAGCGATGGCGGCAAGGATTGCTGCGCCAAGATGGGCGACGTTGCCGACGACAAGGAGATTCTCGGCGCCGGCGTTTCGGGCGGCCTGCGCAAGGAAGACACAGAGCTGAAGGCCAAGCTGAACACGGCGATCGCTGCCGTCCGTGCCAGTGGCCAGTATGACGCCATCAATAAGAAATACTTCGATTTCGACATCTACGGCGCAAAGTAAGCAGCCGGAACGATGGCGACCACGCAACAAGGTATTCTGGACCTGCTGTCTCCCTATCCTCCGGGATGGGGCGGCGTTCTTTTGGCAGGTGCGGTCTCTACGGTTGCCATCTCTGCTTGCGCTTTCGCGATCGGCTTGCTGCTCGGCACGGGCGGCGCGCTGGGAAAGCTTTCGGGCAATCGCATACTGCGCCTGCTGCTCGATCTCTATACCACGCTGATCCGCGCTGTTCCCGAGCTGATCCTGATCGTCGGGCTCTATTATGCCGGCACCGATGGCCTCAACCGGCTGCTCGCCGCGTTGGAGCTGCCGCCGGTCAATGTGAACGGCTTCGTCGCGGCCGTCGCCGTGCTCGGCTTCGTCCAGGGTGCCTACATGACGGAGGTGCTGCGAGGCGCGATCCTTGCCATTCCCGTCGGCCAGATCGAGGCCGCCAAGGCCTTCGGCATGGGGCCGGTGCTGAGGTTCCGCCGGGTCCTGCTGCCGGCGCTCCTGCCAAACGCGCTGCCGGGTCTTGCCAATCTGTGGATGTCGGTCACCAAGGACAGCGCGCTGGTGGCAGTCGTCGGCTACCAGGAACTGGCGCTCGCCACCCGTCTTGCCGGGGCAAGCACCAAGCATTACTTCGTCTTTTTCCTTGCTTCGGCCCTTCTCTATCTCGCCATCACGCTTGTTTCCAACGTCGTCTTCAAACTGATCGAGGGACGGGTACGGCGGGGGCAGCCGCGTCTTGCCTGAAGAAAGCGCCCCATGAATTTCACCTGGATCTCTTCCTACTGGCCGCTGCTTCTGACCGGCGCCTGGCAGACTGTTTGCCTGCTGGTGATCTCCGTGGTGTTCGGCTTCGTCCTCGCCATAGGCCTCGCCTTCGCGCAGGTCAGCGGCGGCAGACTGACGCGGCTGCTCGCCCGTGGCTACTGCACCTTCTTCCGCGGTACGCCGCTGCTGATACAGCTGTGGCTTCTTTACTACGGGGTGGGTTCGCTGCTGCCGATGGTCCCCGGCATCCGCCAGAGCCTGTTCTGGCCGATTCTGCGCGAGGGCTTCTTCTTCGCCGCCGTCAGTTTTACCCTGAACTACGCAGCCTATGAGGCAGAGGTGTTGCGCGGCGCGCTGCTTGCCGTTCCCAAGGGCGAGCTCGAAGCGGGCCGGGCCTTCGGCCTGTCGCCCAGGATGCTGATCCGTCGCATCTGGCTGCCGCGCGCCATTCGCATCGCCCTGCCGACGATTGCAGGAGAGATCGTCATGCAGCTCAAAGCGACGCCGCTCGCCTTTACGGTGACGGTGATGGATCTCTATGCCGTGGCCAACAAGGTTCGGCAGGACACGCTGCTCGTCTATGAACCGCTGCTGGTCGTCACCTTCTTCTATCTCGCCCTGACCGCCGTCATCGCCCGCGTATTCCGACGTCTCGAAGCGCAGGTGCCGGTTCGCCGCTAGGCCGACGGGAAAAGAGACTGGTCATGAGTTCCTTCACGCACGAACCACGTACATCTCGCCCACCTTGTTATGCAAAAGCCCGCCGCCGCTGACGGCGCGACAGTATGAATGGAGACCTCTTCATGAGCACGATGCGAATTCTCGATGGCGGCATGAGCCGCGAACTGTTGCGGCTGGGCGCCGAGCTGAAACAACCGGAATGGTCGGCATTGGCGTTGATCAATGCGCCGGATATCGTCCGTAGGGTACACCAGGAATTCATCGTCGCCGGCTCTGAGGTCGTTACGACAAACAGCTACGCGCTCGTACCCTTTCATATCGGTGAAGACCGGTTCCAGAACGAGGGGGCAGAGCTGATGCGCCTCGCCGGTCGCCTGGCGCGCGAGGCCGCCGATGCGGCCACGGATCGCAAGGTGCTGGTTGCCGGCTCGCTGCCGCCGATCTTCGGCTCATACGAGCCGCAGAACTTTCAGCCTTCACGGGTGCAGGATTATCTCGATGTGCTTGTCGAAAACCTTTCTCCCTTCGTCGATATATGGCTCGGCGAGACATTGAGCCTGATCGCCGAGGCAGAGGCTGTCCGCAAGGCGGTGGCGACATCAGGCAAACCGTTCTGGATTTCGTTCACATTGGCCGATGACGAGGCAGCCATAAGGGGCGGCGAACCGAAGCTGCGCTCCGAAGAAAGGGTCGAGGAGGCGGCATCCTGGGTGGCTTCATCGGGCGCCGAAGCCCTCTTGTTCAATTGCAGCAAGCCTGAGGTCATGCAGGCAGCGGTGGAGACGGCAGCGCGGGTGTTCCGGAAAATGGACGCGCGCATCGAAATTGGCGTCTATGCCAATGCCTTCGAAGGGGAGCAAGGCGAGGCAGCCGCCAATGAAGGCCTGCATGAGACCCGCAACGATCTGAATGACGATGCCTATTCGCGCTATGCCTGCTCCTGGGCTGAGGCCGGCGCGACGATCATCGGCGGCTGCTGCGGTATCGGCGCCGCCCATATCCATCGGCTCAAGAAGACGCTTTTGGGTTGAGGCGGCAAGGCGGTTACGCCGCCGCAATGCTATTCAGCTTTCGCCGCCGTATTCTGGAGCTCAAGGAGAAGGTCGATCAACTTCGGGGCCATCTCCCTGATTTCCGAAAGGTGGACGGCGCTCAGTCGCGTCAGAAGCGCATCCGCCTTGTCCGTCAGGAGAACCGTCTGGCGGCGCCCGTCGGCCGGATCGGCATGACGTTCGACCAGTCCGGCATCCGACAGCCGCCCGACAAGCTCGGTCGCCGTATGCGGCGCGATGATCAGCCGCTCGGCCAGCATGCCGATGGTCATGGCTTCGCCGCGTTGTCCCTTAATCGCCAAAAGGGCCTGATGCTGCTGCGGGGGCAATCCTTCCGACTGGGCGGCAGAGGCGCTGAAGTCCATGAACTGGCGAAGGGCGAATCGGAGGTCGGCGAGAGCTTCGTAATCCTCTTGCCTCAGCGGCGGCGCGGTCTTCTTCAAAGCACTTCTCCTCTGCCGCAACGGCTGCCAGGGTCGGCAGCCCATGCCGCCATCATCGAATAGATGGGCAGTCGCCAGCCGGTCAAGTGAGGCATCCTCATGGGACATTTTCGCCTTCATGCTTTCACCCATTGATTTATATCGTATCACGATCTATTGACGCGCCTCAAGCGTATCCATTCCGGCGTAGCAGAGGCTTCCATGGCGCAGCATCCACCAAACAACCGGCCGCACGATTTCACCGGCGGTCTTTCCCGGCGCGAGGCCGGCGATTTCACCACCGACAGGCGGGTCCTCCTCCTGGTCGGCATGTCCATCATTGTCGGCACCGCCGGCGCGTTTGCCGCCTGGTGTCTCGTCAGCCTCATCGCGCTCGTGACGAATGTCATCTGGTTCGGGGAGATCGGCATCCAGCCCGCCTCTCTGGCTGCCGTGCCACGCTCGCTGTGGGTGGTGCTGGTTCCGCCGCTGGGTGGACTTGTCATCGGACTGATGGCCCGTTTCGGGTCGGAGAAGATCCGCGGCCACGGCATTCCCGAGGCGATCGAGGCCATCCTGATCGGTGGCAGCCGGATGTCGCCGAAGGTCGCGGTCCTCAAGCCGCTGTCGTCGGCAATCTCTATCGGAACCGGCGGCCCGTTTGGCGCCGAGGGGCCGATCATCATGACCGGCGGTGCGATCGGATCGCTGTTCGCGCAATTCTTTCACATGAGCGCTGCCGAGCGGAAGACGCTGCTCGTCGCTGGTGCGGCCGCCGGCATGACGGCCATCTTTGGTTCGCCGATCGCCGCGGTCATGCTGGCGGTCGAACTGCTGTTGTTCGAATGGAAGCCGCGCAGCTTCATTCCGGTCGCCGTTGCCGCCTGCGTGTCGATCTGCTGGCGTCCGCTGCTGTTCGGTGTAGGCCCGCTGTTCCCGACCCACTTCCAGGTGGCCTTGCCCTGGTGGGGTATTTTTGCCTGCGCGGCGATGGGGATCATTTCCGGTCTGCAATCGGGATTGCTGACGACGCTGCTCTACCGGATCGAGGACCTGTTCGAAGCCTTGCCGATCCACTGGATGTGGTGGCCGGCACTCGGCGGTCTCGTCATCGGTCTCGGCGGCCTGATCGAACCGCGGGCAATGGGCGTCGGCTACGACATCATCGATGGCTTGCTCAACAACCGGCTGCTCGCCCCGGCGGTGATGTCGATCCTGCTGGTGAAGACCATCATCTGGCTGTTTGCCCTGTCGTCGGGCACCTCCGGTGGCGTCCTCGCGCCGCTTTTGATTTTCGGCGGTGCTCTCGGATGGCTGGTCGGCCTTGTCATGCCGGGCAACGATCCCGGCTTCTGGGCGCTGCTCGGAATGGCGGCGATGATGGGCGGAACCATGCGTGCGCCGCTGACGGGAACCTTCTTTGCGATGGAAATCACTGGTGACGTCAGCACGCTCGTTCCGCTGCTTGCGGCAACCGTGGTGGCCTATGCCGTCACGGTCCTGCTGCTGCGCCGCTCGATCCTCACCGAGAAGATCGCCCGCCGCGGCCAGCACATTACCCGCGAATATGGCGTCGACCCGTTCGAACTGTCGCGCGCAAGGGAGATCATGATCAGCGATGTCGATACTCTTCCCGTCACCATGACTGTGGGAGAAGCGTGCGATTTCTTCGCCTCGCAGCAGAAAACGCACCGGATCTATCCGGTGGTCGATGCAGCAGGCAGGCTAGCCGGCGTCGTATCGAGAGCCGACGCTTTGCTCTGGCAGGGGAATCCGAACCTCGCCAGTCAGACGCTTGCGGAAAACGTGACGGATGATTCCGTTCCGGTGGGGCATCCCGATGATACGGTCGCGTTCATCGCCGATCTGATGCTGTCGACCGGCGACGGACGCATTCCGATCGTCGATCCGACCTCAGGGAAATTGTGCGGCCTGATCGCCCGCAAGGATCTGCTGCGGCTGCGCAGTTCCTACAGGTCGGCGGAACTGGATCGGCGTCCGTATCTCACCGCCGGCTCGAAGAGCAAGTCGCGGTAGCGGTCCGCGGGCGTCCTCCGCATCGCTACTGCTACTGCCGCGCGCCGCATGGATCAGGTCTCATGCGGCGCGCGCTGACGCTTGAAGACTTCAGTGCAGTCCGAACAGGTTCAGCAACTCCTCGCGGTGTCGAACGAATTCCGGTGCGCTGCGGTCGCGAGGACGGGGCAGATCGATTTCGATCAGACGCGGCTCGCCGCCCCTTTCCCGTGGCAGGATCAGGATCCTGTCGGCCAGGTAGATCGCCTCCTCGAGATCATGGGTAACGAGAATGGTCGTCACATCCTCATCGCGCCAGATCCGTGCGAGTTCCTGCTGCATGCCGATCTTGGTCATCGCGTCGAGCGCGCCGAGCGGTTCGTCGAGCAGCAGGATCTCGGGCTGGACGGCCAGAGCCCGGGCGATGCCGACGCGCTGGGCCATGCCGCCCGACAGCTGCCGGGGATAGGCAGCCTCGAACTGCTGCAGGCCGACGAGCTTGACATAATGGCGCGCCCGCCCCCTCGCCTGCTCACGCGACAGGCCGCTAGTTTCCAGCCCGAAGGAGACATTGTCGAGCACGGTCAGCCAGGGCAGAAGGCGCGGTTCCTGAAAGATGACGGCGCGCTCTGTGCCGACGCCTCGCACCGCCTTTCCATCGACGAGAACCTCTCCCGTGTCGGAATCCTCAAGACCTGCCAGAACTCTGAGCAGGGTCGTCTTGCCCGAGCCGCTGGCGCCGACGATGGCGAGGCTTTCGCCGGAGCGGACGTGGAGGTTGATATCCCTGAGAACCTGTAGAGGTGTCCCGTTCAACCTGTAGGATTTGGAAAGGTGACGGATCGTCACCTCCCCGCGACGCGTGTCCTCAGCGATGCTCATCATCATTCCTCAGTTGCTTGCCGGCTTGGCGTCGACGGTCAAGAGGATGTCCTTGGCGGCCAGCTGGCCCTGCTTCAGCTTGCCTTCGCGAACCAGGACGTCGATCCAGAACTGGATGTCGCGCTCGACCGGCAGGCCGCCGGCGCGCACCCCATAACCTCGGAAGTACTGTGCGATATCAGCGTTCTCACCACGCTCGCTGAGCGCCTTGGCCAGGATCTTCTTGGTTTCCTCCGGATGCTCGCGGGCGTAATCGAGAGCACGAGCCGACTGCTCGACGAATATCTTTGCAGCTTCAGGATGCTCGCGAGCGAAATCACGGCGCAAGACCACGAAGCCCCCGGCGATGTCTCCAAGCACGTCGGTATCGTCGAAAATCGGACGCAGGCCGCCATTCTTCAGCGCAGCTCCCTCGAAGGTCGTCTGCCAGTAGCCGAAGGCGGCAATATCGACCTGCTTGGAGCGCAGCACCTGCTCGAGCTGCGGCCCGGGAACGACAAGCTGATTGGCTGCGTCCGCCGGCAGGCCGACGGAATGCAAGGCTTCGCGGATGGTGTAGTCGAGATGCGCGCCGAGTGTATTGACCGCGATGCTCTTGCCGGCAATGTCCTTGATACTCTTGATCGGGCTGTCCTCCAGCACGTAGAAGGTCGACTGCACCTCGTTATTGATGCCGTTTGAGGGATAGGCCGCGACGAAATCATTGCCGCCGATGATCGAATTCAGGACGGCGGAAGTTGCGGCGCTGCCGATCTCGACATCACCCGATGCCAGAGCGATCAAGGAGGCTGGGCCGCCCTGGGCGTAGCCGACATTTTCGAGCGTGATGCCCGTTCCGTCGAAATAGCCGAGTTCGGCAGCGAGTTCATGGGCGGCAAGACCACCCTGGCTGGCGAGATAGCGCAGCTTCACCGTATCGGCCGCCGCGGCGGGTGAGGTTAGGCCGAGAGCGATCACTGCCGGCAGGAGAAGGTGGCGGGGATGGAATGTCATCTGGTGGGACCTTTCGGAAGAGGAAAATCGGGAAAGCAGGTCAGCGGCTCGGCTGAGACCAGCGGCAGAGACGGCGCTGCAAGAGAACGAGCAAGGCATTGGCGGCAAGCCCGAGGAAGGCGAGCAGAAGGATCGCCGCAAACATCAGCGGGATCTGGAAATTGTACTGGGCATTCATCACCTGGAAGCCGATGCCCTTGTTGGCGCCGATCATCTCGGCGGCAATCAACAGCAGAAGCGCAGTCGTCGCCGAAAGACGCAGGCCGACAAAGATCGCCGGTACCGACGCCGGCAGGATGACGCGGCGGAAGATGGTCAGCGGTCCGGCGCCATAGGTCCGCGCCATCTCGATGAGCTTCTTGTCCACTTCCTTGACGCCGCCGATCGTGGCGAGCAGCACCGGAAACAGTGTGGCCCAGAAGATCACGAAGATCTTCGATGTTTCGCCGAGGCCGAGCAGCAGGATGAAGACCGGGTAGAGCGCCAGCGCCGAGGTCTGGCGGAAGAGCTGCAGGATCGGATCGAGCGCCTGTTCAACCGCACGAACCTGGCCCATGAACAGGCCGAGCGGAATGCCGATCACCACGGCAAAAGCGAAGGCGGTTCCGGATCGCTGCAGACTGATGGCGATATCATCGAGCAGCGCGCCGTTGGCAAGATTGGTCCAAAGAGCGGACAGGATAACGTCCAGGGGCGGGAAGATGGCGGGATTGACCCAGCCTCTGGTGCTCGACACCTGCCAGAACACGAGGAAGCCGATGAGAAGGCCGTAGCGCGGCAAAAGCGATGCGAGCACCCCGCGCAGATGCGAGGCGAGAGTGGAAATATTGCTTTCGCTGCTTTTCAGGCGGCCGAAGCTTCTCGGAAGAACCTGGTTGATTTCATAGGACATCGACCGCTCCTCACTCTGCTGCCTGGAGAGCTGCTTGTCCTGCAGCCCACCGATTGGTCGGGAAAGGCAGGCCGAGGTTTTCCCGAAGCGTCTTGCCCTCATAGGCCGTCCGGAACAGGCCGCGCCGCTGCAGTTCCGGAATGACCAGATCGACGAAATCGTCGAGCGCCGTCGGCAGCCAGGGCGGCAGAATGTTGAAGCCGTCGGCAGCTTCGTTCTCGAACCATTTCTGCAGCGTATCGGCGATCTGTTCGGGCGTTCCGACGATGGTGTAGTGACCGCGGGCGGAGGCGATCCACTGATAGAGCTGGCGGATGGTGAAATTGTTTTCGTCGGCGATCTGGCGGATGAGGGCCTGGCGGCTCTTCATGCCCTCCGTCGGCGGCGCCGGTGGCAGAGGCCCGTCGAGGTCATAGCCGTGCAGGTCGAGCGTGCCGCCGGTCAGGCCATTGAGGAGGCCGATCCCGTCCTCTTCGACGATGAGCGACGTCAGACGGTCGTATTTCTCGCGCGCCTCCGCCTCGGTCCTGCCGACGAAAGCGGATACGCCGGGCATGACGAGGATATGATCGGGGTTTCGGCCGAGAGCGCGGGCGCGTGCCTTGATATCTCGATAGAACTCCTGGGCGGTTTCGATATGCTGATGGGCGGTGAAGATGACTTCGGCCGTTGCTGCGGCGAGCCCGCGTCCATCTTCGGATTGCCCGGCCTGGACGATGACGGGATGCCCCTGCGGCGATCGGGAGACGTTGAGCGGACCGCGCACGCTGAAGTGTTCGCCGCGATGATCGGTGTCGTGCAGTTTCGCCGGATCGAAGAACACGCCGGATTGCTTGTCCCGAATGAACGCGTCGTCCTCGAAGCTTTCCCAGAGTTTGCGGACAACATCGACGTGCTCGGCGGCGCGGCGATATCGGTCTGCATGCGGAAGCTGCGTATCGCGGTTGAAGTTCTGCGCCGTCAGGTCGCCCGTCGTGGTGACGACATTCCAGCCGGCACGGCCCTCCGAGATCAGATCCAGCGAGGCGAATTTGCGGGCGGTTGTGTAAGGCTCTTCGTAGGTGGTCGAGGACGTGGCGATAAAGCCGAGATGGGTCGTGAAAGGCGCAAGGGCCGAGAACAACGTCACGGGTTCGAAGCCGGCCACGCGGGCGTTGCCGCCTTCACGCGTACCGCCGAAACCGACAGCCAGCCCGTCGGCGAGGAAATAAGCATCGAAGAGGCCACGCTCAGCTGTGAGGGCAAGACGTTTGTGAAACTCGAAACTGGTCGCGCCGTCGGCCGGCTGGTCGGGATGCCGCCATGACGCAACATGCTGTCCGCCACCGGGAAGAAATGCTCCAAGCCTGATTTTCCGTGTCATTTCGCGTCCTCTCCGGTTTCCGTCAACAGCCCGGTCTTCCCCAGGGCCAAGTATTAAATTGGCTGTTGGGTTGCTAAAATACGTTCTCCATATAATTTATAGAGAAACTGAATTTCATAGTTTCGGAGGAAGGGTGAATAGATTTCTCGGTTTGGCGTGAAATCGGAAATCAACGGTCGGGGCGACTACCCCGGGGGTATGCGGGCGCGGACCGGCAGGTGGGATCTGCGGGCGTGGCGAAGAGCCCGGCTGAGACGACAAATAGGAATAGGTCTTCTTAGCGTCCTATGCCCGCCTGCAGCACCGCCGGAGCGAGCAGGATCCGGCTTGACGAGCATGCAACGGAATGGCGGTTTGCGCACGAACGTCCGTGCCACCTGAGATCAATGCCTCCATGTGCTCAGGCATCAGCCTCGTTTTGGCCGGGTCGGAGCGTGGTCGAGGCCGGCGGCGGCCTTTTTCAGGCAGTCGAGGTAGCGGTCGCGGTTGGCGATGCCATCGTCGCGTGGCGTGACGAGGCAGAGCGTTGCGGCTGCATGGCCTTCCTCGCCCCGCACCGGTACGGCAAAACAGTGGGTGAAGCTGTCGACGATGCTGTTGAAGGTGAAGAGACCTTCACGCTCGGCCTGGCGTACCTCGGCGATGAAGGTTTGCGGCTCGAGCCATTCGCCGTTCGGCAGGCGAAAATCCTGCGGCGGAATGAAGTTCAGGATGTCCTGATCCGACAGGTGTGCGACGAGCAGGCGGCCCGACGCCGTCCACGGGATCGGCACCGACTGCCCGACATCCGTCGAAATGCGGAAGGGGCGCGCGCCTTCGCGCATGCGGACGACGGTGTATCTGTTTCCATCCAGCATGCAGAACTGCGCCGTTTCCCGCGTCTCGTCGGCAAGCTGTTCCAGCGCCGCCTCGCATTCGCGGGTGAAGTCGAAATGGTTCTCATAGGCTGCGCCGAGGAAATACAGTTTGCGGCCGAGATAGACACGCCCCTCGCCGCCGGTGAATTCCAGGATGCCATTCTGCAGCAGCAGGTTGACGAGCTCGTAAACCGATGAGCGCGGCGCACCGATCTGCGCGGCGATTTCATTCGGCTTCAGGGCCTGCCGTTTCTGGCGCAGGAAATCGAGGATCTCGAAAGCGCGGTCGAGCCCTCGGGCGCGTTTGCCGGCTGCTTCGTCCTGAACTGCATCCATTGCTATCGATCCCTTTTTGTCCGGCCAAGCTTTTCAAGCCGTCTGCCGCATCTGTCAATCGATCCCGTCATTCGTCGCGAATGAAATTTTTGCACCCCTCTTGCGAGGCAAAAAAATCGGCATAAGATCACCTCGTCCGGTATATAGATCACATGTACGATATATTGGACATTGATGGCAAGCCGTCAACGCTGCCGCACACAAAAAAGGGGATCGACATGAAGAATCTTGAAAACGGCATTTCCGCTTCGCTGCGCCGCCGCCTTCTTGCGGGCGCTGCCGCAGCTGCGGCACTCCTCGTCTTTTCGGCCGGTACGGCCTCGGCCGCCGCCAATTGCATCAAGGGTGACAGGAAGGCGCCCTATACGATTGGCTGGGCGAACATCTATTCGGTGCCGACCTGGATGAAGCAGACCGAAGGCACCATCACGGCTGAAGTGGAGGAGCTGAAGAAGGCGGGCCTGGTGAAGGACCTGATGATCACGGACGCGCAGGGCAACGCCCAGACGCAGATCCAGCATATCCAGTCGATGATCGACGCCAATGTCGACGCCATCGTCGTGATCGCCGGTTCCTCCAACGCGCTCGACCGCGTCATTTCAGATGCCTGCGACAAGGGCATCGCCGTCGTGAACTTCGACAGCCTTGTTAACACCGACAAGGTGACGGCGAAGATCAACACCGATTCCAACGAATGGGGCGCGACCGCTGCCAAGTGGATGGTCAGCCAGCTCGGCGGCAAGGGCAAGATCATCATCATGAACGGCCCGGCCGGCATTTCGGTGAGCGATGACCGCCGCAAGGGCGCCCAGCCGGTCCTCGACGCCAATCCCGGTCTCCAGGTGATCACCGAGACGAACACGGAATATAACGTCGCCCCGGCACAGGAAGCGATGACCAGCCTGCTCTTCGCCAACCCCGAAATCGACGGCGTGCTGTCGCTCGGCGGCGCACTATCGGCCGGCTCGGTGCTGGCCTTCGAGCGCCAGGGCCGCGACCAGGTGCCGACGACAGGCGAAAACGCCAGGCAGTTCCTGGAACTCTGGAAGGAGAAGGGACTGAAGGGCTGGGCGACCATGCAGCCCAACTGGCTCGGCGCGCTTTCCGTTTACACCGCCGTGCAGGCGCTGGAAGGCAAGGACGTTCCGGCCTTCGTCAAAGTGCCGCTGCCTGTCATCGACGACAGCACGATCGGCAGCTATCTCGCCCGGGCCGACAAGTTCCCGGCTGACGGCTATATCTACTCGGACTACGACAAGGCGCTCTTCGACAAGCTGCTTGCCACCAAGTAATCCCCGCGTTGAGGAAAGCCGTCATGACGGAAGAAAGACCCCTGCTGGAAGCCCGGCAGGTGTTCAGGGGATTTTTCGGCAATCCCGTTTTGAAGGGCGTTGATATCGCCCTTCTGCCGGGCAGGGTTCACGCCCTGCTCGGCGAAAACGGCGCCGGCAAGTCCACGTTGATCAACCTCCTGTCCGGCGCTCTCCAGCCGGACGGCGGTTCCATCCTCGTCGACGGCAAGCCGGTCGAGCGCTTCAGCCCGGCGGCTGCGCGCGGTGCGGGTATCGCCGTCGTTCAGCAGGAGCTGAGCCTCACGGCCAGTCTGTCGATTGCCGAAAACATCGGGCTCGGCGCCTTTCCGCGCCGGTTCGGTCTCATCGATTACAAAGCGCTTCATCGCGGCGTGTCAGACGTCTGCGACATGGTGGGGCTCACCGAGCCGCTCGACATGCCGGTCGCCGACCTCGCGCTTGGCCGCCGTCAGATGGTGGAGATCGCCAAGGCGTTGTTCCGCAACCCGCGTGTGCTGATCCTGGACGAGCCGACCTCATCGCTCTCCGCGCACGAAGCCGGCATTCTTGCCCGCCTGATCGAGACGCTCAAGGACCGCGGCACGGCACTTCTCTATATTTCCCACCGCCTCAATGAGGTGCAGGCGCTCTGCTCGCACGTCACCGTGCTGAAGGACGGCCTGGTCACCGCCGACCAGTCGCTGTCCGGCATCGACGGCGAAGGGCTGGTGCGCCTGATGGTCGGCCGTGAGACCGGCGACCTGTTCCCGCCGCGCCTGGCCGCAGCACCCGGCGCGATGCGCATCAGCGTCGAAGGTTTTTCCGCCGGCATGGTGCGTGACGTCGGCTTCTCCGCCCGCGCCGGCGAGATCGTCGGCATCGGCGGGCTCGTGGGACAAGGGCAGGAAGACCTGCTGCTTGGCCTCTACGGCGCGATTCCAGCCTCGGCCGCTCGGGCGGAGGTATCCGGTAAACCCGCCCTGCCCGCTGATGTCGGCGAGGCGAATGTGGCGGGCATCGTCTATGTCCCGGCCGACCGCAAGCACGAGGGGCTGGTGCTGCCCCACTCCATCGCATCCAATCTCATCCTGCCCTCGCTCGGACGGCTCGCCCGCAAGGGGCTGCGCGACGGGCCGGCGGAAAACGGCCTGGTCGCCGATCTCGCGCGCCGGCTGACGATCAAGGGCGACACGGCCCGCGCGGTGCAGGCGCTTTCCGGCGGCAACCAGCAGAAGGTGGCGCTCGCCAAGTGGCTGCCGCTCGATCCCTCCGTTCTGCTCCTCAACGATCCGACCCGCGGTGTCGACATCGAGACCAAGCGGGAAATCTACCTCATGCTCCGCGCTTTCGCCGCCGAGGGGCGGCTCGTCATTCTGGCCAGTTCCGATACGCCGGAGCTGGTGCATCTCTGCGACCGCGTCGTGGTTCTGCGCGAGGGCCGCGTCGCCGCGGCGCTGTCACAGGATGAAGTCAGCGAAGGAGCGATCGTCGGCGCAGCAATGGGCATCACCACCACGACGCGGGGAGAGGCGGCATGAGCACAAGTTCGTCATCCCGGCTCTACGGCTCGATCCAGCTCCGCCGCAACCGCGGCCTTGCCGGCCTCTACCTGGTTGTCGCCGCCTTTCTCATTCTCTATGCGCTGCTCTTTCCCGGCATCCTTTCGATCGGCGGCTTCTCCAAGTTCACGCAGAACTGGTTCCCGCTCGCGCTCGTTACCATGGCGCAGGCTTTGCTCATGCTGAATGGCGGCATCACGCTGGCGATTGGCCCGCTCGTCAGCCTTGGAGCCGTGATTGCCGCGACGACGATGGAAGGGCCGCTCGGCGTGCCGGGCGGCATTCTTGCGGTCGCACTGGCCGGCCTTTCGATCGGCGCCGTCATCGGCGCCATCGTGACGTATCTGAGGCTTCCAGCAATCATCGTCACGCTTGCCGGCTCCTTCATCATCGGCGGGGTCGCGCTCATCCTGCTGCCGCGGCCGGGCGGGTTCATTCCCGATTGGCTGTCGACGGCACTGGCCGGCCATACGCCCGTCGCCTTCCTGCTGCTCATCGTGATCCTCGTGCTCTGGAAGGCCTTTCTCGCAACGCCGCTCGGCCTCGGCATCTACGCGGCCGGCGACAATCCGGTCGGCGCATTCCGCTCCGGCGTCCCGGTCGAACGGGTGAAGGTCGCGGCCTTCGCGCTGTCGGGTCTTCTCGCCGCCCTGACCGGTCTCTTCGTCGCCGCCCAGACCGGCTCGGGTGATCCTGTCATCGGCACACCCTTCACGCTGAACTCGATCGCCGCCGCCGTGCTCGGCGGCGTGGGTTTCCTCGGCGGCAGGGGCACGATGCGCGGCGCGATCTGCGGCAGCCTGTTGCTGTCGGTGATGATCAACGTCATGTTCTTCCTGGGCTTCCCGCCGGTCGCGCAATATGTCGCTCAAGGGTTGATCATCGTCGGCGCAGTCGCCGTGCCGGAACTTCTCGGGCAATGGAGGGCAAGACGATGAACATCATCAGATCCGCGGTCCGCAATCCGCCGCTGCTGACCTTCCTTCTGGTCGCGCTCGTTTGGATCGTCGCAAGCGGCTCGCTGCGCGGTTTCGGCGCCTATGGCCACCTGCGTTATCTGCTCGAACTCGCCGCGGTGATCGGCATTGCCGCCGCCGGGCAGACGCTCGTCATCCTGATGGGCGGCATCGATCTTTCCGTCGGCGCGGTCATAACAGTCACGGCCATTCTGCTGCCGCTGATTTCGCCCGCCTGGGACCCGACTGGCCTCGCCGGCATCGCGGCGGCCCTTGCCATCGCCACCGGCATCGGCCTGATGAACGGCGCCGGTGCTGCCTATCTTCGCGTGCCGCCGATCATCATGACGCTTGCCATGGCGACCTTCCTGCAGGGCCTGCTCGTCATCGTCGCCGGCGGCAGCGCGGTTACCGTCAGCAACCCGGCGGTCATTCTGCTCGGGCAGGCGCGGCCGCTCGGCATTCCCTCGGGCATCATTCTGTGGCTCGTCGTCTCGATCGTCGTCCTGCTGCTCGTCCACCGCATGCCGATCGGCGCGCGTTTCCTGGCGCTTGGGGCAAACCCGCTGGCGGCCCGGCTTTCCGGCGTCAGCGTCACGCGCAACACGCTGATCGTCCACACTCTGTCGGGCTTTTTCGCAGGGCTTGCGGGCATTCTCGTGCTCGGCATGAACCGGCAAGGTTATGTCGGCATCGGCGACCCCTATCTGCTGACCTCGATCGCCGCCGTCGTGCTCGGCGGCACCTCCATCCTCGGCGGCCGCGGCACCTATGCCGGGACCATTCCCGGGGCAATCCTGCTCGTCACGACGACGGCGCTGATTACTGTCGTCAATGCCTCGCCCGGCTGGCGGTCGATCATGTTCGGCACGCTGATCCTTGCTCTTTTGCTGGTTTCCGGCCGCGAGGCGCGCAGATGACGGAGCGCTACGACGGGCCGGTGATCGACCCGCATCACCACCTCTGGGACCTCAGCCTGCAACGCCATCCCTGGCTGCAGAAGGCCCGAGCTTCCGGCGAAGAGATGGTTTTCGGAAGCCTCGCACCGATCCTGCGCGACTATGGCATCGACGATTATCGTGCCGATGCTGCCCGCCAGAACGTGATTGCAACCGTGCATGTGGAAGCCGGCTGGTCCGTTGCCTACCCGCTGGAAGAGAGCCGCTGGCTGGATGGCCTCGACCGCAGCTCCGGTGTGGCGCATCGTTATATCGCGCGCGTGCCCCTCGACGGGCCGGACGCCATGCGCCTGCTCGAGGCGGAGGCGGCGAACCCGAATGTCGTCGGCATCCGTGATATTTTGAGCTGGCATCCGGACGCGGCGAAGAGTTTTGCGCCGCGCCCGAACCGTATGGGCGATCCCGCCTGGCGGGCGGGGCTTGCCCATGCCACGCGGCTCGGACTGGTCTTCGACCTGATGCTCTATCCCTGGCAGATGAGTGAGGCGCTCGAACTGGTGCGCGCTTTGCCGCAAACGCTTTTTGTGCTCAACCACGGTGGCAGCCCGGCGGATCGGACGGAGGACGGCATGGCGCTCTGGCGCCGTGGTCTGCGGGCGCTCGGCAATGAGCAGAACACGCGCCTGAAGATCTCCGACCTCGTCGCCTACGACAATGCGTGGACGCTCGAAAGCCTGCGGCCGGTGATCGAGCATTGCCTCGAGTGTTTCGGCCCGGCGCGCGCCATGTTCGCGAGCGACTTTCCGGTTGCGGGCCTGCATGCCTCTTTCGATGAGGTCTACCAGGTTTTCCGCACGGTCGCCTCCCAGCTCTCTTACAACGAGCAGCGTGCTTTGTTCTTTGCCACCGCCAATGACACCTATCGCCTCGGCATCGCCGATCCGGCCGAGATCAGGGGCTGCCATGTCTGACCTTCATACCACGACGGAAAACATGCTGATCGACGAGCGGGTGCGCGGCTTTCCGCCGGGCAATCCGCCGCTGCCGCTTGATGCCATCGGCAAGCAGGGATGGAAACCCTATGACGGCAGGATGGCCCTGCCGCTGATCTCGCTCGACCGGCAGGCTTTCACCGGCAATGTCGAACTGATGATGGCTTATGTGAAGAGCCACGGCGCCGACATCGCCCCGCACGCCAAGACACCGATGTCGACGGCGCTGGCGGAGGCATTTCTGGCGGCAGGCGCCTGGGGCACGACGGTCGCCGACATCCGCCAGGCCGCTGTCCTGCTCAAGGCGGGACAACGCCGGCTGATCCTCGCCAACGAGATCGGCGGGGTGGCCGCTGCCCGCCGGCTCGCGGCCCTGCTTGGCCGCTATCCCGATGCGGAACTGCATATCTTCGTGGATTCGACGGCGCTCGTCGATGCTCTTCGCTCCGCATGGCAGGAGCGCGCAGATCTACCGCCTCTCGGCCTGCTGGTGGAGTTCGGCGCCGGCCGTGCCGGTGCCCGCAGCGTCGACGCCGCCGAGACAATCCTCGAGGCGATCCTTGCCGTGGAGACGCCGGCCTTCCGGCTGACCGGCATCGCCGCCTATGAGGGTGCGGCCGCGACCGCCGATGCGGAAGAGACGATGCGTCGCATCGAAGCGCTGATGGCGGTGACATCCGATTTCCTGCCGAAGGTGCGCGCCCGCATCGGCGACGAGCGGCCGCTCCTGGTCACGGCCGGCGGCTCGGTGTTTTTCGACCTTGTGATTGCCAGGCTTTCAGCCGCCGTTGCGGCCGATCCCGCCTGCCGGCTGGTGCTGCGCAGCGGCGCGATCTTCTTCCACGATCATGGCGTCTACGAGCGCGGCCTTGCCGGCCTCGATGCACGCGGCGGTTTCCGCATCGGCGGCGAGACGGTTTCGGCGGCCGCAGCTTTCCGTCCGGCGCTGCGGGTCTGGGCCGAGGTCCTCTCCCGGCCGGAACCGCGGCTGGCGATCTGCGGCATGGGCATGCGCGACGTGGCGATGGACCAGGGTCTGCCGCGGCCGTTGGCGCTCTATCGCGATGGGGCCCATTTTGCCGATCTCGAAAGCGCTGAAGTGTTTCGCCTCAACGATCAGCACGCCTTCGTTGCCCTTGCCGATGGCAGCGACGTCATGGTGGGCGACGTCATCGAGTGCGGCATCTCGCATCCCTGCACCTGCCTTGACCGGCATGCCATCCTCTACGGCCTCGACCCGGACCATTCGGTGACGACAGCCTATCTGACCAGCTTCGGCTGAACTCTCCCTCCAAAAGCAAGAAAAGGAAAACCCGCAATGATCCAGCGTTATCAGAAAGGTTCGCGTATGAGCCAAGCCGTCAGCTACGGCGGCCTCGTCTATATTGCCGGCCAGGTCGCGGAAAATCGCAAGGCGGGCATCGAGGACCAGACCCGCGACGTGCTCGGCAAGATCGACGCCCTCTTGAAGGAGGCCGGCATCGATCGCTCGCGCCTCATCGCCGTCAACGTCTTCCTGCCGGCGATCGTCGATTTCGAGGCGATGAACAGCGTCTATGATGACTGGATCGACATCGAAAACCCGCCGGCCCGCGCCTGTACCGAAGCTCGCCTCGCCGATCCTGACCTGCGCGTCGAAATGACCGCGATCGCCGCGCTTTAACGCATCGGCCCGAAAATCGGATTCGATTTTCGGAAAGCACGATGCGTAGGTCGAAAGTGTTACAGCGTCCTTTGCGCGTCTCAAGAAGACGCGCGGCGTTGTAACGGCATCGCAACCGCCCGCACTGGAGACATCATGCATAGCGGTCTCGTCAATCCGATCGACTTTTCGCGCGAGGGCCGGCAAGCCGGCCACCTCGCCATTCCCTATTCGATCGACCGTTCGCCCTATTATCAGATCCGCATTCCGATCCTTCGCCTGAAGAATGGCGAGGGGCCGTCTTTGCTGCTGATGGCCGGCAACCATGGCGACGAGTATGAGGGCGAACTCCAGCTCGGCCGGCTGATGCGCCTGTTGGATGTCGCCGAGATCCGCGGCGCCGTCACCATCCTGCCGATGGCGAACCTGCCGGCGGTGATGGCGGCCAAGCGCTGCTCGCCCTTCGACGGCGGCAATCTCAATCGGGCGTTTCCGGGCGATCCCAGCGGATCACCAACGGCGCGCCTCGCGCACTTCCTCGAACACGAGCTCTTTCCTCGCCATGACGTCGTGCTCGACCTGCATTCGGGCGGCACCTCCATGGCCCACCTGCCCTGCACGCTGATTGAGCGGCAGGCCGATACCGCCCGCTTCGAACGGTCCGTTTCGCTGATGCGCGCCATGGGGGCGGCGCATGCCTTCATCGCCGACAACGGGCCAACGGCGCCGACATCGATGGGGGCTGCGGCAAGGGCCGGGACCGTCGGCCTTTCCGGCGAGTTCGGCGGCGGCGGCACCGTGACGCCTGAGACAATGGCCTTCACGGCGGCGGCGATCGACCGGCTGCTCGTCGCACTCGGCATCGTTGAGCGTCCGGTCCTGTCGCGTGTGCCGCTCACCGAGCCCGGGCCGTTGCAGCTGCTGTCACTATCCCGGCACAGCCAGGGCATCTATGCGAACCGCAGAGGCTGGTTCGAGCCGGCCGTGGCCCTCGGCGCCACCGTTTCCGCCGGCGAGCTTGCCGGATGGTATCATGATCTGGAACGCCTGGAGCAGCCGGAGGAAGAGCTGCGCTTTGCCGAGAGCGGTATTGTCATTTCCCACAGGCTGCACTGCGACAGCCAGGCCGGCGACTGCCTGATCCAGGTCGCCGAACCCATCGCATCCTGAGGGACGCTGATCTGTTCAAGTGATTGCGTCGACTGCTGCCTTGACCCAGTCGAGACGCTTTGCCGGTATTAGGCCATAATTGTAGAAGTTCACGCCGTCAGCGCCGGCATCGACGGCGGCCTTGGCGCGTGCGGCCAGGATCGCCGGCCCGCTGACCTCGGGATAGAAGACGCGCAGGCCCACCCCGAGGAACTTGCCCGGTCCGATTGCCGCCCGGCCCGTCCGGATGACATCGCCGACGGCATCCGGCTCCATGTCGTAGCAGCAGAGGATCGCCCCGTCGCAGAGCTTGCCGGCGGCGGCAAGATCGACGCCGCCGAGCCAGCCGTCCTTCAGGTCGATGAGCACGATGCGGGTTGCCGGATCGGCTGCCGCCTTGATCTCACCGATCAGGCTGGTCACCGGTTCGCTGCGCCAGGTGAGATAGGCATGCAGATCAGGCTGGTCGCGAAAGGCATCGATACCGGCTGCCGGGAAATCCGGGAATTGCCGTTCCGGGACAGCTCGTTCACAAAGTTCGGCGATGAAGCGCGCGACCGACCGGCGCGCACCTTCGACCGGCACACCGGCCTTCTCGGCGCGCGCCGTGCAATGGTCGCAGAAGCAGAGCGACAGCAGGAAATCGTCTTCGGCGTTCAGGCCGACGCCGTCTTTTTCGTGATGATATTCATGCGCGAATCCCATGAAGTTCGGGCTCTCGAGTTCCACCATGTCGGGCCGGTAGTTCGTCGTGATGTCGCGCACAAGGGTGACGGCATAATCCCGCGCCGCCGGGCTGGAAGGGCAAAGATTGTAATAATTGGCATTGCCGAAGGCATTCCGCGTCACGTGATCGGGATGCAGCATGCCGAGACGGCTATTGTGAAGGCAGACCGTCCAGCAGGAGACCTTGAGACCCGTCGCCTCGCGCTCCTTGACGAGCGCTTCCAGCATGTCACCGCGCTCAGTGACATTCCCAGCCATCAGCGGCCGGATCAGCTTGTCCTGCCACAGGCTCTCGTCCGGCTGGAAGTAGACCGTCCCGTCTTCAGGGAAATAGGCCTTCTGCTGCGGGCTCCGCGGTTGCAGGAACCGGCCGGCATGATAGGAGGTCGCCAGGCTGACCGTCGTCAGGCCCGCCCGGCCGGTAAGCTCGGCGGCAAACGCGCCGAGCCCTTGATCCTGGATATCCCAAGGGTAAGTCCACATGGAAAGATGCATGGCGTGCTCCCGTCAATTCTGTCCATTTTATAGAACACGTGTCCATAATAGTGTCCAGACTGATCTTTGAGCGCGGGCGTCCGCAGACGCCCGCGGGGAGCACCTGTCCTTCAGTCAAACGCACGTTGATTGTGAGCATTCTCGTTGTAACGCGCGCGAGCCTGCCCGAGCCGCTCCGGCCCGCCGACCTGCGGAACGGCAACGTCCCACCAATGGCCGCCTGCGTCGGTTCCGGGAACCGCATCGGTGTCGATCACCAGAATGCTCGGAATGTTCCGTTCCCGCGCGGCGACAATGCGTGCCTCAAGCTCGGCGATGGACCCTATCTTCTCGGCATGGGCGCCCATCGAGGCGGCATGGGCGACAAAGTCGATCTCGGGCTGCACGGCGACATTGCAGTCCTTGTACATGTTGTTGAACTCGGCGCCGCCGCACTCGATCTGGAGGCGGTTGATGCAGCCGTAACCGCGGTTGTCGGTCAACACGACGGTGAACGGCACCCGCCGCATGACGGCGGTTGCGAGTTCCGAATTGGCCATCATGTAGGAGCCGTCGCCGACGAAGCAGATGACCTCCTTGTCGGGGCGGGCGAGCTTGATGCCCATGGCGCCCGCCACTTCGTACCCCATGCAGGAGAAACCATATTCCATGTGGTATCCGCCCTTGGCCGATTGCCACAGCACCTGCAATGCGCCCGGCATGGTGCCGGCCGCGCACATGACCACGGATTTTTCCGTCGCCACCCGCTGCACGGCGCCGATGACCTGCGCATCGGTGGGCAGGTTTCCAGGCCCGTCCGCTTCCGGCGCCGCCGTCACGCGCTCGACCGTTTGGTGCCAGTCGGTCCTGCTCCCGGCGTCGATGCCAGGCCCACGATACGCCTCGAGCGCGGCGGACAGGCGCGCCAGCGTGACCCTGGCATCGCCGACGCAGGGCAATGCCGAATGCTTGGTTGCATCATATCCGGCAAGGTTGATCGAAGCGAGCCGGCGCGAGGGATTGCGGAAGAGAGCCCAGCTGCCTGTGGTGAAATCCTGGAAGCGCGTGCCGATGCCGAGCACGAGGTCCGCCTCGGCGCAAAGCGCATTGGCCGACGCCGATCCGGTCACACCCGGCGACCCGAAATTCAGCGGGTGCTCCCAGCTGTTGGCGCCCTTCCCGGCTTGCGTTTCGACAAACGGGATATGGTGCTTCTCTGCGAATGCGGCGAGTTCGGCCTCGGCCTGCGAATAGATGACGCCGCCACCGGAAATGATGACTGGCTTGCGCGCAGCCCGGAGCGCATCGGCAAGATCTGCGACCTCGCGCGGATCCGGTTCGGGACGGCGGATGCGCCACGCCTTCGGTTCGAAAAAGGCTTCCGGGTAGTCGTAGTGCTCTGCTTGCACATCCTGGCAGAAGGCGAGCGTAACGGGGCCGCAGCTGCCGGGATCGGTCATGACGGCCAGGGCGCGGGGCAGGCAAGTCAGGAGATGCTCGGGACGGGCGATCCGGTCGAAATAGGCCGAGACCGGCCGGAAGCAGTCATTGGCGCTGACCGTTCCGTCATTCATATCCTCGATCTGCTGCAACACCGGCTCGGGGCGGCGATTGGCGAACACGTCGCCGGGTATGAAAAGAACCGGCAATCTGTTGACATGGGCAAGTGCGCAGGCCGTGATCATATTGGTGGCGCCCGGGCCGATCGACGATGTCACGGCCTGGGCGCGCCGGCGCTTCAGTGTCTTCGCATAGGCGATCGCCGCATGCGCCATGGTCTGTTCGTTCTGGCCCCGCCATGTGGGAAGGACGTCGCCGATCCCATGCAGCGCCTCTCCGATGCCGGCGACGTTGCCGTGACCGAAGATCGCCCAGACGCCTTCGATGAAGCGCTCGCCATCCTCGGTCATCTGGACCGAGAGCCATTTCATCATGGCCTGCGCGGCTGTCTGTCGTATCGTTGTCATTCTGCTGCCTCCTGCACGCGCGCCCGCGCGCCGTCCCAGACCGTGCAAAGCCGGGAATATCGTTTCGCCATTTCCTCGACGGCCTCTTCATCACTGATCGAGCCCTCGAACCAGCCTCGGGCGACCGAGCCGAAGATCGTCCGGCCGACGGCAAATCCCTTGACGAGCGGGAAGCGCGCGGCAACCTCGAAGCTTGCCTTCAACGCATCCTCGGGCGCATCCAAGCCGAGGACGACAATCCCTCTTGTATGGCGATCGTTTTCCTCGATGGCGGCGCAGACCCGCGCCCATGCTTCAGGTTCGTCCAGCGGCTCGAGCTTCCACCAGTCGGGATAAATGCCTTCGGCATAGAAGCGGCGGATCAGTGTCGCGGTCGTATCCGCGGTGACCCTGGCGACCTTGGAGGGGATGACCTCGAGCAGGAATTCCAGCCTGTTGCGGCGCGACGCCACGTAAAGCCGCCGCACTTCCGCCAGTTGCCGGTCCCAGGTCGCATCATCGTCGTCCGGGTGGCAGAAGCAGAGCACCTTGACGACGTTCTCGCGCGCCCATTCCAAAAGTCCTCCGCAATCGGGACCGAGCGACGGCTCCAGGCTAAGCGGCCGAGACCCCGGCCATTCGCAGGGTCTGCCGATCCAGAGACCGGTGCCGGAGGCGGCGTGGAGCGCGCGCCGGCCGATACGGTCGTCGCAGAGGATCCCGTAGCCGGATCGCCCCTTCTGCACTTTCAGGGCTGCCTGAAGGCAAAGCTCCTTGAAGGCTCCGCCCTTCGACGGCGTGTAACCCGTCATATTTTCGAGCTGCATCCGGTGATCGAAGGCGAAGACGCGCATCTCGGACCAGTCGCCATGCCGGTTGGTCGACCAGTGTATCTGCTCCAGCGCGGCATCATTGCGCAGGTCAGGACGCGTCATGCCGCGCTTAAGGAAGAAATTCAGCTCCTGAAGTGACGGATAGGCCGGCGTGCAGCCGTGGCGGGAGACGGCAAAAGCGCCGCAGGCATTGGCGTATCGGAGCGCGGTCGGCCAATCTTCGCCGTCAAGCCAACCTTTCAGCAGTCCGGCGAAAAAGCCGTCTCCGGCGCCGAGAACGTTGAAGACTTCGACCGGGAAACCTTCGCCCGAAATGCCCTCGTCCAGATTGTCCGGTATCGCATCTTCGAATGCGACCGCTCCCTTGGCGCCGCGTTTGCAGACGAGCGTTGCCGCAGTCACGGCGCGCACGGCGCGCAGGGCCGCCACGGTATCCGTCGTCCCGCCGGCGATTTGGAATTCTTCCTCTGTCCCGACGATCAGATCGAACAGATGAAGCGTCGTCTGGAGCTTTTTGGTCACCTGCCCGCTTGCCACATAGCGGCTTTCCCCCTCGCCATGGCCGGCCACACCCCAAAGATTTGGACGATAGTCGATGTCGAGAGCCGTCTTGGCGCCATGCTTGCGCGCAAAGCCGAGCGCCTTCAGCACGGCCGCTTCCGTGCGCGGATGGGAGAGGTGTGTTCCCGTCACCAGCACCGAACGGGCGCTGGAAACGAAAGCCTCGTCTATATCCTTCTCGCAAAGCGCCATGTCGGCGCAATTTTCCCGGTAGAATATCAACGGGAAACGTTCTTCGTCCCGGATCCCGAGAATGACGAGTGCCGTCAGCCGTTCGGGATCCGTCACGACGCCCCTGCCATCGACGCCATGCCGGGCAAGCTCCTCGCGGATGAACCGGCCCATATGCTCATCGCCCACCCGGGAGATCAGCGCCGATTTGAGGCCCAGTCGCGCCGTGCCGCAGGCAATGTTGGTCGGACTGCCGCCGATATATTTTTCGAAGGATCCCATATCCTCCAGCCGTCCTCCGACCTGTGCCCCATAGAGGTCGACGCCGGCGCGCCCGATCGTGATCACGTCCAATGTCTTGGTCATGTCGGTTTCCTCGAAATAGTATTGAATTCGGTCATGCTGATCGGGGTTGGGCACCGTCGGCCTCTTCACAAGAAACGACCAATGCAAGGGAGCGCGGGCGAACGACCGCCCGCGCCAGTCCATCAGCGGCTGATTGTTGCCTGCAGCGCATCGATGGAGGATTGGATGCCCGCCTCGGTCGACATGGTGAAGTCTTCCATCTCGAGGCTGACCCAATCGTTGTAGCCGACCATGCGCACCACGGAGAAGAACTCCTTCCACCATTGCAGGTCATGGCCGGCGCCGACCGCGACATAGTTCCAGGTGCGGTTGGCGACGTCAGTTACGTCCTTGAGCTCGAGCAAGCCGTTGACGTCGGCGAGGCCCCGCTCGATGCGGGTATCCTTGCCATGGCAATGATGGATGGCATTGCCCAGCGCACGGGCGGAGGCTATCGGGTCGGCGCCCATCCACATCAGATGCGACGGATCGAGGTTCATGCCGACCTTCGCACCGACTTCGTTGCGCAGGCGGAAGAGGGTCTCGGGGTTCCATACGAGCATGGCCGAGAAGTTTTCCAGCGCATATTTTTCGACGCCGACTTCATCGGCGAGCTTGACCAGGCCGTGCCAGAGCGGGAAAGCCCGATCTTCCCACTGATATCGGTCGCGCTCAGGCATCTCGTTCGGCCAGCTCTTGGTGTAGACCAGCCAGTTCGGCACCGTGTCGCCGGGGGCGGCTTCTGGAAGGCCGGACATGGTGACGATCTTCTTCACGCCGATTTCGCCGGCGAGCCGGATGGTGTCTTCCATTTCCTTGCGGTGGCGCTTGCCCATGTCACCCGGATCGAGCGGGTTTGCCGAGCAATTCAGCGCGGCGATTTCCAGGCCGCGGGCTTCGATTTCCTTCAGCTTGGTCTTGAGCAGGCCTCTGTCGGCCAGCAGCTCGTCCGCACGGAAGTGCGGCCCGCGCGACCAGCCGCCGCCAGTCATCTCGATACCTTCGACACCAAGTTTGACGCATTTGTCGAGCATGTCAGTAAAGGAAAGGTCGCCCATCACGTCGGTGCAGATCGATAGTTTCATATCATTGTCTTTCCAAAAGAGAGGTTGGGGACGCACCTGGGAGGAGGATGGAGGAGATCCAGCACGTCCCCTGTTGATCACTTGAACTCGACCCAGGCCGAACCTGCGTCTGCCGAGCGGACGCAGTTTTCCAGCCAGCGCACACCTTCGGTGCCGGCTTCGATGCCGGGATAATGATGGCCCTTGAGGAAGGCCTCGTCGCCGCGGCGTTTTGCGTCGATCGCCTGGGCGATCCAGAGGTAGATGTTCGCCCAGCTGTCGCCCAGGCCTTCGGTGTGCAGCGCGCCCATGCGATCGTAGGCGAGGCTTTCTTCTTCGAGGTAGGGCATGCCGTGATGCAAGGTGCGGTTCGGTTCACCCTGCACTTCGTAAATCAACTGGTCGGGATGGGAATCGGACCATTCGACGGAGGCCTTGGAGCCGACGAAACGGTAGCGCTGCGAACCCATATTCCCGGCATCCACCGAGGACACCCAAAGACGGCCGCGGGCGCCGTTGTCGTAATGCATGAGAACGGTCGCGTGGTCTTCGAGCGGCGCACGGGTCGGAATGAAGGCCTTGCGGTCGCAGAGCAGCTTTTCGATCTTCATATGCGGCAGCACCACTTCGGAGAGATAGTAGAGGTGCGTGCCGATATCGCCGAGAACGAAGGTCGGGCCAGCCGTCTTGGGATTGGTGCGCCACTTCACGGCTTCGCCGGCGCCGACATCGTCGCCCGCGTTGAACCCGTGGCTATATTGCATGTCGACGATGCGGATATCGCCGAGCATGCCCTTCTTGACCATCGCCGCCATCTGATGAACCAGCGGATGGCCGGTGAAGCCGTAGGTGACGCCGACGATCAGGCCCTTCTCTTCGGCGAGCCTCGCGACCTCGTCGCATTCGGCGACGGTGAAGAACAGCGGCTTTTCGCAGATCACGTGAAGGCCGGCTTCCAGGCACGCCTTGGTGATCTCGTAGTGGGTGAAGTTCGGCGTGGCGATCGAGACGACCTCGACGCCGTCCTCGCGCCCGGCCTCCTTGGCGATCAGCTCCTTATAGTCGCCATAGCATCTGTCCGCAGTAACGCCGATCTTCGTGCCGAAGTCGCGTCCACGCTCGGCGTCGAGATCGAAGGCTCCGCAGATGAGCCGGTAGGTGCCGTCCCGCTGGGCGCCGGTTCTATGCTTGTAGCCCACCTGCCCGGTACGGCCGCCGCCGACCATGCCCCAGCGTAGCGGGCGCTCGATGGATCTTTCTCCGTTGATCATCTTCTGTCCTTCCAGGAATGATGTCTGTGATGTTTAAGCGTTCCGGGCGGAACCCCGGTCGCGGTCGCTCGCGCCAATCGCTTGGCTGCATCGCGAACCGCTAGAGGGGCATCGCGCGTTATTTCGCGGTCCAGTACTTGTCGACGAAGCGCTGCATTTCGGCGCGCATGAATTTGCCGGAGTGGTCGGCCTTGTCCTCCCAGGCGAAAACGCATGCGGTCATGATGCCGTCGAACCCGATCTCCGCCAGCGTGCTGAAGAAATCTTCCCAGGGAACCTCGCCCTGGCCGATGTTCAGGTGCTGATGCACCCTGGCCTGTGTGCCCGGAGGGTTGAGGATGTAGCGGAGCCCCGAAGAGGCCTTGTGATTGAAGGTGTCGCCGACATGGACATGGGCGAGCACGTCCTTTGCTTCCCGGAGCATCGCCTTGGTATCATCGCCAAAATAGAAGGTATGCGGCGCGCAATAGAGGAACTTGACGTTCTTCGAGTTGACCGTCCTGATGATATCGAGAGCCGGCTGCAGGGTTTCGCACCAATCCTCGGGATGCGGTTCGACGTGCAGGTTTATGCCTTCCTTTTCAAAGATCGGCACCAATTCTTCCATCGAGCGCCACCAGGCGTCTTCGCAGGCCTCGATCATGGAACCGGTATGGCAGCAGTAGCACGAACCCTTGTCCGGATGCGGGCCGCGGCCGAATTCCGAGTTCATCGTGTCGACGCCGAGTTCGACACTGATCTCGATGGCGCGCTTCCAGTGCTTGACGGCAGCTTGCCGCTCATTTTCATCGTTCGAGGCCCACCGATACATCGGCAGGATCGAGGCAATGCCGACATTGGCATCGGAGAGCGCTTTCTTGAATGCCTTGGCGCGGGCCGGATACACGCGCGGCGCCTTGAACCACTCGAGAAAATCGGCCCTCGGGCTGAGCTCTATCCACTCGTATCCGAGTTCAGCCACTTTCGAGGGCAATTCTTCGAGTGAGAGGTGGCGATGCATAAAGGGGTCGATTGCAATCTTCATGGCTGTTACCCGTCCGATGATTGTGCTGGGCCATCCCGCCGGGGTAGGCGAGCTCTTTAGAGTTTCTGGAGTTCATCCGCGGCGGTCGGTCAGACCGGCGGGGGATGTCCGCTATGCGCCGTCGAGTACGCTTCGATTTCGGCTTCGAGTTCGGCCATGGCCTCGCCTCCTGCCATCAGGTCGGTAATCTCTTCGCGCGTCTTTTCGCCCTTGCGGAAGTCGGCCGCCTTCGCACCCTTGATGAGCACCGCGAAGTGGTCTCCCACCGTCATGGCGTGAATGACGTTGTGGGTGATGAAGATGACGGCGAGGCCGCGACGGCGCGCTTCCAGGACGATACGCAGCACATGCGCCGCCTCCTTGACGCCGAGAGCGGCGGTCGGCTCGTCGAGGATCAGCACCCGGGCGCCGAAGTGGACGGCTCGGGCGATTGCCAGGGATTGCCGCTCCCCGCCCGACAGACCGCCGATCAGGCGATCGCCATCGTCGATGCGGGTAATGCCGAACTCGCGCACGGCCTTGACCGCGATTTCATTAGCCGCCTTGCGGTCGTAGATTTTGAACGGGCCGAAGCCCTTGGTCAGTTCCCGCCCCACGAAGAACGAACGGCCGATGCTCATCAGCGGAAAGGTGCCGCCGAACTGATGGACGGTTGCGATGCCGAGGTCTGCGGCTTCGCGCGGATTCTGGAAGACGATGGGTTGTCCTTCGAACTTCACCGCGCCGCTCGTCGGCTTGTAGACACCGGCAAAGGTCTTGATCAGGGTGGACTTTCCCGCACCGTTGTCACCCAGCAGGCAAAGTACTTCACCGGGATGGACGCTCAATGTGATGTCGTAGAGCACATCGATCGGGCCGAATGACTTGTTGACGTTTTCAAGTTCAAGAATTGGGCCAGCCATGTCTCAGCTCTCACTTCTTCTTCTTGGGTGAATAGGTCAGCGCCATCTGGCGGAACGTATTGTTCATGAGGACGGCCACGAGCAGCATCACGCCGATGATCAGGCTCGACCAATTGCGGTCGAAGGTCGTGAAATAGATGCCTTGGTTGACGACGGCGAAGGTGATCGTGCCGAAGAAGATCCCGATCACCGACCCGAAACCGCCGGTCAGCAGCACACCTCCGACGACGACCGAGATGATCGAGTTGAAGATGAATGTCATTCCGCCCGAAACCTGCGCGGAATTGAACAGGATGGCCTGACACATGCCGACGAAGGACGCGCTCATCGCCGAGAGGACGAAGAGGACCATCGTCAGACGGGTCGTCGGAATGCCGGCGTTGCGGGCACTGACCTTGTCTCCGCCCATCGCGAAAATCCAGTTCCCGTAAGGCGAGAAGTGAATGAAGAAGATAAAGATCGCGGTGATGGCCACCCACCACAGAATGATCACCTGAAACGATCCGCCCAGGAATTGCCCGAAAAGGAACTTTGCCCAGGGGTCGGCCGTCAGCGCCACGCTCGTGGTGCCGGTGACGAGAACCGAGGTGCCAAGCATCAGGCCCTGTACCGCAAAGAGGGTGCCGAGCGTTACGATCAGCGAAGGCACGGCGGTGTGCACGACGAGGTAGCCGTTGACCAGCCCGACGATGAGGCCGAAGGCAAGCGCACCGAGCATTCCGACCCATATGGGAAGATCGTAGTAGCCCGAGAGGACCGCGACCGTCATGGAGCCGGCGGGGATCATCGCGCCAATTGAAATGTCGAGATCGCCTGCGATCATCAAAAGTCCGATGGGAAGAGCGATAATGCCGAGATTGGCGGCGACGTTGAGCCAGCTTGCGGCGCCGGCGGGCTCCAGGAACTTGGTGCTGCCGAATACGACGAAGAACAGGAGGACGCCGACAAGTCCGAGGAATGCACCCGCCTCGGGACGGCGCAACAGGTTGCCGAATGAAAGATTGTTCATATGCCTACCCCAGTTTGGGCGTGAATCTCCAGGCGTGCGGACGCGGTGGTCCGCACGCTCGATAAACTTCGACCCGCGGATATCCCGCGGGCCGGAGCCCGTTTCGAATGATCAGCGAGCGCCTTCCTTGACGCCGGCCAGGGTGGCGTCAATGTTCGCGGCATCGACGATGCCCGGGCCGGTCAGCACCGGTGCGGTCGGCAGGTTGGTGCCGTAGTCGATATGCGCGGCGAGAAGCGAAACCCCCAGCAGCGACTGCAGGTAAGGCTGCTGGTCGATTGCAAAGGTCTGCGAACCATCCTTGATGCGGGCAAGCCCCGAGGCGTTCAGGTCGAAGGTGCCATGCGCGACCTTGCCGCCCTTGTTCGCCTGAACGATCCCGCTTGCAGCCGCATCGGCGTCGGAAGCCCCAACATTGAGGACGCCGTCGATGGTGTCGTCCTGCAGCAGTGTCGCCTTGACGGCCTCGGCGATTGCCGTCTGATCGCCGAAGCTGGTCGCCGGCAATGGCAGCTGCTTGCCGGCACCGCCCTTTCCGGTGATGCCGTCGATGACACCCTTGCAACGGGCCTCCTGGTTTGCGGCACCCGGGAGCGTATTGACGCAAATGACATTTTTCGCACCCTTGGACGCGAAATATTCGCCGCCTGCCTTGCCGGCGGTGTATTCATCCGAGCCGACATAGTTGATCGCGCCAAGCTCGCGAGCTTTGTCGATGCTGCCGGCATTCATGAGGATGACTTTGATGCCCGCAGCGACGGCAGCCTTGATGGCCTCGTCTTCCGCCTCGGGCACCCAGTCCGGCACCACGATGCCGGTCACGCCCTGGCTGATGGCCGTGCGGACGAGCTGGGCGGCGTCAGGCCCGAGATTGTCGTAGGTCTGCAGCTGCAGATAGCTGACGGAGCCGCCATTCTTCTCGACGACGAGCCGGGCGTCATCGACGCCCTTCTTGATACGGCTCCAGAATTCGTCGTCGGTCTTGCCGCCGACGACAGCAATATTCGCGGCCATGACTGAAGACGCGCCAAGAACGAAAACAGCGCCAGCCAGCAGCCCGCGTACGGCGCGCATTGAAAAACTCATGTGATTTCCTCCCAAAAAGGCGGTCGAGAGTAACAATTCCTCAAAGCAAGGCTCCCAACTCGCTGGAATATTTGTATCAACCGACCGCTGAAAATGGAATGCTTATTGCGTTTTGATGAAATTAATGTATCATTTCATTTCATCCGAAAATGGAATGAAATATATCATGAAGAGACCGACCATTGCCGATCTTGCCCAGGCCTCCGGCGTCAGCATCGCCACGGTCAACCGCATTCTCGGAGGTACCGGCGCAGTGCGCGCGGAAACGATCGAGAGGGTACAAAATGCCGCGGAAGAGATTGGATTTTATGGCCGAGGCGTGATCGAGGACCGCAGGCAGCGGCTCCTGCCGAATTACCGTTTCGGCTTTCTTCTCCAGCAGTCGAGCCGTGAGCTCTACCGGCTGTTCGGCTCGAAGATCACGGAGGCGGCCGCGAGACGCCAGCACGAGAAAGTCGTGGCTGTGGTCGATTTCGTCGATGTCCTCGAGCCACAAAATATTGCAGATCGTCTCGAAGCGCTTGGCAAACGCTGTGATGCAGTTGCTGTCATTGCGGGTGACCACCCGTTGATCGGACAGACAATCCAATCCCTCAAGGAGAGGGGAAAGCCGGTTGTCGCCTACATAACCGATCAGTCCGCCCGGGATCGCGCCGGCTTCGTCGGCACCGACAACTGGAAACTCGGGCGGACCGCCGCATGGTTTCTGGCTCAGACCACGCCGATGCCGGGCCGGATCGCCGTCTTCATCGGCAATCATCGTTATCAGTGCCAAGATGTCTCCGATGCGAGCTTTCGATCCTATATGCGCGAGCATGCACCCCATCTTCAGGTGGATGACAGCAGACCGACACATGAGGAGCCGCAGGAAGCCTACCGGATCGTCAGCCAGCTGCTCTCCGAACTCGATGACCTCAGAGGCATTTTCATTGTCGGAGGGGGGATTTCCGGTGTGCTGCGCGCTCTTCGCGAAGCCCCTGTCGAAAAGCGAGATAAGGTCAGGGTCGTCTGCCGCGACATCGGCCCGGAAACGCGCAAGGGCTTGACGGAAGGCCTGATCATGGCGGCATTGTGCCATCCGCTCGATCAGATATCGGACGAATTGATCGCCACGATGATCGCCGCGCTGGAACACCGCGACAGCACAACCATCCTTCAGCGCGTGGTTCCCTTCGAAACGATTACGCCCGAAAGCGTTTGAACCGCCCGGTTTGCATAAGGCGGGTGGGCG